>JAHDPK010000005.1:0-68463 GCA_018434395.1 Bacteroidales bacterium | reverse complement strand
TTTTTTTACCCCCTTTTAATTTTTCTAAAAATTAAGATTTTTTACGCTCCTTTGAATGTTTAAAAACCAATTCCGAGTTGTGACAAAAGTGGGAACACAAATGTTACGATTGCTGCCCATATGATGTATACCGGGAGATAGCGCGAAATAACAATCCCTATCCTGTCAATATTACTTTTACCTGAAATTACCTTAATTAGTTGCACGGCAACCAGTATCAAATTTACAAGAACAAGAGTGTTTGCACCTAAAACTGCGGTTCTGTTAGGAGTCAAGCCCCATTCCGATATCCTGAAAAGTATGGCAGAGAGTGCTATGCCATTGACAATAATAGTCACTGCAGAGAGCAAAAATAAAATCCATATCCTTAATTTGTTGACAGGATTTCCAGAGGACTCTGATACTGAAAAATATATGACAGCCAAAACCCCTATTAACAAAGCATTGAAAATAAGAAGAAATGCCCTGTCGTTATAGGGATCTTTCCCTGAATAAACAATTGCTACCAGATATACTACTAACATGATCAGCACAAGAGGGCTGAATATCCTTGCAATCACAGGTGAGATCCTACCCACTAACTGTGGATTTTTTTGTATCAAATATGTTGCGACAATAGGTGTTATGGCAAATCCTACTCTTCCTATATTGCCCATATAAAAGTCTTCTATGTTCATTCCAAGCAATTCAAAAAGTCCTATTGTCACAAGACTGAGAATCATTCCGGCTATAATTAATAACGTGGACATAACCACCAAATCCCCGTTATATTTCAAATAGGCAAGGCTTCTTGTATTTCTGTCCTCCACATCTGCGACAAAAGCAACACCAAGTAACGCCCATAACAATAACGGCATATGAATGCATGCAAGAATCACTGTATCTGACTGGTTATTAGGCAATAGATTAATAAACACTGCTAACAGCACAAAAAATGATCCTGAAATGATAATTTTTTTCAGAGACAATCTGTTTATCCATGCAAAATAGGCAAACAATACAGGAAAAACTACAAAGCCGATATTTCGTGAGTAATAAAACTCCTCATCAATACCCAAAATTGCATTCAATTTTACTATCAAACCTGCAACTAAAGCTAGCAACACGACAACAAGCAATTCTTTTTTATTACCCTTGCTTATTAACTCACTTTCATATGTCAGTCTTTCGTACCAGGACTTTGCGATAGGACTTTCTCCTATCTCTGAATAGATCGCCATAAATTCTCTTTTAAAGAGAGAACCATTACTTCTATAAAGTCTTTCAAGATCCTTTGCATCATCCAGATGTTTAAGAATCTCTTCTTTCATTGTTGATTCCATTAATTTAAAATTATTGCTTTTTATTATTTTCAATAAATTTCTCAAGAGCATGCAAATGTTCCTTAAATGCCTGCCTGCCCTTTTGTGTCATAAAATAACGCGTATTTGGCTTCTTGCCAACAAACAACTTTTCAACGCCTATAAACCCTTCTCTTTCGAGAGCTTTAATGTGAGTTGCAAGGTTACCATCGGTAACATCAAGATACTCTTTAAGAGAGTTGAAATCAAGCTTGTCATTGACTGCCAAAACAGACATGATTCCAAGCCTCACCCGACTCTCAAAAGCCTTATGAAAACCTGCATTAGAAATCACTTTTCGTACTTTAAATGAATATATATCCCGTAAATAATATGTGCCAGGCCAAAACCTGTTGCCCAAAAAATTAGAGCATATTTTATTATAAATAGTGCAACAATTCCCAGGAATATCTCCACCAAACCAAGAACTTTTACCTCCGGCAATGTATGATATCCTCCTCCAAAAAGTGCAAGACCATAAAATATCAAAGTAAAAGGTGCAATTAACCCGTTTAATCCATTAATAATCAAAACAATGATAATCAAGACACCTGTAATCAGTGGAACTGAAAGACTCAACAGCATTCGCCTCGTAGTAGGATTCCATAATTTTTCACCTCTTTTAACAGCTTTGTTGTAGGAACAGTAAACAGCAACTGTAAGGGCAGTTGTTAAAACTGCCAAAGCCAACCATAATACGCTTATTTTGGCTTCACAAAATATTGTTGAGGAAGAAAAGTGCAAAAATTTAAAAGCCACAAACGTACCTGCAATAGCAATTAAACCGGCAATAATCCCTGCCCATCCGGACAAAAGCATAAACTTTGAGGATCGCTCCATCATCGAGCGTATCTCTGTTATTTCCTTTGCATAATCTTTTATCTTTTCCATTAAAAGTACTTTTTATTGCAAAGTAAAATTTATTATTGGAAAGTTCCAAATTTGTTAGAAATTTTTTTTTATGTTAACTCAAAATAAGAAATAAATTATCTTTATAGGCAAATAATCATAAACAAACTCTCAGTATATCATGAAGCGATTCTATCTAATTCTTAGTCTTACAATTCTGCTTATTCCACAATTATTATTGTCTCAAACCACAAAAGAAGAGTTTCTAAGTAATATCAAGTATGCAAGTGGCATTTACCAACCTTACAACTATGTTAAAACAACCAAGACACCTGCTCCAAAAGATTATACTCCGTTTTACATAAGTCACTATGGAAGACATGGTTCAAGATGGATTCAAACTCAAGAAACATATGAATACCCTCGTTCCATACTTGCCAAAGCACACAATGATAGCAAATTGACACAGCTTGGAAAAAGTGTATACCAAAGAATTAATACAGCCGCACAAGATGCTTGGAAAAGATATGGAGATCTTTCACAACTCGGTGCTAAAGAACACAGAGCAATAGCAGAGAGGATGTTTGACTCTTTCCCTGAAGTTTTTTCAACACAAAATGGTAAAAAATGCACAATATACAGTCGTTCTACAGTTGTACCGAGATGTATTCTGAGCATGGCTGCCAATAACGAAAAGCTTAAGGAATTCAATCCACAAATTGAAACAATAAGAGAAGCATCTGACAGAAATTACTATTTAAACAACCGTTATACTCAAGTATACAGAGATTCCATTTCAAAAATTGTCAACAATTTTCTTCTCAAGCATGTTAATTTTGACACATTTCTTAATTCATTGTTTAATGATATGACCTATGCTCATAATGTTGTGGACAATCCTGTTACATTTATGAGAAATATTCACCTTATAGCTACAGATATTCCATGCGTTGACGACCTTGATTTTACCCTCTTTGACATTTTTACAAAAGACGAGCTTTTTTATCTCTGGCAGGCAAACAATATGTCTACATACTATGCATGTGGCCCTTCAAACGTAAATGGCAAAGTAGCAAAAGACAGTTCCAAACTGCTTCTCAAAGATATACTCGACTGTGCCGAAAAAGCCATAAAAGGGCATGGTGTATCTGCTGATCTGAGATTTGGACACGATTCTTATATTATTCCGCTACTTGCTCTTATGGATATAGAAGGCATGAATGTAGCCACAGATGATCCTGAAAAAATCAGCGAAGTATGGAGTGACTTTAAGGTAAGTCCCATGGGAGCAAATCTGCAAATTATATTTTACAGAAGCAGTAAGAATCCGGAAATCCTGGTTAAAATCCTTCACTGCGAAAAAGAAGTTAAGATACCTTTAAAAAGTGATATTGCTCCTTATTACCGATGGAGCGACTTCAAAAAATATTATACCACCAAACTTGCCAATTAAGATCTCTGTGACCCAATTTATCTATTTAATTATAAAAACTTCAATCAGACTATATGGGCAAAAAAGTTAAACTCGCCTTACATTGGCAGATTTTGATAGGTATCTGTCTAGGCGTTCTGCTGGGTATTTTCGGACACGAATATACTATCTACACAAAATGGCTGGGTGACCTGTTTCTTAATGGTCTCAAGATGGTAGTTATCCCATTGGTCTTCAGCGCTCTCATTATGGGAGTTTCGAGCATTGGAGAGACTAAAGATCTTGGAAGAATTGCAGGCAAAACCCTTTTATATTATTTGTTTACAACGATAATTGCCTGCATTTTAGGTCTTTCACTTATTAATGCTTTCAGACCTGGTTTCGGAATGGAACTTAACTTAAAGGAAGAGGTTACATCAATTGCAGCTACTCAAGTATCAATAATTGATCAGATTGTCAATATTGTTCCGACCAATATTGTTAAGGCCATGGCAGATGGGAATATGCTGCCTGTAATCTTCTTTGCAATTCTGTTTGGAATATTCATTACACTCTCTTCCCAGAAGAGCCGCGTTATTATGACCGATTTTTTTAACAGCGTATACGAAGTGATGATAAAGATGACCTTTCTGGTTATCCGCTTTGCTCCTTTCGGTCTTTTCGGCGTTGTTTCATCAATTATCGGAACTCAGGCCGGGGACTCAAAAGCTTTGGGAGATATGTTCGGAAGCCTTGGAATCTATGCAGCAATAATAGCCGGAGGCTGTTTAATACAGGGATTTGGAATATTGCCTATAATATTTGTTGCATTTACAAAGAAAAATCCATTCAAGTTCATGAGCCAGATGGGTACAGCTCTTCTGACGACATTCTGCACCGCATCTTCTGCCGCATCATTGCCAATTACAATACCTGACATACAAAGTAAAACAGGAGTTTCTCAGAAAATTGCTGCTTTTTGCCTCCCCTTGGGAAATACAATAAAT
This sequence comes from Bacteroidales bacterium, assembly GCA_018434395.1. Taxonomy (GTDB): domain Bacteria; phylum Bacteroidota; class Bacteroidia; order Bacteroidales; family UBA932; genus Bact-08. The sequence goes on along the minus strand of JAHDPK010000005.1, from coordinate 63,856 downwards.
ATGAACGGTACTGCACTTTTTGAATGCGTTACAGCTATTTTCATAGCCCAGGTCTATGGGATAGATTTAACATTTGGGCAACAAATTATGGTAGTTCTGACAAGTCTTCTTGCAGCAGTAGGTTCTGCCGGAATTCCTCTGGCAGGACTTGTTATGCTCGCAGTAGTATTGAATGCAGTAGGTTTGCCATTAGAAGGAATTGGATTAGTCCTTGTTGTTCAGCAACCACTTGACATGATTCGCTCAGCTGTAAATGTATGGGGAGATTTGACAGGTGCAGTCATTGTTGCAAAAAGCGAAGGAGAAACCATAACCATTTGATATTATGAATAGTAAATTTATTTGTCCTTCCTGTGGGGCTGAATATTCTACAGAAGAACCTATATGGCGTTGTAATTGTGGTAGTTATTTAGATTTATTTTTTAAGCCAAAATTTGAGAAAAAGTTACTCTCCAATGAAAAGACATTGTGGCGCTACAGTCAAGTTTTGCCAGTTGATAAAAGATTTGCTGTGACGTTCGATGAAGGTTATACACCTCTGATATCTTCTGATTTTTGGGGAATGAAAGTTTTATGTAAGCTTGATTTTATGTTACCCTCTGGTTCATTCAAAGACAGAGGTGCTGCTTTAATGATCGCTAAATGTAAAGAACTTGGGATAGATGAAATAGTTGAAGACTCTTCTGGTAATTCAGCCTGCTCCATATCGGCATATTGTGCAAGAGCCGGTATTAAAGCCAACATATATATGCCAGCTGGCAATTCTACAGGTAAAGCTGTGCAGGCAAAAGCTTATGGATCAACTATCCATCTTGTTCAAGGGAACAGAGAAGATTGTGCAAATGCTGCCCTCGAAGGGGCCAAAAAGAGCTATTACGCTGCTCATGCCTGGAATCCATACTTCTTACAAGGGACTAAGACTGTAATATATGAAACTGTTGAACAGTTGGGCTGGGATGTTCCGGATTATATATTTGTTCCTGTTGGCAGTGGAACCCTGCTGTTAGGGATTTATTTAGGGCTTAGAGAACTAATTAGTTTATCGATTATTGATAAAATGCCAAAATTAATAGCCGTTCAAAGTGAAAAATGTTCTCCACTAAAAGATTATGTTGAAGGTAAAAAAGGTTGTAATTCAATCAGCGACAAATCAATTGCAGAGGGTATCGCTATACACAAGCCTGTAAGACTTACACAAATAGTAAATGCTGTTACAGAAAGCAAAGGCGACTTTGTCACTGTTGACGATTCTACAATTATTGTTGCTTTAAAAGAATCAGCACATCAGGGTATTTTCATTGAACCAACATCTGCAGCGGCAATAGCTGCACTAAAACAATATGCTGGAAAAATCTCTCCACTCAGTAAAGTCTTAGTAATCCTTACAGGAAGTGGACTGAAAACTACAGCCACAATTGAAAAATTGCTTTAAATGTTGATGAGACAGGATGCTACAGTTTGCACTCCTTTATAATAAACTTTGCCAGTTCCCTGCCTGCTTTAGCATAACACTCCTGAATTCTGTAGCCTGAATCGAAATCTGTCCCCGAAAAACTATTGGCAGAAGAATTCATTATCATAACGAGTGCCACTTGAGAACCATCTGAAGTATCTATCAGGCGGCATGTTAGATTGATAGCTGCATTTCTTCTTGCAACACCTACATTAAAACCCGGTTCTATAAAATCGGTGTTAATAATAAATTTGTATTTTGCCCCATCAGCAACTCTAATTCCTTTTTCACTCAAATATTTGTCAAAAAGTTCATTAAATTTTGGTTCAAATCTCGAAGATCTGTCATTGATCCAGTTTTGATGCCATTTGTCTCCGGAACCAGCTTTCTTCGAGTTATGCTCCTTGATCTTATCACTTACATAATCTTGCTCGGTCATCTTGCCAACTTTAAAATTATCGTAAGTAAACGATGTTAAAACGGTTTTCTCACCCTTAAGAGGAGCAAGTGAGCCAGACATAACTTTTATATTTTGAGCACCTGCCAACAGACAGATTAACATCAAAGAAAATAAACCGATTATCTTTTTCATAGCTTGTTAGTTTTATTATATTTTTTTTAAATTTAACAAAAATGAATTACTAATGTATGAACTGAATAAAAAAGAATCTAAATTTGTTTAAAATAAGATTAATAACCATTTAATAGCTTTGGAAAAAAAGGCATGCAGTCACTAAGGAAAATCCTTCATCTTCCTAACAGAAAAAACAGTAAACTAACATATTACACTGTCAATTTTGTCCGTTATATTACTCCTGGAATAATCTATAGAATGTTAAGAGAACCGGCCCTTGCTAAATACGAGAAACTTGATGACTCAATTAAAAAGGCAGTAACATACAGAGTAAATTATTACAACAAGCTCTCTGTTCCTGAAATTTTTGATAAAGAAAAACTGCTAGATGACTTAATAAAAAGTGACACAACAATTCCTCTGGGAGAACTGAAACTTAAGACTCCTATCGGAGGTAAAATTCCAAATAGCACGTATGTTCTCGACTCTTATAGCTATATGCGTTATTTTAAAAAGAATCTGATAGCAAGTTTTCTTTTCGGTGATATAACTGAAGTACCAAAAATCCCATCATTTGTAAAAAGCAGGCCTATTGAAGGAGAAAATGCAAATTCAGTTTTACTGCCACTCGATAAAGTCCGCCATTTCACAACTGTAAACGACAGACTGAAATTCGGAGAAAAAAAAGACATGTTGATTGGACGTGCATATGTTGATCAACCACATAGGATCAAATTTTGGGAGATGTACTTTAACCATCCCAAGTGCAATCTTGGCAACATAAACCCTAATCTTAAAGATCATGAGGAGTGGAGAGTTAAACCGATTTCTATTGATGAACACCTGAAGTATAAATTTATTTTATGTATTGAAGGAAACGATGTGGCTTCAAATCTAAAATGGGTAATGTCGTCAAACTCACTTGCCGTTATGCCAAAACCAACTTACGAAACCTGGTTTATGGAAGGAAAACTTATAGCGGACTATCATTATGTCGAAATAAAAAAGGATTATTCTGACCTCGAAGAAAAGCTGAACTATTTTATTGCCCATCCACGAGAAGCAGAACTGATTTCTTTACATGCCAATGAATATGTAAAGAAAATCCTGGACAATAAGCTTGAAAAACTCATTGCTCTCATGGTAATAAACAAATATTTTATTTCGACAGGGCAAATTGTTAAATAATAGCAAACTAAAGGGTGGCACAAGTTAGACCATGCTTATTTAAAAAATAATTTAAAATATCCAAACATTTTAAATTAATTTTATTAACAAAACTTGTTTTTATTTAAATAAATTTCATATTTTCGCACAAATAAAAAAATCATTTAAATGAGAAAGATTTTTGCAATCTCCACAATATTAGTTCTTTTATGTTTTTCTGCTATTCTGAACGGTTGTGTAGATCTTAAAACAGACAATAAACCTATTCCTTCTTCATTGGGTCTTATACCCTCAGATTTTGATTGGAAAACAGTAACTGAAATAAACTGTTCCATACAGGTGCAGTCAGTTTCTGGTATAAGTGATGCTGCACCAAGAACTATTAAGATTTTTAACTCCCCTCTACTTAATTCGTCTGCATTAATAGCCTCGGGAGCAGCAAAACCAGGATCTCCCTATTCAGTTAGTTTAACTTTGCCTGTTGCTGCCAAAACAATCTATATACAGGAAATACTCCCAACAGGTTCAAGTACGGTTCAAAGCGCTGACGTTACCTCAAGCAGTTTGAATTTTGTATTTACAAAGTCAGGCATGGCTTCTTTTGGAGCTCCTCTGATGGTTGTAGACGATCCTGTCCCTCCGGTAAACATCCCTTCAAATTTTGACGTAACACTCAATACTTCTTCGAGTGGCACTTTAAGTGGATTTAATTCCGGAGAAAGCAGTGCATATGGCAACAAATACAAAGCTTACTATCTGCCCGCGGGCGTTACAAATAATAGTATCACTGGTCTAAATGGCTGGAATAATCATCTTGTGTTGTACGTAGCAGGTAAACTGATATTATCGGATTTCAGTATATATCAGGGTTCTTTGTTTATTCTGGATGGCGGCATTGTTGAAATACCTAAATTTTCTCTTTCTGCACAAACTGCTACTGATATTCCTGCTATATATATTGCTCCCGGCGGAACTCTGTCACTGACAAGTACTAACAAGGATTCGGAAACAAGTGGCTCATCATACATTATTAATAGAGGAAACATCACCTCAGCGAGAAACGTTACTTTTTCAAATTCTTCAACATTTTACAATGTTGGCACTATAAACCTTAGCTCAACCAAGCCACATTTCAAGCCTACACTCAATTTTACAAACAACTCAATATTATATAACAGTGGTACCATTAATATATATACTTTAGATCTTACCTCTGCAGTTACTGTTACCAACACATCCAGTGGAAAGATCTCAGTCAAGGAATACTCACAAACCAACAATAATATTTTAGATAACTATGGAGAGATAGCAGCAGAAAAAACTTTTACAACATCCTCCGGTACTCAAATCAATAATTATTGTCACATAACTGCGAATGCGGTATCTTTTTATGGAACAACTGTGAACATGTTTAGTGGTTCTCTTTTCCACTGCCAATCTCTAACACCAAACAGCACAACATTAAATATGAATGGGGAAAGCATCTTTTTAGTTGACGGAAATGTATCAGACGTTTATAATCTTTCATTGAATAATACTTCATCAACTTTTTCACTTTTCAAATGTCTCGGGGATTTTACTAACGGTATGACTTCGTCTGTTGGGGCAGGAACTTGCAGTGTAAGCGGCAAGATTGATTTTGTGCTTGCCCCTCTTGTAAATGGCTCAGGAATAAATGGAATAGACAGATTTGCGCCTGTATTTTCAAATGGTGCATTGCTTTCAAATACACAAACTCAAAACATAGTTGCTACGGTTTGTAATTTAGGCCTTGGACAAATTTCCGGAGGAGGGTCATCAGATCATGATGGTGATGGAATACCTGAAGGCACAGACTTTGATGATAATGATCCAGATGTGGCTTTTGTATCTTACTTTCCGGCCGAGGGTACATGGGGTACAATTGCTTTTGAAGATTTGTGGCCTGACAAAGGGGATTATGACGTTAATGATCTTGTGATGGATTTTAGGATCTGCACATACTCCAATTCTTCCAACCTGGTGACAAAACTCAAAATCGACTATAATGTTAGAGCAAGTGGAAGTACCTATGTTTTAGGGTGCGCATTCCAGCTTGACCAGGTATTGGCTTCACAGGTTCAATCTGTTACAGGACAAACTTTAGGATCCGGCAATTTCTTCACAACAGCATCTAATGGTGCAGAGGCAGATGTAAATCTTGCGGTTATCCCTTTATTTAACAGCCAGATAGACCTCTTAAGTTATAGTGGCTTCTTAAATACCGATACAAATATTGCTCACATTAACACACCAGATTATGCTGTCACAGTAAAATTTTTAGAAGGTCTATCTCAATCCAAATTTTCAGTAAGTAAGATTAATTTCTTCATAACAGCCAATTCAAGAGGAAGAGAAATTCATCTTCCAGGTTACACCTATACAACCAAGTTCCTCACATCTCTTACAAATGGAGCATCGCTATATCCCGGAGATGTATTTAAATTTATCGACGGCATGATGTGGGGTTTAATGATTCCTCAAACTTACTATCCTGTCGAGAGAGCTGCTATTTATAATGCTTACACTCATTTTGCCGAATGGGCCACATCAGGAGGCACTTCCTTTGCAGATTGGTACTCTCTGCAAAACGGTTATATTAATGAAAGCTTGATATATTAAAGTATCATATCTTCATGATATCGGACAAAGAAGCCGCCCAATAATTGCCTAATCCGCGTCCTTTTGCTTTGCCTTCTACCCTGTCGGTAAAAAGAATTCTCTTTGTTTTGGCGTTAAAACAAACTACAACAAATCTGCCTACAGCATCCTGCTTGTTAAGCATCTCGGCAACATAAAGAACACCATATCCGGTATCTTTGCCAGTATTAAAAGATTTAATAAGGGAAGCTATGTCTTGATCAGAAAGTTTAAACTGCTTGTTATAAGTACTCATGCTGCTCCCGTCCATTACGCGGCTTCTGTAAATGGCCTCATCAATATTTACATTGCTGTAACTGTCAAACCTTTGCCTTTTTAGTTCCGCTGAGTTATCCAACTCATGTGCATATTTTATAAAAAAGTTTGTGAAAGGGAACTTTTTGGAATCCTTAATAACAGCCCTGTTAATCTCCTCAAAAGCTTTGACAAACTGGTCCGGGGTCTCTCTTGCACCAAACACTTTTACCATGGAAAAATCTACACCGTAAAAGTTAATTTTAGGCGGAGCCTGTGCTCCCACATAATTATTGCTCATAAATATGAGTAATAATGTTAAAAAAGTTATTTTTTTCATCACTTGGTTTTTTAGGTTTTAACAAAGTTATAAAAAAATTTAATTCTTTTTTCTATAGCTCACTATTGCCCAAGAATTAAAAAAGAGTGCAAATCCAAAAAGGATAACTATCTGCCATTTAAAATCTGACATACTGCTACCCTTTAAATATATCATCCTCATGATCTCAATAAAATATCTCATTGGATTAACTGCAGCAATCATCTGAGCCCAAACAGGCATACTATCTACAGGTGTAAACAGCCCTGCGAGTAAATTCATAATAAGAACAAAGAAAAACATTACAAACATTGCCTGCTGTAAAGTATCTGAATAATTGGATATAACTAGCCCCATCCCCGACATGACAATTACAAATATTGATGCCATTAAATAAAAAGTCAAAAGAGACCCGACAGGGTAAATATTATAAACGACCCGAGCTAAAATTACAAGTTTGGTAAGAATAATAAATCCTATAATCCAATACGGAATAAGTTTAGAAAGTACGAAAGTAAATTTAGAAACAGGAGTAACATTTATTTGTTCAATTGTCCCTATCTCCTTTTCAGAAACAATGTTTAATGCAGGTAAAAATCCAGTTAATAAAGTAAGAATCATAACAATAAGTGCAGGCACCATAAATTTGTTATAGTCCATAGTGGGATTATATCTGGTCTGAGTAGTTACATTAATAATTGACACATTACCGGAAATGCTTTGCTGAACTGCAAAATCAGACACAATCTCTGTTAAGTACAAGCTTCCAAGAGAACCCCGCATTGCATCAACAGCATTTATAGCAAGATGAACTTTATCTGATCCTTCCTTAATAATGTTTTTTTCAAAATTTTGAGGTATTTCAATAACAATATCTATATCTCCATTATCCACAAGATATTTTGCCTCCTTGTATGATTCACAGCGACATTCAATCATAAAATATTTGGAAGCATCTATTTTTGTAACAAGCTTTGAGGAAATACTACTTAAATCTTCATCAACAACAGCTACTTTCAAATTCTTTATATCAAGGTTTGCAGCCCAAGGCATGAGTAGTATAATGACAACAGGAAATATGAAAATAAGTTTTGGAAGAAACCTGTTTCTTACAAAAACCTTAAACTCTTTCTCTATCAAGTATTTCAACATATTATGAAACTCTCATTTTGAATGCTTTCAAACTGATGAAAATAAAGGATATTGCCATAGCAAAAAGAATTAACATCTCAGTCAATACATAACTGACAGGAAGTCCCTGAATCATCAACTTCTTAACCGCAACAATGTACCACTTGGCAGGAATAAATTGAGCGATAGCTCTTAGTGCAAATGGCATGTTTTCGATGGGGAAGATCATACCGGAGAGCAACATTACCGGGACCATAAATACCAAACCCGACATTAACATGGCGGCCACTTGTGTGCTTACAAGCGATGATACCAGAAGCCCTGTTGCAAGAGCAACAAAAATAAAAATAATTGATATTATCAAAAGCCAAAAAAGACTTCCCGTTATTGGGACCCCGAGAAGAAAGACTGACAGCAATAAAATAGTGGCAAGATTGATAAGTGAAAGAGCCAGATATGGAACAGACTTGGCCAAAATGATATTTAAAGGCTTCATCGGGGAAACAAGTAGAACATCCATAGTACCCTCTTCTTTCTCTCTAACTATCGATATTGATGTCATCATCGAACAAATCAGCATGAGAATCAATCCCATTACTCCTGGCACAAAACTATATGAACTCTTTATTAACGGATTATACAACATGTTAGGTTCCGGCATAATGGTTATTCTGTCATTGGTTAAAGACATTTGCTGCAATGGTGCTATCTTTATTAATTCTTTCTGGGCAGTCAAAATAATAGCCTGAAGATATCTTGAAACAGCATTTGAGGTGTTTGGATCTGAACCGTCTGTTATTATTTGCACATTGCCCGCTCCTTCACGAATGATATCTGATTCAAGTCCTTTTTCAAAAATAATGACTGCCATGGTTTCACCTGATTGCAAAAGCTTGTCGGCTTCATCCATGTTATCTACTGAAGCTACAACATTAAAATATGGGCTGTTCAAGAGTTTAGGAATAATAAGTCTTGATGAAGCATCATGTGATTGGTCAAAAATCGCTATATCTATATTTTTTATATCACTCGTCAAAGCAAACCCAAACAAAATTATTTGGATTGCCGGTATGATCAACAAAATTAAAATTGTTCTCGGATCTCTGAAAATATGCAGAAATTCTTTATTAACAAAAATCAAAAATTGTTTCATCTTATTAAATTTCTGTCCTTTTTGCCTTCCTTGCAAGTTTGAGAAATACTCCTTCCATACTACTTACCCCATTCTTCTCCTTGAGAGCTGCAGGAGTATCAAGTGCTTCAATTATTCCATCAACCATCATTGATACCCTGTCGCAATATTCAGCCTCATCCATATAATGCGTCGTTACAAAAATTGTAGTGCCCTCATTGGCGGATTGATAAATCAATTCCCAAAACTGTCTGCGAGTAGATGGATCCACCCCACCAGTAGGCTCATCCAAAAACACAACTTTGGGCTTGTGAAATGTAGCGACTGAAAATGCAAGTTTTTGTTTCCACCCAAGAGGAAGGGATTTTACCAGAGAATTTCTAACTGACATAAAACCTAATTTCTCAAGCATAAAATCACTTTGATTAACAATTGCTTCTTCACTCATCCCATATATTCCTCCGAACAGTCTGAAGTTCTCCCAAACCTTAAGGTCTTCATACAAGGCAAAGCGTTGACTCATATAACCTATGTTGGCCTTGACCATGTTGGACCTCTTCATGATATCGTAACCTGCAACACTTGCTCTTCCGGAAGTCGGTATACTTAAAGCACACAGCATTTTCATTGCTGTAGTTTTGCCTGCCCCGTTTGCCCCCAAAAAACCGAAAATTTCTCCTTTATATACTTCAAAGGAGATGTGATCAACAGCTGTAAAATTGCCAAACTTTTTTGTAAGTTCCACAACTTCAATGATTTTTTCTCTATTTGTCTCTTTAGGCAACACTTAATAATAATTTATATGTTCTCTTTTGACAATACCATATAACAATCTTCCACACCAGCTCTTATCTCCTTAACATCAACATTATTAAAGCCTTTATCTTCGAGCATCCTAACAATATCCACAGGTAACAGGTCCGATGCAGAATCTTTCAATGTTATATGATTAGTTTCGCCAAAGGCAAAAGCCATTTCAACAACAGACAATGTTCTCAAGACATTAAGTATCAGATACATATTCTCCCCTTTGACAGCCATTACTTTTTTGTGAAGTGAGTTTACAATTCCGTCAGGAGCATCAATCTTCATAAACTCCCCTTCTTTGATAAGAGCGATTCTGTCACAAAGCTTGGCTTCATCCATGTATGGCGTGGAAACAATAATTGTAATCTCCTGTTCACTGAGTTTCTCTAACATTGTCCATAAATCTTTCCTTGAAACAGGATCAACGCCGGTTGTCGGTTCATCAAGAAACAATACGGACGGCTTGTGAATCAGAGCACAACTTAATGCAAGCTTTTGTTTCATGCCGCCGGAAAGATTTTTAGCCTTCCTTTTTTTGAAAGGTTCAATCTGGCTATAAATATCCTTAACAAGATAATAGTTCTCTTCAATCCTGGTTTTAAATAAAGTCGCAAAGAATTTCATGTTTTCTTCAACAGAGAGATCCTTATAAAGAGAAAACTTACTTGGCATGTAACCAATTATGTTTCTTATTTCAATATAGTCTTTCAAAACATCATACCCAGCCACTTTAACAGTTCCTGAATCAGGGAGTAAAAGTGTAGTCATAATTTTAAAAAGTGTACTCTTACCAGATCCGTCAGGCCCTATTAGTCCGAAGATCTCTCCCTTGTGTGCAGAGAAACTAACCCCCTTGAGAGCACTTACTTGTCCATAGCATTTTTTTACATTATCGACTACCACCGACTCCATTAGTCTACTTTGTTTAAAAACTCCAATTCTCCATACATTCCTATCTTCAGATAGCCATCGTTCTTTACCTGAACTTTTATTGCATATACAAAGTTTTTTCTTTCCTCCTTTGTCTGTATTGTCTTAGGAGTAAATTCGGCTTCATCTGATATCCATATAATTTTACCTCCGTATTCTTTTCTCGCTTCATCTCCATAATCTGTAAAGACTCTAACAGAATCATTCAATTTTAATTTTGTCAGCTGGTTTTGAGTAATATATGCCTTGAGAATCATTGTATCCAGATCCGCAACTTTAAAAAGCGGTTTTCCGGTGACGGTTATCTCACCTTTTTCTATGTATTTGCCAATCACTGTGCCTGTAATTGGAGACGCAATTCTGCATCTTTCTATCTGATCGTTTAATTGTTTAAGCTGAGCCATTAAGCCGGAGATTTCATTTTCCAAGCTTATATTTCCATTCTTCATTGAAGATAGTTGTGCTTCTCTTTGTTTCTGAAGAGTTCGAAGCTGACTGTTTATGTCATCCAAAGTTTTAGTATTGCCCACACCCGCTGCTACCAGCCTTTCAGCCCGGAGTTTTTCCTTTTCAAGATAATCTATCTGCTGGTCAAAGGCTGCTAATTGTGTAGGTATATCTAATTTTCTATTGTTTATAGCAGCTATATTTGCCAAAAGTCTCTCTTTCTGAAGACAAAGTTGTACACTATCCACACACCCTACCTGTTGGCCAGTTAAGACTTGTGAACCTTCATCGATATTAAACTCCTGTATCCTCCCTGTTGCCTCTGATGAGACTATTACTTCAATTGCCTCAAAATTGCCGGAAGCATCAAAAGAGTCATTACTATTTATACATGAGACTGCAATACTCAAAGGCAAGGAAATCAATACACATTTTTTAATCCAATTCATACTCTTAACTGTTTAATTAATTATTGGTAGTAATTTTAAGATTGTATTTGGCCATCAAAAGTTCCACTTCATGTCTTGCTCTGGTAACTCTTGCTCCATCCAACTGATTCATCTCATGCATAAGTTCCGAAACAGAGATAATGCCTTCACTCTGTTTTATCTCAGCAGCAGTGAGAATTCTCTCTCGCAACGAAATAATTTCGTCGTCCCTCCTAAGCAATTCGGCTATCTTATCGATTTCTTCAGATTGAATAATTACCTGAAGATTAGTGTTATAAATGAAAGCATCCCTTGTATTCTCAATTCTTTTTTTATTTATATCAATCATATTTAGTTCATTTTTTCTTGTATAAAGTCCACCTAAACTCCAGACAGCCTTAACACCTGCTATATAAAATGGAGAAAACTGATTTTCCAACATGTTAAGTCCCGGACGTCCATATCCTGCCTGAAAATAGAGACCAAATCGAGGTCTAAGCTGTGACCTGACCATTCCTGCCTGTATGTCGAGCAATTTACTTTGATTAGCCATTACTGACAATTCAGGCCTTTTTATCTCTTTTGAAACTGTTAAATGTTGTGGCACTTCGAAAGTTGCTTTAAAGTCCGGCTCAACCCCCATCATAGACGACAATACTGAGATATATGCTTTCCGCCCTGCATTAAGCTCACACATTTTCTGACCGGCGTTTATTATTTCAACATTTATCTGGTCAATATCAGATTCATTTGCCAAGCCGTTGTCCATATAAGATTTAATTCTATTGAGATTCCTGTCAAGATCCTTCAGCAAAAGATTTAGTTGTTCTATCTGTTTATCAATTAAAACTATACCAAAATAAGTTTGACTTACTCTCTCTTTTATGGCATACATGTCTACATCGACTTTAGATTTTTCCACCTCAGACTGCTGACTGATTGCGGATTTTCTAAGAGAAGTTATACCTCCATCCCAAATCAACTGATCAACCTGCACGGCAGCATTATACTGATCCTTACTTAGAGCCTCGATATTTATCCCCGGAATATTCAAAGGTATTTCTATAACATCAGATTGATAGGAAGCCTTCGCCTGAAAAGCTACTTGAGGCAGATAAGCCATACCGGCATTTTTCAAGTCATACATCTTTGAATTCTCAATAAGGCCGTATTGCCTGATTAAAGGGTAATTTTCGGCTGCCTTTTTCTGGCAAATATCAATTGTGTACTGAGCTTTTATCTCACCTGACAGCGATATTTGGAAAAAGATCAGCGTCAGAAAAATCCTTAAACCAGTATTCATGATTTATTCCTCCAGTTAAGATGCATAATGTTTTTAAAATTAAGTAAAAATTTCTTGAGTTTGGGTTTTATTTTAACAGTGAAAGGAAAACTCATCACAATCAAGCTTTTAAAGTCGGCATGACCAAGGCATTTAAGTTTTTTTAATTCTTGGATTATAAGTCTTCTTTCTTTCACGGACAAAATATGTGATTGATATACAAGAGAATTTGTTATTAAATAGATTTCTCTCTCAACTATTATCTTTTTGTGATTATCTATTCTATCAGCGAATAATCTCAGCTCTCTAATAACAGTCAGATATCCTTCAACATTCTTTGCTGAAAATCTAGTTGTCATAGTTGAATTTTGTCTGACTCTTCTATGAAAAAAAACCTTAGAAATATATTCAACCCTTTGTGCCAAAAGGAACATCTGAGTGGTAAAAAGTTCATCTTCATGGATAATTCCCGGATAAAATCTGAGTTTAAAATTCTCAATAAAAGCTCGTTTTATAAAGAAAAGCCATGGCGCTACTCTAAACAAATTAGTATTCAGCAATTTTTCCATAGCCACCTCTCCTGAGGCCATCTCCTCTGTAATTTTCCCCGCTCTTATATATTCCCAGCCAATTTGCGCATTACTAGCAGAAAAAACATCTGCATCAAAAAAAACAAAATCCAAATCTTCAGAGATACACTTATTATAGCAGATCCCCAATGCATCTTGCTCCAAAAGGTCATCACTATCCATGAAATAGACAAAATCTCCTCTTGCATTATCGAGTCCGGCATTCCTTGCAATAGACTGCCCTTGATTTGGTTGAAACCAATATTTTATTCTTGAGTCACCTTTCTGATAAAATTCAATTATTTCTTCACTCTTATCAGTAGAGCCATCGTTGATTACAATGATTTCAATATCTCTAAGAGTCTGGTTAATAACCGACAAAAGAGTCTCTTTCAAATAATCTGCAGAATTGTAAACAGGAATTATGACACTAACTTTAGGATTGTGCTCCATGCATTTTATTATAAGTTTCAAATGAAATTGGATCCTTAATAAGACCTAAATCTCTTACTAACTTCAGTTTTATGAAATGACAAAAAGCCTTTAATGTGCTATTTGTCTCCTTCAATATCGAATATTCAGGAAAGATTTGTCTAACCATAGATATATCCCATTTTTTAACAAAAAAGGATTGCAAAAATTCATCAGTAGGATTAACAATTAAATCAATCGAATCTTTCCACTCATACCTTACAGCATTAAAATTATTTCTTGTCATTACTTGTAGTCTGTATGGCAAAGAGTGATATGGTAGATAGTTCAAAAAAAGATCTCCAAAATCAGCCTTAAATTCAAATGGTAAAGCTGATTTTTCAAACATTACAAATTTATTGTCTATTTCAAGTGAAACCCATTTGTGAGATTTTTTTGGAGCCAAAAATTCTCCAATAATACTGGGAGCCTCCAGATATCCTGCTTTTGCGACTCTGCTCTGTTCTGCTGCAAATCTGATCGGATCGTCAACATGCTCAATTACATGGCTACAAATAACATAATCAAATTCGTCATTGTTAAAAGGCAGTTCAACAGCATCTGCCTCTATAACAGTTTGGTGTAAATAAATTTTGAAGTCTCCCCTTCTGTAACGATTATTATATAGATACTTTTCAACCAGCACATTAGCTCTTTTTGTAGGGTAACTCCCTGGACCAACTTCAAGAACCTTATAATCTTTTTTTATATGAAGAGAATTCTTATCGTATGGATTGCCTGTTTTCATAAAATTATATACTTTATTCTTGGAAACAATCATGGCTTGCAGAATTGTGTTTTCAAGCTCTCTGACATTACCCGGCCAATTATGTTGCTGAAGCATTTCGATGACTCCGTCACCTATTTTGGTAATATTTCTGTTATATCTTTTGTTAAGCTTATATAGAAAATGAATAACCAAATCACCTATGTCCTCTTTTCTCTCCCTCAATGGCGGCATATCAATGGTAAATACTTTCAACCTGTAATAGAGATCTTCCCTGAATTTACCTTCTTCAATAAGCTTTTCAAGGTTCTTATTAGTTGCAGTAATTATCCTTGCTCTCATTGGAATAGGAGTCTCTCCTCCTACCTTTTCAAATTCAAGTTCCTGAATAACTCTTAAAAGTTTAACCTGCGTATTTAGAGATATTTCTGATATTTCATCAAGGAAAATAGTCCCCTCTCCTGCTAGTTCAAACTTGCCCTTTTTGTCCCTGATTGAGTCTGTAAAAGCCCCTTTGACATGTCCAAACAATTCGCTTTCAAGCAAAGTTTCAGTAAGTGCACTGCAATTAACAACCACTAAGGGTTCGGAACGAGTTATTCCGGAGTAGTGTATCATTCTTGCAATCATCTCCTTTCCCGTACCTGTTTCTCCCTGAATAAGCACATTTACTCTGTTCATGGAGACCATCCCGATACTTTTGAAAATCTCTTTCATCCTGGGAGTTTTTCCAACCAAAATGTTATTGTCCAGAATGCTCTCGCTTGAAACGTCGGTTTTAATAACTCCAACAAGTTTTTTACTTCTCTCTACAGATTCTAAAGCATTTCTGACAGTCGATTTTAAAAGTTCCGGAGAAACCGGCTTCTCGAGAAAATCGTAAGCCCCAAGTTGAATCGCCTTAATCGTCAAGACAACATCGCCAAATGCAGTAAGAATGATCACAGGCATATTCATCTTTCTTTTTCTGATCTCTTCAAGCACCTCTATACCGTTCATTCCGGGCATCTGATAATCTGTAATAGTCAAATCAGGTTGTTCAGAGCGTATCAATTGCAATCCTGAAGGACCATCTTCAGCCTCAAGAACATCGTATCCCTCCTTCATTAGCGTCATTTTAAACACTTTGCGAACGAGTTTGTCATCGTCTATTATTAATATCTTTTTCATACAGATTTAAATGTTCTTAAATAAGTCCTTTCAAATAAGTTATACTGTTCTCAATCACGAGGATGATTCTTTCTATCCTCTCATTCAAGTCTTTCATATTGACACTTCCCGAATTTATGAGCTTGACTTCTGGAACAATCGAATTTACACCAACATATGTTAGCTGGGTTATCAATTTGTGAGTAGCAAATTTGAGTTTTTCATGATCCTTCGCCTCAGCACTCTCTTTCATCATTTTTATTAACTTAGGAGCCTCATCCAGAAATATTGAAATTATCTCTTTCATAGCATCCTCGTCTCCATCCGTTAATTCTCTTAAATATGAGAGATCGGGTAAAGGATATTTCTGATTATCGATACTATCTTGCATATAAAATATTTATTTTTTTTCCAAACTGGTGGCAGTTGGTATGTCAAAAACAAAAGTGGAACCCTCTCCTTCAGTTGAGGTAAACTTCAATGTCCCTCCGTTACGCCTAACAAATTCGTTACAAATCAAGAGTCCGAGCCCTGATCCCTCCTCATTGTCCGTTCCATAACTTGTAAAATGTATGTCGGGCTGAAAGAGCTTTTCCTGATTGTCCTGACTTATTCCTGTACCATAATCCCGTACTGCTATATTTATTCTATCTTCGGCCTCTTCAATAACTATGTCGACATTAGAATTCTCGTAACTGAACTTGATGGCATTGCTTATTAAATTTCTCAGCGAAGTTTTGGCCATATCAATATCTATTCTTGCAATACGGTTTGTCGAACCAATAATGTTTATTTTGACCTTTTTGAGTGCAGCTACACCTTTCTGAACCTCAACAACGCCGTTAATAAGGTTCATAACATCTACATTATCCTGAAAAACAGTATTCAACCTTCCCGTCTGACTCTTTGTCCACTTTAAAAGATTATCGAGAAGAGAAAAACTGTCGTCAGTAAGTCTGTTTGCCATTGTCAAAAGTTCATATATGTCTTCTCCAATGTTTTCAGGCTTTATTTCTGAAATCAGTACCTCCATTACCATTCTTATGGATGCTATAGGACCTCTTAGATCGTGTGCTATGACTGAATAAAGTTTATCTCTTCCAATTATTGTCTTTCTGAGCTCCTCTGTCTGTCTTTGAATAATTCTCTTTGCCTCAATCAATGAGATCTGATGATTAATTCTCGTGAGAAGCTCATCTTTGTTAAAGGGTTTGGATATGTAATCTGCTGCTCCAAATCTGAAACCTTGAACAACATCTTCTGTAGAGTTTAAAGCAGACAAAAAGATTATTGGAATATCGGCATATTCAGGTGTCTCCTTTAATCTTTTCGCCACCTCGTGCCCATCCATTACAGGCATCATTATGTCGAGCAAAATTAGGTCGGGCTTTTGCTTATTGACCGCTTCGAGTGCGTCTCTGCCATTCAAGGCTGTCATTGTTTTATAACCAGCCTTGGATATTAACAACCGGAGGAGAAGAACGTTTGCATCTACATCATCCACAATTAATATTGTGTAATCATGATTGTTTATATCCATTTCTAAAAAACTTTATTCCTGAAATAATCAATTGTCCTTTCCAAACCGTCATCAAGCTGTATCTTCGGCTCCCAGTTTAACAAATTCTTTGCCAGAGTAATATCGGGCTTTCGTTGACGGGGATCGTCCATCGGCAAATCTCTCTTAACAATCCTGGATTTTGAACCTGTAAGCCTTGTCACTTTTTTTGCCAAATCAATGATCGAGAACTCGTCAGGGTTCCCAATGTTAATTGGCCCAATAAATGAATCGTCTGTTTCCATTACTTTTATCATCCCATCAATCAAATCATCAACATATTGAAAACTTCTCGTCTGCAAGCCATCTCCATATATGGTAATATCTTCATTTTTAATGGCCTGCATGATGAAATTGGAGATAACTCTTCCGTCACAGGGATGCATATTTGGACCATAAGTGTTGAATATCCGTACAATCTTTATTCTTACTTTGTTCTGTCTGTGATAATCCATAAAAAGAGTTTCTGCACACCTTTTACCCTCATCATAACACGATCTGATACCTATTGGATTTACATTCCCCCAATAGGATTCAGGTTGCGGATGAACAGTAGGATCCCCGTAAATCTCACTTGTGGAAGCTTGAAGAATTTTTGCATTTACTCTTTTTGCCAGACCAAGCATATTTATGGCTCCCATAACAGAGGTCTTTATGGTTTTAATCGGATTGTATTGATACTGAATGGGAGATGCAGGACATGCAAGATTGTAAATCTGATCAATCTCAGCATGAAACGGGTTTATTACATCGTGTCTGATTACCTCAAAATGAGGATTCCCAATAAGTGAAAGGAGGTTATCCTTACTACCTGTGAAATAATTATCCAGGCATATAACATCATTGCCCTCTGCGAGAAGCCTTTTGCAGAGATGAGAACCAATAAATCCAGCCCCCCCTGTCACTAAAATTCTTTGCATGCTTCTCTTTATTTTGATTATTAAAGTAATGTCTGTTACAAATATAAATATTTATTATTTACAAACAGATTAGCTTTTTAAATTTCACATATGTAATAAAAATTTTTACACTTGTGTAACATATTTAATACTAATTTGGACAAAAAAGAGGGTGCACAAAATTTCTTCTGCACACCCTCGGAACTGAGCTCCGCTTTATTTCCGTGAATCAGTTCTTCAAAGCTGCAATCTCCTTCACGGCAGAGATTGCTGCATTTATGTCCTCTTCAGTATTAAAGGCTCCAACACTCATACGTACTGTTCCATGAATATCTGCAGTACCAATATGCTGGTGAACCTTTGGAGCACATTGTAAACCTGTTCTGACTGCAATGCCATAATCTACATCAAGCATTGTTCCTACATCTCCTGCTTCAAATCCTTTTATATTAAACGAAAGAACAGGGTTTTTGTTCACTTTTGACGTTGCACAATATGTGGTTACGCCCTCTATCTGCTGAAGTTCTCTACGAAGTTTGTCCCAAAGTTCAACTTCTCTGTTGTGAATTGTCATTATGCCCTGCTCTGTTATCCACTTAACTCCTGCATAAAGACCAGCTACTCCGAGAATATTAAGAGTTCCGTACTCCAGTCTGTATGGATACTCCTCAAGATGTCCGGGATAAGCTGACCGTACTCCGGTGCCACCTGCTCTTGTGTGTTTTATGTCTATCCCTTCACGCACATAGGAACCTCCTATTCCCGTAGGTCCCATAAGACACTTATGCCCTGTGAAACAATAAACATCTGCATTACAAATCTGCATATCGAAATCTACTGCTCCAGCACCCTGGCTACCGTCAACGACAAATATCACTCCCTTGTCCTTACATATTTTACCTATTTCTGCTAAAGGCTGGATTGTTCCAAGAACATTTGAACAGTGGTTGACAATTACAAATTTTGTGTTTTCCTTAATGGCCTTCTTAATATCATCCGGATCAACATATCCTGTTAACGGATCAAATGGAACATAAGTAACATCTATGGTTCCAGCCTGTTGATGCATGTAAAGAGGCCTTAGTACAGAGTTATGCTCCAGTAAAGTCGTAACTACGTGTATGCCTTTCTCTACAAGCCCATTAATTATCAAATTGAGTGAGTCTGTGGCGTTATAGCTAAATGTTAGACGGTTATGATCTGCTCCCCCATTAAAAAGTTTAGTGAGCATCTTTCTTGTGCTATTTACTACATCCTCTGCCTCAAGAGCTGCATCAAAACCTGATCTTCCGGGACTAACCCCTTTAGTTCGGTAAAAAGAGTTCATGAAATCGTAGACAACATCAGGTTTTGGAAAGCTGGTTGCCGAGTTGTCGAGATAGATAAGTTTACTCATAACATTTATTTTATTGTTGTTTTATTATCAATGCATTTGCCACAACTTCAGAAATGGTCATAATTTTGACTCCGAGCTTGTATGTGTGATTAATTTGCATAAGTTGATCTACACAGTTGTGGCAGGGTGTTATCACTACTTTCGCTCCTGTATTGGCTATTTGATCCGCTTTTATCTTACCGATTTTTAATCTTCTTTCATTATACTCACTCATGGCAAGCGCTCCACCGCCACCTCCACAACAAAAGTTATCTTTGCCACATGGAGTCATTTCTACCAAATTGTCTACCGCACTGTTTACCACAAATCTTATCTCCTCCATTAAACCTCCATTGCGAACAAGATTGCATGGGTCGTGAATTGTAAATACTTCCTTGTTAAGACTTTTATCCAACTTGATTTTTTCACCCCTAATATATTCAGCAATAAGTTCTACCACAGTAATCGTATCAAAATCATATTCTTTCTTGAGATAATTAGGACCTTCCCATCTGTTTGCCCTTGATCCGTGACCACACTCACCCAAAACCAACCTTTTGCCGTGTAATCTGTGTATCTCGTCATAAAGGTGGCGTGCAATAATTGCAGCTTCTTCGTTATTGCCGCTGAAATAGCCGTAATTTGTCACATCATAATACTTGGATGATAGAGTCCATTCTGAATTGGCAGCATAAAAAATCTTTGCCATAGCTGAAATAGAGAGAGGGAAAAATTTAGGTTCCCTAGGATTGAGAGTATAGAAAATTTCTTTATTCTCTTCATCAATAGGAATTCTTGCATTTTCATCTTGCATCTCGTCTTTAAGATCCTCTTCCAGCCACTTGAGAGTACCTACAAATTCGTCTGTGGGAATTGCCATATTGTTACCGGTATTTACAGCGGCATCTACAGTAGATTGAAGAGTTAACGGAACAAGCCCCATGGTGGCAAGCATCTCTCTGCCTTTATGAACCAAAAACGGTATATCTACTCCTATTGAACAATGCTTTACACATCTTCCACACATCGTACATCCTCCATAAAGCACATCTATCATCTCTTCTGCCATATTCTCATCAAGCTCTTTTGCGTTTACAAGAGCCGGAGCCAACTTGCCTTCAAAAGTGCAATATCTTCTGTAAATAGAACTTACCAGATTTACTTTGACCGACGGCATGAATTTTGGCTCTTTCAATGCCAAATAATACATACAGCTCTCTGCGCACAAACCACAACGCACACAAGAATTAAGATGCGTTACCAACTTACTGTCGGACTCTGCCCGAAGAATGTCTATAGCCTTATCCTTCTTAGTTTTATCTAATGTTACCATGTTCCCCTCCAACCGTAAAAATATCCAAGGTGATACCTTGCAAAAAAGAAATAAAGAAGATGTCTGGTCTTACCAAACGGAAGCCATAGAAAAAATAGTGTCATAACTATATAGTAAGCATGAGCCGAGTCTGGAGAAACAAGACAAATTGCAGTAAAAAGCTGGGCTGAAGTTGTCAGAAGGTTTGATATATAATCATCCGGACCAGATATTATCTTTAGCTTCTTGCTAAAGACTCTCTTAAAAAGTACAGAAAAACCTGAAATAATGGCAGGAATCAAAATAACTGCCACAATTTGCCGTACAATTTGCGGAATTGTGATATCGACAAAAGAAAATACTACCTGACAGACAAATATAAAAAGAGTAAGAAACGTTCCAATATGAAATAAAACACCTGCAATATATGTTGGAAGATGAAGATAGGCAGACTCCTTGTTTTGAGGTAACATGGCTCCTGTAAACGAATACTTTATTGCTCTTGAAGTATTACCTCTTTTTTGAGACAGGTCTTTAGGATTACCAAGTCTGACAAGATAAATAAATCTATAGAGAAAAATGAAAAAACATATACTGCATGCAACTAAGGCACAACAACCATAACAGTCCATAAGAAGCTATCTCCTATACACAACCGTCTGGTTTAGGAAGGCCTGCTATTCTACAGGCACCTCTTGCAGGACCTAACGGAAAAAGTTCATATATCTCACGAAGTTTAAGCCCCGTATTCTGGCAAATAGTACGGACCATAGGTGCATTCCCCTTCTCCTCAAAATTTTTTCTAATTTCGTTTATAACCGCCCAATGCTTGTCGGTCAATTCTTCAATGCCATCATTTCTGGCAAAAAGTTTTGCTACTTCTTCATTCCAGACCTCAGGGTTAGTAAGAAATCCATCTCCGTCTACTTCAAATACTTTACCATCAATTTCCAATCGTGCCATATATGCTTTATTTGATTAAATTATCAGATGCACGAAAATAGAAAATAATTTTACAATTATTGCACTTTTTTATTACAAATTATTATGCAAACGTTATACCTGCCTATATTTTGTGTCTATTGAAAAGTTCATCCTCAATTTCATTTATTGATATCTTCTCATTTTCAAGCAAAACAAGTAAATGATATATAAGATCCGACATTTCGTAAATTATCCTGTCTTTGTCACCTTTTATAATCTCAATAACAGTTTCAACTGCCTCTTCTCCTATTTTTTGTGCAATAGCTGCTCTACCTTCAGATAGAAGCTTAACAGTATAGGAACCCGTGGCCATTTGTTCATGGCGGTCTTCAATAATTCCTGACAGCTTGCGAATAAAACCCTCGCTATTCTCCTCCCCAAAGCAACTAAGAGTGCCTTTGTGACAAACAGGCCCTTTTGGATCCACTTTGATAAGGATTGTATCACCATCGCAATCAGCTTCTATAGAAACCACCTTGAGAAAGTTACCGCTACTTTCTCCTTTTGTCCACAATCGTTTTTTGCTTCTACTGAAAAATGTAACAAATCCTGTTTCAAGAGTCTTGGCCAAAGATCCTTTGCTCATATATCCCAACATCAGAACTCTTAGCGTTTTACTGTCCTGGATGATTGCAGGAATAAGACCATTCTCGTTTTTCTCAAAATTCAGTTCATTAAAATCTTTCATAATCTAACCTCTATTTTATTTAATTTCAATAACTTCTTTAATTCGTTAATATTAATTTTCCCATAATGAAATACGGATGACGCCAAAGCACCATCGGCACAATTATTGGCAAAAAGTTCCACAAAATGCTCCATCCTTCCGGCACCTCCCGATGCAATTACGGGAATAGAAAGACTGTTTGTTAACTGTTTAAGAGTGTTGCTGGCATAACCTTGCTCTGTGCCGTCATGATCCATTGATGTAAAAAGAATTTCTCCTGCTCCAAGTTCCTCTACCAGTTTTGCCCAGCTAAAAAGTTCAAATTTTGTTTCAATAGTTCCGCTATGAGTTACAACTCTCCACTTTCCGTCAATAAGTTTTGCATCAATGGCTACTACAATGAATTGAGAACCATATCTTTTAGCTATTTGATAAATCAAATCCGGTGATTTAACAGCTGCCGAATTAATAGATATTTTATCTGCACCTGCAAGTAAGAGTTCAGAAGCGTCTTCCAGTGAAGAAACTCCACCACCGACAGTAAATGGAATATTAATGTTCTTTGCAACTGAAGATACCATATTGCGAAAAATGCCCCTTCCTTCAAGCGTGGCACTAACATCAAGGTATATTAATTCGTCTGCTCCCTCTTCTGAATATCTAATTCCCATCTCCACCGGATCACCCACTTCTTTTAAACCCAAAAAGTTTATACCCTTGACTGTCTTTCCATCTTTTACATCAAGACATGGTATTATTCTTTTTGCCAACATCTTTTCAACTCCTCCGGATTTATTTTTCCCTCATAAATTGCTTTGCCGACAATGACACTATCAATTTTGTCACTTTCGATTCCCATTATATCCTCAATGGATGATATGCCACCACTGACAGTAATTTCAAGTTCAGGGAAAAGCTCTTTGAGCTTGTAATACTTATAAAATTCAGGAATGCTGAGCATCCCGTCTTTAGAAATGTCTGTTGCAATTAACTGCTTCAAACCCTTTTTGTAGAATTTCTCAACAGTATCGTCTAATGTATAGTCTGTCTCATTTCTCCACCCGTTCACACAAATTTTTTCTCCTATAAAATCTGCTCCAAGAATCACTATTTGAGAACCATAATTATTAAGCCATTCGACAAACAACTCTGGATCATAAATTGCAACACTTCCGCAAATTACTCTTGAAGCACCGGCATTCAAGGCTGAAATCAAAGAATTTTCATCTTTTATGCCGCCACCAAATTGAATGTCCATTTGTGTCACAGAGGCTATCTGTTCAAGTATTTTGAGATTTTCAGGATGATTACTTCTTGCTCCGTCGAGATCTACAATATGCAACCTTCTACAGCCCAAATCACTGTAAACTTTTGCTACCTCCACCGGCGAAGATGAATATACTTTTTTTGTAGAAAACTTTCCCTTAGAGAGCCTGACGCATTCTCCAGAAATAATATCTATAGCTGGAATTATATTAACCATTTTATCAAATTTTAATTTTTAAAAAATTTTCCAGAAGTTTCATTCCAACTATTCCACTTTTCTCTGGATGGAACTGCGTCCCATAAAAATTATTTTTTGAAAGCGCCGAACTGAATTGTAAGCCATGTACTGTTCGAGCTACAGTGTATTGGCCACAGTCAGGAGCAAATGAGTGCACAAAATAAAAATATGCATCATTTGTAATCCCTTCAAAAAGTGGGGAATCTGACATTTGAACAGTATTCCATCCCATATGAGGCACTTTAATGCCTTGCCCGCACAGTTTTTTTACAATATTGGGAAATATGCCAAGACATTTCGTATCTCCTTCTTCACTGTAGGCACACATCAGTTGCATACCAATACATATCCCGAGAACCGGAGCCTTAATTTGGGGGATAACTTTCTCTAAACCTTTTTTTTTCAAAGATGAGAAAGCGTTTGAAGCTTCTCCTACACCGGGAAGAATTACTGCATCTGCTGATAAAATCTCTTCCGGGGCTGATGAGATTGTATAATCCGAGCCCAATCTGTTCAATGCGGCTGTAAGTGAAAAAAGATTCCCCGTATTGTAGTCAATAATTATTGTCATGATTTATTATAATAGACCTTTTGTAGTTGGTATTTCAAAATTATTGTCGTCCTGCTTAATTGCCATTTTCAATGCCCTTGCATAAGCCTTAAAAACAGATTCTGCCTTGTGGTGATCGTTGTTGCCTTTTGCAGAGATGTAAATAGTAGATTTAGAGGCAATAGCAAGAGAGTGAAAGAAATGTTGAAACATTTCAGTTGACATACCTCCAACACTATCTCTGGCAAACTTGACATCCCAATTTAGAAAAGCTCTTCCTCCAAGGTCTATGGCTGCTTGTGCTATGCAATCGTCCATTGGAAGCATAAAACCATATCTCGAAATCCCTTTTCTCTCTCCAAGCGCTTTAGATATAGCTTCACCTATTACAATTGCACTATCTTCTATTGTGTGATGATCATCAACTTCAAGATCTCCGTTAACATTGAGTGTCATAGAAACTCCTGAATGAAAAGCAAGTTGTTCAAGCATGTGATCAAAAAACGGTATACTTGTATGAATTGATGATAGAGAATTACCATTGAATTCCATCTTAAGAGAGACATAGGTCTCTTTTGTTCTTCTCTCTATAAATGCTCTTCTTGTTTCATTAATATCTTGGTTCAGATTCTCTCCTGCAAGCACTTTCAAAAGTTTATTATTTTCCTCCGAAAGGCCGATTGTCAATCTAAGACAATTATCACATTTTGGCTGGTTGGAACGATCTCTCACAGATATACCGTTTTCGGCAAGTTTTTTATATATAGAACTACTGTCTTTGAATTTGACCAAAATGAAATTTGCATCACTCGGAAAAACTTTTTCAACATCTAATAAGTTTTCCAAATGAGCCGAAACTCTCTCCCGTTCTGATATTATCTTATCTATCTTTGATGCAGGACTCCTGTTGAGATACTTCACAGCCAGAGAAAGCGTGTCTGAACCTATATTGTATGGATATTTCACAGACGAGAGAAAAGACACAATTCTTTCATCTGCAATTGCAAATCCTATTCGTAAGCCGGCCATTCCCCATGCTTTGGATAATGTACGCAGGACAACAATATTTGGATGACTCTCTATTTTTCCAATAAACCCTGGCTTCCGGGAAAATTCACAATAGGCTTCGTCTATTACAACTATTCCGTCAAAATTATTAGCAATCTGTACAATTGAATTTTCATCTATTATATTACCTGTCGGGTTGTTGGGAGAACAGACAAAAATCAACTTAGTGTTGTTGTCTGCTGCAGTTATCATTTTTTCAGGATTTATAGAGAAATCATCTTCAAGAAGTATCTCTCTAAATTCCACATCGTTTATTTGAGCAGCTACTTTGTACATTCCATAAGTTGGAGAAATAGATAGAACGTTGTCCGACTTTGGCTCGCAAAAAACTCTGTACAACAAGTCTATGGCCTCATCACTTCCATTACCGGCAAAGATATTCTTCACCGGCACATTGTATATTGAAGAGATAATTTTCTTTAAATCTCGTTGTTTAGGATCAGGGTATCTGTTTACTCCATTCTCGAAAGGATTTTCGTTGGCATCGAGATATATCGAGATCCTCTCGCCTTCTTCATCCCTTGCTGTAGAATAACTATTGAGCTCTCTTATGTTTTTTCTGACTAATTTATTTAACTCCATCATTTATCCTCCCCAATCTTATTGAAACTGCATTTTTATGTGCTGTAAGACCTTCTGCCTCAGCCATTTTTTCTATTGTACCACCTAAAGCAGCCAGACCTTCGCTTGTAATTTGTTGAAGAGTTATTTTGTGCATAAAACTATCCACAGAGATTCCTCCCGTTGAGCATGTCCAACCGGCCGTAGGTAGAGTATGATTTGTGCCTGAAGCATAATCTCCTGCACTCTCCGGAGAATAGTTTCCAAGAAAAACACTTCCGGCGTTTTCAATTCGGTCAGCAATATTCCATGGTTCTCTCATGGAAATAATGAGGTGTTCTGCTCCATAAAGGTTTGCAAAATCCACCATTTCATCTACACTACTGCATACTATCGAAAATCCTTTGTTTATTGAAATTTCGGCAATTGACCTGCGAGGAAGTTCTGGTAACTGAAGCATTAACAACCTGTTAACCTCTTCTGCCAAATACTTATCGGTTGTGAGAAAAGATAGTTGCGAATCGCTGCCATGCTCTGCCTGTGAAAGAAGATCCGCAGCTATAAATTCCGGTATCGAACTGTCATCTGCAAGAATCATCAACTCTGACGGGCCAGCAACCATATCAATAGCTACTTTGCAGCTAAGCTGAAGTTTTGCACAAGAAACATAACTGTTACCAGGTCCGAAAATTTTGTCTACTTTCCCTATGCTCTCTGTCCCGTATGCCATAGCCGCAATTGCCTGAGCACCTCCGACCTTAATGATTTCACTTATTCCCAATTTATTTGCTAAATAAAGAATAGTATTGTTTACCTTTCCATTTCTGTCAGGAGGCGTACAAATGACTATTTCCCTGCATCCGGCAATCCTGGCCGGAATTGCAAGCATCAAAAGTGTTGAGAAGAGCGGGGCACTTCCTCCCGGAATATATAGACCAACTCTTCTTACAGGCAGTGACCTTTGAAAACATTTCACTCCCATTGAGGTTTCAACCTCTATATCGACAGGAATCTGTGCTTTGTGAAATTTTTCAATGTTTGAGGCTGCTACATTCAATGCTTGCTCTAACTCTATATCAGATAAATTACCTTCAGATAAAAGCTCTTCATTTGTCACAAAAAGTGAATCAATGTCTGCTCCATCAAGCTCTTTCGTTAACTCCCTCAAGGCTTTGTCACCACCTTTTACTACACGATTTATGATTTCTGATACTCGAAGCTGTATAATATCATTGAACTCTCTATTTCTCGAATTCATTATTTCGCTCCCCTTAATTTGAGAATATTCTAATATCTTCATCATGGCATCATTTTTTCGAGTGAAAAAACAAGAATACCTTCTGCACCAATGGCCTTAAGTCCAGCAAGCCGCGTCCAAAGATCACTTTCAGCCACTACTACATGAAGTGAGCACCATCCCTCCTGAGCAAGTGGAAGAATAGTGGGACTTCTCATCCCTGGAAAGATTTTTGTAACATCTTCTATCCTATCCTTTGGTAAATTCATAAGTAAGTATTTCATACCCTTGCTGCGTTCAACTGCCTCAAAACGAATAATCATCTGATCAAGAAGTTCTTTCTTGTCACCATTAATATTTGGAGTCGCGATGACCACAGCTTGAGATTCCATGACAGTCAAGACCTCTTTCAATCCATTTGAAAGAAGAGTGCCCCCTGAGCTGACAATGTCAAAAATGGCATCTGCAAGTCCTACTGAAGGCGCTATCTCTACTGAACCTGTTATTTGATGAATTTCTGCCCTTACACCTGATCTGCTAAAAAAATCAGTTAGAATATTGGGATAGGAAGTCGCAATTCTTTTCCCGTTAAAATATTCCATTCCTGTATATTCCTCACTTTTTGGTATGGCAAGTGAAAGTCTGCAATTTCCAAATGACAGCTTATGAACCTGCCCAACTTCAAACTGACGCTCTTTAACCTCGTTCAAACCCACGATTCCAGCGTCTGCCACTCCCATCGATACAGCCTGAGGAATATCATCATCCCTAAGATAAAGAATTTCAAGCGGGAATGATCCGCATTTTGCAACAAGTTTTCTTTTACTCATTTCTACAGGGAACCCCGCTTCCTGCAACAGTTCCACACTTTCTTCATTTAAACGTCCCTTTGCTTGGACAGCCAGTCTAATCATGTTCAAATATTTATTTTAAAAAAAAAAGAGCTTGCCAAATCTGGCAAGCTCTGCTCTAATTATTTATATAACTATGAATATCTTTCTATATATAAACAGAAACAACAACCTGCCACCTGTGATGACAATGATGATGATGGATAGCGTTGTTGTTTGTTCTTATTAACATCTCTTCATTAATTGCTGCAAAATTAAAAAAAATCTGAATTATCAAAAAATATTTTCATTAGTATGTATGAATGCTTTGACCTGCAGACGGAAGGTAACCAACTCCAAGCCACGTGATCATAAGCATCACAAAGGCAATTATTATCACAAGAAAAGAAATTTTCCGATTATAGTTCATCCTTCTTAGATGAATGTAAATGAGATATGTCAATGCAGTAATAAAAGCCCATATTTCCTTGAGATCCCATGTCCAGTAATCTCCCCATGCCTCTTTGGCCCAAACAGCCCCCATAAGTATTCCCATCAAAAGTAATCCCATGCCTGTGTTAACAAGATTATCAATTAGTGGAGTAAGTTCAACGTCTTTTTTTTCACCTCCGGCAAGGGCAACAAAAGCAGCAATTACAGCGGCTCCCATAAGTGCGTAAGAAAGAATATAGACAATTACATGCGGCACAAACCAGAAACTTTGCAAAGCCGGAATAAGACCGGAAGAGTGAATCTCCGGTTTAAGCAAATTAATAATCACAAATACAGAAGCGACTATAACAGAATAACTCAAGATCCATTTATAACCCCAGCGAAGCCATATAATATAACCAACAATTATCAGGAACAAAGAGTACCAGAGTCTTGTTTCACCTACCGTTCTAAGTGGTGGATATCCATTTTCACACCACAACAAAACAATAAATGAAAAAAATACAACCAATCCTGCTCCAATAAGAAAGTGAGTCGCTATCCTCTTTTTTGCAATATAAAGAAATACTGGCGCAACACACCAAAATACAATTGATGTTAGAGCAAAATAAATAAATTTATCCCAAATCACGGCCTTCCTCCTTTCCAAAACATGGTAACTGCACCTGCAAAAAATATTGATATACCTACCCATGCTAATATCAACCAAGGATCTCGAACAAGTTGAAGCACAGCATACTTTGAGTCAGCCCCTTTATCCAAATCATATGAATACTGGTAAATCCACCAGCTTCTATATTTTAATGGATGATTAACTCTTATATTCCATTTTTTAGCCTTATTACCACTGTTTTTCAGTGTCACCAACGAATTGTAACTTTTTATCGACCTGTCAGGGTAGTACTCAATGCTGAAATCCTCCAAAGTAATTTCGAAAGGTAACCGATATGTTTTCCCAGTTAATCTGT
This sequence comes from Bacteroidales bacterium, assembly GCA_018434395.1. GTDB lineage: Bacteria > Bacteroidota > Bacteroidia > Bacteroidales > UBA932 > Bact-08. The sequence goes on along the minus strand of JAHDPK010000005.1, from coordinate 34,391 downwards.
CATAACCATTCCTGACAGATTCTCCTTCATTCACCTTCAAAAAAAGTTGGATTTTATCTGAACTTCCCAACCCTGCTGCTATCAGCAGAATCAATAAACCAGCATGAATTAACAAAAAACTCGAACTGTTTCTTCCTTTTTTTTTCAAACGTTCTGAAATAACAATCGCGAGATCAACCAATATAAAGAAATAGGTGATGACAAAAGGCCAGGAATCTTTAATCCTGTTATCAGGCATAAACCCCATTATCAAAACCTGTACTGTCAACAAAAGTATAAGAAAGACCGAGAATTTTAGTGAATGAACACTCTTGCGAAAAACTTTCCCGCCTTTTACGGAAAGAATTAATAAAACAAGCGCAAGAATAAAATTTACCGGAAATTTTATCAATTCCATAGGGAAAGGCCCGGAAACTATTTGTAAGACAACTCCCACAATAATAGCTCCCATTACAAATATGCCTTCCCTCTTCATGCCAGCAGATTTAGATTATCTCACCCTAAGCCTCTCTCCGGCATCTTCTTTGACTGCTCTCTTCCATTTTTCAGAATAACCAGGCTGCAAAGGAGGTGCAGGAATTGCCTTGGAATAACCATTATTCAGAAAATGGCCATCTGACCCGATTCGTTTGACATTGCCATCAATATATTTTACCAGAAGATGTCTTTCAAATTCAACCCATGTATTGAACATCTCCTGAGCAGTATTAACAGAATAGTCTGTCAAAAACTCTCTGGCTTCATCAGGCGATCTTTTATAGAAAGTGAGGGCTGCAGCATCTATTACAGGCATTCTATGAAGCAATTGACGTTCTCTTTTGTCAATCGCTGCACGAATTTCTGGAAAAATAAGGTTATATCTGGAATATGCAAAATTTGAAATCCTGTTAAACAACCAAAAGGCAGATGTAGGTGAATAGGTCATCATGTCACCATTACCTACTCTGAAGCATTCCGGAACTTTCTGAATTCCAACATATATAGGAGAAAGAGTGGAAGTGGCGGCATCATCCACTCCAAACCAAAGAACTCCACCTATTTCATCAGGCAACCAGTCACGGGACTGTCCAATCAACCAAAAACCTGTCTGCTGTGTGGCAATTGCCCTTTCATTGGTATATGTAAGAGAATCAACCTTAAATGTCAAAGGTCTCCACCTGTAGGGCAATTCATTTCCGCCCGCTCCAATATCTTTTGTCATTTCAAGGACTGTCCCCTCGTAATGATCTCTCATAACGTCGGCAAGCATTTTAACAGTAATCTTCTCCTTTGGTCTGATATAAAGGGGCAATCTGTTGGTTTTATTGTATCCCATTGCATAATCTTCATAAGCAGTATATGGTTTTTCTCCAATCATCCCTCCTCCAAGAATATTGAATGCAGCCCAAACTCTTGCTTCACAACCTCTCATAGCTCCAAAATCCAAAGGAGCATAAGCTTCAGAAAAGTTGAAATCCTTATCATCGCCTTTATAATACCCATTTTTGCGTGCAAAAGTTATTACATCAGGAGAATAAAGACAGTTGTCAGGATCATTGAGTGGAAATGTAGTAATCCTTGCCTGATTGGCATGTGCAGATATACATCCATCTGGGATTCTAACGGCAACCCATACTGCACCTTTATTTACATTTTTACCATTCACCACATTCATCCCTTTGCCTATCATTTCAAGAATCCATGCTTCATCCTTATCAGCAATAGAAAATGATTCTCCTTCTGAACGATACCCATATTCTGCTACAAAATCAGTCATGATCTTAATAGCCTCTCTGGCGCTTCTTGCTCTTTGTAAAGTTAAATAAATCAAAGAACCATAATCCATTTGAGCTGTAGTATCTTCGAGAGGAAGTCCTCCAAAAGTGGTTTCTGTGATTATGACCTGGTGTTCATTCATGTTGCCGATTTGCGTATATGTGACAGGAACTTGAGGAATATCCCCTAAGTATTTCCCTGTATCCCATTCGTATACTCTCAACATTTCTCCGGGTTTGTGAGTGCCCCCCTTTACAAAGTAAAGTTCTCCATACAACTGATGGGAATCTGCAGAATATGACACCATCACAGAACCATCCATGGAAGCTCCCTTGGTGATAATAACATTTGTACATGCCTCTCCCTTAATTACTGATAAAAAGGAGAATAGTAAGACTGAAGTAAAATAGGTCGTTTTATTCATTAATAGTCATTTTTACAAAGATAATATTATTTTTGTATAAAATTAAAGTCATGAAAGTCGTTCTTAAAGTCGTTAATTGTTTAATATTCTTAATATTAGCGCATCAAATATATGCTCAGGAACAGGAGCAGACTCCCAAAAGTCCTGCCGAGATGGCTGCCATTCAGGCTGAGAATCTGCAAAAAGAATTAAAGCTTACGGATACTCAACTTTTTTATGTTGATTCAATTTTGCAACACAATTTTATTGCTATGTCTGCAGAATTTGAGAGAATGAAAAAGGCAGGTATTCAGTCATCCGAAAATTATCTTGGAGTTCAGAAGATTTGGAATCAAAAGACTGAAGATGCTTTTAAAAAAGTATTAACTGAAGAACAATTTATAAATTATCTGAAGATAACTCGTCGATATAAAGACTATCAAAAGAAAAATGAAAAAAAGGAATAGAAGGCATTGCTTTCATAACGAGATGATTATTTAATCATTATGAGTTCTGGTTCTCTCTTCTTGAAATGAGTTATATACTCAAAACCGCAATCTTTGATCAAGTGACTATAATAGGCAAAATTTTCACCTATCCTTTCCAGATCGTGAGCATCGGAACCAAGAGAAACATATTTTCCTCCCAACTCTTTAAATCTTTTTAAAACGCAAGAATCAAGTACCGGTTTGCTGCCGTTTTTTTCTCTGTATGTCCCCGTATTTATTTCTAGTGCTTTGCCTTGTGAAGCAAGTGTTGAAAGTATTCTATCAAACTGCACCGGAAAATCGGCATAAAGCATTGACTTTTGACAATAAGGTGCATATCTTGCAATATAATCGAAGTGACCTAGAATGTCAAAATCTTTGTACTTTGTTATACAGTAAAAAATAATGTCAAGATATCTCCCATATGCCATTCTCAAATCCTTACCATCATAATATGGTTGGTGGTATGGGTCTACTCCATCAACAAAATGGACAGATACGATTACTTGATCAAAAAACGACCCCTCCAGATAGTCTGCAACCTTTTCCAGAGTGTGTGGCTGAAGTCCGACTTCAATTCCCTTCAAAACTTCTATGCCTTCTCTTTTCTTCAAACTGTCAATAGCCACCTGTTGCTCCGCAGGATTGAACATGAAGCTCCTGTCCTGAGTCGGAGTGTCAATATCAAGATGGTCTGTGAATGTAATACCTCTAAGCCCCGTCTGAAAAGCTCTTTCGATAGCATCTTTCATCTTTATGCGCGAATCGGGAGAAAATTCGCAATGTGTATGAGAATCAAACAGTCGCACCTTTTCTCCTATTTGCCAAGTTTAGATATTCTCCACTCCTTGTCTTCCATGACAAGTGAAATTGATTTGTCAAAATATTGTTTTCCTTCAGGCATTATCACACGATAACTGACTCTAGCCGAGTCTCCTCTCTTGAACCTTTCAACTGCCAGTATTTGGGTCTGTATCAGGCGGGAGTGATTTTTCAACATCTCTTTAATGACAGGATCAAGCGAATCAATACTCTTAAACTTGTCCTTGAGTTCAAGTGCCATGGCATTGGTACAAAAAGTTCCTGCAAGAGAAAAGTCGGTTTTGAAGTAAGCATCAAGAAATGAAAGAGTTTTTTGGGATATTTCCTTTTCCCTGCCTGTACATGAAGCAAGAAATAAAAAGGCAATTGCCATTAAAATGATCGAAATCTTTTTCATATCTATTGAGTTAATTTTACAAAATTATATAAGTTTTACGATTGTGATTCCTGAACCACCAAATTGAATATCTTCATCTCTAAGACTCTCTACAACTCCCATTGTTTTAAGATACTTTCTCAGTTCCTCTCTCAAAATACCATTCCCTTTGCCGTGAAGAATCGTTATTTCATTTACACCTACCATAAGGGCATCGTCTACAAACCTGGTTACATTGTCTATTGCCTCTTCTACCCTTTGGCCTCTAACATCGATCGAAGGCTTGAAGTTCAATTTTCTTTCTGATATCGAACTCCCTTCAACAACAAAACTCTTAACAGAACTGTTGTTGAAATTTGCAAATTCTTTGCCGGATATTTTGCTGAGGCGTTTCTTTGCAATTCTACTTATAATGCTTCCTATGGCCACTCTCACTTCCTCACCTTCAATCCTGATAATCTCGCCAACCACGTCTCCCTCATCAACCCTGACTTTATCGCCAATTTTTAACCCTGCTGATTCTGCTTTCGGCAATATTGGATCTTTTTGTATAAAAACAGTGTTTTTTCGGTTTCTCTCCTCTCTTTTTTCAGCTTGTCTTTCTTTCCTTCTCAAAAGTTGATCCATTTTTTTCGCAATTCTGATGTCTTCCTCACTAGGATTTTCGGACTGTATCTCATTGTTGAACTCAACAAGTTCCTTCCTGAGAATTTTAGTTTTCTCTTTCTCCGCCTGACTCTCCTTTATCTCTTTAATAGTCTGCTCAACTTTTTTGTTTGCTTCTGCAATTATTGATGCTGCTTCCTTTTTGGCATTTTCGATAATTGATTTTTTAAGAGACTGTATATCCTCCAGTTCTTTTTGATATTTATCTGTTATACTTTCTAAAACTCTGTCGGTGTTTTTTATCCTTGCAAGTTTCTCATCCAGCTGCCTTTTATTTTTTGCAATTTTTTTAAGATGCTTTTCAAGGTCAACAAAATCATTACCAACTCTCTCTTCAGCCGATTTGACAACTTCCTCCGGAAGACCCATTTTTCTTGCTATCTCAAATGCAAAGGAACTGCCGGGAGTGCCAATCTCCAGTTTAAAAAGTGGTTTTATGTTCTGTACGTCAAACTGCATTCCACCATTGATAACTCCCTTACTTCCACTTGCATAATATTTCAGATTACTGTAGTGTGTTGTAATTACTCCAAATACACCCTTCTTTTCAATTTCTGCAAGCACAGCCTCTGCTATAGCGCCTCCCGCCGCAGGTTCGGTGCCGGAACCAAATTCGTCTATAAGTACAAGTGAGTGATTATCTGCATGCAAAAGGATGTCTCTCATATTTTTAAGATGTGAACTATATGTACTTAAATCATTCTCAATGGACTGTTCGTCTCCTATATCAATAAAAATTTCATTAAATACCGCAAATTCAGACACTTCAGAAGCAGGAACAAGAAACCCGCATTGAAACATATACTGCAGCAAACCAACAGTTTTCAGACAGACAGATTTCCCTCCCGCATTTGGACCAGAGATTAGAAGTATATGTTTTTCCTTGCTTAGTGAAAAAGATAGTGGTACTATTTCTTTACCCTCCTTTTTCAATGCTGATTCAAGAATTGGATGTCTCCCCTTATTAAGAACAACTAACTGTTCTGAAGATATTATTGGTTTCCCGGCCTGCATTTGAATAGCCAAAAGTCCTTTTGCCCTCAAAAAATCAATTTCAGACAAAAATTCTGCCGACTTTAGTAATTCCGGTAAATAAGGACGAAGAAAATCGGAAAATTCAGTAAGAATTCGTACTATTTCTCTCTGCTCTGCAAAATGTAATTCTCTGACTTGGTTATTTAATTCAACTATCTCAAGAGGTTCTACAAAAGCTGTCTTTCCTGAAGCAGATTCATCATAGATAATACCTGGTATTTTCCTTTTGTTGGATGCAGATACAGGTATCAGAACTCTTCCTTCTCTCACTGAAATTGACACATCTTCCTCAACAAAACCTTCAGATTGGGCATTCTTAAGTATAGCCTGTATCCTTCTTGAAATCTGTCCCTCTTTGTCTTTAAGACTTTTTCTTATGGATTGAAGTTCAGAAGAAGCGTTATCTCTAATATCTCCAAACTTGTCTATTATTGCGTCAATCCTTCTGTTAACTTCCGGAAAAGAAACAATAGAATCAGCCATTTTTCTCAATCTTGGATATTTACCCTCTTTTACGTTCCGAAAAAAAATGACAATCTGTCTTATGGTTTCGAGTGAACTTCTAAGTCTGACCAGTGAGTTTAAATCAAGTATATAAGATGGATGCTCTAACTGCTTAAGAAAAGGATAGGTATCTACATATCCGGAATCCGGAAAACCGGATTCGAACATAATAATAAGTCTCATCTCGTCGCTTTTAGACAACTCTTCCTCTATATCTGCAAGAGATATGCTGAAAAGGTTGCCGTTAGCGCGCTCTCTTGCCTTTGAAGTGAAACACCTTGATTCAGTCATTGAACGAATACGATCAAAACCCAGTTTTTGTTCAAGTCTTTCGTCCATATTTACTTGTAAGCGTTTTCTATTGCAAGTCTCAACTCGTTGATGCTGTTCATTTTACTTATCTCTCCATCGTTGACAAATGATATATCACCTGTTTCTTCAGAAACTACAATAACGCTTGCGTCAGTAATTTCGGTAACACCTACTGCAGCTCTATGTCTCATGCCATATGAGGGAAGAATGTGTGGGTTCTCAGATATTGGCAGAGTGCATCTTGCAGCAACTATTTTATCATAGGCAATGACCATAGCCCCGTCATGAAGAGGAGCATTTTTAAAAAAAATGTTTTCAATAAGCCTTCTGTTAATAATAGCATCAAGCCTGTCTCCGGTTTCAATAATAAATTCAAGAGAAGAATTGTTGGCAAGAACAATCAGGGCGCCTGTTCTATTCTCAGACATTCTTCTGCAAGCCAGAGTTACTTCCTCTAATAAATTGAGAGAAACACTTCTTCCCTTGACACCAAAAAGCATATTTGCCAGTTTTAGTTTACGCTGAGAATTCATGTACCTCGTACCAATCATTAGCAAAAAACGTCTGATTTCCTGCTGGAAAAGTACAATCAAGGCAATAACTCCTACTCCTATAACCTGTCCCATTATCGCCCCGAGTAATTCCATATGAAGAGCTTTGACAATGAGCCATATAAAATAAATAACAATAATTGCAATGAAAATATTAAGAGCAGCAGTGCCCCTGATAAGCTTGTAAATTTGATAGATCAATAAACCCACCAAAAATATATCAATTATGTCAATTAGATCTATCTTAATGAAATCGAGCATACAACTTCAGCTTACAGCTACAAATTTAGTTATTATTCTGCAAAAGCCAATGTGGCAAATGATACCCTACACCCCTCTATTTTCATTATCTCACAAGCGCATGAACTTAATGTAGCTCCCGTTGTCAAGACATCATCCACCAATAATATATGCCTTTCCCTTAATAATGAATGAGACTTTATTCTGAAAGCTCCGGCAACATTTTTTTCTCTTTGAGATGCACTTTTTCTGGTTTGGCTCACAGTATAGCGCCTTCTGACAAGTGAAGAGCAATCAACAGGCTTTCGAATAACGTTTCCAATGGCAAGGGCAATTATCTCTGCCTGGTTATACCCTCTTTTCCAGCGTTTAAAGGGATGTAAAGGAACAGGAATTATAACATCTATGTCTTTGTAAATACCACTGCTCAAAAGTTTTTCTCCAAGCATTTCCCCCATAAATTTGCCAAGTTTGCGATGGCCTTTGTATTTAAAAAGATGAATTATATTTTTGTAATGACTCCCATCTCTATAGTAAAACAAAGATACTACCCTGACTATATCTACTTTGCCCAAAAACCTGTTTTCAGCAGGATTGCCGGGCCATGTCCAAAAATAAGTAAAAGGAATCTCGGAAAGGCATTTAAGACAAAGATGTTTCTCCCCCTTTAAAAGTACTCTTCTACAAACAGGGCATATCCTTGGCAAAAGCAAATCGAGTAACATCAGTTAATCAATTTAACTTCAAGCGCTTTCTTAACTTGATAATCGTTTCTTAACACACTCTCTATCTGACCTCTTTCATAATAATATCTATTAACAATCTCCTCCTCTAGAAAAGGCCTTATAATATTTGAGTTTCTTCGCAACATCTCCTCCTTGGTAAGTTTAACATTCTCTTCAAGGGCTGTAACTCTGTCTTTAAATTCGTCGTACATCGACTCTTCCTTTAAAATAGCTATCAACCTATCCAATTCCACTTCTGAAGCACTCCTCCCATCAAAATTGCGTGAAGCAGCATAAGAAACAAATTCTTCATATTCGGTATCAGTAAGTTTAAAATCTTTTGGTTCGGCAATCGAGATATGATCCCTAAAGTACAGAATTGAATAATCTGAAAGCACTTCGGCAAAAATGAGTGACATAACTGCTCTAGGAACGGTTTGAGGATTGATAATAACATCAGGAGTGATTCCTCCTCCATCATAAACTGTCCTGCCTTTAAGTGTTTTAAATGGTCTGCGCAATGAATCAGGAATATTTCCGACACTTCCATCCTCGTTTCTATGTGAATAGTCTATTGCCTGAACACATCTTCCACTTGGTGTGTAATATTTAGCTGTAGTGAGCTTAATTCTGTTACCGTAACCAACATCTCTTATCGACTGCACCAAGCCTTTACCATATGTTCTTGTTCCTACTATCGTTGCTCTGTCAAGATCCTGAAGAGCTCCTGCAACAATTTCTGATGAGGATGCAGAACCGGAATTAACAAGAACTACTATAGCCAGAGATGTGTCAACAGGTTCATCCTTAGTATAGTAATCCATGCTCGATTGCTTTGTTCTTCCTATGGCAGAAACAACTTTAGTCCCCTTAGGCACAAATAATGAGACAATATTAACCGCTTCATCCAGCAATCCGCCTCCATTACCTCTGATATCAATCATCAATCTTTTCATATCGGAATTTTTCTTGAGTTCAAGCAATTCCCGACGGAAATCTTTCGAACCTCCAAAAGTAAATCCATTAAGTCTTATGTATCCTGTAGTGTCATTCACAAATCCGCTATAAGCAACATCCGGAAAATGAACCTTATCCCTTATAACTTTTACCTCCACTGTGTCACCTCCTCTAAGTTTTTTGACAAGAAAAGCAACCTGCGAACCCGGTCTTCCCCTCATCCTTGCACTACAAGAATCTACAATAAGACCAGATATGTCCTGATTATCAATCTTAAGAATGATATCTCCAGCTACAAGCCCTGACTTAGCTGCAGGCGAATTTTCATAAACTTCTCCTATCAAAATGCCATTGTCAATTTTTCTAATTAATGCTCCTATGCCGCCATAAGAACCTGTAGTCATAAGTTCAAGACTCTCCTGATCTTCTGCAGGAATCAAAACAGTGTAAGGATCAAGAGATTCGAGCATTGCGTTTATCCCCGTTTCAATGAGTTTATCAATTTCCACGCTATCAACATAGTACATCGAAAGTTCCTTTAGCACCGAAAATTGGACGTCCAAGCTTCGGCCTGTCTTGAAATATTTTGATTGCGAATATGCAGGAAAAGTAACTAAACATACAAGCAGGAAAATACAGAGTGTTTTAATTCTGTTCATTTTTGGTTTTATTATAAAAGTATACAAAAGTAAAGTTTTAGTATCTTTGATGCAATATTGTTTTATGAATATTGTATTTGCAACCAATAATCTTCACAAGGTAGAAGAAGCCCGGTCTGTTTTGGGTAAGAATTTTTTTCTTAAAACTCCTCGGGAGCTTAATCTGTTTGAAGATATTCCAGAGACAGCCGATACACTCAAAGGAAATGCTCTGATAAAGGCACAATTTATATGGGAACGGCTCCATATTGCATGTTTTGCCGACGATACAGGACTTGAAGTCAATGCCTTAAATGGAGCTCCCGGAATATACTCTGCCCGTTATGCCGGTGAACAACATGATTCCAAAGCAAATATGGCCAAATTACTTAAGGAGATAGAAGGCATACTTGACAGAACAGCAAGATTCAGAACTATAATTGCACTTATTGTAGACGGAAAACCTTTCTTTTTTGAAGGAATACTTAATGGTAAAATTGCAGAACATCCATCTGGAACAGGAGGGTTTGGTTATGACCCTGTCTTTATCCCCGACGGATATGATAGGACTCTGGCAGAATTATCTCCAGAAGAAAAAAATTTGATATCCCACAGAGGAAACTCTTTAAGAAAATTATCTGCTTTTCTAAATCAATACAAAAAATAATGCCTGACAAACTGCAAATAATAGTGCTTCACACTCTTAAATACAAGGACTCATCACTGATATTGCAGGGTTATTCCAATCTCAACGGCAGGCAAAGTTATATCGTCCGAAAAAGAAAACCGGGAAATGCTTTTATCTCTCAACTTCAAGCACTTGATATAATTGATGCAGAGATTGTACCTGGAGGAAAAGGATCTATGTCTACAATTAAAGAATTTTCCCCTGCATTTACTTTTCAAGATATTAGATATAATCTCAACAAATGTTCCATCGCAATGTTTATCAGTGAGCTGATCTACAGGATTGTCAGAGAAGTTGAGCCAAATCGTGTGATGTACGATTTTATTCGCAGTTCAATATTAACACTCGAAACGTTAAAAAACGGATATTCCAACTTCCATACATGGTTTATTGTTGAAATGTGCAAACAAAGTGGATATGATCCTCTTCTCTCAATTGGCGATTTCTCCGGAAGAAGTTCTGAAATCCTGGCAAAACTTTTGAATATTGATCCTGCAGAATTAAATACTGTCAAGTTGAACGGTAGGGAAAGATATATTTTTATTAAGGATATGCTTTCCTATTTGAGCCACCACATTGGTTCTCCCATTGAGGTCAAGTCACTTGAGGTTTTACATCAAGTATTAGGACAAGAATAAAAACACATGTCATTAACAACATTTATATTCAGACAATTATCTAAAATCAGGCTTTCTCAGCTTGATAAGACACGAATTAATCCATGGAAAAGTCAGACAGAATGTTTTAAAAACTTAATAGCATCAGGCAGAGATACATTATTCGGTAAAGAACATGATTTCGAAAAGATAAACAATGTTGAAGAATTTCAAAAAAAAGTACCTTTGAGAGATTACGACTCACTTGAACCATATATAGACAGAATAAGAAGAGGAGAAGATTATGTGCTTTGGAACACCAAGGTAAAATGGTTTGCAAAATCGAGCGGTACAAGTTCGTCGAAAAGTAAATTTATACCGGTTACCAATGAGTCTCTCAATAATTGTCATTATAATGGCATGAAGACTCTTCTTGCAAGCTATGTAAACTCAAATCCAGATTCGCGACTTTTTGACGGAAAATCTCTTACCCTGGGAGGGAGCACAAGCATAGACGAGATTGGAGATGGAAACACTTTATACGGGGATTTGTCAGCTATTCTTATAAAAAACTCCCCACCTTGGACAGAGTTAAAACGCATACCTCAGAGATCCACAGCCTTAATGGCTGACTTTGAAAAAAAGATTGAGTTGATGAGTCCTATTATTGCAACAGAAGATGTGACAAATTTCTCAGGTGTTCCTTCTTGGAACCTTGTACTTATGAATAAAGTTCTTGAAGTGTCAGGCAAGAATAATTTACTTGAAGTGTGGCCTAATCTTGAACTCTTCATGCATGGAGGAATAAGCTTCGACCCGTTCAGGGACATCTATAAGAGGCTGATCCCTTCTGACAAGATGAATTATCGTGAAAATTACAATGCATCTGAAGGATACTTTGGATTTCAGGATGATCCAAAAGACGAATCAATGCTATTGCTGGTTGATAACGGAATATTTTATGAGTTTATCCCAATGGAGAGATTTGAGCAGGCATTAAATGGGCTGTTTAGAGATTTTGACACCATTGACAGTGTGAAAACAAATATAAACTACGCAGTAGTCCTCACTACAAATGGAGGGCTATGGCGTTACTTGCTTGGAGATACTGTCATGTTTTCAAGTCTGAAACCACACAAATTTTTAATAACCGGCCGAACTCAACTTTTTATTAATGCATTTGGTGAAGAGCTGATGATCAATAATGCTGAAAAAGCTCTTGCAAAAACTTGTTCTGAAACAGGAGTAGAGGTTACAAACTACACAGTTGCGCCAATTTTCATGATAAGAGGAGGCAAAGGCTCTCACCAATGGATAATAGAATTTGCTAAACCCCCTGACAACCTGGATAATTTTGCTGATCTTCTAGACAAAAATCTTTGCCTGTTCAATTCTGATTATGAAGCTAAAAGAAAAAATAACGCCACTATGGTAAGACTAACTCTATCCCCTGTAAGTAATGGAACTTTTTACAAGTGGATGAAAAGTAAAGGAAAGCTTGGTGGCCAAAATAAAGTTCCAAGACTATCCAACAAAAGAGATTATGTCGAACAGTTACTTGCAATCGATAAAGGAGAGGATATTTCTGATTAAGTCCGAAGAAGAGTTCGATGACCTGGCGTTAGAAATTTTTGACTACCAGTCTGTCCACTGTCCAATTTACAGTCAATATATCGATCTTTTAGGAGTTGACAGGCAATCGATAGACAATATAGAAAAAATTCCATTTCTTCCTATTGAGTTTTTTAAAAGTACCAAAGTCTACTCAGTTGTTGAAGATCCACAAAAAATTTTTACAAGCAGTGCCACTTCTAGTATGGTCCCTTCAAAACACTATGTTGCTGACTTGTCTATTTATGAAGAAAGTCTTTTGAAATCTTTTACACTTGAGTATGGTGATCCCTCACAATACACTTTTCTTGCACTTCTACCCTCATATCTTGAAAGAGAAGGATCTTCCCTGATTTATATGGTTGACAGGCTAATGGGGCTATCTGGTAAAAGTGCAAATGGGTTCTACCTATACAATCACTCCGAATTATTTGAAACACTTGGTAAACTTAGAGATAAAGATGAAAAGTCCATATTATTTGGGGTAAGCTTTGCATTGCTTGATTTTGCCAACGAGTTCACTTGCTACTTCCCCTCGTTAATTATCATTGAAACAGGTGGTATGAAAGGACGAGGCAGGGAACTTCCAAGAGAGATAATCCATCAAAGATTGCAAAATTCGTTTGGAGTAGAAAAAGTCCATTCTGAATACGGGATGACCGAACTTCTCTCACAAGCCTACTCTCACGGCAACGGATTGTTCAATACCCCACCATGGATGAAAATACTAATACGAGACTTCAATAATCCTTTCAAGCTTGTACAACCCGAAGAAGTCGGAGGAATAAATGTTATAGATCTCGCCAATATAGGTTCCTGCTCCTTTATTGAGACTCAGGACATGGGAATTAAAACGGCCGAGGATCTTTTTAAAATCACCGGCCGGATTAAAAATTCAGAAATAAGAGGTTGCAATCTTTTACTTGAATGATTCCTAACCTTCTATTGTCTTAAGGTAAGCCTCGATATTCTTTTCCATCTCGGCAGAAAGCTTTTCTTCACCTCTGTTCTTAAGGATATCTGACAAATGGAGAATATATGTCAAATTTTGTTCAATATCATACTTTGAAAGATACATGCCTTTGAATCTCTTAGTGAAAAGATTCAAGGCCTGATATGTTTCGTCCGTAAACGCTTTAACAAGAGCTAATCCCTTGTCTCTTTCGCCGGCTTGGAGATAAATATCTATTGCCTCCATCACAGATATTTCGTTAAGTGATGGTAAAAGAGAGCAATTAAGAGGAAATTGTGAAGGGATAAAATATTCCTGCATTTTATCCAGAACCTCAACAGCTTCCTTAGTCTTTCCACACTCAAGCAATGATCTGGCAGTTGTAGAATAAATATTTCTTCCACACATCAAGGCATTGAATGTGAGCAGATTCTGGTAGTCCACATTTACTTTGGGATCATTTAAATTGCCCCAACGATATACATTCATACACTTGTCATACATAACTTCCGGAACAACTCTTCCCGGACTACCAAGAGATGTTGAGCTCTTAATCGGCACAAATTTATAGGCAAAACCGTTATATTCAAGATAATCCCTCAATCCAAGTTCAAGATCTCCCCCCATTGAAACCAGGTAAATCGGTCTGCTCCAATCGTAATTTGCCAGCATATCAAGAATAATCATTTCACACTTTGTAAGATAATTCTTCTTTTCAGGTATCTTAAGCAACAAAGTATCCAGTATTTGCGCAGAATCAGCCTCGGAGACAATTCCACAGGCAATGGCATTTTTTACGTTGACAGGAAGAAGCAATTGCTTTGAAGCCACAAAACTATATCTCTTTCCATTTTCAGCCTGTAATTTAGCTTCGGGGTTGGCTATCAGATCTATCACTGCTTTAATTGGTACCGGCCTGTTCAATCTGTCAACAATATGAATCATATCATTTGTACCATAAAGATACTCATTCCTCGGCAATGAGAGCTTGACCGGTTCCGATTCATATGTCTTACGTTTCATCTGATCAATATACCAATCTGTTCCAAGAAGAGAAGTATTCATTATTCTTACATCTGTTCTGACTCCTTCAACCTCTTGAATATACCACAAAGGGAATGTGTCGTTATCACCATGTGTAACAAGTATTGCCTGTTTATCACAAGAATTCAGATAGTTATACGCAAGATCTCGTGCACTGTACCTGTTACTTCTATCATGATCGTCCCAATTTTCGCAAGCCATCAGAACAGGTACACAAAGAGTTACAAGTGTTACCGCTGAAGCTGTCACTAATGCCGGGATTCTCTTCCTGAAAGCATCATAAAGAGCAGTAACGCTAAGCCCTATCCAGATAGCAAAAGCATAGAAAGATCCGGCATAAGCATAGTCTCTCTCACGAGGCTGATATGGCGTTTGATTAAGATATACAACTATGGCTACGCCCGTAAGAATAAACAAAAGTGTAACAATCCAGGTATTTCTTTTGTCCTTCGCAAGCTGATAAAAAAAGCCTAATATTCCCAGAAACAAAGGAATCATGTAATAATGATTTTTGGCCTTGCTTTTTACAATGTATGCAGGGCCTTCGCTCTGATCTCCAAGTCTTGCCCTGTCGAGGAAAGTAATTCCACTCTCCCAATTCCCCCTGAAAAGATCTCCGGGAGTAGAACCATGAAGATCATTTTGACGACCTGCAAAATTCCACATAAAATAACGCAAATACATCCAGTTAAGCTGGTAGTCAAAAAAGAAAGCAAGATTATCTTTCATCAATGGAATCTTTTCGTCTGATCCGACTATTGATTTTCCTCTCCCCTCAGTATACATCTTATAAAATTTCACATGATCATCAGAAGCAGAACTCCACATCCGAGGAAACACCATTTTTGAAGCAGGATCATATACTGGTTGAACAGGTCCCTCAACCTTTTTATATTTATTATCCACTTTAGCATAGTACGATTCCTGTTTGATGTCATATGGTGAAGCGAATGTCTCGCCATAAATAAGAGGATTACTGCCATACTGCTCACGGGCAAGGTATCTTACAAGTGAAAAAGCATTATCAGGTTGATTCTCATTTGTTGGAGTATTTGCGGATGATCTGATAATTACAACGGCAAATGTCGAATAACCTATCACAATCATAGTAAAGCAAAGTAAAATCGTGTTGGCCAGAACCTTGCCTTTTTTATATGTATACCACACAGACCACAAAGAAGCTATAAGAAGCAACAGAAGAAATATAGCTGCACCCGTGTTGATGCCAAAGCCGAGCACATTGACAAAAAAGAGATCAAACCAAGCGGCTATTTTTGGCAGGAACGGAATTATTCCATAAAGAATAAAGGCCAGTATTACACAAGAAAGCACAAATACCCAGACAAGCCCTTTATTGGTAACATTGTATCGTTTATAATAATATATAAACACAAGAGCGGGTATAGTAAGTAAGTTCAACAAATGAACTCCGATGGAAAGCCCCATTAAAAGAGCAATAAGGACTATCCATCTGTTGGCATGAGGTTCGTCAGCGCACTCTTCCCATTTTAACATCGCCCAGAAAACAACTGCAGTAAATAAAGAAGACATGGCATATACCTCTCCCTCAACAGCTGAAAACCAAAAAGTGTCTGAAAAAGCATAAGCTAAAGAGCCAACCAGACCTGCACCAAAAACAGAAATAGCTGTAGCTGCAGACAGAGTCTCTTTATGCTTCTCAACAATTCTTCTTACCAAATGAGTAATTGTCCAAAACAAAAACATTATTGTCAAAGCAGAACAAATAGCGCTCATTGCATTAACCATCATCGCTGCATGCTGATTATCAGCAAAAAGAGTAAAAAATCGGGCAATTAGCTGAAAAACGGGATTTCCTGGTGGATGTCCTATTTCAAGCTTGTATGATGATGCAATAAATTCACCACAATCCCAAAAACTGGCCGTAGGCTCAATAGTCGAAAGATAGGTGAATGCAGCAATGATAAAAACCAGTAATCCTAGCAAGTTATTTATCAGTTTGAATTTTTTTTGCTCCATATTATTTTTGCCTAATTATTGCTAATAATAAACAAAGTTACTATTTTGAATTTTTCTACCTAACTTTGTAACAAAAATTAGCAATGTCTCAGAATGATTGGAAGAACAGACTTGGAGTCGTCTTCTCAACAGATTTTGACTTCAACTATACAATAAACAATAATAAAGACGATGCTATTCATACGTTAGCGCCCGAAAAACAATATTTGACAGTTATTATAGATCGGAAACAGAGGGCAGGAAAGCAAGTAACACTTATTAAAGGATTTCAAGGTTCTAAAGAGGATCTTGAGTCATTGGCCAAAATACTTAAAAACAAGTGTGGAACAGGAGGTTCAGCCAAAGAGGGTGAAATAATTATTCAAGGAGATTTTCGTGATAAAATAATCAACATTCTCCAAGGCATGAATTATAAAGCAAAACTTGGTAATTGATGGAGCAGACCTGTGCATATCCATATGACTATTCCTGGATACCTGATTCTATTCAAACTCTACCTGTAGATTCGCTGTGGGGAAAGGATACATTTTACATAACAGGTAGTAATTACACAACACCACGAAGAGAAAAGTCAGAAAATGACAGTATTATGTCGGGGCTTTTTCTTGCTTTTTTCATTGTACTTATAATTTTTTCAAAGGAAATTATTAATGTTTACCCTTCAATTATAAAATCTTTTTTTAAACTTAAAAATCACGAAAAAATTGAAGAAAGACTTGCTATCTCCAATCAAAGAAATATTGTGGTCGGTATATTCTTTTATTATTATCCTCTCATGCTCTCCCTTACTTTAAGAGAACAAATTGTTACAAAATATAATATCACTCCTCCACTATTTTTTTTGATTTTATTAGGAACAGTAATTTGTTTATGGTTAGTTCGAAAGGGTGCTCTTGCATTACTCTCATGGCTATTAAATGAGAACTATGCGTTTAATTTTATTGAAAAAATAAGTTATAATTATTTTATCATTTCCGTCTTTTTCACTTTCCCAATATCGCTGGCAAGTTTTTTCTGGCCTGAGTTAGACAATAAATTATTCATTAACTTGCTTATTTACTGTGTTTTATTTGTGTACTTCATCTATTTGGTCAAAACATGGCAAGTAATAAGATCTCGCCAATTTTCTCTGTTTTTTTATATTTTGTATCTTTGCACTTTGGAATTCTTACCAATTGCATTAACTGTTGATTTAATTCTCACTATATAAAATATGAAAGCCAAAAGGATCCTGATTTCTCAACCTGCTCCAACAAATGGATCATCTCCCTACACCGATCTTATAACAAAATATAAGCTAAGTATAGACTTTGTCCCATTTTTCAAAGTTGAACCATTACAGGCAAAAGAGTTTCGTCTTCAAAAAATAAATATCCTTGATCACACCGCAGTAGTATTCACAGCCAAAACAGCTATTGATGCTTTCTTTAAAATTTGCGAAGAGATGAGGATTACAGTACCTGAAACTATGAAGTATTTTTGTAATTCAGAGTCCATTGCCCTCTATTTGCAAAAATATATTGTTTACCGAAAAAGAAAAATATTTTTTGGCAATGGCACAAATGCCTCAATAATTGATGCTATTGGAACCAAACATAAAAATGAAAATTTTCTTGTTTGTGTAACAGATTCGTCAAAGGCAGATATTCATAAAATATTTGTAAAGGCCAAACTCAAACATACAAGCGGAGTATTTGTCAAAACCGTATTCAGTGATCTTAGTAATTTAGAGTTGAATAATTATGATATGCTCGTTTTCTACAGCCCTTCTGACATAAGATCCCTTAAACAGAATTTTCCTGATTTTAAACCAAACGGCATCCAGTTTGCCACATTTGGTCCGGCAACACTCAAGGCTCTCAAAGGAGCAAAGTTGACATCTACTGTCATAGCCCCAACACCTGAAGCTCCATCAATTGCCAAAGCACTCTCTATTTACTTTGAACAAAAGTGATTGCAAATTACGAAAAGTCGAACGTCTTTCATCAAGAACAGTTATTAAAGATGTATTCGAACACGGAGAACAGATTTTTCTTTTCCCCTTTAAAGTCTTTTACCAGCCAAATATTTATGAGTATAATAGGGTTTTAATATCTATCCCAAAAAAAACTCATAAAAAAGCCATTACAAGAAACCTGTTAAAAAGAAGAATAAAAGAGGCTTACAGACAAAACCCTCAAAGAAATGGAACTAATAGCAAATTTGATATTATCTTTCTCTATATAAGTGGTACAGTTTCTGATTTCAACCAAATACAAAAAAAACTCACCTATGTATTGGGCAAAATTCAAGAAAATAGCACTGACAGTGATCTCGCTGCCATTGCTGATTCTGATTAAATTCTACCAGTACGGGATATCGCCTCTTAAACCTCCCTCATGCCGGTTCACCCCTACCTGCTCTGCATATGCTGTGGAAGCTATTGAAAAGCATGGACCTTTCAAGGGATTGTATCTTGCTGTTAAAAGGTTGTTAAAATGTCATCCATGGGGAGGAAGTGGCTATGACCCTGTTCCTTAATTTGCTTCAATTCCAAATCGCCTATAAACTTTATACTTGTCGGGTTCATCCTTTGAAAGATTGATTATCTCTTGCTTTGAAATTTGTGTAAGATCCAATAAGACAAGTCCATCAACACAGTAGTTAAAATCCGGATCTACATTAAATTTTATAATCTTCGAATTAATTTTGAGATATTTTTTCACCAAGGTAGGCAAACGATATTCATTGTTACTAAGACGTAACAAAAATCTATCAAACTGCTCAATGCTCTCCATTTTATTCTGCATCAGATCGTCAACTTTAACCCTCAGGTAATCAGGAAAAAAAGGATTCCTGGGTATTACATAATCATCAAAATCATTTATAGAGTGTTTGTTTTGAATATAATAAATCATAACACTTCTATAAAATTTAGGATACCAGGAGCTAATACTTACAGGACCAATCAGGTATTTAACTTCAGGATGACTGAGCACAGAATATAAAAGTCCCTTGATAAGCAACATTAATGAAAGGTTATCTTTTTGATAGTCAAGTGTCACAAATGAGCGGCCAAGTTCTATGGACTGTTTAAGTACGTCCTGAAACGGCTTTTCATAGCCAAAAAGAGAATTTGAGTATAATCCCTTTACTCCCCTTGTTTCAATTATATTTTTACCAAAGCCCAAACGATAGGCACCAACAAGACGTTGTCTATATTTATCCCACAAAATCAAATGTTTATAGTACTCATCATATTCATCGAGATCAAGTGGTTTCCCGGTACCCTCACCTACTGCCCTGAAAGACTCTTCTCTCCTCCTGCCTAATTCGTGCATCATCATAGGTATAAGCTTATAATCAGCAAGATAACAAACATAATTGCCGGTTGAAAAAAGCAGACAGTTTTGTGGTAAAGTATTAATTTCCTTTTGTAAATGTTTTCTGTTATTAGGTAATGCAATAGGAGTAAGTGCCCTGGCTTCAATTTTTTGGGCTGTTTTAATATTAGCTTCAAGAGCATATGTGCGAGCTTTGAGATATGCTCCCAAAGATTTAAGATCTTTATATTCTGATATTTCATAAGAAGAGACTGACTTTCCAATTCTTACTGAAACAATTTTACCTCTTTTATTTAAAAGCTCCTTCGGAAGTCTGAGTGTCCTCAACAAAGGATGGATTCTACCCGTCCAGTGAAAAAAAAGCGAGTTAGTACCATGACAGTATACAGGAATTACAGGTACACCCGCATTTTTAATCAATTTAATAATAGATATCTGCCACTCTTTATCCTGAATAAATATTCCTCCATAATAAGTAGAAACTTCTCCGGCAGGAAAAAGTCCGAGGCAGCCTCCGTTTGAAAGAGTTTCACTGGCCTGTCTGAGCCCAGAAAAACTATTATGAAACTCAGGATGATCTACAAAAGGATTAATGGGAATAATATAAACGCGCAAATTAGGAATTATAGATAACATAAAATTCCCCAGTAACTTAATTTCTGGCCTTACAGCAGAGACGATATGCAATAATATTATTCCTTCTATTGAACCATATGGGAAATTGGAAACTAAGATAAAAGGGCCTTCCTGTGGAATATTTTTAAGTTGTCTGTCATCAAGTTCATATCCAAATCCAAATTCTCTCATAACAGCAGTAGTAAAATCCCTTCCCTCAAACTGACAAATTTTACTGTATTTTTTATTGAGCTTATTTAAACCTAAAATCCACATCAAAAAAGATGCTGCAATATTACCGGGAAATCCTTTAAGTTTTATTGCCTTTTTAACGTCAGATTTTGTTACTACTCTATTCATAAAATATCACAAATATAGGATAATTGTTAATTTTACGAAAAACTATGATCCAACGACCCGATATAAGAGAGACTCTCAAAATACTTCCAGCACAACCCGGAGTTTACCGTTTTGTTAACAAGGAAGGAATAATTATATATATCGGCAAGGCAAAAAATCTCAGAAACCGTATCTCTCAATATTTCCAGTCTGAAAACACTCTCTCTCCCAAGACTAAAGCCATGGTCTCAAAAATTGATCATATTGAGTATACGGTTGTTAATTCAGAGGAAGAAGCATTACTTCTCGAAAATAATTTGATAAAGAAATATCAGCCTCGATATAACATTCTTCTAAAAGACAGTAAGACTTATCCATGGATCTGCATAAAAAATGAACCATTCCCAAGAGTCTTTGTAACAAGAAAATACAGTAAAGACGGTTCTCTCTATTTTGGACCTTATAGTTCTGCAATGTACGCTCACAGTCTGATTGACCTGATTAATACATTATATCAGATAAGAAACTGTAAACTGTCACTAACAGAATCAAATATAAAAACAAAGAATTTCAGGCCTTGTCTTAATTATCATATTGGAAAATGCAAAGCACCTTGTGCTGGATACATATCTGATCATAGATACATGCAACAAATTGATGGAGTTAAATCAATTTTAAAAGGAGAGACTTCAAGATTAAAAAAAGAGTTTAAAGAATCCATGCTAAAAGCCGCACAGGAAATGCGATATGAAGAAGCTCAAAATCTTAAAGAAAAACTTGATTTATTGGAAAAGCATTACAGCAAATCTACTATTGTAAATCCTTTAATAACAAATATTGACGTATTTTCACTTGCACAAGAAGATAATATTGCTTTTGGAAATTTTTTAAGGGTTGTAAACGGGTCTGTGATTCAATCTCTTAACCTCGAATTCAGGCTACAGATTGAAGAGAATATGTCCGATGTTATAAGCACCTTTATGGCTGAAATTCGTTCAAAATTTGGAGAGCTCTCCTCTGAGATACTTGTATCAGTAATGCCCGATGAAAATTTCTCCGGCAAACAAGTTCACATACCTCATAGAGGTGATAAGCTCAAACTACTTGAACTCAGTATTAAGAATGCAAACCAGTTCAAGGCAGAGAGAATAAAACAAGAAGAAACATTAAGGCCAGAAGATCACTTCAACAGATTACTTTCAACATTGCAAAAAGATTTAAACATGGATCAACTCCCCATCCATATTGAGTGTTTTGATAATTCAAACATTCAGGGTCAGTATGCAGTTGCTGCCTGTGTAGTTTTTAAAGACGGCATGCCGTCAAAAAAAGACTATAGACATTTTAACATAAAGAGTGTAGTTGGCGCAAATGATTTTGCAACTATGAAAGAAGTTGTAAACCGTCGTTATTCAAGACTACTTGCAGAAAATGCCCCGCTTCCTCAGCTCATTGTAGTTGATGGAGGAAGAGGACAATTAAATTATGCATATGAGGCACTTCGCGAACTCGACTTACATAATAAAATTAAAATAATAGGAATAGCTAAAAGGCTCGAAGAACTGATAATTCCTGGCGATCCTGATCCACTGTTTCTCGATAAAAATTCTTCATCTCTTAAATTGATTATGCATTTAAGAGATGAAGCCCACCGCTTTGGCATCAAACATCACCGTAATCAACGCAGCAAAGGACAGATTAACTCTGAGTTAAGACAAATAAAAGGAATTGGAGAAAAAAAAGAGGAACTCTTGCTTGGTAAATTTAAAAGTTTAAAAGCCATTAAAAATGCGACGCTTGAAGAATTAACTGAAACTGTCGGGGGAAAAACAGCTAAAATAATTTATGACTATTATCATAAGTAAATTCAAATCATATGCTTAATCTTCAATATATTGGAATATTGAACAAGAACTGAAACACGTTATTATTCTCAGCTGTATGTACAAATCTTAATCCTGCAGAAAGTCCAATAGATATATTAAATATATTAAAGTCAAGAAGCAGATCACTCCCAACTGAAAGCATTTTTTTATTTTCTCTTGAACCCACATTGTATGCATAATCAGTGAAAGGAATAACTTGCAGCCTTTTAAGATATAATAGAGGACGTATTTCTATATCTCCCAGATAGAGAGGCAAGGCATAATCAATAGAGAAAGAATAATATCTCTTACCATAAAGTTGGTCATACCCCCTCGGTGAGTCTGCAATATTGGATAAAAGATAGTTTTTACCTGAAAAATCTTGATATTGAAACGAAAAACCTATTTTAATACCATGATTTCTAAGCAATCCTGACATATATGCATATACTCTTGAATAGAACAGTGATCCATAATTTTCATTTGAAAATGGCACTCTGTTTAACTTAAACACCATTCCCCATCCCCATTTGGGAAAAATATCTCTTGCGGCCATTTTCAGCACACTGTAATATTGAATGCCTGCTGAAATATATTGATAATAGTTATATCGATTATTTTCAATAGAATAATAAGAATCGTTACTGAAACGCCAAAGCAAACTTGGCAGCAGACCCCTGTTCCATCCATCTTTCGAAAAATTTAAAGGCAAATACAAAAGAAGATCTGAGGTAAACATTGGTGACCCATTCACATCATAAAATAACTGATATTTTTTTCTATTAATATCCCGAATCATTCGGATCTCCCTCCTCCATCTTGTGTTGTAATCCATTGATACTTCAATAACAGGGAACAGTCCCGAATAATTAAAACTCATATGACCCGCATGAAACCCGCTAACATAGGAATATCCAAACATTGTAACAGCACTCCCGAGCAAATTTTGAGAATAGATTGTAAAACCCGGGGCTATAGCTTCATACATGTTGTCAAAAGATTTGTTCATCAATTTATCTACATTGTAGTAAAATGGTGCCCAACTGTGGAAATTAAACAAATTAGCCCCCTTTCTGTAAGGCTTTGACTCATATCGCATTCCTTGTTCTACATGCACACTATCAATGCAATAACCTGCTTCAAGTGATAGTAAATCAGCAATTTCAATCTTTGCTGGCTTAGAAAAAAGAGCCGGTTCCCATTTAAGTGAATCCCTGTCAGCTTTTGCAATAAAATATCCTCCACTGTCATATTCTGAATAGTAAACATCACCTCTTTCATCGACATTTGGTTCAAATGCTCCAAATCTTGAATTAGTGAGTTTCTGAAGAAATTTGAGCTGAGGATTGTAGCAATATAAATTGTTAGTCCCGTCCAGATCGCTCTCGAATATTATTCCATCCGGCGTTCTGTTCAACCTCGTAATATATCTGCTCTGGTCCGAAATTTCATTTCCCCATTCTCCGGAGGATGTATCAAGCTTATATAACCCTAATCCCGACTCAGTAATAACAGTGGCATATAAGATAGTATTCCCCATAAAAAGTGTTTCCAAAACCTGAGCACCATTTGGCACTTTAAACGAACCAATAATATCAAAAAAAAAGGTATTAAGTAAAACGACACTTGACCCTCCTTCGGGCAAATATTCGCTTACAGCAACAGTGTCTCCAGTAAAAGAAAAAGAAGGGTTTGAATAACTGCTTTTACTGGTCACGGTTTGAATTTTACCACTTTTTACATCATACTCTCTCAAAACCGAATAACTTTCAAGTTCCCATCTCAAAGATGGGAACTGTTCAGTCCAAAACATTTTCCCATTACTATATACAAGATAACTGCTCCTGTTTCCCATATAGGCTATTCTCTTCTCATTTCCTGAAGAATCTAACATTACAAGTCTTGCAGGTTCGTCCATATCACTTCTTATTGCAAAGAGTGTATCAGGCGAGATACTGACAACTGATCTGTAAGATGAGTAATCATTCCCTTTGTGAGAAATTCGTCTATAAGGAGTTAACGGCCGTTTGAGAGAATCCTCATTCTTCCACTTTTCTCCAATTGAATACTTGATGTTTTCAAAGTGTTCTCTAATTGTATACCCCGTATAACTCCTGTAAGCCTTTTTTACACAGAATGGATTGTAGAAATGGTCTGCCACATAGTCTGTTATATTTCCTATATATGTGCTGTTTCCTGAAGATGTACGTATGTATGAATGAACAAAATAACCTAGGCTGTATTTATCAGGAATATACAATCTCCCTGAGCCCAGTTTCCATTTAGGCCAATTTCTATAATCTCCATCAAGAAACGATGCCTTGAAATAAATCATTTGTTCAGGATCTCTTCCTCTTCCTGATCTTGAAAACTCTGTTTCAGAAACAACAGCATCACCTTCAAGTGCCCATTTACCCAAATAAACTCCGGCTGCCAAACCGGCAATTTGCTCTCCAAACAATTTGTTAAGTGGGCGAAATGCTCCAATCTCAAATTTGGACATCTGTGCTACATGCCTTGTTTCATGAATTACAAGCTGTTTTTCCCAGTTCTGGGAATAACCTCTAAAAGGAAGTGGTCTTGTCATAAGTTCCATCCTTTCAGGCGCCCATGCAACTACTCCATTGCTCATTACAGTATAAGGATGTAGTATTATCGGAAATGGTTTAATGTCTGTTTTAAGCTTCTCTTCCACATGTGCTTTAGCACTGCTCATAAGATAAGCATATCTTTGTGCAAGAGAATCAATGCCTTGTGGATAAATAATCCTAAACTCGCCCGTATTAATTTCCCTCCATTGTATATGAGAAGGGTCATTGCCAATATTGTAAAATTGAGCAAAAGATAATTGTGCAGATAACATGAAAGTCAGTGCAATTGCAGTAACAATGCGAATTTCTCTCATAAAAAAATTCCTGTTACGAAGATAATTAATTTTATGCTCTATATATTTGTGTAACAAATCAGCTATAAATCAGATTATGAAAAAACTTCTATTGATATTAATCTTGATGCTGGAGGCTTTCGGCATCAATGCCCAAAATGATTCGCTAGCAATAGTAAATACAGAGTGGCACCAAAAACAAGTTGCAGAAGGAGTATTATATAAATATCATCACTTCTCGCACAACGATCTCTTTAATTCAAACCAGTTCATATCAATTATCGAGGTTGCAAAAACTTCCAGAAACAAGATCGAGATTTACCCCTCACCTGTGCTTAAAGAGACAAGTCTCATGGCTTCCGAAAAAGGGGCAACAGCGGCTATCAATGGTTCTTTTTTTAAGTTTAGCGACACATTAAATACAAAAAATTACAATTCTGTAGATTACATAAGAAAAGACGGGAAAATACTAGCTTACAACCTTTTGGAACCAAAGACAATAAGACTCATGCATCAGCTTGGTGCACTTGCCATTCATAGAGGAGAACTTTATATTCTAAAAGCTGATGAACTTAGAAACTGGGAAAAATATATATTGGCAGAAGATGTACTTACTTCAGGACCAATTTTGAGAGTGGCCGGATGGGATGAATCTCTTGAAAAATCTTCTTTTTACACCACAAGGCATCCTAGAACAGCTGTCGGTAAAAAGGCAAATGGAAATATATTATTAATAACTATCGACGGCAGAACAAAAGAAGCTGCAGGCATGAGCCTTGACGAACTGCAAAAAATACTCAAATGGCTTGGCTGCAGCTACGCAATCAACCTTGACGGAGGAGGTTCCACAACTATGTACATAAAAGGGTTCTCTGATAATGGAATTGTTAATCATCCGTGTGACAACAAAATATTCGACAATAAAGGAGAAAGAAAGGTTGCAAATGCACTATTGCTGTTTTGCGAATAATTAAAGATGAAAAAACAAAATGCACTTTTTATTTATACACACCTTTCAACTTTCGTTAAAGGAGATATAGAAATTTTATCTGAAATCTGCTCTGTGAAAACATTTCGGGTTGATAATTCTTCACGGGTAAAACAGTTTTTTTCCCTCATATGGCAAATGCTCTATCTCATTCTTAACATATGGAAATTTGATATAATTTATATCTGGTTTGCAGATTATCACTCATTTCTTCCTGTAATGTTGTCAAAAATAACAAAAAGAAGGTCCTTCCTGGTGATTGGCGGATATGACGTATGCCGAATAAAAAGTGTAAAATATGGCAGTTTTATTAATCCGATAAGAGGCTTCATGACGAGATATTCGATGAACAATGCATCCGTTTGTCTCTGTGTTTCAAATTATATAGATAGAGTAGTTCGGTTCATATCGAAGAAAGCGAAGACACAAGTTGTCTACAACTGTGTAAATATTCCAGATGACATAAGCGACAATACTATTACAAACAGAGAAAAAGGTGTAATTTCCGTTGCAATAGCCAAATCTCCACAAAGTATTTTTATAAAAGGAATAGACAGAATTGTCAGACTATCACAAGAGTTAAAAAATATACCTTTTACACTTATAGGTACTGACAGAATAATACTGGAATCCATCTGTGGCTCTATACCGCAGAATCTTAAAATAATTTCCCGAATCCCTCACGAAGAACTTCTGGAATATTACAAAAAGTATAAAGTTTACTGCCAGCTATCCAGAAGTGAAAGCTTTGCGATTGCTCTTGCAGAAGCGATGTACTACAATTGTGTTCCTGTTGTTTCAAATACTGGAGGAATGACAGAAGTAACTGGTTCCCTCGGGTATATAGTTGATGGAGATAATATTAATCAATGTTCGGAAGCGATTCTTTCTGCTCTTGATGAGCCTTATTCCGAAAAATATCGTCAAAGAATTGAAAGTAATTTCTCAATAAAAAGGCGTTACGACGCCCTTAAGAGAATCTTGTCGTTGACCTACCAGGATTCGAACCTAGATCGACAGAGCCAGAATCTGTAGTGCTACCATTACACCATAGGTCAATATATTTAAAATAAATCAATTACAGCATCCCGTTCTTAAGTTGACCTACCAGGATTCGAACCTGGACTGACAGAACCAAAATCTGTAGTGCTACCATTACACCATAGGTCAATTGTGTAATTTTTGAGCCGACAAATATATGGCTTTTTTTATTAAGTCCAAAATTTAAAGAATCTTGAAATCCAATACATGTTCACCTAAATAATAATATAAAAGTGTCCAGAAAACAAATCTCAAACCCTTGCCAATCAACATAAAGAGAGCACTCTTTGTAAAGTTAATCCTATAAAACCCAAGTGCCAAAGCAAACACATCACCTACAACAGGCAACCATGTCATAAACGCAAGCAATGACCCAAATCTGTCAACATTTTTTTTCTGTTTGAGAAGTGTTTCATCTTTTACCTTAAACCATTTCTCAATCCAATTCCATTTACCTATACGACCAATATAATAGGTAGTAAGCCCTCCTAACCAATTCCCGGAAGTTGCCACAATAAGTGCTAAAACTGGGTTGACACCAGCTATAAGTATCCCAACCATCAAAAAGTCAGAACTAAATGGCACTATTGTAGCAGCAAGGAAACAGCCCAAAAAAAGGCCTATAAGTCCTAATTGTGACAATAATTCCATTACAAGTCTATCTTTTAGATTTAAAGAAACTCTTCATCAAATTTCCACACTCCTCTGACAATACACCTTGAATAACCTCACATTTTGGATGAAGAAGTGAAGGAGAAAAAAGAGTATAGCCGTGTTTGGGATCAGAAGCACCATATACCAATTTTGACAATTGAGCCCAGTTAAGAGCTGCGGCACACATTGGACAAGGTTCGATAGTAACGTATAACGCACAGGCAATAAGATACTTACCCCCAAAGCTGTTGGACGCAATTGTAATTGCCTGCATCTCGGCATGTGCAGTTGGATCATTCAATCTTTCAATCAAATTATGAGCCCGGGCAATGATTTTACCATTAGATACAATGACTGCACCTACGGGAACTTCATCCTCATCGAAAGCTTTCCTGGCCTCTTTAAGGGCTTCGGACATAAATAACTCATCCTGCGTCATAAACGCAAAGTTAAAATAAAATCATATATACTGCTGCACCTGCAACATACCCTAGAAAGGCCAGAGGAGTAAATTTCTTGAAATAGTAACTAAAAGGAATTTTCTCCATTCCCATTACTGTAACGCCGGATACAGATCCAATAATCATTATGCTTCCTCATGTAACTGCTCAATATGCAAGAAACGTCCAAAATGATCCATCAACCATAAAAAAAACTGCTGCAGCCAAAGGATACGAAAGCTATTGCAATAACACCTGCAATAAACAAAAACATTGTTGAACTCATATGAATAACTAATGAAAAAATTGTGGCAAATGTATTACATTTTTAAGACTATTATTCTCACTTCTCAATTTCAGGCCAAATTGACATTTTGTCAGCAGGATCTTCTGGCACTTATTTTGCTTTATTGTCATTCGTCGATAATAATTTTAACATCAAAATATCTAAAAAATAATCAACTATGAACATTAGACCATTAGCAGACAGAGTCTTGATCGAGCCAAAAGAGGCCGAAACAAAGACAGCAAGCGGGCTTTATATTCCCGACACAGCAAAAGAAAAACCTCAAGCCGGAACAGTTATCGCCGTTGGTTCCGGGAAAAAAGATGAACCTATGGAATTAAAAGTTGGTGATAACGTATTGTATGGTAAGTATGCTGGCACTGAAATTACTATCGACGGCAAAGATTACCTTATGATGCGTCAGTCTGACGTTCTTGCAATTCTTTAATTAATAATAAAATCAAACTTAAAATTTTCAAAATTATGGCCAAAGATATTAAATTCAACATAGACGCACGCACCGAGATGAAAGTTGGTGTAGATGCATTGGCAAATGCGGTCAAGGTTACACTTGGTCCTAAGGGTAGGAATGTAGTCATTGACAAGAAATTCGGTGCTCCTCAAATTACAAAAGATGGTGTTACTGTAGCCAAAGAGATAGAGCTTGAAGACCGTTTTGCAAATATGGGAGCACAAATGGTCAAAGAGGTTGCCTCCAAGACAGGAGAGCAGGCAGGTGATGGTACAACTACTGCTACTGTCCTTGCTCAAGCAATTATAAACGTAGGCATTAAAAACGTAACAGCTGGTGCAAACCCAATGGATTTGAAACGTGGTATAGATAAGGCTGTAGCAGAGGTTATTAAATCTCTCAAAGCTCAGAGCCAGTCAGTAGGCGATGACAATACCAAGATTGAACAAGTTGCTGCTATATCTGCCAATAATGACACAGAAATAGGTAAACTCGTTGCACTTGCGATGAGCAAAGTGAAAAAAGAGGGTGTTATTACAGTTGAAGAGGCCAAAGGTACTGAAACTGAGGTTAAAGTAGTTGAAGGTATGCAATTTGACAGAGGTTACATTTCTCCATATTTTATGACTAATCCTGAAAAAATGGAGGCTGTGCTTGAATCACCACTCATCCTTATAAGCGATAAAAAGATCTCTTCAATGAAAGACCTTATGCCTGTTTTGGAACCTGTTGCACAAAGTGGCAGAGCACTTCTTATTATTGCAGAGGATGTTGATGGAGAAGCCCTTGCAACACTTGTTGTCAATAAGTTGCGTGGAACACTTAAAATTGCAGCTGTTAAGGCTCCTGGATTTGGTGACAGGAGAAAAGAGATACTCGAAGATATCGCAATTTTAACTGGAGGAACTGTCATCTCTGAAGAAAAAGGCCTTCGCCTTGACGCCGCAACTCTTGACATGCTCGGAAAAGCAGAAAAAGTCACAATAGATAAGGAGAACACAACTATTGTAAACGGTGCTGGCGAAAAAGATGCCATAAACAAACGTATAGGACAGATTCGTAAACAAATAGAGACAACAACAAGTGACTATGATCGTGAAAAGCTTCAGGAGCGTCTAGCTAAACTGGCCGGTGGAGTTGCTGTTCTTTATGTAGGTGCAGCATCTGAGATGGAAATGAAGGAAAAGAAAGATCGCGTTGAAGACGCACTGAGCGCCACAAGAGCAGCTGTTGAAGAAGGTATCGTACCAGGAGGTGGAGTTGCCTATATCAGGGCAATTGATTCACTCAAAAATCTTAAGGGAGATAACGAAGATGAGAATACCGGTATATCTATAATTGCTCGTGCAATCGAAGAACCTCTTCGTATGATAGTTGAAAATGCCGGTATAGAAGGAAGTATAGCCGTTCAAAAAGTTAAAGAAGGGAAAGACGATTTTGGTTACAATGCCAGAACAGATAAATACGAAGAACTTCTTAAGGCTGGAGTTATAGATCCGACAAAGGTAGCTCGTATTGCTCTTGAAAATGCAGCATCAGTAGCTGGAATGTTTCTGACAACCGAATGTGCTCTTGCAGAGAAGAAGGAAGATAAGCCTGCACCAATGGCAGGGGCGCCGGGAATGGATATGATGTAAAATCTATTTTAAATAATTCAAAAAGTGTCTCAAGGTTCAACTTTTGAGACACTTTTTTTGTTTATTCCCATTGAATATAGTGCAACTTTAGTGCAACTTTTGTTTTGCATACATTTTATAACCAGATGTTTGTTCTAAGAAAATGTGCAACTTTTGTGCAACTAATTTTTATGATGATTTATTTGGGAAATATTTATATACTTTTGATCGGGTTAATATAAATTTTGCGTTTCCGCTTTCGCAACACACCCTCTCATCTTTGGGAGGGTGTGAATTTTTTTATAAAGAGGCAAACGCCCATAACATGACAAATTGACTGTGGCTGCGATTTCTCGACCATTATTTGTACTCATTAGATCTCTCCAAAGTTTTAAGAAACATGATTTTTAACTCAGAGAACCTAATGATATAAAAGTTTTTTAAATTTAATGATATAAATTTTAAATTAAATTATTTATGGACACTAACCCTGAGATAGTTCACCTTCTAACCCTTGACGGAGGAGGTATTCGTGGGATTATCCCTGCCTCAATTCTTGCATATCTGGAAGAAGAGCTCAAAAGAGCACTTAACAATGCTCAACTTAAAATTGCTGATTGTTTTGATCTTATAGGTGGCACTTCAACCGGAGGGATTCTTTCATGTCTCTATCTTACACCTGATGAAAATAATCCATCTAGACCCAAGTATTCTGCTGCTCAGATAAGGGACTTTTACAAAGAATACGGCCCCAAACTGTTTCACAAAAGTTTTTGGTACAAAATCGTATCCGGTTTAGGGGTTTTCAAGAGCCGGTATTCTGAAAAAGCTCTTTGCGAGTTTGCAAATAAACTTATGGGAAATACATATATCTCATCCGTGATTAAAGACTGTCTGATAACTTCTTATGATATGAGTATGCGTAAGGCTTTGTTTTTTACTAAATATAATGTCAATAAATATGGCTCTTCTGCGGATTATCTGCTTGCAGATGTAGCAAGAGCAACATCTGCTGCTCCTACATATTTCTCTCCAGCCAGAATATTTGCCAAAGACAACACTTCAAGACATCTAGTAGATGGTGGTGTATTTGCCAATAATCCCTCAATGTGTGCTTACGTAGAGGGCATGAAACTCTGGCCTGAGAAATCAATAAAAAATTATTGTATGATTTCAATTGGAACAGGTAAAGTTACTCACCCTTACGATTGGGAAAAAACTCATA
This sequence comes from Bacteroidales bacterium, assembly GCA_018434395.1. Classification (GTDB taxonomy): domain Bacteria; phylum Bacteroidota; class Bacteroidia; order Bacteroidales; family UBA932; genus Bact-08. The sequence goes on along the minus strand of JAHDPK010000005.1, from coordinate 2,282 downwards.
AGTTTGGTTATTTGCAGTGGCTTCAACCCATTATTGATGTTTTGTCTTCTTCTGTAGGAGAGACTGTTGATTTTCAAATGAAACAACTTTTCACTGCTGGTGGAGTAGCTGGTAATTATATAAGAATTGAGCCTTCATTGCTTTATGCAGATCCCCGTATGGATAATGCTTCTTTAAAAAACATTGCCGCTTTGGAAGATGCTGCACGTTATTATATTGAGGACAATCAAGATCTCTTTGAAAAAATAGTAAACAGCATGCAGGATATAATATCGTCGGAGTAAGTAAAGACCCTGAAAAATCTCACAAACTATTCAAAGAAAAACACAGTCTCCCTTTTACTCTAATATCAGACTCCGATTTATCTATTCTCAAGGCATATGAATCCTGGGGCAAAAAAAAGTTTCTTGGACGGGAGTTTGAAGGCGTTTTGAGAAGAACATTTGTTATTGATGAAAATGGCTTAATATCTGATATAATTGACAAAGTGAATACCGCTGATCATTCTTCACAAATATTAAAATAAACGTTTATCCCACAAGCCATACCATTACGTGGTTTTCAAATACCATGTACTCCAGATCAAATTCTATCTCCTCTCCGTCAGATTTTATAAATGTAGCCTTTATATCACCATTGTCTCTTGGAGTGAATCTCTTTATTTCTATTTGATTGGAAAAATCAACATCTGATATTGACATCCTTTTGTAAATAGCCTCCTTGGCACACCAATAAATAGCAAGATGAAGCTGTCTGTTTTTGTCACTTAGATCATCAATCTCTTCTTCTGAAAGAGCTTTCTTCTCCACTGCAGTAAAATCTCTGTCAAGTGATTCTATATCAATTCCGACACTCTCTTCAGGATGTGTAATTATTGCGACAAATCTTTTCGTATGAGATATACTTATCTCTGTAAGGCTATTCTGCAAAAATGGCCTTCCATTGTCATGATGTCCCAAATAAACTTTCTCTCCGAAAAGTTGATTTAGAAGTGCTCTGACTGCTAATTTTTCTCTGCGTCGATCAGAACTTTTAATTAGCGAAAGTTCTTCAAGTTCATCGCTCGGTATTGAGCTCAGCGAGAGCAGTTCTTTCTCGCTCTCCACAATTTCCCAAACAGATATTGTCGCTCCACTCTCCAATTTCTTACTAAAAAAAAGTGCCATATCAATATACCTTTTGTGTTTTCATTTTAAACATCCGATTCATCAGTTATCTCCCCAACTATCTCTTCAAGAATATCTTCGAGAGTTACTATCCCGTCAGTTCCACCATACTCGTCAACGACCATGGCCAGATGAATTCTTTTTTGACGAAATTCCTCAAGTAAATCGTCAATCTTTTTGCTGCCGGGAATAAAATATGCCTCTCTTATATGGCTGTGCCAATCAAAATCGTATTCTTTATCCCTGAGATGTCCTATTAAGTCCTTGACATAAAGAAATCCGGCAACATTGTCTGGACTCCCGTCATAAACGGGTAATCTTGAGAATCCACATTCTATAGCCTTTGCAATAACATCTCGAGATTTCATAGTTTTATCCAGAGATACAATACTTATCCTTGGAGTCATTATATCCTTTGCACTTCTATTTTGAAATCCAACTATTCCTTTAAGCAAGAGTTTTTCTTCGACTTCTTCCTTATCCATTGTGTCATCTACCTCTGTGATTTCTTCTATGGATTGAGCAGTAACCTCCTCTGCAACTTTACCATAAATTTCCTTTAATTTTGCAATCAATGCATAAAGAGGTTTCCCGAACCAGTAAATAACTGAAATCAGATGTTTTCTTTTTTTGACAAAATCAAAACCTTGTGTAATAGCTGTCCTTCTAAAGATCCTTCCACTTAGAAAAAGTAATATAATGGTCACAAAAAAAGAGAGTGAATAAAATATAAATCCTCCTTCGCCGACATTCATGAAAAGTCTGAGTATCGAAAGAACAGTCAGCAATGTGGAAGTTATTAGTACTGCTTCAGCTTGAATAAATGCAAACTGAATTGCCTCCTCCTCCTCTTTTTCTCCTGAAGAAAGCAAAACAATCTCTATTCCTTTTACAAGGGAATTTACGAGTAATATGAGGATTAAAACAATCCCCAGTAAGAAATAATCAACGGTCAGATTGCAACTGGGAGGTTCCAACTCTAATAAACTAAGCTAATGGTTCTGGACACAAATATAAAAATTATAATTACTATTTGATAAAAGCGTTGAATTTTTCTAACATAAATGCTGGGTGATAGGAGTTCTTGGCTTTTCTTAAACCTTCATCTCCAGCATC
>JAHDPK010000030.1:0-27821 GCA_018434395.1 Bacteroidales bacterium | reverse complement strand
GTCACAAACCATACCGGTAATATTTCCAATCATGTTCTTAATTGCATAGCAAATCTGCTCATATGTCCCATTATTAAGAAAAACAATGCCACATGCAGCCCCTGTAGATGCTATCACACAACCACACAAAGCTGAGAGCCTTCCAAGATATCCCTTAATATGAATTGCTATCAAATGACTTAGAACCAATGCTCTTGCAAGTTCCTCTCTATTTGATCCAAATTTTTCTGCTGCGGCGATCACTGGCATTGTTACGGTAATACCTTGATTTCCACTACCTGAATTGCTCATGGCAGGTAAAGTACAGCCGGCCATTCTTGCATCAGAAGCTGCAGCTGTCATTGCCATTGAATACGTCAAAAGTCCTTCACCAAATATATTTCGGTGAATATTGTCCAAGATTGTTTTACCAACTTTTAAGCCATAGTTGTTTTTGAGACCTTCAACTGCAAGTGCCTTATTAAGAGTTACAGAATCAAGGATAAATTCAATATCTTTAAAATCAACCTGTTTGGCAAATTGATAAATAGTAGCAACATCCAATTTATAGTCAAGAGTATCTCTTATTTGAGATTCTCCGGATTTTGTATTAGCAGAGGGATTGTGTCTGTTGTCAAATATTATTTGATTGTCATAGCTAGCATAAACTATCGAATCGTGCTGATCTTCAATAACTACTGTGGCCGAGTGGTCATTGCAAATGCATTTAGCAGATATGTGAAGTTTTTTTCTTGTTTTTGCAAGAATTATATCTACTTTCTCTTCTGATATCATTTTTTTTGCTCTTTCAATTGCTCCTTCATTTATATCTTGCAATACCTCGAGCTTATATGCAGATTTCCCGCAGGTTATTCCCAGAGCAGCTGCAATATGAAGTCCGACCATCCCTGTTCCAGGAATTCCAACACCCATTCCGTTTTTAAGAATGTTAGCACTTACTTCTACCACAACACTTTCCGGTTCAAACCCTCTTTCCCTCAAAATTTCAGCTGCTTTTGCAACTGCTAATGAAACTGCAATTGGTTCAGTGCATCCAAGTGCCGGTTTAACCTCTCTTTTAATAAGTTCAATAATTTCTAATTCCCTTTGTTTACTAATTCTCACCTTTCAAAAATTTTAATATAGTCTGAAACAAGTTCTTAATTTGTTCATCAGTAGTTAATGTCTCGATCGGAAAACCAAGAACTACAGAACTGTATGATCCTCTGTAGGCAACGCCGGCAGAGATGTTATTATCACCATATCTAAATACAGTCCATGAGTTTTCTCCAACAGGTTCCAATCCGTCGGGACTTTCGGCACAGTATACGTACTCATTAGGAACAGTATGGAATAAGTATTTTCCGTCGAATTTATATGGACTTTGTACAGACCTGACTTCTCCTGTTTTACTTGCACAATTAGTTCTCCACTTGTATTTTAACACATTTTGTGCAAAATCCATACTTTCCTGGTCCATCTCAATACTGTCCCATATATCAGTTGCAACATCGGCTCCCGACACAATCAAATTACCACCTTTGACTGCATAATCTTTAATTAATACCTGAAGTTGCTTTGGAAAAACAGTATATTTTACAGGTTTGACTCCTCGACCGGTTTTTGTTTGCAACTGCTTTCCAAATATAAAGTCGGCAATTGGATATTCGTTGAGAACAATATTCCCTGCAATTAATGCATCTCTGCTGCAAGATACAAAACTATAGCCCAATGATGCAAGAGCTTTGCCATGAACATATGGATAATCAAATGTATTTCCGGCAATTACTCTTTTTTCGTAGTCGGCATAAGATGCTCCAAATCCTGGTGAATCATCATCCATCCAAGGAATTTGCCTGCGAAATTCATACTGACTTCCTATATATGATATATCTTTTATGTAAGGCACACCGTGATCAATAAAGTCTGTGAAACCACCTCTTGTAGTATCTTTGGTCGCAAAACTTGCAGGTGCGCTTAGTCTGTCAAAACAATTTATTATTAATACTTTACCTTTTTCGTCAGGAGCTTTGTATACACTTAGAATCTCTGAAGGAAAACTTTCTCCACCATCATTTATTGCACTTATCTTATAACTGTATATCTTACCAGTTTCAATTTTTTCAGAAAAAAGTGTATCATTAACAAGCCTGCCGTTATCAAAACCCCCATTATCAATTCTTCTATAAACTACGTAGCCTGTAGGAACAGCAGTTGGCTCAAGAGAATCAGCTACAGAACTCCATTTGAGTTTAACTGAGTTATTATTAAAGATTTCTGCCGAAAAATTCTTAACAGGAAGAGGTTGGACAACATATTCTCGATTTTGAGAAAGACTCAGATATTTTAAAATTCCTTTGTATACAGCTCTACTGACTGTAAATCTAAAGGTTGGGTCAAGTCCGTAACGCATGTCTGCAAGATTTTGGTGTGAAAGAAGTTCAAGCAACATTGATGGAACTTTTGGTGTTCTTGACTCTGAATAGGAGCGGTCCCAGAGGCCTCTTCTTTCCCAAATAGGCTCATATAATGCTCTAACGTCATTAACAATTTGAGTCTGTACCATGTCTGCAAGATACCGGCTGGTGATTCTCGGAGTCCCTGTAGGGAAAATTGAATCGCCATTGGAAAGTCTTGTGTAAATTGATAATGTTCCAATGATTGAATCGTTAAGAGTTGTGCCTGCGTCTGAATGAAATGCAAATGAGAGATCAATAGGAATATTGTATCCCTTTTCAACAGGATTTTGAGATGAACCTCCTGAAAGAACATTTACCCATCTTCCTCGTGACATATAATCATCGTTGTAGTCATTTGCTCCAGCATTAGGAGAGTATATTGTATCGTTAAATCCTGCCCACTGCAACCAGTATCTTGCTCCTTCTGTAAATCTTGGATATCCACTGCTTTCAGGTATAATATCATTTGGCATTACTACTGTTTTGGCTGTCTCAGGAGATGAACTCGGGACATTGGTTTGTGAGCCTTGGGGAGCAGGGCTTCTTGCTATATTTCCCATTCCTCCGCCAAATTTAATGGCATCAGTAGATAAAATTTCATCTTTATGTGATGAAACGTTATAGATTTCAACACAACCATCCCAATTTTTCCCTTTCTCAAACAGGAATGTGCCAAGATAAATCCAAGTGCCTCCACCCATTTTCTGATTAACATAAAATCTGGTATCACCTCCTTTGTGGTGAACAGTATAAACAGCCCGTTCAGTGCTTTGAGGGAATGATTGATATGCTACATATACGGCATATTCTCCATTTTCAGGAAAAAAAGGAGAATATTTTGCACCAGCACTCTCTCCCTTTTTTCCAAAATGAACCAGACGGGCGGTTCCCATCATGAATGGGTTTTCTCCTTGAATGTATTTCTCCTTAGCATTTTTGAATCCCGGAACAGATGAAGTAACCCAAATGCTATTCCCGTTTGTTTCCGAATAACCTGAATCAGAATCATCATTATCTGCTATGACCTCATTAAGCTGAGTATCTCTCTCTCTTGGCAGCATAACAGTAGCACCGGCATTTTCCAGCATTGGCACAAGAAATGGGAGAACATAAGATTGCGTATAAAGATCTTCTACAGTTTCAAAGATTCTGGCTCTTTGCCATTCCCATCTTAAAAGTTTCTGTTCATAGTAGTAACCATGACTTTGCCACATAGCAATATGTCTGTTTTGAAGACCCTTACTTATATCATAAGGCAGTGATCCTTTCGTTATCAGGTTGGAGGTTTTAGGCTTACCTTTATCTCGTTTCACTTTTCTCTCAGCCTTACCGGATTTATTTTGATCAGGATTTAAAAATGAAGGAAATAATTCTTCAATTTTGGATCCATTGCAAAAAATGCCTATTTTATTATCTCTATATTCAGGTGGCAATAAAGTATTAACAATAGAATAAATTGTCTCTATCTGTTCTTCCCGGAGAGGATATTCTCCTAATGTAGAGTTAAAAGTGATATCCAATCTTCTTTTTCTTGAAAGGTTAACACTTTTAATCTCAATTATTCCTTTAACTTTTGCCAATGGCTTTAAATATACATTGACAGAATCTGCAATCAATTTAAATTTACTCTTTTCTTGAATTTGAGCAGCCGACTTAAAAGGTAAAATAAAAGAGACTGTCAGAATCAACAAAACTAAAGACCTTTTCATGTTTTTTCGTCATTTTATCAGGCAAAAATAATTATTAAATCCATAACTTTGTAGAATAACAATAAGAGGTTATGAAATCAAAATTAAACTTAGCAAATCTGCCAACTAAAATTGAAAAGCTGAATAGATTTTCAGAGGATTTAGGCATAAATCTCTATATCAAAAGAGATGATCAAACAGGAACTGAGTTTTCAGGCAATAAGATAAGAAAACTTGAATATGTACTTAAAGAGGTTGTTGATCTTAATTATGATGTAGTTATTACTTGTGGAGGCATTCAGTCTAATCATGCAAGAGCAACAGTTGCCTCAGCAACAAAAATCGGTCTAAAGTCTGTCGTTTTGCTAAGAACAGATGAAGTTCCCAAAGTAGAAGGAAACTACTTCCTTGACAAACTACTAGGTGCAGATGTACGTTTCTGTACTTCAGAGGAATATAAAGAATCTAGAGCTGAAATAATGAAAAATATAGCCTCTGAATATGCTTTTAAGGGGATGAGAGCTTATATCATTCCTGAAGGTGCCTCATTTGGTATTGGAGCTCTCGGATATTACTCTGCTATGGAGGAGATTGTACTTCAGGAAAAAGAAATGGGAATAAATTTTAACACGATTGTTGTGGCAACTGGTTCAGGAGGAACATATGCTGGCCTTTATCTTGCTAATAAAATTCATGGCTATGGCAAAAGGATTATTGGGATGGCCGTATGTGATGACGCTGTCTATTTTAAAAATGTGGTTCATGAAATAAGCAATGATGCACTTGAATATCTTGATGCAGAGGTAGATATCTCAAAGGATGAAATTGAAATTAATGACAAATATATAGGCATCGGATATGCTCTAAGTACTAAGGAAGAACTTGACTTCATTACAATGTTCGCCAGAAAAGAGGGTGTTATTTTAGATCCTGTCTATACAGGCAAAGCTATGAGAGGCCTTTTCAGTGAAGTGAGAAACTTAAAATTAAAAGACCCCGGAAATGTCCTGTTTATACATACCGGAGGTCTTTTTGGACTATTCCCAAAACAAGATCAGTTTGATCTGTAAAAATCAAATTACTTCATGTAATCATAAAAAATATCTGTTGGTGGTACAAGAGTCTCTTTTATTGCTCTGGGACTTATCCATCTGATAAGATTAAATAAGCTGCCTGCCTTGTCGTTGGTTCCTGAAGCTCTCGAGCCTCCAAATGGTTGTTTACCTACTACAGCTCCGGTTGGTTTGTCATTTATGTAGAAGTTCCCTGCAGAATAGGTTAATTTGCTACACAATTTCATAACTTCTATTCTGTCTTTACCAAAAACAGAACCGGTCAAACCATATGGAGATGTTGTATTGCACAATTCCGCAGCTTCCTCAAGTTTATCGTCATCGTAAACATAAACGGTAAGGAATGGACCAAATATTTCTTCTTCCATGCTCTTAAAATGAGGATCTGTAGTTTGCACCAATGTAGGAGCAATAAAATATCCGACAGATTTATTGTAAGTTCCTCCAAAAATAATTTCAGCATCATTTGACTGTTTTACATATTCGATATATGAAACGATGTTGTCAAAAGATGCTTCATCAATAACTGCATTTATAAAATTTCCTGAATCTCTTACATCTCCCATCTTCACCTCCTCAGACAGGACTGTCATTTCATTTTTAATTTTTCCCCATAGTGATTGTGGAACATACATTCTGGAAGCTGCAGAACATTTTTGTCCTTGAAATTCGAAAGCTCCACAAAAGGCTGCAGTTGCAACTTCATGAACATCTGCAGAAGGGTGGACAAAAATATAATCTTTGCCACCTGTTTCTCCAACTAGTCTTGGATAAGATTTGTAGGATGACAGTTTTTCTCCAACTTGTTGCCATAAAGAGTTGAAAGTAGCATTTGAACCTGTAAAATGGAGACCGCCAAAGTCTTTTGAATTAAGAACAACATTACCAATAAGAGCTCCACTTCCAGGCAGGAAATTTACAACGCCGGCAGGTAACCCTGCTTCCATGAAGATTTTCATGAGCCAGTAATTTGAAAGGATAGCAGTTGTTGCTGGTTTCCACAGAGTTGTGTTTCCCATAAGTACCGGAGACATGTTGAGATTGCAGGCTATTGATGTAAAGTTAAAAGGGCTGACAGCGAATACAAATCCTTCAAGAGGTCTGTATTCCATTCTGTTTATTTGGCTGTTAGTTGAAATAGGCTGATTTTTGTATATTTCATTTGCAAAAGCAACGTTAAACCTAAAAAAATCAATAGTTTCACAAACTGAATCAATCTCTGCCTGGTATATGTTTTTACTTTGACCAAGCATTGTGGCAGCATTAATAGTAGCCCTGTATTTTGTAGACAGCAATTCTGCTATTTTTAACATTATAGACGCTCTTGTTGCCCAGTTTACCTCACTCCATAAAACATGAGCCTTCATGGCAGCATCGATTGCCATCTTAACCTCTTTTTCTCCTGCTTTATGATATACCGCAAGAGTATGTGAGTGATTATGAGGCATGACAACTTCTGCAGTGTTCCCGGTAAATACCTCTTTCCCGTCAATAATAAGAGGAATTTCAACAACAGTTGAACTTTGTCTTTCAAGTTCTTTCTCAAGTGCAATCCTTTCCGGACTGCCATTTAAATATTTCAGTACCGGTTCATTTGCTGGTAGAGGAAAATTGTTAATGGAATTATTCATATCTTTATTTAAAAATTAATTCGAATGCAACAAATTTAAATAATTTTCGTCTAATTAATGGAGATTTGTAAGAGAAAAGTTTATTTATTGATATATATATATTTAATTATTTTTTATGAAAAAGTCAATATTTTTTTTAATAGCAGTACTCTTTTCAGTTGCTGCTTCTGCCCAACAGATCACAAAAAATTTTGTGGCTGATGATTTTACTGGAATAACAGCCTCAAGTGTATTTGACATTGAACTTATAAAATCACCTGTAGAATCTGTAGTAGTTACTGCTGACCGAGAAGTTATGAATTATGTTAACATAAAGGTAGTAATGGGACAGCTTAATCTTAAAATTGAAACTGATAAGATGCCGAGAATTCTTAAAAAAAATCTCAAATCCGTGAAAGTTAGAATTAATATGAAAAATGAGCTTTCATGGCTTTCTCTTTCCGGAGCTTGTAAATTAACGTCCTCGTCTAATTTTACTCCACAGAATTTCAAGGGACAGATCAGTGGTGCTGCTTCTATTTGTGGTCTTGAAATCACGAGCGAAAGTGCACGTATTTCAATAAGTGGTGCTTCTTCAGTATCCATGAGAGGCAAAATAAATATTGCAGATTACGAATTGTCGGGAGCCAGTAATGCAGTTATGAATCAAGAAATTTCGACACTTTCAGTAAAGTGCAGTGGAGCATCCAAGATGGACTTTAAAGGTAGTATTGCCAGTTTGGATCTGAAACTTTCAGGTTCTTCAGAAGTGAAATTGAAAGGTAGTGGAGAGGAGATCAGAACTCAGATTTCAGGAGCTTCAAAATTAATTGCCGTTGAATTTGCTGCCAATGAGGCTTATATTACCATAAGTGGTGTTTCTAAGGCTGTAGTCAATGTCTCAAAAACACTTGAGGCGGAGATCTCGGGAAGTTCACATCTTGAATACAAGGGTTCTCCGGTCATAAATAATGTATCGGTCAATTCCATTTCAAACTTCAAAAAGATATACTAATCTTCGTTTTTTATTACCTTTATAAAAAATAAATAAAGGTAATATGGACTTCCAGAAACTGCATAGAAATGCTTTTGTCCTTGATTCTCATTGTGATTCTCCATTAAAACTCTACGAGGGAGTTGATATGGGTAAAAGAAACGACCAGGGACATTTTGATTTTATAAGGATGAAAGAGGGTGGAGTAGATGCGATTTTTTTTTGCTATTTACACATCCAATAAGCTTGATCCTGATGCTGCAACAAGAAAGGCACTGCAACTTATTGCAAGAAGCTATGATGCTATTGAGCAAAATGAAGACAAGGTTGCTGCAGCACTTAGCGTCGAAGATGCTTTTGAATTGAAAAAAAGGGGATTGGGAGCTATTTTCTTTGGTATGGAAAACGGACTTCCTATTCAAAAGGATCTTTCCTTACTAAGACTTTTTTATGATATGGGAGTTCGTTATATGACTCTCACTCACGCAGGCAACAATGATATTTGTGATTCATGTGGTTCTCCCGAGAAGAAATGGCATGGTCTAAGTCCCTTTGGTAAAAAAGTTGTGAAAGAGATGAACAGGTTGGGGATGATTATTGATGTTTCTCATATTTCTGACGAATCTTTCTATGACGTTTTAAAATATTCAAAAAAACCTGTTGTAGCTACTCATTCATGTTGCAGAGCAATAGCTGATCTTCCAAGAAATATGAGTGATCAGATGATCAAAGATTTAGCAGCACACGGCGGAGTTATTCAAATTAATTTTTATCCTCCTTTTTTGAATAAGGATTATGCAGATAAATTTTGGCCTCTATGTGATGCTTTTGAAGTAGCAGAGACAAAATTCAAAAAAAATCCCAAAAAGTATGAAGCAGAATATAAAAAGGCTTTGTCTGATATGATGGCATTAAAAAGACCTTCATATACAGAGGTGGTTGATCACATTGACCATGTAGTTAAACTTGTAGGTGTTGACAGTGTTGGTATTGGGTCTGATTTTGATGGCATTGAAGTTACACCCGAAGGTCTTGAAGGGGTTGATAAACTTCCTGTTATTACAAAGGAACTTGTGAAAAGAGGTTATACTGAAGAGAATATTTACAAAATACTAGGAGGTAATTTTCTAAGAATAATGGATCTAAATTTTTAAAATCATGCATAAAACAATATTGATTACAGGGGCAACATCTGGAATAGGAGAGGCTGTTGCTGAAGCGTTTGCCAAAGAAAAGTTCAGATTAATTCTTACAGGCAGAAGAGTTGAAAGGTTAAATTCCCTAACAAGTCGTCTGGTTAAAAAATATGAAGTAAATATACTGCCACTGAATTTTGATGTTAGAGAAATGGCTCAGGTTGAAAAGCATCTCCTCAATTTGCCACAAGAGTGGCAACATATTGACATATTGATTAACAATGCTGGTCTAGCTGTAGGATTAAGCCCTTTGAACGAGGGTGTCATTGATGATTGGGAAAGGATGATTGATACAAATATCAAAGGACTTCTCTATGTTAGCAAGATAGTTTCAAATTTAATGATAGAACATGGTGGTGGGCACATTGTGAACATAGGCTCAATTGCAGGTAAAAGTGTTTATCCAAACGGTAATGTTTATTGTGCAACCAAATACGCAGTTGATGCTCTATCAAAAGGCATGATGATGGATTTTATCCAGAAGAACATAAAAGTATCTCAGGTTTGTCCTGGTGCAGTTGAAACCGAATTTTCAAAAGTTCGTTTCAAGGGAGACGAAAAGCGAGCAGCAGCAGTATATGAAGGATTTGAACCATTGAATGCTTCAGATGTTGCAGATTTGATTTTATACATAGTTAAGGCTCCAGCGCATGTAAATATTAGTGATGTAGTAATATTACCTGCAGCACAGGCATCTCCCACTATTTTCTGTCGGAAGTAGTATCAAGCCATCCGGCTTCTTTAAATATTTTATCCAGTTTTGAAATAGTTAATTCTCTGTCTCTGTCATTTCTATTTGAAAAAATGAGATAGAGAATTTTATTGTCAGGATATCTTCCTGCATATATCTGAAAGCCACCATTATCACCAGTATGAAACACTTTAACGGGATAACCTGGTTTTTCTTCTATAAACCATCCATATCCGTAGGACGTATATGGCATATCTTTAATGGATATTTTAGGAGAATGAGCGGTGTTTTTCATCTGCTCACTGATAAGTCTGTTGTCTCTTAATGCAATTTCCCACTTTGCAAATTCTCTTGTCGAAGTATAAATGCCTCCATCAGCCTTAGTCGCAAAAAAGGACTCTTCTCCAAAATCAAATTCTCTAAAGTTGTTTGATATTGAATCTAACAAATATCCGTGTGCCATTCTTGGAATCTCTTTTTCTGCTTCAAAATATGTGGTTTCATTCATACCACACGGTAGAAAGATTTTATTTTTCATAAAAGTATCGAACTGCATACCAGAAGCCTTCTCAATGATTGTGTATAATAATTGAAAAGTTGGATTCATATATTCGTAATCAGATCCGGGCTCAAAATTGAGAGTATCGAGATTCTTCATATATGAATAGGAAGCAACATCTGTAGCAGTCAGAACAAAATTCCTATTACTCCTATCTCTCGCATCCGGAATTCCTGATGTGTGGGATAGCAAGTGTTTTATCCTTATTTTTTCGAAAAAATCAGCTTTAAAATCAGGGAACCACTTTTTGACACTATCATCTAATGAAAGTTTCCCCTCCTCTGCAAGCATCATTACTGCTACTGCTGCAAATTGCTTAGAAACAGAAGCTATATTAAAAAAAGTATTTCCATCAATTTTTGTCATTTCTTCCAAATCTGCAACTCCATAACCCTTGTCAAAAACAATAGAATCCCCTTTCATAATTAAAACAGCTGCCCCTGGCTCATTAGAAGGATAGAGAGATTGAAAAAGAGAGTCAATCTTATTAACAGTCAAAACGCCTGGCTCTTTTCTATTTGAAGTACATGAAGTCAACATACTTGATATTATTAACAAAAACACAACTATATTTCTCATAAACAATAAAATATAATATTATATCACAATTTAGTTACATTATGTAACATATAAATTACTTTAGCTGTAAACCAAGTCTTAGCCTTAAAAAGTTTAATGCTTCCGTAGAGAATCTTTCGATATTGTTATTCCTGTTTCCATTAAATACTTTCATTTGGCTTTCGAGAAAATTGGGACCGGAAATTGCTATCCATACAGTACCGACTGGTTTATCTGTTGAACCTCCTGAAGGACCTGCGATTCCTGATGTAGCAATTGAAAAGTCACTTTTCATTAACTTACGCACATTTTCAGCCATTTCTTCAACGCATTTAGCACTTACTGCTCCAAAATTATTAAGAGTATCTTCTTTTACATTGAGGATATTCATTTTGATGCTGTTGTCATACGCTACAATTCCACCCTTAAAATAAACAGATGAACCAGGTATAGATGTAAGGATTGACGAAATTCTTCCTGAAGTACAAGATTCTGCTACAGAAATAGTTTTATGGTTGTATGTTAGATATTTAGATAAAACTGACTCAAGGGACTCATCTCCTTCTCCATAAATAGCATTTCCAAGAATTTGTTTGAGCTTGACTACTTCTTTTTCAACTAATTGAACATTATTATCTAAATCTCCACCATAAATAGATAATCGCAATTTGACTCCAGTATGTGGATTTGGAAGATATGCCAGTTTGATTTCATCAGGAAGGTTGTCCTCCCAATTTTCAATCATAGAAGCTAGAGTAGACTCAGGAATTCCAAAAGTCAAAAGTGTTCTGTGGTATATGGAATCTATTTTGAATTCTTTTTTTACAGTTTCAATTACTGCCGGTAACATATGTTCCATCTCATATGGCACACCGGGCAAAGAGAATAGAATCACATTTTTATTTTTATTGTTTAGTCTGAATATCATACCTGGCGCTGTTCCCAACCTGTTGATTATTACTTCGCAACATTCAGGAACGAAAGCCTGATCTCTATTAAGTTTAGTAAGAGCAATATTTCTTTTATTGCAGATATCTTCAATTAACCTTGCTTGATTAATATCATATTTGTATTGCTCACAGTTGCAAAGTTTTGCCAGAGCTTTCTTAGTTATGTCGTCTTTAGTAGGGCCCAGACCTCCTGTAACAATTATTAGATCACTTGTTTTATAACATTCTTGTAAGGATGAAATAATCTCATTTTCATCATCTTGGACTGAAATTATTTTATTTACTTTAACTCCAATACTGTTTAATTCCTTAGCTATTATCGCAGAATTTATATCCACAATCTGACCTATTAGTATTTCGTCTCCGATTGTGCAGATTGATGCATTCAACATTTTACTGGTTGTTAGATAAGTGTTTAAGTATTTTTTTTACAAAACCAGGACCATTATATATGAATCCGGTATATATTTGAATTAGAGAAGCTCCGGCATCTAGCATCTCTTTGGCTCTTTCTACCGTTGTAATGCCTCCAACAGCAATTATTGGAAACATTCCACCACTTTTTCTATGAATATATTTAACTATTTCAAGAGTTTTATTGAACAACGGTTCACCACTAAGACCGCCGTCTCCAATCTTTTTTAGTATATCCTTGCTAGTCTTGAGAGACTCTCTTGAAGTTGTTGTATTAGTTGCTACAATACCGTCTATTCCGGAAATAAGTATCAATTCTATTATCTCGTCTAATTGATCGAATGTAATATCTGGAGATATTTTTATCAATATTGGACGATATTCGTCATTAAATTTACGAATTGCAGTAAGTCTGTCAATGATTTCTGATAAAATGTTAATATCCTGAAGTTTAACCAATCCTTTAACATTTGGACATGAAATGTTTAAAACAAAATAATCTACAAAATCATAAAGCTGAGTAAATGATTTTTCATAATCAATAGCCGCCGTTTCATTTGAACATGAGGCATTTTTACTGATATTGCCACCAACAATAATTTTAGGTTTATGTGTTTTTAGATGTTTTATAGCATTTTTTACACCTTTATTGTTGATTCCCATTCGATTTATAATGGCATTATCTTCAACCAGTCTAAATACTCTTGGTCGTGGATTGCCAATTTGTTCTACTGGAGTAAGAGACCCAATCTCAATAAAACCAAATCCCAGATTAGCAAGATCGTTGTACATCTCTCCATTCTTATCAAATCCGGCAGCTAGTCCCAGTGGATTTTTAAATTTAAGACCAAATACCTCTTTCTCGAGTTTTTCGTCATTATATGAGAATATCCACCTTATAAAAGTTCCTGAAAAGGGTAGATATCTTAAGAACTTCAGTAGATTCAAGGTCATGTTGTGAGTCCATTCAGGAGGAAATCGGAAAAGAAGAGGTCTAAGAATTTTATACATTATAAATCCTTTTTGCAAAGTTAGAAATTAATTGTCATTATCAGCTTTAATCCTCTCATGTCTGAAATCAGAGAATGTACCATCAGAGTAGATCAAGATTATCTTTATGAGACGGCGATTATTCTGAGCTTCTATCTTTTCAGACTCATTTATCAAAATCTCAGGAGGTTTATAATCCTCGTTTTCTTTTTCATCACTTTGATATTCAGCTCGATTAGCATATAAACTTGCGTCAGAGTTTTCTTTATACATATTTCCTTTTCCTGTAATAAGCCATTCTGCATTAAGAGAAGGAAATTTCAATAGTAACTTTTGAATAAAATCAAAGCTTGGTTTATTTCTTCCAGATAGAATGTGTGACATCCCAGAACGTTGTATTCCAAGGATATCAGATAACTTGGAAGAAGATAATTGTTCCGCATTTAGGAATTGCTGTAAACGTTCTTTCATGGCTAAGACTTATTTTTACAAATGTAATCATTATATTAATTACATGTGTAACTACTCCTTATTATACAAATGTAAACAGAATAAGAATGAAATTTTTAAATATATTTACTATGATTTAGTAATCAAACATTTATCATTTATTGACTAATCTTAACAACTGGTTTATATAAGACTTATAAATACCTGGTAAATAATAATTTATAATAGTAACATATCATTTTTATCAATAATTTATGGTAAAATATTACAAAACTAATAAATTAACCTATGTTTTTACTTTATATAAATTAAGTAAATATCTGGTTATTAATATAAAATATAATAAAAATTATTTGTAAATTTACATATGTAAACATCACAACTTAGGGAACATATATAACTTGCAATGACTATTTATTTAACATGTGTAAACAGTTAGTTTGGATTAATTTTATTACATGTGTAACATAAGGTGAGGAATAATTTCTATATTTCAAACATGTGGACATTTGTATAAATTTGCAAGAAAAAATATTTTGATACCTGAAATTAAAATTAGTGATTACACTTACATTTTGCCTGATAGCAAAATTGCAAAATACCCTCTTCAAAGTCGTGAAGACTCCAAGATTTTAATATTTGAAAATGGACTGATATCTGATTCGAAATTTTCAAATCTCGATGCGATATTGCCTGGAAAGTCGATTATGGTGTTGAATAACACAAAGGTTGTTCCTGCAAGATTAATTTTTCAAAAAAAAAGCGGAGCTAATATTGAAATTCTTTGTCTAGAACCTTATTTTCCTGCGGAATATAATCAATCCTTTGCTCAGAACAAGTTTTGTACTTGGAAATGTTTGGTAGGTAACAGAAAGAGATGGAAGGAAGGCTATGTTTATTTTTATTCAAATGGAAATGAAGAGTTAGAAAAATATGATCTAAAGGCAAAACTAGTCGGTAAGGAAAACGATAAAACTTTGGTTGAGTTTTCCTGGAATAATGGGATTATCTTTTCAGATTTGATGGACAAATGTGGTAAGGTGCCTATTCCTCCATATCTAAATCGCGAAGCAGAAGATTTAGACACTGATCGATATCAGACTCTTTACGCACAAATACGCGGTTCAATAGCGGCACCAACAGCAGGCCTTCATTTTTCCGAAGATGTTTTAAAAAAAATTAGTGAAAAAGGAATAGAAATAGAAAACATCTGTTTACATGTTGGTGCAGGAACATTTATTCCTGTTAAATCTGAATTTATCAGTGATCATAATATGCATTCGGAACTGTTTTCAATTACAAAAAATACTATTAAAAATCTGATCAATAAAGGTGATAAAAAGATAATTGCTGTTGGGACAACTTCAACAAGAACACTTGAATCACTCTATTATCTAGGAGTTAATTGTATTGAAAATAAAAGTATTGAACCTGTAAAACAATGGGACCCGTATAACAAAGATTATAAATATTCTACTAATGAAGCATTGGAAGCTTTGCTTGAATGGATGAATGAAAATAAAAGAGATTATATTGAAACTAAAACCGGTATAATAATTGTCCCTGGTTTTCAATTCAGGCTAGTTGATGTTTTGATTACAAATTTTCATCAGCCCAATAGCACTCTTTTACTATTAATTGCCACTTTTGTAGGTGATTATTGGAGAGAAATTTATAGTTATGCATTGGCAAATAATTTCAGATTTTTGAGTTATGGTGACAGCTCAATACTGTTCAGGTCGGTTGATCAATAATATTTAAGTATTTCAGCACTTTGTGAGCCCAACTTGAGAGCATTGGGCCTGAAGAATGAAGATTGGGAGCTATGTTCATTATTTGTTGTTCTGCGATTTTAAAATACTCTTTATCTCCTGTAATTTCATAAAAGGATAGAAGATTTCCGGCCATAATAGAATTAGCAGAAGGTTTCAAAAAATCTATATTTGACTCTCTTTTAAATGGAATAGTATTTGGCTCAATTGAACACTCTGATTTATTGAACATTCCGTTTTCCGGTTTATAAAAATGGGTAATAACAAAGTCAATATATTTTTTTGCATAATCAAAAAGCCTTTGATTTTTACAATTATCTGATTTATAAAGTTCTATAAGGGCAGCTATAAAATCTGCATAATCTGACAGATAACCGGGAATATTGCTTTTGTTACAGCAACAATATCGATATAGTCTACCGTCAGAATGACTGTTATTTGTTATAATATATCTAACGATATTTAATGCCGTTTCATATAATGATCTATCATTAAGCATTAGTGAGGAAGATGCAAGAGATTCAGCTAATTGCGACATGTAAGATGTTATTTCTCTTCTGTCGGCAAAGTAACCTATATGTTCAGTTCTCCTAATTTTAAGTTTTTCAATTTCATCTTCACTGAGAATTGAATATGTTCTCGAAGTTCTGGCAGGAATTTGTTTTAAATGTTTATCTGCAAGAGGGTCAAGGTTGAGAGCAATTGCTACATCAATATATCTTTCGGGAAACATTATCATTAACTCATTAATTGAATATTTATAATAATTGACTTCGTCTAAAGAGCTTGTAATTGTTGTACTACTTTTGTAACCACCTGATTGTGTAGCTAATTCATCTTGGATGAATTTATAAGTCATCCAAGATGTTATTTTATATGATTCCTTTTTGAAATAATTATATGCATTTGCATATAAATTAATAAAATGAGCATTGTCTTCTAAAGTTTTTTCAAAAGAAGGATCTTTACAGCTATAATCTTTTGCTTGTTTGAAAAAGCCACCTCCGATAGGATCAAAAACAGAAGAAAATTGCAAATGATCAAGCATCGATTCAATTTTGTCAGATATGGTTTTATCTTTATAAAACTTTAAATATTCGACAATTGTCAACAGCGTACTTGGATTTGGAGTAAAAGGAGTGATCTGATATATAAAATCATTCTCAGCTATTCCATTATACCATTGATGTATGTATGTATCTAAGATTTTCGAACTAATAGTGGAAGGAGACACTTTTTCTGTTATTATTCCTGTGTTTAATGCGCTTTTTGATAATTCTTCTGAAAGTTGTTTAAGAAGATACTTTTTATTTTTTTTTGCATCAACAATACTTCCTGCAACTTCCAGAAAATATTCAGGATTACAATCAGAAAAACAAATAATTGGTTTTCTGTCCGGCATAACAAATAAGTTCATAGGGCCAAACGAAAAATCCTGATTAAGAAACAGTAGGTCTAGTGCTATAAGATATGATTCAGGGCTACTTTCTTTATCTTCAACTATACATATAAAATTATCATTCAAAATATTAATTACTCTTGGATCAGAAAAGAGACGTTCTGCCATTTCTCTTACTTTCATATTGCTTATATAACCAATATGTTGAAAAATTAGCTTATCCTCTTTTTCGGCTCTTTCAATTAATTTCTGGTCCAAATACGGATACCAATCAATTCCTTTATCAAACAGCAATTTTATGTATGGAGAACATGTGTTAAACATCATGTATATTAATTTGTCAATAAGGAAATGTTAATGACTGTACAACAATTCGATGGTTATTTTGTTCATTAGACATTAGAGAAAGAATATTTTCTTGAATATAATCTTGATGTTGGAAGAAAAATAATTATTTTTGCATATGGAAAATGAAAAATTTAGCGAAATAAGACCATTTAATGACTTTGAAACAAGAGAGGCAATGTTGCGTATTTCTAAACATCCTTTGCTCTCTCCCATTATTCAATATCTTTTTCCAGATAAAAATCTGTATGAAATGAGAGAGCATATAGCATCTCTCAAGACAGTGGATGAATTCCAGGCTAAAGTCATGTCCAATGTCATACAGAAGATAATTTCTGATACCTCTAGAAATCTTACATATTCTGATGTTGAACGGTTTAAGGACAACAAGAAGCATTTGCTTATTTCCAATCACAGGGATATTTTGCTTGATTCAGCCATTATTCAGCTGATTTTTTTCGTAAATGGTATTCAAACTTCTGAGATGGCAGTCGGAGATAATCTTATTACTGATGTTTTTATTGAAGATATTGCACGTTCTAACAAAATGATAAAGGTTGAAAGGAATAAAAATCCTCGTGATTTTTATAACTCTTCAATACTACTTTCTCATTATATTCGTGAGACAATAACAAGTGGCCGTAGTTCTGTGTGGATTGCTCAAAGAAATGGGCGTACCAAAGATGGTAAGGACATGACAGAACAGGGACTTCTCAAAATGTTCGACATGAGTGCTCCTTCGGGAGATTTTGTTGAGGATTTTAATGATTTGTCAATTGTACCAGTTTCTATATCATATGAATATGAACCTTGTGATCTCTTGAAAACTAAGGAACTCTATATTTCAAGAAGAAGAAAGTATGAAAAAGCTCCTGGAGAAGATCTGAACAGCATTCTTACCGGAATAATGCAGTTTAAAGGTAATATTCATGTGAATTTTTGTGACACAATTACCCGTGAAGAGTTAACATGGTGTTCAAATATGGAGAAAAATGATCGTTATAAAAATCTTGCAGAGATTATAGACAGAAAGATCATCAGTTCCTACAAGCTGTTTAAAAATAATTACATTGCTTATGATTTGCTTAATCATAGCAATAAATACTCTTCTTATTATTCCGAATCTGACAGGCAGTCTTTTTTAAGTTATATCAATTATAAACTCTCAGGAATTGATGAGGGACAAAAAGAGATGGAGGAAATCTTCCTCACAATATACTCCGGGCCTGTTTTTAACAATGAAAGGATAGAAGTAACGGATATATAGCTACCTGCTATTATGTAATAGTAGGTGCTCTATGAAATGTAACTACGATGTTGTTAAGAACAACTTGTTAGTTACATTCTCTATTGGTGAACTAGTTAGCCTGATCATTACAAAAAATAATATACTGTATAAATTAATAAAATCTTAAAAAAATGAATAAGTTAATTAATCTTGAAGAGGCCATGTCAAAAATAAAAAGCGGCATGACTGTTATGGTTGGAGGATTTCTTACCAAAGGTGGTCCAAATTTATTCATGGAGACTCTTGCCGACACAGATGTAAGCAATTTGACTTTAATTTGCAATGACTCAGCCTATGCAGACAGAGGACTTGGTAAATTGATTGCAAATAAAAAGGTAAAAAAATTGATAGTATCCTATATAGGATCAAATTCTGCTGCAATCGATTTAATGAATTCCGGAGAGATGGAGGTTGAATTTTCTCCACAGGGAACCCTTATTGAAAGGATTCGTGCTTATGGTGCCGGGTTGGGAGGTGTATTGACTCCAACAGGTTTGGGTACTATTGTAGCAAATAATAAAGAAATAATTAACATAGACGGCAAGGAATATCTTTTAGAAAAGCCACTCAAGGCTGATGTTGCAGTTGTTGGGGCTTCCATATCTGATACTATTGGAAATCTATTTTATAAAGGAACAAAAAGAAACTTTAATCCTGTAATTGCAATGGCTGCAGATATAGTTATTGTTGAGCCTGAGAAAATTGTAGAATGTGGCGATATTGAGCCAGAACATGTGCATACCCCTGCTATATTGATAGATTACATTATTTCAAAAAATTAATAAAATATATTATGTCAGAAAAATCAATGATTCGCATGAGGATGAGTTCTCATGATGCTCACTATGGTGGAAATTTAGTTGATGGAGCAAAAATTCTTGAACTGTTTGGTGATGTTGCTACAGAACTTCTTATTCAACATGATGGTGACGAAGGATTATTTAAAGCCTATGATAACATAGAGTTTATAGCACCTGTATATGCAGGCGACTACATTGAAGCCACAGGAGAGATTGTTTCCGTTGGTAATACTTCTAGGAAAATGGAATTTGTTGCTAAAAAGGTAATAGTTCCAAGACCAGATGTTTCACCATCTGCAGCAGATATTCTCGAAGAGCCCGTTATTGTTTGCAAAGCGAGCGGTACTTGTGTAACACCTAAGTCTTGTCAAAGAAAATAGATAATTATAAAAATTATAATTATATGGAAAAGTTAATTATTACAGCCGCTATATGCGGGGCAGAAGTGCTCAAAGAGCACAATCCTGCTGTCCCTTATACAGTAGAGGAGTGTGCAAGAGAGGCTAAATCGGCATACGATGCCGGTGCAAGTATAATTCATCTTCATGTTAGAACAGATGATGGAACTCCTACTCAGGATAAAAATAGATTTAAGGAGGTAATGGATGCAATCTATAAATTGTGTCCTGATGTTATTATTCAGCCGTCTACTGGCGGTGCTGTAGGTATGTCTAATGATGAAAGACTTTGGCCTACAGAACTTTATCCCGAAATGGCTACTCTTGATTGTGGTACTCTTAATTTTGGAGGAGATGAAATCTTTGAAAATACTGAAAATACTATTAAGTATTTTGGGACAAAAATGATTGAAAGGGGAATTAAGCCGGAACTCGAAGTATTTGACAAAAGTATGATTGATATGGCATTGCGTCTTCACAAGAAAGGATATATACTAAGCCCTATGCATTTTGACTTTGTAATGGGAGTGAATGGTGGTATTTCAGGAGAATTAAGAGACTTCGTTTTTTTGAGAGGCAGTATTCCTCCGGATGCTACTTATACAGTTGCAGGAGTTGGAAGATATGAATTTCCACTTGCTGCTGCTGCCATTATTGATGGTGGCCATGTAAGGGTAGGATTTGAAGACAACGTTTATTTGTCCAAGGGAGTTCTTGCGAAATCAAATGGGGAGCTGGTTTCAAAAGTTGTAAGATTGGCCGGAGAATTGGGTCGTGACATAGCATCACCTTCTGAAGCCCGCAAAATTTTAGGATTAAAAGAAAAGTAAAAAGAATATTAAAATTAAAATAATAATTTAATAATAAATTAATATGAAAAAAGGTAATAAATATGGGATTCACAGAGTCATAGAACCAAAAGGAGTTCTACCTCAACCGGCTAACAAGCTTGATAATAACATGGATGAGATATATGATAATGAAATACTTATCGATGTCAAGACTTTAAACATAGATTCTGCTAGTTTTACACAAATTGAAGAGCAAGCTGGAGGTGATAAGGCTAAAATAGCTGAAATAATGATGGATATAGTAGCAAAACAGGGAAAGCACAGAAATCCTGTTACAGGATCAGGCGGCATGTTGCTAGGTGTTGTCGAGAAAATAGGAGATGCGCTTATTGGCAAGACAGATTTGAAAGTTGGCGATAAAATTGCGACACTTGTTTCTCTCTCTCTTACACCTTTAAGAATTGATAAAATTAAGGAGATTCGTTCAGATGTCGACCAGGTTGATATAGAGGGTAAGGCTATTTTGTTCGAAAGCGGAATATATGCTAAAATTCCTGATGATATGCCTGAAAAACTTGCTCTTTCTGCTCTTGATGTTGCCGGAGCTCCGGCACAGACAGCAAAATTGGTTAAGCCTGGTGACACAGTTTTGATTATAGGCGCCGGCGGAAAGTCCGGTATGCTATGTTGCTATGAGGCAAAAAAGCGGGCAGGAGTTACAGGAAAAGTGATAGGCATGTGTCATAGTGAAAAGAGCACTCAGAGACTTAAGGATTTGGATTTATGTGATTATGTTTTCTCAGGCGATGCAACACAACCGGTCGCTATTCTGGAAAAAATTGAAGAGATTACAAAAGGAGAAATGTGTGATATTACTATAAATAATGTAAATATTACTGATACTGAGATGACTTCCATTCTTTGTACAAAAGATAAAGGTATTGTTTATTTCTTCTCTATGGCTACAAGCTTCACAAAGGCAGCTCTGGGAGCAGAAGGAGTTGGCAGTGACGTTACCATGATTGTTGGAAACGGATACACCAAAGGACATGCTGCAATAACTCTTCAAATATTAAGAGAAAGTGAGAAACTTAGAAAAGTGTTTACAGAACTTTATGCATAGTTTTTTTTATGACAAAAGCTTGCAGATATGGAACTCATAGAGTGATTTCCCCTGCCGGTACTCTTCCTCAACCGGCCTATAAGCTGGATAATACCATGAGAATATATGAGAATGAGGTATTGATTGATGTTAAAACTCTTAACATTGATTCTGCATCTTATACTCAGATAAAAAATGCTTGTAATTCTGATGCAGAAAAGATGAAACAAATGATATTATCAATTGTTGAAGAAAGAGGGAAATTGCAAAATCCTGTTACTGGTTCAGGAGGGATGTTAATCGGAACAGTTAAGGAGATAGGAAATGAATTTCCTGCAAACAGGCTTAAAATGGGAGACAGGATTGCAACTCTTGTCTCTCTCTCTTTGACCCCTTTGAAGATTTATTCAATTGAAAAACTATCTCCTGATTCGGATCAAGTTGATGTTAAAGCTGAAGCTATTCTTTTTGAAAGTGGACTTTATGCAATATTACCTGATGATATTCCAGAGAAACTTGCTCTTGCAGCACTCGATGTAGCCGGAGCACCTGCCCAGGTGGACAGACTCGTTACAGAAGGAGATATCGTATGTATTATTGGTGGAGGCGGCAAGTCGGGTATTCTTTGCTGTTATCAGGCAATGCAAAATGTAGGACCTTACGGTAAAGTTATTGTCGTTGAATATTCAAAAGAGAATGCCCAAAGAATTATTGACATGAATCTTGCGACTGATGTGATAATTGCTGATGCCACCAATGTTATGAATGTTTACAATAAAGTTATGGCTGTTACCGGAGGCAGGGGATGCGATGTTACTGTAAATAATGTCAATGTACCTTCTACTGAGATGACTTCAATTCTTGTAACAAAGGGGCAGGGATATGTTTACTTTTTTTCAATGGCGACAAGTTTTACAAAAGCTGCATTGGGAGCTGAAGGAGTGGGAAAAGACATCAATCTTATTGTTGGCAATGGTTATGCAAAAGGACACGCCAATCTTACTCTCAATATTCTGAGAGAATCTAAACCAATACGTGAATTATTTGAAAAAATTTATACCTAATTATGGCAGTTGATAGAAAAAAAATTTTATTTCCGGATGTTTCCGATGAACAGTGGAATGACTGGAAATGGCAAGTTAAGAACAGAATTGAGACTCTTGAAGATCTCAAAAAATATATTAAGTTGACAGCCGAAGAGGAGGAAGGTGTTAAGAAGTCACTTGAGACTCTCAGAATGGCTATAACTCCTTATTATCTTTCATTGATTGATCCAGACAACCCTGATTGTCCTATCAGAAAACAGGCAATCCCTACAGGAGCGGAGACATATCGCTCTGCAGCAGACCTTGTTGATCCTCTTCATGAAGACGAGGATTCTCCGGTGCCCGGGTTGACTCACAGATATCCTGACAGAGTTTTGCTTCTGATAACCGATATGTGTTCTATGTACTGTAGACACTGTACTCGTAGAAGATTTGCCGGCCAAAAGGATGATGAGTCTCCTGCAAATAATATTGACAGGGCAATAGATTACATAGCAAGAACACCGCAAGTCAGGGATGTCCTTTTGTCGGGAGGTGATGCTCTAATGGTTTCGGATGCTAAGCTTGAATCTATTATCAAAAGATTACGTGCTATTCCACATGTTGAAATTATAAGAATTGGCACCAGAACGCCGGTTGTTTGTCCTCAAAGAATTACTGACAAGCTTGTTGACATGCTTAAACAGTATCACCCAATATGGCTAAATACACATTTTAATCATCCAAATGAGGTTACTCCAGAATCAATTGCTGCATGTGAAAAAATGGCAAATGCAGGTATTCCTCTTGGAAATCAATCCGTGTTGCTTAGAGGCGTAAATGATTGTGTTAATATAATGAAAAAACTTGTTCATCTTCTTGTTAAGATGAGAGTCCGACCATATTACATATATCAATGTGATCTCTCAATGGGACTCGAACACTTCAGAACTCCTGTTTCAAAAGGAATTGAGATTATTGAAGGGTTGAGAGGTCACACTTCAGGATATGCGGTTCCAACTTTTGTTGTAGATGCACCCGGAGGAGGTGGAAAAATACCAGTTATGCCAAACTACTTGATTTCCCAATCTCCGGGCAAGGTTATTTTGAGAAATTATGAGGGTGTAATAACAACTTATACAGAACCTGATAATTATGTAAATCAATGTCACTGTCCGGATTGCTTGAAAAATGAAGCTGTTGAAGGAGTTTCTGCCTTATTGAAAGGACAAAAACTATCTCTTGAACCCGAACATCTCATTAGAAAGGAAAGATCACATAAACATTAATAATCCAATGTCACTTGTTCAGGTTGTTCTTAAATACAGAAGTCTCTCAATAGTGGGTATGGAAAAAAATACCGGTAAAACCGAGTGTTTTAATTACCTCGTCCGCAAATTGCCTGATGAATGTTTAAATATTGCTGTAACATCAATAGGTCTTGATGGTGAAAGAGTTGATTCTGTTACAGGAACAAAAAAACCTGAGATTATGCTCAGAAGAGGAATGTACTTTGCAACAAGTGAGAAATTATATAAAAAAAAAGAAATCCTGTCTGAAGTAGTAAATGTTAGTGAATCATCAGGATCCTTGGGCAGGACTATTACAGCTAAAGCATTGGCATCGGGCAAGGTTATGCTTGCAGGGCCTCCTGCTACTGTGCAGTTGAGAAAGTGGATGGAAGAAATGACGATAAAGTTTAAAACCAGAATGTGTATCATTGACGGCGCAATTTCGAGAATGAGTTTGGCTTCGCCTGCTGTTTCGGAAGCAATGATTTTGACAACCGGAGCTGCTTTATCAATGAATATTGATAGCCTTGTTCAGAAAACAAGTCGCATGGTTGATCTAATAAAACTTCCTGTTACTCAGATCTGCTCATATGAAAAGCTGAAAATAATCAGTAATGGTATTTGGGGAATTATTTGTGGAGAAGAATTGATTGATCTCAATATCTCATCTTCACTTGAAATTGAAAAAGTTGATACAGATTTACTGAGCAAATTGGAAGCAATATTTATTTCAGGTGCTTTAACTGACATTTTCTTAAAGATTTTGACAGATAGAATTGACGTAAGCAACTTAGAAATTATTGTTAGAGATTTTTCAAGAATATTTGCTAATCACAAAACGCTTTTTAATTTTGAACGTAGAGGCGGAAAAATAAGAGTTCTTCAAAAGAGCAACCTTATAGCTATATGTGTCAACCCTGTTTCACCAAACGGAGCTACACTTAACTCAGAGAGATTGTGTTCAGAGCTCTCAAAAGTTATAAAACTTCCTGTTTACGATATTATTAGAGAAGATTATGAAGCTTAGAACTTTTTTGGACTCACAGTCGAGTTTTAGATTTTTTGTAGAGAGGCTGAATATCAGTTCCTCACATGCACGTAATGTTTTGTTGGATACTCAATTTCCGGATACTCTTAAAGAGATTAAATCTGCTTATCAGTCTCTCAAAACTTTTTATGACCAGTTTATCAAAGAGGGAAAATTTAAATATACAATTCTCCATGTCCAGGAAAAACTTTCTGAAGTTAGAGATATTAGAGGATCTCTATCAAGGCTTGAAAAAGGGAATTTGTTGGATGATATAGAACTTTTTGAAATTAAATCGATTTCACTTATTTCAGAAGACATAAAGCATATATTTAATGAAACAGGAATAAATACTGAATATTTACATTTTTCTGATTTGTCACCTGTTGTAGAAATACTTGATCCAGAAGGTAACAGGATTAATTCTTTTTATGTTTATGATGCGTATTCTGAGGAGCTTGCGTTGATTCGAAAAGAATTAAAATCAAAGGAAGTATTTGATGCAGAGCTGTATTATAAAGCATCCTTAATAGAAGAAAAAGTTAGAGAGAGATTGTGTGCTGATCTGATTAAATATGTTGAATTGATAGGAGATTCACTTAAAACTCTTGCAAATTTGGATATAATCATAGCCAAAGCTTTGCAAGTAAAAGAATTAAATCTTTGTTTTCCTGATTATTCCAAAGGGACTATCAATTATAAAGCTCTTTTTAATCCAGAAATTGAGGAATATTTATCCAAAGAAGGAAAAGTATTTCAACCTGTTGATATTTCAATCGAGACTCAAAAACCACTATTGATTACAGGAGCCAACATGGGTGGGAAAAGTGTATCTCTCAAATCTCTTTTCACAGCTCAACTGTTATTTCAATTTTCTTTTGGAATACCTGCCAAAAATGCTTCTATTTCATACGTAGACAATCTTTTCCTGATAACGGGAGATAATCAAAGCATCTCTAAAGGATTATCCTCTTTTGCTGCAGAGATGATTGCCATTGATTCTGTTATCAAGGAAGTAGTCTCAGGAAAAAAAATACTTGCATTGATAGATGAACCTGCAGGAACTACAAATCCAACTGAAGGTACGGCGTTGGTTTCTTCATTGTTAAAAAGATTGTCAGGTCAATGCTCATATGTTGTGATAACAACTCATTATAATATTGAAAATAGTGAATGCAGGCGGTTACGTGTTAGGGGCTATATAGATGGAAAAATGGACTATTCTCTGATTCCTGTCAATGAAATAGAGGCCCCCAGAGAGGCTGTTAATATAGCTAGATCTCTTAATGTCGATGATATATGGATAAATGAAGCTGAATTAATTGTTAATCAAAAAAATAAATATGCAAAGTAAATTAGGATTAGATTTTAAAAGAGTTGAGTATGCTCGGCAAATTGCCAAATCCATAGCAGATGATGTGCAGAATTTTGTATCAAATTACACAACTATTGCTGTGGAAAGAACACTATGCCGGCTATTGGGTATTGATGGTGTTGATTCAAATCAGGTGCCTTTGCCAAATGTTGTAACTGATGAACTGAAATCAAAGGGTGTTTTATCTCATGGTGCAGTCTTCTATATCTCAAACGCAATGGTAAACACTTCCTTAAATCCTCAGGAAATCGCAGAAAAAATAGCTAATGAAACTCTTGACATAACAAAATTGAATGTTGTACCCTACGAAGAGAGAATGAAAGCTATTGAGCCATTAATAAAAGCAAGTATTGAAAAAATCAAATCAAACAGAGCGAAAAGAGAGCAATATCTTCAAACTCTGGGAGAAGGCAGCAGACCTTATCTTTATGTAATAGTTGCAACAGGAAACATATATGAGGATGTTGTTCAGGCAGAAGCTGCTGCCCGCCAGGGGGCGGACATTATTGCCGTAATTAGAACCACTGGACAGTCATTATTGGACTATGTTCCATATGGAGCTACGACTGAAGGTTTTGGAGGAACATATGCTACTCAGGAAAATTTCAGGATAATGCGTAAAGCTTTGGACAAAGTGGGAGAGGAGATAGGAAGGTATATTAGATTGTGTAATTACTGTTCAGGCCTCTGTATGCCTGAAATTGCCGTAATGGGTGCTTTTGAAGGACTTGATGTAATGTTAAATGATGCTCTTTATGGAATTCTATTTAGAGATATTAATATGCAGCGCACTTTGATTGACCAATATTTTTCAAGAATTATAAACGGATTTGCAGGAGTGATAATTAACACTGGTGAAGATAATTATCTTACTACAGCTGATGCATATGAAGAGGCACATACAGTCCTTGCTTCGGATTTAATAAATGAACAGTTGGCATCATTGGCCGGAATACCTGAGGAGCAAATGGGTTTGGGACACGCTTTTGAAATGGATCCTGAACTCACAAATGGTTTTCTTTATGAGCTTGCTCAGGCACAAATGACAAGGGAAATATTTCCAAATGCTCCTTTGAAATATATGCCACCTACTAAATATATGACGGGGAATATTTTTAAGGGACACGTCCAAGATGCCCTTTTTAATATTATTGGAATATGGACGCATCAGGGCATTCAACTTCTTGGCATGTTGACAGAAGCTATTCATACACCGTTTATGTCGGATAGATATCTTTCGATAGAAAATGCCAAATATGTCTTTAACAATATGAGAAATATTGGTGATGAAATTGTTTTCAAGGAGGGCGGAATTGTGAGAAACAGAGCTAGCCAAGTGCTTGAAGGAGCAATCTCTCTTCTCGAAAGGATTGATAATGAAGGATTATTTTCTGCTTTGGAAAAAGGTATCTTTGCCAATGTTAAAAGGCCGAGAAATGGGGGCAAAGGTCTTGAAGGCGTAGTTGAAAAAGGGAATAATTATATTAACCCGTTTATTGGAATAATGAAAGGAGGAAAGAGATAATGAGTAGTGGACTATATTCAATGCAAACACAGGATTTTGACAAGACGCTTGACTTGTCAAAGGTAACACCT
>JAHDPK010000006.1:0-10004 GCA_018434395.1 Bacteroidales bacterium | reverse complement strand
TCATTTCTCTTTCGATTGCGGCTACACGTTCCTCGACACTGGAACATTCTCTCAATGCATTGATCTGACGAATAAAACCGGCCATGCCGCTGCCCTCACTGAAATGGTCTTTTAAGTGAGAAAGTTCAATATGAGAATGGCTGTTTACAAAGCCGGGGCATATAATCCCATCATAAAATTCTGTACTTTCTCGCTCCTCATTTTCTTCTAACTGCCCAACTTCTACAATTACTCCGTCAGTGTTCAGGCAGAGATATCCTCTCCTGATTGGGCTGTGGTCTATTGAGAAGAGGTATTGTGCTGCTATTGTTCTCATACTGGTAGAAATGTCTGCTTTCTGTTTTTAAATTGTTCAACCACCAATTTGTCATTTTCGGATGTTCATAACGTGATATAAGGGAGTCCGGGATATAAACAGGTCTGTTTGGAAATAGTTCAGGTGCTAACAGCCATCTTAAAGATCTTTCATATGAATCCATATATCTTAAAGAATCTGCTTCCCGTATTAGTTTGTGAACGGTGGCGAATACTATTTCTCTTTTTTGCATGAGGGCAATCTGATTCTGAACTTCTACAAGTCTTTTTTCAAGAATTGCTCTTGCAGCCATAAATGAACTCTTAAGCTTGGCTGGCGTTGGTAAATAGTAATTAAAAGTATTGATTAGTGTTTTGGTTGTGTAGCCATATTTTTTCAGAATGGGTTCATAAACCAGAAGAGAATCGGCCTGTCTTAACTTGGCAGGATCACTCAGTAGGGCACGATCTGCAATGTACATCTCTGCAAGTATCTGTGGCAATTCTTTTCTTGGAATTATATCTTTTTTACTGCAGGAAGTTGTTGTAATGATAATGACTATAATCTGAAATATGCTGTAAAAACGCCTCATTGCTATTATTTTCAAAAACAAAGTTAGTTTATTATTATTATTTTTGCTCCTGATTGATAAAAATAGAGTTGACAAATGATAAGAGTCCTAATAATTGGATCGGGAGGGAGAGAATCAGCGTTAGCGTGGAGTATAAGCAAAAGTCCTCTTCTCGAAAAACTGTTCTGTGCTCCGGGTAACCCGGGTACAGCATTAATTGCGACAAACATTGATATCGACATAAAAAATTTTGAGGCCATAAAACTAATTGTGATGGAGCATAACATCACGTTGGTTGTTGTTGGTCCAGAAGAGCCTTTGGTAAACGGTCTTCGTGATTTTTTTGAATCTCATGATCAACTTAAAAATTGCCTTTTTATAGGGCCTGGCAAAAAAGGGGCGCTGCTTGAAGGTAGCAAAGAATTTGCAAAGAATTTTATGCAAAAATGGTCGATTCCTACTGCCTCCTACATGTGTTTTGACAGTTCATCTATGCATGAGGCAGACTATTTTCTCGAGAAACTCAGTGCGCCTTACGTGCTGAAGGCAGACGGACTTGCTGCCGGTAAAGGTGTCGTTATTCATAGTAATATAGACGATGCCAGGAGAGAATTGCAGGCAATGTTTAATGGGAAATTCGGAACGGCAGGCCGTAAAGTTGTGATTGAGGAATTTCTTAAGGGGATAGAACTCTCGGTCTTTATACTTACTGATGGAAAAGAATATTTAATTCTGCCGGAGGCCAAGGATTATAAAAGAATTGGAGATGGTGACACAGGTCTCAACACTGGCGGCATGGGAGCCGTCAGTCCTGTCCCGTTTGCTGGAGAAGAGTTTATGAGAAAGGTTGAAGAGAGAATAATAAAACCCACAATTCAAGGGCTTGTGCGCGATAAGATTGATTACAAGGGATTTATATTTATTGGTCTTATGAATTGCGAGGGTGATCCGTATGTTGTTGAATATAATGTCAGGATGGGAGATCCTGAGACAGAAGCAGTATTGCCGAGGATTAAGAGTGATTTTCTGTCTCACCTGGTTGCTGCAGCTCAGGGAAAATTGTCGGGCGAAAAGATTGTTACAGATTCAAGAGTTGCCATGACTATAGTTGCTGTATCAGGAGGATA
This sequence comes from Bacteroidales bacterium, assembly GCA_018434395.1. Classification (GTDB taxonomy): domain Bacteria; phylum Bacteroidota; class Bacteroidia; order Bacteroidales; family UBA932; genus Bact-08. The sequence goes on along the minus strand of JAHDPK010000006.1, from coordinate 8,011 downwards.
TCCGGAAGACTATAAAAAAGGCTATCTAATTAAAGGCCTTGAAAAATTTGAGCAGGATAATGATATTTTACTTTTTCATTCGGGTACAAAAGTTTCAGATGGTCATGTTGTAACTTCTGGTGGAAGAGTATTGGCTCTTACAACTTTAGCTCCGGATATACATAAATGTCGTCAAATTTTGTATAAAGAGATAGAAAAGATTAGTTTTAATGATATTTATTTTAGAAAGGATATAGGTCTCGACTTGATGAGATATTCAAAATAGTTTTGTAAAGATGCAATACGACAAAAGATATAATTTTGCAGTTTCGTTGCCGTATTTAATTTTGTTGCTGTTTTTTGTCGTTTTTACCTCCTTAAAGCTTCCGGATGATAATTTTGAGAGATGGATCCCTTTGAGTGCCGGATTTATAGAGCCTGAGGATATTCCAACTTTATATTCTCATCTTCTTGCAGCATTTTTTCTTATAATTTCTACGATCTCACTTTATATTTTCAACGAGAGGTATTTAATGACCGGAAAAGAAGGATTGACTTTGCCCTTAACCTATCTAGTTCTGGCTTTTTCATCCTATCATACATCACTCTTTTCAGGAGGTTCAATAGCTGTTGTTTTGATAATATGGTCAATATACACATCGCTCAAAATAAGAAATAATGAGCAATACTCCTTCCTGGCTGTTTTTCTTGCCACAATCGCCTCACTTTTTGAGCCTCTTATGATATATATTATACCTCTGGTATTTTTTTTCTCGATTAAAGAAACCGGTATCTCAATGAGAAGATTAGTGCTGATCTTATTGGCTTTTCTTATTCCAGTAGGTATTATTTTTTCTTTAAGATTTATATTTTTTAATGATGCTCATATTTTTGCAGAGGAGTATCTATATCATCTTAAAATTGGAAACATAGCGAAGCCAGATATCAGGAGTGTATCACATCTTTTTTTTACAATATTTCTGTTATTATTGCTGATATTATCATTGCGTGACATTTTTAACAGGATTAACAGGTTCAAAATTATTCAAAGTGCCTCTTTTGTCAGATTGATCATACTTATGTTTTTTTTGTCAGGAATTATTATTCTGTATCCTGATTCAAGTGGCAGAATCATGCAAATATTTTCTTTTCCTTCTTCTGTTTTAATAGTTGAATCAACAGGGAAAAATGAAAATAGTCACAAACAAAGACTGTATTTCTTTCTTGTGACTATTTTTTTGATTTTGGGCAGAATTGCCTGTTTTATTTAGTTGTCCTTCCAGGATACTGTTTTAGAGCAATTTCAAGACATTTCATCGCAGCTTTGAGATCGTCAATTTTTAAAACATAGGCAATGCGTACTTCATTAGTTCCCTTGCCTTTAGTTGCGTAAAAACCTGCAGCAGGGGCAACCATCACAGTTTGGCCTTCGTATTGAAAATCTTCCAATAACCATTGTGCAAACTTGTCACTATCGTCAATTGGAAGGCTTGCAATTGTGTAAAAAGCTCCCATAGGCATAGGAGAATATACACCTTCCATCTTGTTTAATGCTTCAATCAGGAAGTCTCTCCTTTTGATGTATTCTGCACGTACAGCTTCGAAATAAGACTTAGGAGTAGCAAGAGCTCCTTCGGCAGCAATCTGTCCATAGGCAGGAGAACAGAGACGTGCCTGGGCAAAGCGGAGAACAGCATTCATAACTGCCTTGTTTTTTGAAACTATTGCACCAATACGAACTCCACAAAGGCTGTATCTCTTGGACACTGAGTCAATAAGAATTACATTTTCTTCAAGGCCAGGGATATGCATGGCTGAGAAATGAGGCTGATCTGTATAGCAGAATTCTCTGTAAACTTCATCAGAAAATATAAACAGTTCATGTTTTTTAGCAATTTCACCTATTTTTAGAATGGACTCCTTTGAATAGAGTGTCCCGGTAGGATTACCTGGATTGCAGATAATAATACCTTTTGTTTTAGGAGTAATTCTCTTCTCAAACTCAGAAGGATCGGGAATAGCGAATCCATCTTTAATACTGGTGGTGATAGGCTTAAGAACTACGTTGTTCTGAAGAGCAAAGGAGTTGTAGTTTGTGTAGAACGGTTCCATTACTATAACTTCATCATCAGGATTGCAGGTAACTGCAAGTGCAATTTGAAGAGCTTCACTTCCGCCTGTAGTGATATTGATATCGTTTTCGGTTACATGGATGTTTATGCTCTCATAGTACTTTACTAGACCTTTTCTGTAGGATTCGTTACCCTTTGAGTCAGGATACTCAACTAATTTAAGAGTGTTGTTTTTTACAGCATCGAGAGCCTCTCTTGGCGACTCAATATCAGGTTGTCCGATGTTAAGGTGATAAACTTTAATTCCTCTTTTTTTGGCTTCATTGGCGTAAGGTACCAGTTTTCTGATAGGAGAAGCCGGCATGATTTCAGACTTTTTAGATAATGTAAGCATTATTTGTCGTTTTTATATTATAATGTTTTTACTTTTTACTTGTCTCTTTAATATCAACAAGCGCTCCGAGGAATCTCTCAACCCCAGCCTGTATCTCGGAAGTTCTTGCTTGGTAGTTGTTTGTCAATATTGCAAAATAATCATATTCACCATCTCTCTTTTCAACATAACCTGCGTAACACTTGACATTTGAGAGGGATCCGCTTTTAGCATGAATCTTTGATTTGGTAACGCTATCTGCATCTTTCAGTACACTTTTCAAGGTTCCTGGACCGCCAGGTTGTGGAAAAGAACCGATGAATTCAGCAAAGTTATTCATTTCTTTCATTCTTGCGAAATATTTGCAGAAAAATCTTGGAGAAACATAATTTTGTCTGGATAAGCCACTTCCATCAACTTGAGTATAACCTTTGAGAGATAACCCCATTTTGGCAAGTTCTCTTTTCGCTGCCACTACTGAAGAATCATAAGAACCGTTGCCGGTCAACTGTTTGCCTATCATTTTGAAAAAAGTTTCTGCATAAAAGTTATTGCTTATTCTATTGGTGACATTAACTATGGATATCAGTCTTGGAGAAAGAGTCTCTCCTATAATGTTTAATTGATCCTGATCTGTTGCATCAAAAGACCTTACATCTTTGACATCAGGATTGCTTTCAATTCCTTTATCAATAAGGAAAAGTCGAAACTCCTCTGCACACATAAGAGCCGGAAATTTACTTGAACAATCAACGGTGTAACTTTCTTTACCAGCTCCAAGAGTGCCTTTGAAAACTCCGACTTTTGCAAGATCTGATACATAATAAGAACTTCTGTCTCCACTACCGGAAATGCCTGTTTTAAGCATGTTCCGGTATTCCATACCCGGAATGGATGGATATACATCTTTCATTACAACTGGTTCGCCAGTTTTTTCTCCAGGGATGAAAGTAAAATATTGTATGTTTTCGCAGAATGAGAGACCGGACGCTGCGCTTCCATATGATGCCCCAATGTTACTCCATGACCATGTGTCAGGCAAAGCTTCTTCTTCAAAAAAACGATCGTCACCCACTATTGATCCGTTTATTTTAACAATGCCTGCAGCCCTGATAAATTTATACCATTGGGAGAAGACTGTATCTACAGGAATTGCTACAGTGTCTTTTGAACCAAGCGTCGGATCTCCTCCTCCAACAATATAAAGATCTCCGTTTAGAACGCCATTCTCGATTTGTCCGGAATATCCGATTCTGGTTTTAAATCGATAGTCAGGCCCGAGAAGCTGTAATGCGAGTCCTGTTGAGATAGTCTTCATAGTTGATGCAGTAAGCAGAGGAGAATCAGGATTCCATGATGCAACACACTTCCCCTTGCTGTCCATTACCATTATTCCAACAACGGAGTTGCTAAACAAAGTGTCTTTTTTCATCTGATTTACACATTTTTGGACAATTCTGTTCTTGGCTGACAAATTGAAAGATGTAGCCAATATCAAGAATATCAGTAGAAATAAGGATGGTTTTTTCATGATAAAAGGTTTATTATTGAAGCAAAAATAATAATTTTAATAAATGCTTAACGAAAAATAGCTACATTTGACGCTGTAATTAATTATAATAAACTTTTACTATTGCTTAATGAGTAGTTTCAGAAAACGAGCTCTAGATGAATTTGCCAGCCATAAGGCTGAGCGGTTTTATGTGGAAAACAGACCGGTTTCGGAGTTCTTCGCAGAGAAGGTTTTTGATGTCGAAAAGATGAGACGTTACCTTTCTGCAGAGGCTTTTGAAGCTGTTCAGCAGGCCATAAGCGAAGGAACAAAAATAGACAGAAGTATTGCCAATCAAATAGCGTCAGGCATGAAGTCATGGGCTGTTGAAAATGGAGCTACTCACTATACACATTGGTTTCACCCTTTGACAGATGCAACGGCAGAGAAGCACGAGGCTTTTGTCGATCCTTCGAAGAATGGTGGAGTTTTTGAGAATTTCCGGGGAGATGCTTTGGTTCAGCAGGAGCCGGATGCATCCAGTTTTCCTCATGGGGGTCTGAGAAACACATTCGAGGCGAGAGGTTATACAGCATGGGATCCTACCTCCCCGGCATTTATAATGGATCAGACATTATGTATTCCAACTGTATTTGTTTCTTATACAGGAGAGGCTCTTGATCATAAAGCTCCTCATCTTAAATCACTTCAGGCTTTAGACAGAGCTGCTACAGACTTGTGTAAACTCTTTGATCACAGAACAACCAGAGTTAATGTTATGCTTGGTATTGAGCAGGAATATTTTCTGGTTGATGAGGCTCTTTACCGTGCACGCCCGGATTTGATGATGTGCAACAGGACTCTTTTAGGACATACCTCTGCAAAAGATCAGCAGCTTGAGGATCATTATTTTGGAGCAATTCCTTCAAGGGTTATGGCTTTCATGAAAGATTTTGAGACTGAGGCATATAAATTGGGGGTTGTTCTAAAAACCAGACATAATGAGGTGGCACCTAACCAGTTTGAATTTGCCCCATATTTTACAGAGGCTAACCTCGCAGTTGATCACAATCTCATGATGATGATACTGATGAGGAAAATAGCCAAGAGACACAAACTTAAAGTTATATTTCACGAGAAACCTTTTTCAGGTATTAACGGTTCAGGGAAACACTGTAACTGGTCACTTATTACAAACAATGGAGTCAATCTTCTGGCCCCTGGTAAAACACCAAGAACAAATTTGCAATTTCTCTCGTTTTTCGTTTCTGTAATAAGGGCTGTTTATGAACATCATCCTTTGTTGATGGCTGGTGTGGCATCACTTAACAACTCTTACAGACTTGGAGGAGATGAAGCTCCTCCTGCAGTAATGTCTATTTTTATAGGGAAGCTTCTTTCGTCTGTTATTGATTCTATTGAAAAAATGTCAAACGGAGAGGAGTCGATTGAGGATTTACATCACAAGCTGGATATAGTTAATAAGATACCTGAAATTCTGCCTGACAATACAGACAGGAACAGAACTTCTCCTTTTGCATTTACGGGCAATAGATTTGAATTTAGAGCCGTAGGTTCTTCAGTTAATGTTGCGGCAGCCCTTTACCCCTTGAATGCTGCTGTAGCTCAGCAGATAAGGAGATTTAAATTTCTTGTTGAGGTGTACATGAAAGATGGTATAGAAAAGGATGAGGCTCTTCTTAAAGTTATAAGACAATTCATTATAGAATCGAGAAACATATTGTTTGAGGGCAACGGATATAGTCCTGAATGGCATCAAGAGGCCGAAAGGAGAGGACTTCGCGGTATTAAGGATTTACCGAATGCGTTTAACACTTATCTGGAAGAGAACAGTGTCAGGCTTTTTGAAGAGACTGGAGTATTGACCAGACGTGAGGTTGAAGCCAGATATGAGGTGATGAATGAGACATTTGTCAAAAAACTGCAAATTGAAGCAAGGGTTCTTGGGGATCTTACACAAAATCACATAATTCCTACAGCCATCAAATTTCAGAACACTCTTATAGAAAATCTCAGAGGTATCAAGGAGCTTTTTGACGAGGAAGAATATCGTCAGATGTCTGAAAATCAGCTTATGACAATTCGAAAGATATCCGGATACATTGAAACTTTACGAAAGAATACCAAGGAGCTTATTGAGGATCGAAAAATTGCTAACAAAGTGGAAGATATGGCTCAAAGGGCAAGACTATACTATGACAATGTTTTACCAACGATGACTAAAATACGGATAGTGGTCGACAAGCTTGAAATGCTGATAGACGATGAATTGTGGCCCCTTCCCAAATATAGAGAACTTCTTTTCTGGAGATAGATATGGACAACGGTACAGAGGCTCAAAGGTATGCGCAAAGGGGTGTATCCTCATCTAAGGAGGAGGTACATAATGCAATAAAAGATGATGATAAGGGATTGTTTCCTGATGCATTTTGCAAAATTGTTGCTGATAAGCTTAGTAATGACCCCGAATACTGTCTTGTAATGCATGCTGATGGTGCCGGTACTAAATCATCTCTGGCATATGCCTATTGGAGAGAGACAGGAGATATGAGTGTTTGGAGCGGAATTGCTCAGGACGCTATTGTTATGAATACAGATGATCTTATTTGTGTAGGAGCTTGTGAAAATATTTTACTCTCTTCTACAATCGGCAGGAACAAGCATCGCATCAACGGTGCTGTAATCGCAGCAATAATAGAGGGTTCAAGAATTTTTTCCGAGAAGATGAGATCTTACGGAATCGATATTATTTTAACAGGAGGAGAGACTGCTGATGTTGGAGATCTTGTGCAGACAATAATTGTTGACAGTACTGTTTGTGCAAGACTGAAAAGAAGTGAAGTTATTGATAATGCCAACATTAAAGCCGGAGACGTGATTGTGGGGCTTGCCTCATTTGGAAAAGCTGTTTATGAAGAGGAGTATAATGGTGGAATAGGCAGCAACGGACTTACTTCTGCAAGACATGATCTTTTTTCTTCTTATGTTGGACAAAAATATCCCGAGACTTATAATAACCAGATTCCAAAGGAGTTGGCTTATACTGGTTCCAAAAGATTAGATGATATTGAACCCGAAACAGGCCTTACTTATGGCAAATTACTTCTTTCTCCTACAAGAACATATGCTCCTGTTGTCAAAAAAATGCTTGAAAGTTACAGGGATAAAATACATGGTATGGTCCACTGTACAGGAGGGGCTCAGACTAAAGTATTGAATTTTGTTGACAATGTCAACGTTGTTAAGAACAATCTTTTTTCTGTTCCTCCTCTTTTTAGAGCGATTCAGAGTGAATCCAAAACACCTTGGAAGGAGATGTACAAAGTATTTAATATGGGGCACAGACTTGAGATATACACTGATCTGGCTACAGCTTTGAAACTGATTGAAATTTCAGAGAGCTTTGGAGTTGAAGCAAAAGTAATTGGTAAGGTGGAGCAGTCAAGACAGACTCAAGTAAAGATAATTACTGAATATGGAGAATTCACATATGAGAAGTAAAAGAAACATAGTATTTTTTTTTACGGTTATCTTAGCAGTAGCTTGTTCTCCTAAGAAAGTTGCAAATAACACATATCAAAGCATTCCAATTATTGAGAAAGCTTTAAGAGATACCTCTTCAGTCTATTTTGCTGACTATGGTAGTTATCCTTCTGATTTGAAACAGCTCCCGATTGGTATTTTTGATTCAGGAACAGGGGGATTGACTGTTCTTGAAGCCTTTCTATCAATGGATGAATTTAATAATGAGTCGTTTAGATATCTTGCGGATCAGGCAAATATGCCATATGGCAATTATGCTGCTGCAAACAAATTGGACTATTTCAGAGAGCTTGTTGTGAAGGATGCACTTTTCCTTACCACAGAGCCTAATCATTCCAAGATAATTGTGATAGCGTGTAACACAGCGACAGCTTATGGTTTGAAAGATGTTCAATATCTTTTGGAAAAAGGCGTGCCTGGGGTATCAGTTATCGGAGTGATAGATGCAGGTGTAAATGCTTCTCTCGATAAGGTCAGATTTGATGGAAATGTTGCAATAGGAGTAATTGCTACTGTTGGTACAATTTCTTC
>JAHDPK010000007.1:0-30946 GCA_018434395.1 Bacteroidales bacterium | reverse complement strand
TTGGCCAGGATGAAGTAGTCGTAAAAGGCTATGGAGGTCCGAACCAGTATCCGTTGAAAAGGATTTGGATGAGCTGAAGGTAGGGGTGAAAGGCTAATCAAACTGGGAGATAGCTCGTACTCCCCGAAATGTCTTTAGGGACAGCCTCAGGGAAATAGTTTACAGGAGGTAGAGCGACTGATAAGATGCGAGGGCTTCAACGCCTATCAAATTTTGACAAACTCCGAATGCCTGTAAATGATACCTGGGAGTGAGTCGTTGGGTGCTAATGTCCGGCGGCGAGAGGGAAACAGCCCGGACCAACAGCTAAGGCCCCTAAACGTGTGTTAAGTTGCTAAAACGAGGTATGGTAGCATAGACAGCTAGGATGTTAGCTTGGAAGCAGCTAATCATTTAAAGAGTGCGTAACAGCTCACTAGTCGAGCGACCGTGCGTGGATAATAAGCGGGCATCAAACACACTGCCGAAGCTATGGACTGTAGAGATACAGTGGTAGGGGAGCATTCCATACAGCGCAGAAGGGTGACTGTAAGGTTGTCTGGAGCGTATGGAAAAGAAGATGTAGGCATAAGTAACGATAATGCGGGCGAGAACCCCGCACACCGAAACCCCCAGGGTTCCTGATCAACGTTAATCGGATCAGGGTCAGTCGGGTCCTAAGGGTAAGCCGATAGGCGAGCCTGATGGACAAATGGTTAATATTCCATTACCTGTATATTGAGTTAAGGAGAGACGGAGAAGTGACACACACGCCAACAGACGGAATAGTTGGTTAAAGGCCGTAGGTAGATATTAAGGTTAAGAGCTATAATATGCTGATGGTTTAAAGTACACTGAGTTTTCGGATGAAGTGATAGATGTGGTAAACAGACTTCCAAGAAAATCTTCGGCGCGCTAATTGATATACAGCCCGTACCGTAAACCGACACAGGTGGGAGAGGAGAGAATCCTAAGGTGCTCGAGAGATTCATGGCTAAGGAACTCGGCAAAATAGCCCCGTAACTTCGGGAGAAGGGGCCCCTAGCGATAGGGCGCAGAGAAATGGCCCAGGCGACTGTTTAACAAAAACACAGGGCTTTGCAAAATTGAAAGATGACGAATAAGGCCTGACACCTGCCCGGTGCTGGAAGGTTAAGAGGGGATGTTAGCTGCGAGGCGAAGCATTGAATCGAAGCCCCAGTAAACGGCGGCCGTAACTATAACGGTCCTAAGGTAGCGAAATTCCTTGTCGGGTAAGTTCCGACCTGCACGAATGGTGTAACGATCTGGGCGCTGTCTCAGCCATGACCTCGGTGAAATTGTAGTAGCGGTGAAGATGCCGCTTACCCGCAACGGGACGGAAAGACCCCGTGAACCTTTACTATATCTTAGCGTTGATTTTGGGTAAATGATGTGTAGGATAGGTGGGAGACTGTGAATTTGGTACGCCAGTATCAAAGGAGTCGCCGTTGAAATACCACCCTTTGCTTACTTGGAATCTAATTTCGGAAGGGAGACACCGCTTGGAGGGTAGTTTGACTGGGGTGGTCGCCTCCAAAAGAGTAACGGAGGCTTCCCAAGGTGCACTCAGCACGAATGGTAACCGTGCGCAGAACATATTGGCATAAGTGCGCTTGACTGAGAGACATACAAGTCGAACAGGTACGAAAGTAGGGCAAAGTGATCCGGTGGTTCCGCATGGGTGGGCCATCGCTCAAAGGATAAAAGGTACTCCGGGGATAACAGGCTGATCGCTCCCAAGAGCTCAAATCGACGGAGCGGTTTGGCACCTCGATGTCGGCTCGTCACATCCTGGGGCTGGAGCAGGTTCCAAGGGTTCGGCTGTTCGCCGATTAAAGTGGCACGCGAGCTGGGTTCAGAACGTCGTGAGACAGTTCGGTCCCTATCTGTTGTGGGCGGAGGAAGTTTGAGGGGGTCTGACCTTAGTACGAGAGGACCGGGTTGGACGCACCGCTAGTTTACCGGTTGTGGCGCCAGCTGCATCGCCGGGTAGCTATGTGCGGTTTAGATAAGCGCTGAAAGCATCTAAGCGCGAAGCTAGCCCCGAGATGAGACTTCCATAGAGGGTCGTGGGAGACTACCACGTTGATAGGCTGCAGGTGTAAAGGCAGTAATGTCAAAGCCGAGCAGTACTAATAACCCGAACGCTTTCTATTTTAAGGTTTTTTTCATTCTTCTCTCTCATTTACATAACATACCGCGAGAGCGAAGCAAGATTAAGGTGGCTATAGCGACGGGGATCCACCTCTATCCATTCCGAACAGAGAAGTTAAGCCCGTTTGCGCCGATGGTACTGCTAAACCAAGTGGGAGAGTAGGTAGCCGCCATCTTTTTAAAAAGAGGTGTCCAGAAAGTTTTGGACACCTCTTTTTTTATTTTTCAATTTCCATTTTAAGCAGCAAATTTCACCGGATAAATTTAAACATAGCATTTGTGATTCAATTCTTTGGGTGGAATAAAAGTATTTAAATTTAAAAGTGATATGCAGCCTTCCTCATCTCATCAGGAGATTTAAAAGGTTTTGGAGGATTAAGATATCGTTCGAGAAATTTGTAAATTGTAAAACGTATATCAGTTGCTTCTTTAGTGTCAATCCTGTCAAATCCGTGACCTCCGGCAGCCGCATTGAAAACCTTGTATTCAAACTTTTTGTCATGTGCCTTTAGAGAATCGATCATGCACATAACTTCTTCAACATAAACATCGTTGTCAATAGTGTTGGTATGTATCAGCAAAGGTCTTTGAAGCAAAGCTGCATAGGATGATGGTGAACGACGTTTATATTCCTCAGGATCCTCTTTTAGACTTTTCCCTATATGATATTTTGGAGTGAAATAATCTTCATAACTTTTTCCATGGGAGGTTAGTCTGCTGTTAAGGTCACTTACAGGTACCCCGGCAAAGGCACAAACATATTTCTCCGGATATTTCAGAATATTGAAAAGAGATATCATGCCTCCGTGACTCCAGCCGATAATTGCCACTCTGTTGCTGTCCACAATACTGTAGTTTGTTGTCATGTAGTCTCTGCTTGCAAGTACGTCTTCATTTTCCAATCCACCATAATCGATGTTTTCATATACACCTTTTCCATAACCGGTACTTCCTCTGTATTCTGCAGCTACAACTATGTAACCCTGGCTGATAAGTTCCCTCACGATATGTGCATAATATGTAGAAAAGTCTGCATGAATTCCGCTATGAGGAAGGACTATGAGTGGGTATTTGTTATTTTTTTTCACATTCTTAGGAATGAAAGTATAGGCATAAAATTGCAAAGGATTACCTGCAAATCTGTCTCCTTCTGTTCTCGGTTTCCATCTTGGAGGGCCTGTAAGTCTTACCTTGTCTACGTAAGCAATGTCTCCTACCTTTTGATACCATAAAACGTCATCAATTTTTTTAATTACCTCATCATGCCTGTGTAAATCTTCCTTAATGTATTCATCTACAGTCTGCGATATGGCATCTGCCGGATTTAATGTTATAATGAGGCCGGACAGAATTGTTACCGTTGTCACCTTTTTTATAAGTCCAAATTTCATAGTAATGAGTTTATTGGTTAAAATCTTAATATGCTTGGAAAACTATAACTTTTCCTTTATCAATATTCAACTTGACACTATCTAAAGTAGCTTCATTGAGTGTGCCTTTCCACCAACTGTCTAATATAACATCTTTTAAAGGATATTTCAAACCTTCTGAAACTATTTTCGTCTCTTTGTCAAGGGCGAAAATTGAAATTTGTGTGCCAATACTTGTTTTAATAACAGTGTCACCTTCAATACATGTGAAAATTCCATAGTCAGTTAAAATTCTTACAGGAACATCTGTCATATCACTGTAAAGTGCAAGTAAAGAGACATTACCAATGGTATGATCTTCCCTTAGACCTGTGGCACCAAGTATAAATATCTGGTCAGGAGACAGTGAAAGTGTATATATAAATGCTTTTGTAAGATCATTGGTCTCCTGATCCGGATTGTGATATATTATTCCTCGATATTTTTCCTGAAAATTTTTATCAAGGCTATCCATGTCTCCTACAATTGCAATTGGAGTATAACCTTTCTCGACAAGTGCAGCAGCTGCTCCATCGCAGCAGATAATTCCGGAGGAACTCACAAGTATTTCCAACAATTGTTGACGTTTTGGGAATTCACCATCGGCCAGAATTACAAAAGTTTTCATTGGATAAACATATATAGATTCAGGTCTCTAAAACCAGCTAAAAAATCCTTTACAGACATTTTCCTTTTTCCTGCAACCTGAAGTTCCATTATTTTAATAAATCCTTCTTTGCAGGCAACTTTAAACTCTTCTTTTTTATCAGTAAGAATTTTCCCCATAGGCAGTCTGTGATTCTCATTTACAAACTCTGTTTTGAAAATTTTGACAGGTATCTCTTTGCCTTTGCCGGAAAGCGTAGAATAGGCACCGGGATAAGGGCTGAGTCCTCTCACAAGATTGTGAATTTTCTCGGGTGCCATATTCCAGTCTATTTTGCACATTTCTTTTGTAATCTTGGGAGCAGTATGAAGAGTTGCGATATCTTTGACAATCAATGATTGGGGGACTGGTTTTATTGTGCCACTTATTATCTCTTCAATACTTTTGATTATCAACTCTTTGCCAATATGCAGCAACTTGTCGTGAAGAGTGCCAAAATTGTCCTCAGGTGAGATGGAACATTCCTGACGATGCAAAATAGCTCCATTATCAATCTTTTCATCAAGCATGAATGTTGTAACACCAGTAACAGTTTCACCGTTGATGATAACATGGTTAATAGGAGCAGCTCCCCTATAATCTGGAAGTAATGATGCATGAAGATTGAATGTCCCTAATCTTGGCATTGCCCATACTTCTTTAGGCAACATTCTGAAGGCAACAACGACAAATAGATCTGCTTTATATGAAGAGAGTTCTGCAAGAAAAGACTCATTCTTCAGTGATGTTGGCTGAAGTACGGGGATAGACCTGCTAATTGCAAATTTCTTAACTTCACTTGAAACAAGTTGCATGCCCCTACCGGCCGGTTTATCGGGGGCTGTGACTACTGCCACTACATTATAATTTTCTTCAAGTAGAGCTTTGAGTTGGGTAACTGCAAAAGTTGGAGTTCCCATAAATATAATTCTGACATCACGTTTCTCCATAGTTCTCTTTTTTGAAGTTGAGTCTTATAATCCTTTTAAAGAGGTTTTTGTATATCTCTGCGTTGAACAGAGAGGAGTCCTGTGTCGATTTCCAAGTTAGATAAGCTCCCATTGGTAGTAATACAAAGGTGGAGATAAAAGTGCCAATTGCCGGAGAGATAACCCCATCGTTTGCAAGCTTTTTGCCACTTATATCTATGACCCAATATATTATGAAAAAGAACATAGATATTACAACAGGAGTGCCTAAACCCCCTTTGCGTATAATTGCTCCAAGCGGTGCCCCAATAAAGAAAAATATAAAACAGGCAAATGAGAGGGTGAATTTTCTAAATCTTTCAACTTGTACTTTTCTAAGAGGGTGTGAGTATCTGTATTCATCGAACTGATAGTTGTCGAGAATAGTAGTTGCTTCTAACGAGGCTGAGAGAGCTCCTTCAAGAACTATTTGCTCATCATAGAGATTTTTAAATTTAAGCAATGAATCGGCATTAAACTCCCCTTTAAACTTTTTTGTCTTCGAAAGATCAAGTTGTGTGGGAACTGAAAATCCTCCAGCCATAATAAGATCCTGAAGTTGCCTACCCTTAATAATTGTATAAGCAGAGTCGAGAGAATCCTTCAAGTAAGATAATTGTTTGATATTTTGCGACATAATTTCTTTACTGAATCTGCTGGCATCAGACCTTTTGAAAGCATAGTCCTTGAGAGAAATAATAAGATCCTGTTTGTCGAAGCCAATTTTCTGCATTGTATAAGAAGTGTCTCCTCTAAAGTGAAAAGGTTCTTGATAGGAATATCCACTATAGAGTGTAAATATTAGGTTTGCCTTGTCAGCTGTGAGCTTTATAGAACCTGAATCTGCAACGGTGAGATTGTTGCCTGTTTGAGAAGTATGGTCATACACCATAACTCCATAAATGTTACCGGTTTTCTTGTCTCTTTGATTGATTCGAATAACATATCCGTCTATACCGTCATAAAACATACCTGTAGGAATTCGTATCTCTTCCTTTGTTTTTCCGATATCATCCCTTAGTGCGTATATTTTATTATAGGCAACAGGTATAAGGTTGTTTGAAGCAAAAAAAGCGCCGATACTTATTATGAATGAGAGCACAATAAGAGGAGCGAGGATCCTTTGAAGAGAGATTCCTGCCGCTTTCAATGCAAGAAGTTCACTGTTTTCTCCAAATCCTCCCATAGTCATAATTGATGCAAACAGGGTTGCAAGAGGAAGTGCAAGGGGTATGAGGGTAGCTGCTCCCCATCCAAGAAATTCTGCAATAACACCAAACCCGAGTCCCTTTCCTACAAGTTCATCGATGTACAACCAGAGGAACTGCAGCAAAAGGGCAAAAGTGACAATGAGGAAGGTTAAAATGAACGGTCCTAAAAATGACTTGAGAATAAATTGATCTATTTTTTTCACCTCTGTTGTGTAGCCAGCTCTGTTAGTTTAACAATTGCAGCAGCAAGACCTGTAATGTTTTTGCCACCTGCGCTTGCAAGGAAATTCTGTCCTCCTCCTCCTCCACTAATCAATGGTGCCGCTTCCCGTATGTCTTTAGCTGCGTTATATCCTTTGGTTGTCAGATCGTCAGTATACATCAGAGTCAGTGTAGCTTTCCCTTCTGATTCACAACCGGCAATAAATACGGTATTGTTCATCTCATTATGTATCATCGAAGCAATCTTTTTAACAACCTCAGCAGGATAAGCACCGGACATGGTTACAATTTTCATTCCATTGATCTCTCTTGCTTTTTCGATTAGTGACTCTTTCAATTTTTTTACTTTCTCTTTTAATTCCTCTTCAATAGTTTTATGCAACATCTCGTTTTCGCTTACAAGTTTCTGAATAGCTGTCACAAGACTTGGATTATTGTTGAGTATGCTCCGTATAGATTTTAGTGTATCTTCAAATTCCTCGACAACTCTCTCTGCGTATTCTCCTGTAACAGCTTCGATTCGTCTTACACCTGCAGCAATCGCTGATTCCGAAAGAATTTTGAAATACCCAATATTACCTGTTGCCAAAGTATGTGTTCCACCACACAGTTCAATAGAATTGCCAAAACGAATCACCCTAACCCTGTCCCCGTATTTCTCTCCAAAAAGTGCCATGGCTCCTATTTTACGTGCCTCTTCAATAGGAACCTCTCTGAACTCTTCTCTTGGGGAGTTCTCTCTTATCAGTTCGTTAACGCGGTTTTCTATTTTTCGGATCATTTCATCACTGATCTTTTCATAGTGAGAAAAGTCAAATCTGAAATAATTGAAATTGACGAGTGACCCCTTTTGTTCAATATGATTTCCAAGTAACTCTCTCAATGCCCTGTGCAACAAATGTGTAGCAGTATGGTTATTTGCAGTGGAAAATCGTTTTTTAAGATCAACTTTTGCTGTAAATGGTAAGTCAGTCCTAGCAGGAAGTGTGTCCGCAATATGTACTATAAGATTGTTTTCTTTAACGGTATTAGTTATAGAATACTGTATTCCATCAGCAGATTCAATATAACCTGTGTCTCCAACCTGCCCTCCGCTTTCGGCATAAAAGGGAGTTTTGTCAAAAACAAGTTGATAGTATTCTTTAATTTTTGCCTTGATTTTACGGTACTTAACAATGCTTATTTGCTCTTCAACTTTGTCGTAACCCACAAATTCGACCCCATTAAAAGGACGAAGTTCTATCCAGTCACTTTCTTCTGTGGAGGTCGCATTACGACTTCTCTCTTTTTGTTTGGAGAGCTCTTTTTCAAAGGTACTAAGGTCGATTGTGTAGCCATGTTCTTTTGCAATTAATTCACTCAGGTCAATGGGGAAACCATAGGTGTCATAAAGAGTAAATGCCTCTTTTCCAGGAATGACTTTGGTTGTTTTATTTTTTTCTATTAATGTCTCCATCAGTTTAATACCTTTGTCCAATGTTCTGAGGAAAGCCTCTTCTTCCTCTTTGATAACTTTCTCAATAAGGGATTGTTGTTTGATCAGCTCAGGATAAGCTTCACCGAGATTAGTTACAAGAGTAGGTACGAGTTTACACAAGAATGGCTGATCTATACCAAGAAATGTATAAGCATAGCGTACAGCTCTTCGCAGGATACGCCGGATAACATATCCTGCCTTGACATTGGACGGAAGTTGCCCGTCAGCAATTGAAAAACTTATGGCTCGGATATGATCGGCAATGACTCTCATTGCTACTGATATTTGTTCTGATTCATTATAGCTTTTGCCACTTAGACGAGATATGGAGGCAATCATATTAGTGAACAGATCGGTGTCATAGTTGCTTTGTTTTCCTTGAATTATCATGCAGAGTCGCTCAAGTCCCATTCCTGTATCAACGTGTTTCTGAGGTAATTGGACTAATTCTCCATTAGCTTTTCTGTTATACTGAATAAATACAAGATTCCAGATTTCAATAACATGTGGATCCCCCTTATTTACAAGGGATGCGCCGCTTATTTTTTTTCTATCTTCAGTACTGCGTATATCGATATGAATCTCGCTGCAAGGACCACATGGTCCGGTATCACCCATTTCCCAGAAATTATCTTTTTTGTTACCAAACAGGACTCTATCTCCAGGTAAAAACTTAAGCCATTGTGTTTTTGCTTCTTCGTCTGGAGAAATGTTGTCTTCTTTACTTCCTTCAAAAACTGTAACGTAAAGACGCTCTTTGTCGATTTTATATATTTCAGTCAATAATTCCCACGCCCACTCAATTGCTTCTTTTTTGAAATAGTCTCCGAAACTCCAATTTCCTAGCATTTCAAACATGGTGTGATGATAGCTGTCGTGGCCAACTTCCTCAAGATCATTGTGCTTGCCACTGACTCTTAGACATTTTTGAGAGTCAGCAACTCTTTTATATTTTGCTGGGGTATTACCTAGAAACCAGTCTTTGAATTGGTTCATACCTGCATTTGTGAACATGAGAGTTGGGTCATCTTTGACAATCATGGGAGCTGATGGTAATATGGTGTGATCCTTGCTCGCAAAAAAGTTTAAAAATTTATCTCTGATTTCGTTTGATGTCATAATCACTATTAATAATATAATCTAAATGAACCACAAAAATAGGTTTTTATTTAATTTTTTTTAAATTTGCGCAAAATTAGCCCCATTTTCTTTATGCCATGCCAAAAAAACGTAGATATAAATTTAATCCAGAGACTTTAGCTTACGAGTTGCACAAGATTCCTATGCGCGTTAAGTTTTCAAAGGGTTTTCTCATGTTTTTGGCGAGTCTTCTTACAAGTACGGGTTGTTATATGCTCTATACAAAGTATTTTGGTTTTGAAACTCCCAAGATGATGATCTTGTTGAGTAAATCTGAGGAGCTTTCAAACAGGCTGGATCTCATGAATAAGCGCTTTCAAGAGGCAAACAATTCACTGATATCTTTACAAATGAGGGACAATAATATTTACAGGCCTGTTTTTGGTATGGAAGAGATACCTCAGGAAGTTAGAAATGCAGGTTTTGGAGGAGTTGACAGATATTCTTATCTCAAAAATTTTGACAATTCTGGTTTGCTTGAGAGAACTGCCGAAAATCTTGATATACTTTATAAGAAGGCTTTCGTGCAGTCAAAGTCTTTTGATGAGGTTATCGAACAGGCTAAAAATGCCGATAAACTGGCCTTAAGTGTGCCAGCTATACCTCCTGTTAATATTTCCAGTCACCGGATTCGTTTTTCAAGTGGTTTTGGTTACAGACCTGATCCTTTTACTGGCCAGTACAGAATGCATACAGGAGTAGATCTTTCAGGGCAGGTTGGAGAACCTATTTATTCTACCGGAAATGGCAAGGTAGTTGAGATTGGCTATGACTTTTTCGGTTATGGCAATTTTATTATTATTGATCATGGATTTGGATATAAGACAAGATATGCACATTTAAAGGCAAGTCTTGTAGTTATGGGTAAACAGGTAAGAAGGGGGGAGCAGATAGCGTTGATGGGCAACACAGGCAGATCAAAGGGACCTCATGTTCATTACGAAGTTATATATCAAGGGCGTCCCGTAAATCCTTTAAATTACTATAACAGAGATATTAAGCCAGAAGAGTTCCTTGCCATGGTGACTCCAAAAGGTTAGTTGGCAGGCTTGTTATGAGTAAGTATAGATTCAATAAGGAACAGCTAAAATTTGTTGAAGATAAATTGGGCGTCACTGGCAAGATTCGCGTAGTGGTGCGTTATCTCTTATTAACTGTTTTACTTGCAATTTTCTATTATATAATAATTGCCTTTTTTGTTAACACTCCCGCTGAAGAGAGACTTATAAAGGAAAATGAACTTAAGGCTCAGCAATATAGAGAAGCAGTCAAGAAAATGGAGGTTTTGGATAATGTTATTCAAAATCTTGAAAATAGAGACAGAGAGATTTATCAGAGTATATTCAAGTCAGAACCTCCAGAAATCTTTCCTGTTAATAATCGGTCTGTTCTTTATGCTCAGTTGGACTCATCTTCCGATGACCAGTTGGTGCTCATGATCGCCTCAAAGGTTAAACTTGTGGAGAGCATGCTGGTGGATCAAAATAAAAAGATAGAAGCAATCAGTGTCTTAATCAAGAATAATCCAGATGTTAAATCAATTCCGTCAATACTGCCCATAAAGGGAATTGAGATATCTCAAACAGGAGCAGGTATCGGTAAAAGAATACATCCATTTTTCAAAACGGCTGTTGACCATACTGGACTTGATCTCATTGCATCATTAGGTGCTCAAATACATGCTACTGCAGATGGAGTTGTTTCAGAGATTACAAAGACTGGAGACAAGGGGAGTGGAAATGTGCTCGTTATCTCTCACTCTAATGGATACGTTACCAAATATGCACATCTTGGAGATATTCTTGTACGAAAGGGGCAGCCTGTAAAGCAGGGTGCAATTATAGCAAGAGTAGGCAACAGCGGCCTTTCTTTTGCTCCACATTTGCATTATGAGGTTATTTTAAATGGTGAAGTCATGGATCCGGTTGACTACTTTTTTGCTGACTTATCTCCAGAACAGTACAGAGAGATGAAAATTATTGCCATGAGCAGTGGCCAGTCTCTCGATTAATAATTGAAAACATAATAATCATCATGCCGTACAAAGAATTTAAGGTCGATAAACTTTTTTACACCATAGGTGAAGTTGCCGAGATTCTTGGTGAAAACACTTCACTTGTAAGATTCTGGGCTCAAAAATTTCCTGAATATATAAAACCCGCAAGAAACAAAAAAGGCAACAGACTCTTTACTGCTGAGGATCTTTCCAATTTCAAGATCATTCATTATCTTGTGAAAGAGAGAGGCATGACCCTTGAGGGAGCTGCGAAAAGAATGAAAGACAATAAGACAGGCGTAGATAGACGCGTTGATGTGATAGCATCATTGAATAACATTAAAACTATTTTATTGGAAATAGCAGAATCGTTATGACAAAGGCAAGCCGGATAATAGAAATTCTTGAATCTTTGGCTCCTTTAGATATCCAGGAGGAGTGGGATAATTCAGGACTTTGTATCGGCAATGCGGAAAGGGAAGTCACTTCTTTACTGCTTGCTCTTGACTGTACAGAGGAGGTTTTGGACGAGGCTGTTAAATTGGGGGCAGAAATGATAGTTACTCATCACCCTTTGATTTTTAGAGGTATTAAGCAGATTACTCAAGCCACTTTTACTGAAAGAATAATTGGCAGGGCAATTAAAAATGACATTGTAATATATTCACTTCATACTAATTTAGATAAGGTAATTGCAGGAGTGAGTGGCGAGATGGCAAGTAAGCTTGGTTTGTCAAACCTGTCATTTCTTGATCCGTATCCTGGGGGTGATACAGGACTTGGAATTGTGGGTAATTTTATAGAACCCGTATCTTTTAATGAGCTAATTCTGAGAGTCAAAAGAGTATTCGGAACAGAATGTGTTAAATCTTCCAGACCTCTTGACAAGCTTGTGTCAAGAGTTGCACTTTGTGGTGGAAGCGGAGCATCATTAATAGAGGCTGCAAAAAAATCCGGGGCAGATGTTTTTATAACTGCCGATCTTTCATACCATCTTTTTTTTACAGAGCCCGGCTTTGCTTTGATGGATATCGGTCATTTTGAGAGTGAGTCTTGTGTACTTGAAGTGATAAAGAACGAACTTTTAAAAAAAATGGCTACATTTGCAATTCATATTGCATCGAGTAATATTAATCCCATATACTACTATTAAGAAATTATGGCAACAGCTAAATCAAAATCCAATATTGAAACCCCTCTGGATGGGGGAACATTCATCTCTTTGCAGAAAACCGCCAATGAAGGTGACCTGAGTATGGAGACAAAGTTGCGTCTTCTATACAATTTGCAGCAGACAGACAGTAAGATAGATAAGATTCATCTTCTTAGAGGAGAATTGCCACTGGAGGTTCAGGATCTTGAGGATGATATTCAGGGATTGAAGACAAGGCTGGAAAATTTGCAGACAGAGTACAAGGAGTTTGAGAAATTAATTGCTCAGAAGAAAATGGATCTTGAGAATTCAAAGAATCTCATAGAAAAATATACCAGTCAGCAGAATAATGTTAAGAATAACCGTGAGTATGATTCTCTGTCGAAAGAGATAGAATATCAGGGGCTTGAAGTGCAGCATGCAGAGAAGATTATTAAAGAGAAGACTTTGTTGCTAGCCGAAAAGAAAGAGGCTATTGCCGCTGCTCAGGAAGCTATCAAGGAGAGGACCATAGATCTTGAGAATAAGAAAAAGGAACTTGAATCCATTATTACCGAGACTGCCAAAGAAGAAAAGGAGTTGATAAAGAAATCTGAAGAAATTGCTTCCCAGATAGATGCAAGGATGCTTGCTGCTTATCAAAAGGTTCGATGTAATGCGAGAAATGGCCTTGCGGTTGTTACAGTCAGGAGAGATGCTTGTGCTGGATGTTTTAACAAGATACCCCCTCAAAGGCAGATGGATATCGCTTCAAGCAAAAAAATAATTGTTTGTGAATACTGTGGCAGAATCCTTGTTAGTGCTGACTTTGAAAAAGAGTAAATGTCTTCAGTACCCTATATTCTCAGGGAGCTTTTTTTCAGGCATATAGCGCAGACTTCCCCTTACCCTTTTGGTCTTGAAATCGAAAAAGCCGAAGGAGTTTTTCTTTATGGACCTGATGGGGGAAAAATAATTGATCTTATCTCCGGTGTATCAGTCTCGAATGTGGGACATGCCAACAAGGAGGTTATTGATGCAGTTAAGGCTCAGATTGAACTTTACATGCATTTGATGGTATATGGTGAATTGATACAGGCTCCACAAGTTGAGCATGCGACTTTGCTCACATCTTGTTTGCCTGAAAATCTGAATAGCGTCTATTATGTCAACTCAGGAAGTGAAGCGAACGAAGCGGCTGTCAAATTGGCCAAAAGAGTTACAGGAAGGCGTGAGATTGTAAGCTGTTATAATTGTTACCACGGTAGCACACAGGGTGTTATGAGCCTTATGAGTGATGAAGAACTTAAGAGAGCTTTTAGACCACTTTTACCCGGGATTAGTCATATTAATTTCAATAATTTTGATGATTTAAGAAAGATAACGGAAAAATCTGCAGCTGTAATTATTGAACCTGTTCAAGGCGAAGCCGGTGTAATCTTACCTGTTGAGGGTTATCTTGAAGCTCTGCGACAACGCTGTAATGAGGTGGGAGCTTTACTGATCTTTGATGAGGTGCAGACAGGTTTTGGCCGTTGTGGAAAGCTTTTTGCATTTCAAAAGTACGGGGTTATTCCTGATATCATTACTTTGGCTAAAGCTTTAGGTGGGGGTATGCCATTAGGGGCATTTATTGCTTCCGGAGATTTAATGGAAAGTTGGCAATTTTCACCAGCATTAGGTCATATTACAACTTTCGGAGGTCATCCTGTCTCCTGTGCTGCAGCACTTGCATCTCTTAAGGTATTGCTCAAAGAACCATGGGTTGACGAGGTGGAAGGTAAGTCACAGCGTTTTGTGAAATATCTCAGGGATCATCCTTTAATCAAAGAGATTAGGGCAGCAGGATTGTTAATTGCAGTTGAGCTTGGAGAATCAGGATTGGGAGAACTTGCTGTAAGATTGTTATTGAAAGAAGGTGTAATGAGTGACTGGTTCCTTTCGACAGACTCAGCATTCAGAATAGCTCCTCCACTGTGTATCAATGATGCAGAAATTGATTACGCTGTGGAGAAGATTCTTAAAGTATTGGACAAGATCTTTTCTGAAAAAGGGAGGTAGTTAATGGCTAAAACTTATAAAAAAAAGGAAAATCCTGACAAGGAGGTAGATCTTATCAGCATTGAAATGGGGAAGAAACCACCTCAGGCTGTAGATATTGAAGAAGCCGTTCTTGGGGCTCTTATGCTTGAACCGGAGGCTGTTGCGGACGTCGTAGATACTCTTGTGCCTGAGTGTTTTTATAAGGAGAGTAACAGAAAGATATTTTCTGCAATAATCTCTCTTGCTACAAGACATGCTCCCGTAGATATTTTTACTGTTTCAGAAGAACTTAATAAAACTGGTGATCTTGATATAGTTGGCGGAACTGTTTACCTTACTCAGCTCAGCATGAAAATAGGAGCTGCAGCTCATATCGACTATCATTCTAAAATCTTGCTCCAGAAGTATATTCAGAGGGAGTTAATCTCAATTTCCTATCAGATTCAGAGAGATTCTTTTGATGATACTATTCCTGTTGACGATCTGCTTGACTCAACTCAGCAGAAGATTTTTACTCTCTCCGACAGAAACATGAAAAAAGATACTCAGTCGATACAATATGTTATTTCGGAAGCGATTGAAGAGTTGCAGAACAATCAGATAAAAGCAAATGGTTTAAGTGGAATACCGTCTGGTTATACATCTATCGACAGAGTTACTCTTGGCTGGCAACCTTCTGACTTGATAATTATTGCAGCACGTCCATCAATGGGAAAAACAGCTTTTGTGCTTACTATGGCAAGGAATATGGCTGTTGATCACAATGTGCCGGTAGCATTTTTCTCTCTTGAGATGTCTTCTCTCTTACTTGCCAAAAGATTAATGATTAGTGAAACAGGACTGGAGCCCGATAAAATCAAGGGAGGGAAGAGACTTGAAGATTATGAATGGGAACAGCTTAATGCAAAACTTAATAAACTGGTAAAAGCACCTCTTTATATCGATGACACGCCTTCTCTCTCAATTTATGAATTTCGTTCCAAGGCAAGGAGGCTGGTTTCAAATGCCGGTGTTAAGATGATTGTTATCGACTACCTTCAGTTGATGACAGGACCTCCTGAATTTAAAGGCATGCGAGAGCAGGAAGTATCGGCAATATCTCGCTCACTCAAGGCTATAGCTAAGGAGTTGAATATTCCGATTATAGCACTTTCGCAGTTGAGTCGTGCAGTAGAGACCAGAGGTGGTACAAAAAGGCCACAACTGAGCGATCTTCGCGAATCAGGTGCTATTGAGCAGGATGCGGATATTGTTATGTTTATTCATCGTCCTGATTATTATTCTTCAGCAGAAGAGAATCCGGAGCTAATAGGACTTACTGATATTATTATTGCTAAACATAGAAATGGAGAAGTAAGAGATGTTCAAATGAGGTTTAGGCATTCAGAGGTAAAATTTGTTGATACCAATGATGTGAAGCTCGATACTGAGATGTTTTCCAATGAGCGAATTGAAACATTTTCTTCCAAGATGAATAAGGAAGAATTTATATCTAATTCCGATTTTGATATTAATTTTTAAAATGAAGAGATCTTTTCTACTTTTAGCTATTGTTGTTTTAAATTTAGATTTTGTATTTGCTCAGAGAGAAAATCAACTTGCCTTTGCTCCCGGTGAGATGCTTCATTATTTGGTCAAATACCAGTGGGGACCATTTAACACTGAAGTCGGAGACGTGGTTTTTACGATTGAGCAGAAAAGCGATACAATAAAACCATATTATATTGCCAAAGCAAATGGTAAAAGTTTTAAATTTTATGATGTTTTTTTTAAGGTAAGGGATTACTATGAATCAAGATTTTATCCTGAAGATATTACTCCTTTTTATTTTTACAGGGATGTACTTGAAGGAAAATATCGCATGAAAAATTACATATATTTTCTTAAAGATAATAATATAAGGGCTTTGTATAAAAAGAGAGATAATCCTGTAAGAGATACACTACATAAAGTTTCGACTAAAACATATGATCTTCTTTCACTTGTTTATTCTATAAGAAATGAAAACATCTCATCCAAACCTGTTGGTGTTGCCTTTACAGTAAGTTTCGCAATTGACGGCAAAATTAATTATGTAAAATATTCATATGCAGGATCTGAAGTAAAAAAAGTTTCCGGCTTGGGTACTTTTAATACGCTTAAGATTGAGGCTAAACCTGTGGCCGGACACGCATTTAAGGGGAATGAAGTTATTTCCATCTGGGTTTCAGCTGATGAAAACAGAGTGCCCCTTATTATAGAAACCTCTATACAGGTTGGATATATTTCAGCAAGACTTGCTGAGTATGCAAACTTGAAATATCCATTAAAAAGCAGAGTAAAATGAGTAAATCTGACAGAATTGAGCACGAAGGTGTGGTTATTGATATTAACCATAATTTTGTTTCTGTTGAAATAACTCGCCAATCAGCTTGTTCTTCCTGTGGCGCAAAAGGGATGTGTTCAGCCGCCAATTCTCAAAATAGTGTGATTCAGGTTCCAGCCAATGGGTTCGAACTTTATAAAAATGGAGAAAAGGTTAAGGTTGTGATGAAACAAAGTTTGGGTTTGAAGGCACTTTGGATATCTTATATTATTCCTTTGATTATTCTTTTGATTTTATTGTTATTTTTGTCAACTTTTAAAATTTCAGAAATACTTATAGGTTTGTCTATTATTTGTGCTTTAGCCTTATATTTTTTGACAATTTACCTTTTAAGGGATAATTTTAAAAAGGAATTTGTATTTACGATTGAGAAACTGGATGAATAATGAATACAGTATTATTTACGATTTTGTCGTTAACAATTCTTGGGCTTCTGTTGGCTCTGATTCTCTATTTTGTTGCTCAGAAGTTTAAGGTAGAGGAGGATCCGAGAATTGACGAAGTGCAGGCAATTTTACCTGGTGCGAATTGTGGCGGTTGTGGTTATGCCGGATGCAGGGCTTTCGCTGAATCATGTGTCAGAGCTTCTAATCTTGACAATCATTTTTGTCCCGTGGGCGGAAATGATGTGATGAAACAAATTGCAGGCTATCTGGGTATGGAAGTGGCAGAAAAAAATCCTCAAATAGCAGTTGTAAGATGTAACGGAAGTTATGACAACAGACCAAAAATCAATTTTTATGATGGATATCCTTCATGTGCAGTAATGTCTTCTTTGTATGCAGGGGATACCGCATGCAGATACGGATGTCTTGGACTTGGAGATTGTGAGCAGGCATGTCAGTTTGATGCTATAAAAGTTAATGTTGAAACCGGATTACCAGAAGTTGACGAATCAAAATGTACAGGTTGTGGTGCATGTGTCAAGGCTTGTCCAAAAATGATTATCGAGTTGAGATCCAGAGGAATAAAAAACAGAAGAATATTTGTGTCGTGTGTTAATAAGGATAAGGGGGGAATAGCTAAAAAAGCATGCACAGTAGCATGTATAGGATGCACGAAATGTCAGAAGGTATGTGCATTTGACGCAATAACAATTTCATCTAATCTTGCATATATTGATTATAACAAATGTAAGCTTTGTCGCAAGTGCGTACAGGAGTGTCCTACCAACTCAATTCTCGAAGTTAATTTTCCTGTGAGAGTTACTAAGAAAGAAGAAGAGTCACAGTTAGTCGAACAGTAAGTTACAAGTATATATGAGTAAAACATTTTCTATTGGAGGGATTCATCCTGATGATAATAAAATATCTAAGGATGCTGCAATTGAGGATTTTGCACCAGTTAAAACAACTTTTATTTCCATGTCCCAACACCTTGGGGCTCCAGCTGAGCCTGTTGTGGTTAAAGGTGATAAGGTTAAGGTAGGGCAGTTAATTGCAAAATCGAGTGGATTTATATCCGCCAATATACACTCTTCTGCATCAGGTACAGTAAGATCTATTGAGATGTTGCCAGATTTGGCCGGCAATCTTGTTCAACACGTAGTGATTGATGTGGAAGGTGATGAGTGGATGGAGACCATTGACAGAAGTAAGGAGATAATCCGGGATATAAAGCTTAGCAAAGAGGAGATAATTAAAAGAATAGCAGATTGTGGAATTGTTGGAATGGGAGGTGCGGCTTTCCCAACTCATATTAAATTAACTCCGCCTCCAGGTAAAGTTGCTGACATGTTGTTGATAAACGGATCTGAATGTGAACCTTATCTGACCTCTGATTATAGAATCATGCTTGAAAATCCTGAGGAGATACTTATAGGTGCAAGGATAATGATGAAGGCTCTTAATGTGAAACAAGCCTATGTGGGGATTGAAGATAATAAACTCGAAGCCATTAGAAGTATGGAGGCAGTAGCAGACAAGTTTTATCCTGATATTAAAATTGTTTCATTAAAGAAGAGATATCCCCAGGGAGGTGAGAAACAACTAATTGATGCAATTACGGGCAGAAGAGTACCTTCTATGGGCTTGCCGATAGATGTAGGAGTTGTAGTTCAGAATGTTGGAACCGCTTTTGCAGTTTATGAAGCCGTACAGAAGGGGAAACCTTTAATCGATTCCATTGTAACTTTTACCGGAAAATGTGTTACGGAACAAAAAAACTACAGAATCAGGGTAGGGACAACATTTGATACAGTAATACATGCAACTGGAGGTTTTCCGAAAGAAGCAGCAAAACTTATCAGCGGCGGACCAATGATGGGGAAAGCAGTTTCATGTTTAAATGCAGCTACAGTTAAAAGCACATCTGGCTTGCTTTTTCTTACAGAAGAAGAGACAAAGAGAAAACCTGAAAACAACTGTATAAGATGTGCGAAATGTGTTGCTGCCTGTCCTATGGGTTTGCAGCCCTTTTTTCTGAACAAACTTGCACTCGCAAGCAGAATGGATGAACTAGAAGAGAATATGGTGCAGGACTGTATTGAATGCGGCTGCTGCATGTATACCTGTCCTGCTCATATACCTTTGCTTGATGTCATCAGGCTCGCAAAGAACAAGGTACTTAAGATTATGAGAAGTAGACCCAAAAACTGAAAATAAGGTTTGGATAATAAAATCACTAACTAATGAAAAAATTACTCGTTTCTCCCGCTCCGCATATTCATGGTAATCAGTCAACAAAGATTTTGATGAGGGATGTGGTGATAGCTTTGATACCCTCTTTGCTGGTTTCCATCTATTTTTTCGGTTTTTCAGCTATTAAACTTGCTTTAGTTGGGATAATAACTTGTGTGGGAGTTGAATATGTTATTCAGAAATATATTATTAAGTGTAATGTGACAATTGGTGACTATTCTGCAGTAGTTACGGGATTACTTTTAGCTTTAAATCTTCCTCCTAATTCGCCATGGTGGCTGATTTTCATTGGTTCTATAGTTGCTATTGGAGTTGCAAAACAGACTTTTGGCGGGCTTGGACAAAATCTTTTTAACCCTGCTCTGGTTGGACGTGTCTTTTTACTGATTTCCTTTCCTGTCCTTATGACAGACTGGACAATTCCTGTTTCATGGTTTAGAGGAGGAGTAGATGCCACTTCAGGAGCTACCGCTTTATCTATAATTAAGGAAGGGCTTGCTCAGGGATTGACTCTTGATCAGATTTTTAAAGCAAATAATTTCTCTTATGCTCAAATGTTATTTGCAAGAATAGGAGGTTCTGTTGGAGAAGTATCTGCCCTGGCTCTAATTGCAGGATTTGCATATCTGCTGTATAGAAAAGTGGTGAGTATTCATATTCCTTTATCAATTATTTTTACTGTCTTTATTTTTACAGGAATATTCTGGCTAATCAATCCTCAACAGTATACTGATCCAATATTTAATTTACTTACAGGAGGGTTGCTTTTAGGTTCGTTTTTTATGGCTACCGATTATGTGACCTCTCCAATGAGCAAAAAAGGGATGGTAGTTTATGGTATTGGTATTGGTATTATTACGGTTTTAATAAGATATTTCGGGTCATATCCTGAAGGGGTTTCATTTGCAATATTAATAATGAATGCTTTTGTTCCTTTAATCAATAGATTTATGAAACCGGCCTATTTTGGAAAGGAGGTGAAAAATGGCTAAGGAATCTACATTAAAAAATATGGTGGTAGTGCTTTCTTTGATTTGTCTCATATCATCTTCACTGTTGGGCGGAGCATATGTGCTTACAAAAGAACCTATAGAAGCCGCCAGGATGTCTAAAATCAACGAATCTATTGCCAAGGTAGTGCCTTCTTTTGACAATAATCCTAACGGCGAATTTTTTATTAAGGAATTTAATGGGGATAGTTATAAAGTTTACCCCGCAAAAAAGGAAGGTAAAATTGTCGGTTATGCCATAGAGACATTTTCTAATGCCGGCTTTGGTGGAAGAATAACTCTCATGGTTGGTTACAGGACTGACAGCACAATTGTTAATACTGTTGTCCTAAGTCATTCAGAGACACCTGGTTTAGGTGAAAAAATGGTTGAGGGAAAAAGCAATTTCAGTCTTCAGTTTATTGGCAAGAATCCTTCTGAATTTAAACTCTCTGTCAAGAAAGACGGAGGTGATGTTGATGCTATTACTGCTTCGACAATTTCATCAAGAGCATTTTGTGATGCCTTGGTATCTTCTTATGAGGTATTTAAACTATGTATGGCCGATCAGCCAAAAAAGGAGGTAACAAATGAGTAAGTGGGGTCTTATAACTAAGGGTTTTGTTAAGGACAACCCGATTTTTGTATTGGTTCTGGGTATGTGTCCTACTCTTGCTACTACTACTTCAGCAATGAATGGTCTCGGTATGGGTATTGCAACTACTTTTGTGCTAGTCTTTTCTAATGTTCTTATTTCACTTGTGGCAAAACAGGTGCCCGACAAGGTAAGAATCCCTGTTTATATTGTGCTTATTGCAGCCGTAGTAACTGTACTTCAACTGCTAATGCAGGCCTATACTCCTGCTCTTTATGAGACTCTGGGAATATTTATACCACTGATCGTGGTTAACTGTATTGTTCTTGGTAGAGCTGAAGCATTTGCTTCCAAAAACAGTGTTGTGGATTCAATGCTTGACGGCATAGGTATTGGTTTGGGATTCGCATTGTCACTTACTGTAATCGGGATAGTGCGGGAACTTCTTGGAAGTGGATCACTATTTGGGTTCAAGTTTATAGGCGGCGATGGAATGCTTGCTTTCATTTTGGCTCCGGGTGCATTTATTGTTCTGGGTTACCTGATGGTATTATTCAATATTTATAAATCAAAAACATCTGGCAAATAAAAGTTATGGAATACATTATAATTATTATATCTGCCGTTTTTGTCAACAATATTGTGTTGACTCAATTTCTTGGAATTTGTCCTTTCCTGGGTGTATCTAACAAACTCAGTACTGCCATGGGGATGTCCGGAGCTGTAGTATTTGTAATAGCCCTTTCAACACTTGTAACTTATCTTTTACAATATTATGTGCTGGTCCCTCTTGGGATTGAATTTATGCAGACAGTCGCTTTTATTCTTGTTATTGCAGCTCTCGTTCAGATGGTCGAAATAATTCTTAAGAAGATTAGTCCGTCATTGTTTAAAGCTTTGGGAATATTTTTGCCTTTAATTACTACAAATTGTTGTGTATTAGGCCTTGCAATAATTGTAGTTGCTAAGGAATTTTCATTTGGCGGAGAACCACATATGCTGAATCTTGCTGAATCGGTGGTATATGCTACTGCGAGTGCTATCGGATATGGATTTGCTCTTATTCTATTTGCAGGATTGAGGGAACAGCTCGAATTGAACAATGTGCCGAAAGTATTAAAAGGTACTCCAATAGCTTTGATTACAGCCGGAATACTCGCTTTGGCGTTTATGGGATTTTCAGGATTGGTTTAATAACAATAAATTATGAAGAAGGAGAAAAGCCTGCTTGAAATTGAACAGATGCTAAGGGATGGATCTATTCAGAAAGCTCATGAGGAGTTATTGAAATTACTTGATAGAGAACCGGATAATGATTCTGCATGGTATATGCTTGGAGGATTATTTAGAAGAGAACAGAGGTGGGGCGAGGCAATCAATGCTCTGAACAGAGCAAAATATCTGAATCCTGATGGACCTGCTGCTCACGCAATTGACTCAATATATGAAATATTGAGATTTCAGAATAATGATTTAATGAATCCCTGACTGATCATTTCCCAAAGTATAATACCGATACTTACTGAAACGTTTAGAGAATGTTTTGTACCAAATTGAGGTATCTCAACAGCCACATCACATATATCCAATACCTCTTGACGGACTCCCTTTACTTCATTCCCAAATACAACGGCATATTTTTTGTCACGCTCTATTGTTAAATTCTGGAGTTGTGTGGAATTTTCTGTTTGTTCTGCACATATAATTGTATATCCTTTTGCTTTAAGATTTGTAATTGCATTTAAGATATCTGATTCATACTTCCATGTAACAGTCTCTTCTGCACCCAAGGCTGATTTGTGAATTTCATTATTTGGTGGTGTGGCACAAATACCGCAGAGGACTATGGATTCAACTGCAAAAGCATCGGCGGTTCTGAATGCGGCTCCAATATTATGTCGGCTTCTGATATCATCTAAAACTATGACAACCGGGATTTTTGGGGATTGTTTGAACTCCTCTATTGACAATCTTCCAAGTTCATTAACATGAAGCTTTTTGAACATATTTTTGAATTAATTGTTTACAAAGATATCAGATATAGAGCTAATAACAATTAAATTTATCAGACAATGAACTCCGAAGTAAAACTTACCTTAATACAGAACGGGCCTCTCAAAGTTGAGGGAGAAGTGGTAATTGTACATCCTGACGGCAAAGAGGAGAAAAAAAACAGCTGTTACATATGCAGATGTGGAAAATCAAACAACAAACCTTGGTGTGATGGTTCACATGCTAAATAACTAAAGGTTTTGATTCAGTTCTATCATTAAACTTTTACTTCTTTTTTAAGTCAAAGAAAACAAGTTGATCTAAAATTTGATGAAAAAAAGAGGTAAGTTTATTTTATATTTATCCATTCCTGTAGTATTTGTTATAGTTGTTGTTATATACAAATCGACATTTTCAAGTGTCAAAATGGGAGATGGTTCCGATCATCAAGGCAATAGTGAGGTTAATAGAGTAAAGAGTCGGGGAGAAGGTGAAAAATCTCTACCTGTTTCTGTTCATATCGCCGATTTGCACCTAATTGAAGATGGACTTACTCTTCCGGGAACTTTAGTAGCAAGGGAAAGGGTAGAGATGGCAAGTGAACTGGCCGGAAGAGTTGTAAGCATAAACTTCAAAGAGGGCGAGTTTGTCAAAAAAGGTGAGATACTTGTTAAACTTAATGATGATGAGCTTCAAGCTCAACTGCTGAGGGCACAGTATCAATATGAACTTCTTTCTCAAAAACTTGAAAGGCAGAAAATTTTGTTAAGCAAAGAAGCTGTAAGTCGTGAAGAGTACGATCAGGCTTCGACAGAATTCAATGTGTTGAAACAGGATATAGAGCAGCTTGAAATAAAGATAGAAAAGATGAAGATCAGAGCCCCTTTTGATGGAGTGATAGGATTCCGGAATATAAGTTTGGGAGCTCTTCTTGTTCAGGGATCAAAAGTTGCTACTATTGTAGATGTAGTACATTTGATACTTGAGTTCTCAATTCCTGAAAAATATGTCAGAAACCAATTGATCGGTAATAGTGTTACCTTCACTATTGAAGGTATGGGAAACACTTTCTCTGCTTTGATTTATGCAATTGATCCTGAAGTTGATGTCCAAACTCATACTATGACTTTGCGTGCAAATTTTGATAACAGCAAGGGTCTTCTAAAGCCCGGCATGTATGCAAAAGTAAGTGTTGTATCTCAAAAAAAGATTCCAAGTGTATACGTTCCTAATCAGGCAATTGTATCAGGAGTGAAGGGTCATTCAGTGTGGATATTAAAAGACGGGAAAGCCTCTATGACCCAGATTCAAACCGGTTTGAGAACTGTCGATATGATGGAAGTTATTTCTGGTGTAGAAAAGGGTGACACAGTCATAACTACAGGGCTCATGCAGCTCAGAGAAGGTATGTCTGTAACTCCCACAAATCTCAAGTCTGAATGAGTCTCTCTTCAACTTCAATCAACAGGCCAGTGCTTACAATAGTAATGAGTATCATTATTGTTATTTTTGGAGTAATTGGCTATGTTACCCTTGGTATTCGTGATTATCCAAGCGTAGATAACCCTGTTATTTCTGTAAGATGTTCTTTTCCCGGGGCTAATTCGGATGTAATTGAAACTCAGATAACTGAGCCTCTTGAGGCTGCAGTTAACGGAATTCCCGGGATAAGGTCAATTTCCAGTACAAGTCGTGACGGTCAGAGCTCTATCAATATTGAATTTAATCTTGATGTAGATCTGGAGACAGCTGCAAATGACGTGAGAGATAAGGTATCAGGTGCGATGCGGAGATTGCCGAGAGACATTGATGCGCCTGTTGTGGCAAAATCAGATGCTGATGCACAACCGATTTTCTCAGTTACTTTGCAAAGTGGCCAAAGAGATATAATAGATCTCAGCGAGTATGCAGAAGTCAATTTTAAAGAGAGATTACAAACTATTAGTGGAGTCAGCAATGTGGATGTTTGGGGTTCTAAGAGATATTCTGTCCGGTTGAGAATGGATCCGCTGTTGCTTGCAGCATATAAGGTAACTCCGCTTGATGTTAGGAATGCAGTTAACAATGAGAATGTGGAACTGCCATCCGGCACAATTACAGGATCGACTATGGAGCTTACTGTCAGGACACAGGGACGATTAAGAACTATTGAAGATTTTAACAATCTGATTATCTCAAAAAATGGTGGTAGAATTGTCCGTTTTTCCGATGTTGGTGTTGCAGAGGTTGATGCTGAGAATAGACGCTCCATCCAAAAGAGAAATGGAGTGCCTATGGTTTCCTGTGTGCTGATACCGCAGCCAGGTGCAAACTATATCAATATTGTCGATGATGCCAAAAAGGCTGTAGAAGAATTGAAGAAGTCCTTGCCGGATGACATAGAAGTTGGAGTTGGGTTTGATAATACAATTTTCATAAGAGATTCAATAAAGGAAGTCAAGACAACTATCTTACAAGCTTTTATTTTAGTGGTGCTGATCATTTTTCTTTTTTTGAGAAATTGGAGAACAACGCTTATTCCTATTTTGGCGATTCCAATTTCATTGATAGGTGTCTTTTTTATAATGTATCTCGTTGGATTTTCCATAAATATTTTGACTCTTTTGGCAGTTGTGCTCTCAATTGGTCTTGTAGTTGATGATGCCATCGTGGTGATGGAGAATATTTATACAAAGATAGAAAGAGGCATCCCACCAAAAAAGGCAAGCTTGGAGGGATGTAAAGAGATATTTGTTGCAATTATTACAACAACAGTTACTCTTGTGTTTGTTTTCTTCCCTATTATATTTCTTCAGGGAGTAACAGGCAGGCTTTTTAGAGAATTTGCAGTAGTCATTGCAGGCTCAGTATTGATTTCCTGCTTTGTTGCGCTATCTTTTACTCCAATGATTACTTCGAAGATGATAAAGTCCGGTGTTTACGAGGGTGGCTTTTATAAGAAGACTGAACCTTTTTTTGTCTGGTTGAATAATGCCTACAGAAATTCTCTAAATTTCGTCATGCGAAGAAGGTGGGTAGCTCCTGTTTTTTTGGTGATTACAGTTGGTTTGATTGTTTGGCTTTGGACTTCTATTCCTTCAGAAATGGCTCCACTTGAGGACAGGTCAATGATATCAATTTCCTGTACTGCCCAGGAAGGAGCAACTTTTGATTATATGCTGCAGTATTCAGACGAAATGTGGGATATGATACGTGTTTCAGTTCCTGAATTGGAAAACGCGATGCAGAATGTCGGCAGGGGAGGTAATAACCGTGCAAGTTTTCAACTTTCTCTTGTGCCCCCGGATAAGAGAAAAAGGACACAACAGGATATTGCAGATGAGCTTGCGCCTAAAGTGGCTATGATGACCGGGGCAAAAAGTTTTGTTACCCAACAGCAGAGTTTTGGCAGCAGAAGAGGCGGTATGCCTGTTCAATATGTTATTCAGGCAAGAGATCTTGATTTATTGAAAGAGATCTTGCCTGAATTTATGACAGAGGTTTCACATAGTAATGTGTTCTCAAATTCTGATGTCAACATGAAGTTTACTAAACCTGAGCTTTCTCTTTCCATAGACAGGGATAAAACTTCCCTTATGGGGGTTTCAATTCAAAATATTGCTCAGACTATTCAACTTACTATGAGTGAGCAGAGAATTGGCTATTTTATCAGGAACGGGAAACAGTATCAAATATTGAGTGAAATAAACCAGGATGATAGAAATAAGCCTCTTGACATGGCTAATATATTTGTGAGAAATGATACAGGTAACTTGATAGCTCTTGATAACCTTGTTACAATGGAGGAGAGTAGTATGCCTCCTCAGCTATACAGATATAATCGTTTTGTCTCTGCAACTGTATCGGCATCTCTTGCAAAAGGTTATACTCTTGGACAAGGGATTGAGGAGATGGACAGAATCTCCAAAAAAGTACTTGATCCTAATAATTTTTCCACAACTCTTTCCGGACAGTCCAAGGATTTTGTTGAAAGTACTTCCAGCCTTCTATTTGCATTTCTTCTTGCTCTTATTTTGATTTATCTTGTTTTGGCAGCACAATTTGAGAGTTTTAGAGATCCTCTTGTCATTATGTTAACAGTTCCACTTGCTATAGTGGGAGCTCTGTTATGCTTGAAAGCTGCTTCACAGACTATGAATATATTTAGCGAGATAGGCCTTATAATGTTGATTGGGCTTGTATCTAAGAATGGAATTCTTATTGTGGAATTTGCGAATCAGAGGCGAGCTGCAGGTATAGAGAAGCGAAAGGCTGTTCTTGAGTCAGCTGCTGCTCGTTTCAGACCAATTCTCATGACCAGTCTGTCAACCATTTTGGGTATTATGCCTATGGTGTTTGCAACAGGTTCTGGAGCAGAAAGCCGCATAGCTATGGGCGTATCTGTAGCCGGAGGGTTAATTTTTGCCACCTTTTTTACACTCTATATTATTCCTGTCATGTATTCTTATATTTCTTCATCAAAAGATCTCGCTTTAAGAAATGAAAATGAATAAAAGTGTTATAATTCTATTAATGTCTGCAATTTTATCTCTTTTGCATATAAGCACAAGAGGGCAGGAAAATGTAAAACTTCAGGATTGTATAGCAATTGCCTTGAAAGACAATTATTCTGTGACAATATCTTCTAATGAATTGTCAATTTCTAAAAATAATATTTCTCTTGCTCCTTTTCTTCCTACTGTAACTTTAGGCTCAAAGCAGTCAACCTCTGAGTTGCATGAGAGATCATACAATGCCCAGGGAGAAGTAGGCAAGGATATTTCAAAGACTACAACAATATTGAGCAGTGCAAATTTAAACTGGCGACTCTTTGACGGTTTTTATATGTTTGCAGAAAGAGAGAAGCAGCGGGAATTGCTTCAACAGGGAGAATTCTCATTCAGGTCAGTTGTGGAGAATCTTGTTATGGATATTTCTTCACAATATTATAAGATTATTAGTTTGCAGAATCAGGTAAAACTTCTTGATGAATTGGTAGGAATATCCAACACAAGGTATAGTCAGGCTTTAACGAGATATAAGATAGGCAAAGATTCAGGGCTTGAATACATGCAGGCTAAAATTAATTTGAACAGCGACTCTTCTCAGTTATTACTTCAGAGGCAGAATCTTAAAAATGCTTATATTGAATTATTTAGATTGATGAATGTAGATCTTAACTCTTCGTATATCATAAAAGATACAATTGTTCCAGAACCGATTATGAGCCTTGAAAACATCTTGGTGGCAGGATTTCAGAACAATACTTCAATTCTTGCAGCCAGAGTTGGTGAGAGAGTTGCTGGTCTCGAACTTAAAATTGCGAAATCTTCAAGATACCCTACTTTGGATTTTTCTACCGGTTACAACTATAATCTTTATGATAACGATTATTTTCCTTCGAAGTATGACAGATATAATGGATATAACTTCGGCTTTAACCTGTCAGTGCCTATTTTTGATGGTTTGGAAGTGAACAGAAAGATAAAAAACGCAAAAATTATGCAAGAGAATACCAGACTTAGTTTTGAAAAAACAAAACAGGATCTTGAGAGTCAATTGCGCTCTGTTTATAATCTTTACACGAATAATATCAGAATGGTTGATTTTGAAAGTGAAAATAAGGAAGCAGCCTTTTTGAATCTGGAAGCTGCTATGGAGAAATACAGGTTGGGTAGTCTTTCGGGCATTGAATTTAGAGACATTCAACTTTCATATCTCGATGCATCAAACCGAATGCTCGACGCAATCTATCAGGCAAAAATTTCTGAAATTACACTTCATCTTCTGATGGGAGATCTGTTTCAGCCTGTTCCTCAGAAGTGATTTCCAGCAAGTCTCTTTCAGGGAGGTTGTCCACTATTGAGAATGCTTTGTTGAACATCCCTTCAACTATTTTCGGAAAGCGAGCGCCCTTCCAGGAACTTGTGTTAGCAAGAAACACCCAGGTAAGACCGTCTCTCTGGCATTTAACCATAGCGCTCATTCCTGAGAGTGTACCTGTTCTTATAAGGTCGCCATTTGAACGAACTTTGGCCCAACCGATCGGTAGATAATTATCATCGGCAGTCGTCATTATTGTAATGCTCTCTTCTGAGAGAATATCAGGGATATGAGGACGTCCATCAATGTGAGCTATAAAATATATCAACTCAGTTGGTGAGGCGACCCAGCCTCCTGCTCCAAGAAGTCCGGCAACATCGTTGCCACCATAACACTTGGGACAAAGCATACCACTCCCGTCAAAGGACTCGATTGGAAGTTCATCGGGAGGCTCGTAATATCTAACTTCATTTGGGAATTTCTGGTCATGGAAATTACGGGCTATATGCATGTCATGAATGCCCATGGGCGAGAGTATTATATTTTTGACATATGATTCATAAGGCATTCCGGTTACTTGCTCAATAATTCTTGAGAGTAACAGATATCCAAAATTGGAATATTTTGTACCACTGTCGGGCTGATAATCAAGGGTACTTCCAAGAACATATCTTATTATGTCGTCAGTTGTGGGTGCAGAGTCGAGGTTCATTTTTTTACGTATAGTATTTGGAATAAACATCGGATCTCCTCTCCTTCGTGAAAAACCGGCTCTATGTCTCAGAAGTTGTTCTATTGTGATATCTCTTACCCTTTTGTCTTTGATGTTTTGGAATGCAGATATATCCAATATTCCTCCTTTGGCGAATGGCTTTTGATCGAGAGCAAGCATTCTATTTTCGACAAGTTTCATAATAGCAGTAGCTGTCAATAATTTTGACACAGATGCTATTCTAAAAATATGCTTAACTTCTGTTCTGACCGAATCTTCTTCATCAGCCCATCCATAACCTTTGGCATAAATAAGCTTTTCATCTTTCATTATTGCCACGGAGGCTCCTTTTATGCCCCATTGACGCATGAATTGCTTAATATAACTGTCCAGTTTTTTAGTCTCGGGCAGTTCGGATTTGTCATTTGTAAGAAGGTGATTTATAGAAATAAAAGGTCTATTTTTTGGATATATTACATTGTCTGCTTTTGGTTCTTTTATTGGAGTTGCTAGCATTGAAAGCAGAACCATGATAATTATGATAACGGTTATCAATAATCCTATCCATTTTAAAGATCTTCTATTTCTTTTTTTGTTTGGCATTAATGATAAGGAAAGGGATAATTTAAGTTTTTATTCCAGTGAGAATTTAACATATACAGTCTGATTAAAGCTAATTTTGCTAAACGAGAGGTTGGGCCCAGAGTATATTTCTTCTTCATTGATATCCATCATTTTTGTTCCGGCTGCCAAATTTCTAACGACATTGCCTCTCATATATCCTTCACTGTGTTGGATGTATATTGCTTTTCCAAGTTTTCTTCCCACTGAGTTTGCCAGCAATTCAGCTCTCTGTTTCGCTTTATTTACTGCCATGATCATGACATCGTTTTTGATTGATTCCTTATCTGATACATCTGTTCTGATAATATTAACGTTTGGAATGGACATCTTTTCAAGTTCTTTGAATACTTTGAATAGAAGGTCAGTGCTACTTATTTTTAGTTGATAGGATTTAGAGGTAACTACTGAATTTTTTTTCAAAAAATATTCCTGTAACTGAGTTTCCATGTCTTTTACCTGCATGTCTTTTTCAAGGTCAATTCCTAGTGCCTTTAACCTTGAAAACATATCACGCTCCTGTTTCTCAAGAGAGTTGTTTTTATTGTCTTTTTCGTCGATTGTAATACTGATGTAAATCTCATTGGGAGAAACCTCTTTTTCTGCACTTGCTGTGATCTCAATATAATTTTGATCAATAAAATTTTTCTCCTGGGCAGAAAGAGAAAGAGTTATAACAAGCAATACAGTCGTTACTGTACATATTTTTTTCATACGTAAATATTTTATAATTTATTACCCATAAACAGGGTATTTTTCAGTGTTTTAAACTAATATTAATAATTCTGACAAAACAAAAGAGAGCACTTATCGAATAATAAATGCGTGGTTAT
>JAHDPK010000019.1:0-98186 GCA_018434395.1 Bacteroidales bacterium | reverse complement strand
CAAATATAACTCCTCCCATTTGTGTTACAGCTGATGCATCCATTCCAACTTCCAGGAAATTGTTTAATTTGAAGTCTTTTCCTCTTATTGCCACGCTTTGTAAAGAGCCGTCAATAAACAGGAAGTCGTTAAATAGTCCGGTGGAACTATCGATGTAGCGATACTCAACCCACCCCTCAAAATTAGGGTCGTTTGCAATTATAGTTGTAGGAGTCCCGAGGCTGTCGATTATTTGTGCTTCTGAAAAGCAATATGAAATTTCCATTCCATTTACTTTAATTGAATTATGCTGAGCAAACAGAGTTACTGATACAAATAATGCAGTGATAATAAATAATATTTTTTTCATATTGTATTAAGATTAATGGTTACAAGTTCTGGTGATATTGGCATTTGAGTCGAATTTAGTATAAATATAGTTTTCGACGTTCTTTTTCACTCCATTTTCATAGACATACAGATGCAGGTGAGGTCCTCCGCTTGAGGGGCTTTTTGCCGCCCCGGTGCTACCACCCACTCCGATAACTGTCCCCAGTTCTATGGTACTTCCAACAGACAAGTTGCTATTGATGTTGTCCAAGTGCATGTAAACTATGTCAATTGTTTTCCCATTAACATAGGACCGCACTATAACCATGTTGCCTGCGGAATATGTATCAGGTCCTAAATATCCGTATACTTCTTTATATTCATCCCACGGCACATTAGGGTCAAAGATATTTTGAATACCAATTATCACCCCTTCCAAAATCGAAAAAGAAGGAGTATCCTGTTCCACTCTCAGGTCCAATCCTTGATGCTGATATGTTTCAAGTTCACCATATTTATTTTTTCTTACCCTAAGAGCAGTAAACCTTCCTCCGTTGACGGGGTTTCCTGGAGTTCCCTGGAGGGCCATATTCATCAGTGGATCAGCTGTAGTTGCATCTCTACATGGTTGGTTTTTTTGAAATACAGCCATAGCTGTAATGTCGAAAAATAGCTGTATGCTGAAAGCATGATTATTTCCGTAGTTGCTAAGGTCTCCTGTCCATTGAATGAACCTACATCCAAGGTTAGGTATTGCTTCAATAGATACTGTTTCTCCCCATTGGTAATTGCCGGATCCTGAAGTATGTCCTCCATTACTTGCATTCAAAGTAACAGTAAGAGTTGATGTTTATCCTTGTTTGTCTCCTGAGCCGCCACCGCCACCTTCTCCTCCCATGTCTTCGATATGATCATGGCCACCCCCATCTAGGTCATACCATTCTGCCTCTTCATTATCCTGAGGCGGTTTATTTTCGTTTTTATCTGCTATACAGTATAGTTCGTCGAGTTGTATTTCCAACCCATTTTCTTCTTCGTTGGAGGTTTCACTTTTCGTTTCAACATTTGAAAACATGAAAAGCTTATACAATATTTTATGGTTATTTTCTGAAGGTTTTGCCAGTTGTACACTATAAAACTTATTGCCATCATAAAGTTTTATTGAAATAAATCGTCCATCAATATCTGAATGGATTATGAATCCTATAAAAGAAGAGAGGTCAATAGGGTTGAATACTCCGGGATTTGTGGGGCAGCCATTAAGATTTATCATTGTAACCACCCTCATGTCGGCATTTCCGGTTCTATCATCAGACTTATAAAAAAGGAATGTTTTGACGGGTCTTTTAAAACAAGACAACGGTTTTTGTCTATACAACGAAAAGATGGCTGTTTTGTTGTGTTTTACAATTTCTACGGCAACATAATTGATGCTATCTCTTGAATAGTAGAGTGCTTTGTTCCATAGCAGATCAGAAGTGGTAAACTGTTCATGGGAGCTGGCCTTCGTTGTTACATTATAATTGTAATCTGAGAGGTCTGGAGTAAAGATGTGTCCTTGGTATTTGCTGATAAGAGTCGATTTAATCTGTCTGGTTAAATCATCGTTGTTATTGAGGTCTTGTGTTGAAATATCTGCCTTTTCGCAAGATGTTGGACAAGCCAGAACGACAATCATTACCCACTTAATAAAGCGAATTGGATTTTGTTTCATCATAAAAAGATTGACAAAA
Source organism: Bacteroidales bacterium (assembly GCA_018434395.1). Lineage (GTDB taxonomy): Bacteria > Bacteroidota > Bacteroidia > Bacteroidales > UBA932 > Bact-08. Next base: position 96,144 of record JAHDPK010000019.1, on the reverse strand, counting down.
AGGAATGAATAAATTTTTGAAATTAAAATACGATCACAAGTAATGTCATGTGAAATGAAATCTCTATATTCGCTATGCCGTTTTGCAATTTTAATTAATGGTGTCGTTACTTTGGTGGGTAATAATATTCATTAGATTAAAATCAAAACGGCTTTAAGTTGGCAAGACTTAGTTCCTTGTTTTCAATCTAATAACGAAGAACAATATAAGTAAATTTTTCTGAAGTTTGCAAGCAAAATGCTCATAATATGCTCAATAAAAGTCAGTAAGCATAGTAAAAGTGTGGCGGAGCAAGGGTTTGGAGAAGAAAATGAATTTTGCAAAAGGAAGCTAATGTCACTGTGACAGATTAGCTAACACAAAAAAATCTGACTTAAATTATCTTTTAAGTCAGATTTTTAAATTAGAATTAAAATTATAATTAAATGCTTGTCAATTATTCAAAAACAGATTCAAGCTTTTGATAAGTTTTATGCATTTGTTCAATAGCTGCCTTACTTTTGTCATTATTTTTTTCTGCAAGTACTTTTTTGACGTTGACAGTAGCATCATAGAGTTCCTTTGAGATGGCATAATACTTTGGGGTATTATCCTTTAGACGTTTAGCAAGTTGGTCCTGAGGAAATTTTGTTATTGCATCTGCTTCGGCAATCAGCTGGTCCATAACGGAAGCAATCTCATTAAATTGATTTTCAGGAAGCATCTTGTGGTAAATAACATACAGAGTTTTGTGATAGGTATCCATCTCCTTTACAAACGGCTTAATAACTCTGTTCATCCCCTCATAGGCTGAATGAAACTTTTCAGCAGCCTTTAGCATGGCATTCATATCTTTAGATTCACAAGCCTTATAATAATCTTCAGCTACTGTATTGAATTTGGCAAGTTCACTTTTCCAAAGTCCCTCTTTTTCTCTTAATATGCCTGGTAATTTGGCGGCATTAATTTTCGCCATATTATCCTTAATTTCAGGAATAAAGCTTCTTAAAGCTGCGGTATCTTTTGCAGGATATGCCTTATGCCACATTGGGAAGATAATTTTGTGGAAATTAGCGAGTTCGGGAACAGAAGTTGAAATTTCTGCGGAATGTTCTTCGTTTTGGGCAATTGCAACTGAGGTTCCTGCAAACAAGAACATCAGGCATGAAAGTAATGTTAATTTCTTCATTTTGGATTAATTATAAATTTTAATTAAGCGATCAATTACAATAATTATTTCATAATCATTGTACAATTAACAGCTTGTGGAGATGGGCGGACTCGAACCGCCGTCCAGACAAACCATCCAAAAGCTTTCTACACGCTTAGTCTGTTGTTGATTTTCATCCTGGGGCTGCCAACAGACAGGCTACCCAAGGCTTATCCTCTTAATCTTAAGACATCTTAGAGGAGTAAATGTCCGCAGCCGGCTTTAATGATACCCCATTGCCTGATATAGTCGGCACAAAATCAGGCGGGATACTCGTCACGGCCGGACCTGGCCGGCGGTGATTGAGCGTAAAAAGCTATGCTTAATTACGCAGCGAGTGCAAAGTTGTTTTCGCCATTTAAGGCTTGTGACCCGTGATTAACGAGATGGCATCACGACTCTCGGCGTGCTTACTTTCCGATTCGATTTGCTGTCAAAACCAAAACATCCCCGAAAAGTTCTGCAAAATTACAAAAAATTATTCAAGTGAAAATAAGAAACAATTAACCTCCATGCTCCTTCAAAGAGAGATACAAGCCCCAGAATGAAAATTATAATTCCCGAGATTCTGTTAATCATTACAAGCTGCCTAAGACGGAATTTTTTTCGAAAAATGCTCACTGTTGCACTTAATATAAACCACCAGGTAGCAGTTCCCAGAAAAACACCAATTAAAGTTGATGATATGACATGTTCATTTGCTATTCCATCAGTGTTTACACCTACAAATGCAAAAAGTCCAAGAATTAAAAATAAAGAACCTGGATTTGAGAGTGTCATAGCCATGGACGAAAAAAAATCCGTAAGGTGCTTTTTACCGGTCATGGGATATCTGATCTGCTTAATAGGATTTGTTAGAAAAATTTTCATTCCAATTAATCCTACAATTATTCCTCCAAAGAGTAGCAGATAATCTTCGTATTTGACAATCATAGATTTGATATATGCAAGGCCTAAAATTGCAATTGCGGCAAAAATGGTGTCTGTAACAGAAGATCCAAGACCTGCAATCATACCTGCATGTCGCCCTTTGCTGAGTGTTTTCTGAACACAGACAATTCCCATTGGACCAAGAGGTATGGATGCTCCCATGCCGACAATAAATCCTTTGAGAAATGTGGTTATCATAAATAATTATACTCAATAATGAGTGGCAAAATTAGTCAATTTCTTTCATAGCCGGTAATCCATATTTAGATTATTGTATCTTTGCTTGTCAAATATTAATAATATGGAGCATAATCGACCTCTTCATCTCTGGTTATTATCATCTATTTCTGCGATTTTGCTTTCATTACCATACCTTGTTCCACACACAGGGCTGTTAATGCTGATTGCTTTTATTCCACTTCTTCAACTTGAGAAAATAATTGCAGATTTGAATATTAAAAATGGATGGAGATATTATTATTCTTCATTTTTGCTTTGGAATATTCTAACAACATTCTGGATTTACAATGCAACTTTAGCAGGAGCTATAGCTGCCTGCATTTTGAATGCATTGCAGATGGCTGTCATATTTGCAATTTTCAGGTGGTTTAAGAGAAAGACGACACCATCTCTTGGCTATATTTTTTTGATACTTGCTTGGCTTGCCTGGGAACATTTCTATTTTAATGCTGAGATATCTTGGCCATGGTTGGTTTTGGGCAATGGTTTTGCTACAACTATCAAGAATATTCAGTGGTACGAATTTACAGGTACTTTGGGTGGATCTTTATGGATTCTGCTTGCAAACATTGTAATTTTCGACTTACTGAATGATAAAAACAGAAGATGTAAATCTTTTTATATTAAATTATCCTTATTATTTATTTTAATAGTATTGCCTCTTTGTATTTCACGGATTATTTTCAATTCATATAAAGAGAAACAGAATCCTCGTGAGTTTGTGATACTTCAGCCAAACATTGATCCATATAATGAAAAATTTGGTGCACTTTCTCAAATGCAACAGAATGAGATACTGATGAATATTGCAAATAAAGCTGTAACTGAAAATACTGATTTTGTAATAGCTCCGGAGACATTTACTTCCGGTGTCGTAGAAAATAATCTGGGCGATAACAGAACATTTATAATGTTTAAAGAGATGCTTGGAGAAAAAGGAGCCGGAAATGCAATTTTTGGTGCTACTACTTTTTACATTTACCCTGGAGGGCCTGACAGATTTCCTCCGACATACACAGCTCGAAGATCTGAGAGAGGATGGTATGACAGTTTTAACTCAGCAATTTATCTTGACACTTTGGGTAGAACTATGATTTACCACAAATCAAAATTGGTAGTCCTCGTTGAGTATTTTCCATATCCTCAATATTTAAAGTTTTTAGGCTCATTTGCAATTGACTTAGGAGGTACTGCTGGTGGATTTGGAACTCAAAAGGAGAGAGAAGTTTTCACTACACTCGACGACAGCATAAAAATTGGTACTGCTATTTGTTATGAATCTATATATGGCGATTTTTACAGAGAGTATATTATAAATGGGGCTAATGTAATGTCTATTATTACAAACGACGGGTGGTGGGGGAATACACCTGGTTATAAGCAACATTTGCGCTACTCATCTTTAAGAGCTATAGAAACAAGAAGATCTATTGCAAGGTGCGCCAATACTGGGATTTCAGCATTCATTGATCAAAGAGGGATAGTAACAGATTCTCTGGGATGGTGGCAAAGAGGTTATTTAAAAGGTAACCTGAACTTGAATGACCGTATAACAGTGTTTGTGAAATATGGTGATTACATAGGCAGAGGTGCATATGCTTCTATGTTGTTGTTTGTAGGGTTGTTTATCCTTATTGTTTTAAAAATCTACGGGAAGGAGAGGGGATAAAATCTCCAAGTTCAAGAGTTTCCCATTTTTTATCTACTATTTCAATGGTTTCAATGTTAGAAAGCGCCATTTCAGGCCATTCACGCACTCCTTCACACTTGATTTTACGCCTTGCGTCCATCACAAGAGATTTTCCAACAAACTTACTGTCTCTGATAGGATCACAATTAGCACCCCATTGCCACAAAGCAGTATAATGATCTTCGGGATCTATTGTTTGATCAACTATGACCGTAATCAGTCCCTTTGTAACAACCTCCTCATGAGTAAAAACAATAGGAGACTCAAAATTATAGGATAAAACATCCATTTTGCCGCCTCCCTCTTCAATCATTTTTGATGTTGCATCAATGAGCACTTTCCCTCCAAATCCGCATGTGGGAGAGGCATGGTCAAGAACATCCAGTGGACCTCTGCTGAAATGAGTGTCTCTTTTTGGATTGTAATTGTTGTTTATAGCTTGATAGACACTTTCTCTATTATGTACATCTACATCATAGTCAACAATAATCATTATCTTGTTGAACATCATTTGTCCGGCTCCCCACAATGCATGAGCAACTTTTATAGCTTCTCCGGGAAAACTTTTTTTTATGCTGACAAATGCAAAATTATGTCCACATCCTTCTTCAGGAAGATGCAGATCTACCATTTCTGGGACAAGGGAGAGCTTAAGGGGTGTAAAAAATATTTTCTCTGTGGCAAGAGCCATGAATCTGTCTTCTTGAGGAGGAATCCCTACCAGTGTAGCAGGATAAACTGCATTTTTTCTATAGGATATACATGTTATATGAAATGTTGGATAGAGGTCTGGAAGAGAATAATAACCTGTATGGTCACCGAATGGACCTTCAATGGCAAGAGGTTCGCTTTTATCGATATAACCTTCTATTACAAAATCACAATCTGACGGTACTTTCAATGGTTGAGTCAGACACTCGGTAAGCTCTACAGCCTTGTTTCTTAGAAATCCTGCCAGCAAGTACTCGTCAATACCTTCTGGAAGAGGAGCTGTAGCTACATATGTATATACAGGGTCACCACCGAGAGTTACTGCTACCGGGAATTGATTTGTTTTGCAATTGGCAAAATGTCGTGCTCCTGTTTTGTGTCTGTGCCAGTGCATACCTGTTGAATCTTGTGAGAAAACCTGCATTCTGTACATCCCCACATTTCTTTTGCCGTTTTCAGGATCTTCAGTATGAACCATAGGCAGAGTAATAAATCTTCCTCCGTCTTTTGGCCAGCATTTTAAGATAGGCAATCTGTCGAGTTCTGGCTTGAACAAAACTACTTCCTGACATGGTGCATCTCCTTTGTGGTTTATCGGGAACCATTCTGATGCCTCTTTGAGATGTGGAAGTAATTTGATTTTATCAATTAAAGAATGTCTTTCACGAGTTATCTCCTCAACTAAAGAGTTAAGATAGTTTTCTATCTCTTCAAACGATTCAACACCTAAAGCATACAGTATTCTTCTTTTAGAGCCAAACATGTTGGTAATAACTGGAAAAGCTGTGCCTGTATTTTCAAAAAGTAACGCCTTACCACCATCAGACTGTTTTGAAACGCGATCAGTTATTTCAGCAATTTCAAGTAAGGGGTCCACATATTCCTTGATTTTGACAAGTTCGCCTTTTGAATCCAGTAATTCAATGAAATCTTTAAGACTTTTGTACATAACTTGATTTTTTATCTTGAAGCCTCTTCAACTAAGTACATAATTGATGAATATAATATTCCTCCATGATACGAAAGGCCTATTTCACAAGTTCTTGAAGAGGCATAGCCTTCTGAGCAACCTGTGTTCTGTTCCTTTAAGTGTCTTAATCCATGTTTGTTAAGAGCAGGCAGTATAAAACCTCTGTCTCCTGCAAAACCACAACAATTACTTTCTATTCTGACAACTTCTCTTGCACATTTTGATGCAATATTGAATAAAGCTTCATCAACTTCCATTTTCTTAGTGCTGCAGACAGCAAAAAGAGCTATTTTTCTATCAACAGGTTTGATGGTTAGTCTATCAATTAAAAATTTATCAATAAATTCAGCCTGATCATATAATTTTAATCTTTCATTCATGTTTGACTTCATTGTATATAGGCATGGGCTCATATCACACAGAATTGGAATTTTTCCTCCATCCGAAGCCTTTGTGAGAGCCGCTTCGAGCTTGTCTGAAGCTTTTTTGCCAGCTTTAACAAATCCTTTGCTTGAGAATGCCATTCCACAGCAAAGAGAATTAAGATTTTCAGGATAGATGATTTCGTAACCTGCCCTGTTAAGCAAAACCTTGGTTACTTTTGCCAGATCCATTGCACTCTTGTATCCTTTTGAAATTCCCATACTTCTAGTAATACAAGAAGGAAAGTATATCACTTTTAAGTTAGATTTTGATGCTTTTTTATTCTGTGTAAAGATTGATTTGTTGGATATTTTTGATGCGTTTTTTGGAAAATGCTCATTCCAAAGAGGTATGACACCACCTGAAATGAATCTTAGTGATCTTGCAATAGTGCCGAAAATTTTCTTTCCTAAAATCAGCCGTAGATAATAAATGACTGACAATCCAAATCTCATGGAAGCTGTTACTGCTCTCATGTTGGACGAAATTAAAGCTGCAACATTCTCCTGGAATTGGGAGTGTCCCTCATGTCTTAGCTCTTTTACAAGTTTTCCGGTATCTATTTTGACAGGACATTTTGCTGCACAAAGACTGTCTGTTGCACAAGTCGCAAGAGCTGCATATTTGTATCGACTTTGTATCTCTGCTGCACGGTGTGGCTCTGTTCCGGTTTTCCTAAGACGTTCCATCTCTCTATATACAGTCACTCTTTGTCTTGGTGACAGGGTCAGCCCTTCTGCCACACAAACAGATTCACAAAATCCACATTCCATACATTTATCGACACTTTCTCTGATAGATGCCATGGGCTTGATGTTTTTCAGATGGATTTGGGAATCTTCATTTAAAATGACACCAGGATTCAATATTCCTTTAGGATCAAATAAATGTTTGACCTCCTTCATGATTGTAAGAGCATTTTTTCCCCACTCCTTCTCAACAAATGGTGCCATATTGCGTCCTGTTCCGTGTTCAGCTTTAAGAGAACCGTTGTATTTTTCTACAACCATGTCTGCCAGTTCTTCCATAAAGTTACTGTATCGCTTGAATTCCACATCATTATTAAAATCCGGGCTAAACATAAAGTGCATATTGCCTTCCAGAGCATGACCAAAAATTACGGCTTCATCATATTCATGCTTTGAAAAAAGAGCTTGAAGATCAAGAACAGCTTTTGCCAACGAAGGAACAGGAAAACAGACGTCTTCAATTATTGAAGTTGTTCCGCTACGTCTCATTCCTGCAACAGTAGGAAGTGTTTCCTTGCGTATTTTCCATAAGATTGCCTGTTCCGAAGGATCTTTGGTAAAACATAATGGGGTGACTGTCTTTATGTTTGAGATAGAATTTTCTATATAAGAGACATTTTTGTTCAGTTCCTCATCGTTTTTAGCTTTAGTTTCAATCAGAAGTGCTGTTGAATTTGGAGCCAGAGATTTAAGATATCCAGGAACTCCTTTTGTTGATTCGACTGAGCGAAGTGCAGCTCTGTCCATTATTTCTACAGCTGTAACAGGGGCAGATTTCAATATAGTTACAGCAGTACATGCTTGCTCTATATCAGGATATATAGCAAGAGCAAGAGCCTTATCTTTGTATTCAACAACTGTTTTGTAGGTGATGTCAGAAATAAATGCAAGAGTACCTTCAGAGCCAATAATCAGATGTTTAAGAATTTCGAACCCATCTTTGAAATCAGTAAATGCATTCAGACTGTACCCAGTTGTATTTTTGATTTTATATTTCTGTTTGATTTTTTCTCGAAGTATTTCATTAGAATCAATCTCTTCAGCCAATTTCTCAAGGCCTTTAAGTAAAAACGAATGACTTTTGGTAAAAGATTCCCGACTTTCTTTATCTGCAGTATCGAGAATTGTACCGTCACTCATTATAATTCGAATGTCAACTATTGTTTTATATGAGTTTTCTGATGTTCCACAACACATTCCACTAGCATTATTGGCGGCAATACCTCCTATCATGGCACTGTCTAATGATGCAGGATCTGGACCGATTTTTCTACTGTATCTCTCAAGGTACCTGTTTGCCTGCTCTCCTCTGATACCAACTTGAAGACGTATTTTCTCGCCGTTTTCTATAATCTGATGTTTTTGCCATCCATGTGTTGCCAAAACAAGAACAGAATCGCTGATTGCCTGGCCTGAAAGAGATGTTCCTGCAGCCCTGAAGGTAACCGGTATGTCAAATTTACTTGCCTGCCGAACGACTAGTTGGAGTTCTTTTTCATCCTTGACTTTTACCACAAGTTTTGGAATTAGTCTGTAAAAAGATGCATCAGTTCCAAAAGCCAGAGTACTTAAAGCATCATGATGGATTCTTTCGGAAGGGATCTTTTTGAGAAGTTCATTATAGAACTCTTTATATTTTCCTGTTATCATTTTACCAATTCATTTAATTTGGTTGTACTTATTTTTTTTGCGATAATTTTTTTATCACTGTCGAGAAGATAAATCATTGGTACCTCTTCTGTTCTGAATTTATAGAAGAGTTCCAGTCTGTTCTCATCTTTAACAAAACATCTTATCCATTGACACTTTTTCTCTTTGACTGAATTTATAAAATCTTCAAATCTACTTTCAACATCTACTGCAAGGATAAATGCCCCTTTTTTATGGAGCGCTTTGTAAATATCAGCCAAATCCATTCCAAAAGGTTTGCAAACAGCACATTTAGGACTGTAAAAATATAAAATTGTGTATTTTGCGTTAATTTCATGTAATCTTACAGGTTTTAATTTATCAGTATAGAAGATAAAATCATTTGCAATTGCTCCTATTTTGTTGCTCTTTATTCTCTCAATCATTTTTGGCACGTAATCTTCCGGAAACGAGTTATCCAACCAAAGTTCTTTTCTGTTTTGTATGTAATTTTCTGCAACATAAATTGCACAATTTTGATAAGTTGTGTCATCTGAACGTTGTAAAATATCAAACAATTCAGTAAACATCATTCTATAAAGATCAATATCACTTTCTGTACTTTTAATAAAGAGAGGTTCGATAGCTAATCTTATAGCCAAAGTATCGTCAAGTTTTACGACTTTAAGGTAATCATTCAGAAATGCACGTATGTTTTTTGACAAGTTATTTCTGCTCTCAGTACATGAACTTAATAATTGGTCTAATGATGTGTGGTCAAGATTGCGACCAATAATTGTTTTATCTCCATCAAGGAGAAAGATTTGAGGGGTTTTAAGCACATTATACAGTTTATGGAATCCGCTTTTAAAATCCGGGTCCCACACAAAAGTCCAATTGTTTACTGATTTTGGAAATTCATCTCTGATGAATTGTTTAAGATTGTTTTCGTTGGCTTGTGTATAAACAGCATATATATGCAAATCGCTGTCCTTGAATTTATTTGCAATTTCAATTAGTTTAGGCAGCTCTTTTTGACAGAGACTGCAATCTGTATCAAAAAAATAGATAACAGTATAATTTGCATCCAAATTTCTTAAAGAATGCAAATTGCCGGAAGTATCAGGAAGAATAAGTTCAGGAGCTTTCATTCCTATTAGGGAGTTCTCGTTAAATTCGACGAAGAGTCTAAGGAAAAGCATTCCATCATCTCCCTGCCAATTGAGTTTTTTGTTTAAAAAATAGTTTTTGGCAATATGAATGGCGACACTTTCCATTCCCATGATTGGGGAAGAATAAAATTTATTAAAAAGATATCCTGCAATATGAGTCTGAATAGCAGTATCATTGCTTATATTTATCAAATAATCACAGGCTGCATTTAAAGAGTCTGGCGAAGGAGGAGTCATTGCTATATACTGATCGATATATTTTTCCAGCTTCTCTTTCTCCTGACCATGGACACTAATGATAAGGCAACAAATTAAACCAAATATTGAAAGTGCCTTGCGAATCATTCAAACTTTATTTAGATATTCAGATATGTCAACTCCATCAGGAAGGAAAGGGGTTGCATCACCTCCGTTTATTATAACATCTCTTACTACAGTAGAAGAGATAAATGAGTATTCATGACGTGATGGTATAAAAACAGTAAGAATATCTGGGGCCATACTTAGATTAGCTTGAGCTACTGCTCTTTCCATCTCAAAGTCAGTTGTAGTTCTTAGTCCTCGTATTATGAACTTTATATTTGCTTTTTTACAAAAGTCTATTGTTAATCCGGAGTAGGATGCGATTTCAATATTATTGTTTAGATTAATTGACCTGACGCCATCCTCTATCAATTTCACTCTCTCTTCAACAGTGAAAAGTCCTTTTTTCTGGGTATTGTATCCTACGGCTACAACTACTTTGTCAAAGAGCTTTAGTGCAGATTTTAAGATATCGATATGTCCTAATGTAATAGGATCAAAAGATCCGGGGAATAATGCAATATTCATGATCATATTTCAATTTCACAGGTAAAGACATAAGTAGCAGGGCCTTTAAGTTTTATGTTGGAGTATTCGTCTTCGCCATTGTAGTCAAATTTAACATCAAGAATATCACCAATAGTTTGTACTCTTGTGGAAACAGTACCTGAAGGATAGAGATTTCTCTGAAATAATTTATGAAATGCAATTGCAGAAGCAGTAACGCCTGTTCCACAGGCATACGTTTCATCCTCTACGCCTCTCTCAAAAGTCCTTACGAAAAGGTCTACACCTTCAGGAATAGCACTTCTTCCCCAATTGCCCTGTACAAAATTTACATTTGTGCCACCATGAAAATTTGGATGATGTCTCCAGAATTTACCTTGTTCCAAGACATCATAATCCTTTAACTTCTCGACAAAAATAACCAGGTGCGGAGCTCCGGTATTAAGAAAAAACGATTTCGGAGAGTACTCCTTAACTTCATGAACATCTATCATTTCAAGCTCAACTATACATTTCGAAGGAGTGCCTACGAGCACTGTCCCTCTATGTTCTCCATCACTTGCCTCAAAATGATAATTTTTTATTCCTGAATGGTATGCAAAAGCAACCAGACATCTTCCTCCATTCCCACACATTGGGCCTTCTATTCCGTCAGAATTGTAGAATTTCATCGAGAAATCATATTTTTCGCTTTTTTCGAGTAGCATCAGACCATCTGCCCCTATTCCGAATCTTCTGTGGCATAAATGTCTGATTTGTTCTGCAGATAGTTCAATATTATTATTTTGGTTATCTAAAATAATGAAGTCGTTACCTGCTCCCTGGTACTTATGCACCTTAATTATCATTATCAATCCTATTTGAATTAAAGTTCGAGTTTGAGTTAAAAAGATTTACTTCAGAGCTTTCATAAGCTTTTTCGAGAGTAAGAAGAAATAGTTTTTTATCTATTCCCATGTTGAAACCTGTTAGTTTGTTATTTGCGCCTATAACCCTGTGACAAGGAATCACTATCGGGAGAGGATTCAGCCTGCAAGCATTACCTACGGCTCTGCTGGCATCTTTAGTTTCTACAATTGAGGCTATTTCACCGTACGTCTTAACCTGACCATATGGAATATTGGACAGCTCTTTCCAGACTTTCTGTTGAAAAGGAGTACCGGTTGGTTTTAAAGGAATGTCAAAAACTTTACGCTTTTCTGCAAAATATTCTTCCAGTTGCCTTGCCGCATTTTCGAGTATTGAATTTCCTTTTGGGTTGGATTTTTCATGATATTTTTCTTCTTTATCTTCTCTGATATATCTTATTGCAACTAGAGATTCTTCGTCTGCTATCAGTTTAAGCATGCCGATAGGAGATTTATAATATTTATAATATAAATTTTCATCAGATAGAGATTGAATCTCACTCAACATAGATTCTGCGATTCGCCTGGATGAGCTGGCATCTCCCAATATTTTTCTCAATTTGGCATATTTGTTTCTGATTTTTATGCTCTCTTTTTCTGAAAGAATCTTACGTAGTTCGTCAGCTAAATTTTTAACAGTACAGTCCTCTTGAATAAGCTCTTTGACAACAGGCTGGTTGAAAATGAGATTGACGAGACTTATATATTTTACCTTTACAAATGGCCGGATTATAGCTACTGAAATTGGATTTGCTCTGTAACAAACCACCTGTGGCGTATCGAGAATTGCCGCTTCAAGACTTGCTGTACCGGAACATAATGCTGTAGCCTTGGAATGTTTTAGTAACGAGTATGTTTCACCAAACAGGAGTTTTATAGTTGTACCTGATATGTATGGAAGGTATATTTTCTCATCGATTGATGGTGCGCCGGCGACAATGAGTTGATAATCCGGAAACTCGTTTTCAAGTTTGGAGAAAACAGGCAAAAGGTGTTTTACCTCACTTACTCTACTACCCGGAAGCAGAGTAATAATTGGTTTTTGATCAAGATTGCATCTTTTGGTGAATTCTTCAAAGCTCTCAGAATTGCATCTGTGACCGGCAATGCTGTCGAGAAGAGGATTCCCAAAATAGAAAACTTTAATTCCCTTTTTCTTATAATAGTTAACTTCGAATGGAAAAATTATAAAGATTCTGTCTACATATTTTGTCAGGCTTTTAATTCTCCATTCTTTCCATCCCCAAACAGTAGGAGGGATGTAATAAAATACTCTTAATGAATGTTTCCTGGCAAATTTGGCTATTCTGAAATTAAAACCGGGATAGTCAATAAGAATTATAACATCAGGTTGATATTCAATAATATCTTTTTTACAAAATTGCAGATTACGAATAATGGGCCCTAATTTTGAAATCACATCAAATATTCCCATCACTGCAGTTTGTTTGTAGTGTTTTACAAGAGTTCCTCCTACTGAAGCCATCAGATCGCCTCCCCAGAAGCGTATCTGAGCTTCCTGATCTACCTCAAAAAGCGCTTTCATGAGATTGGATCCATGAAGATCTCCTGATGCCTCACCTGCAATGATGTAATATTTCATATTTTCCAGAGTGATTTTAGCCTTTTAACCTCATCGTAATCCGTATTGTCTATTTTGTGAGCGACAACACTGACATATCCACTTTCAACTACATTGTTGTCAGATTTTTCATTATCAGGTTCAAGGTTGAGAAATTCTCCTGTCATCCAGTAATATTTGAAACCGTAAGGGTCTTCTCTCTGTTCAAACTCTTTGATCCATTTACCTCTTCCCTGTTTGGCAAATTTAATACCCTTAATCTCTTCCGGTTTAAGATCAGGAAAATTGACATTTAAATAAGCATCAGGGCCAACAGGATGTTCAATAAAATTATCAATAATTATCTTTCCGAAATGTGTAACACCTGAAAAATCTGCATCTTGTTTATGTGAGCAGAGCGACAGCCCAATGGACGGAATGCCGTAAATAGTGCCTTCTATTGCTGCGCCAAGTGTGCCGGAGTATAATGATGCAATTGATGCATTTGAGCCGTGATTGATACCTGATACAAGAAAATCAGGTAACTCGTCCGGAAATAACTGATTCATTGCAATTTTAACGCAATCTGCCGGTGTTCCCGAACATGCGTAAACTTTCAATCCATTACCACTCTTCAATTCTGTCAATCTCAGCGGTTTGCCAATAGTTAGTGCAACCGACATCCCTGATTGTGCCTCAAAAGGTGCAACAACTGTTAACTCTCCATATGGGAGCATCATCTCTACCAAGTGCGAAATTCCTTTTGATTTAACTCCGTCGTCATTAGTAATCAGAATCTTCCTCATTTTTTATTCAAATCGATTTCTTTCTTTAATCTTACAAAAATAGTAATTTTGCCGGAGTATTCCCCAAAAATGCTTATATTTGCCCAAGATTATATAGTGTTAATCTAATAAATAATTGCAAGATGAACAAAATTAAAGTTGGTATTAACGGTTTCGGCCGTATAGGCCGTTTGGTTTTCCGTGCTGCTCAGTCAAGGGATGATATTCAGATTGTTGCCTTAAATGACCTGATAAGTGTCGATTATATGGCTTACATGTTGAAGTATGATACAGTCCATGGAAAGTTTGACGGTACTGTCGAGGTTAAAGATGGTATGCTTATCGTAAATGGGAATCCTATTAGAGTTACAGCTGAGAAAAATCCTGGAGATCTGAAATGGGGTGAAGTAGGTGCTGAATATGTTGTTGAATCAACAGGTTTGTTTCTTACAAAGGAGAGTGCCCAACTTCATATAGATGCAGGTGCCAAAAGAGTTATTATGTCAGCTCCTTCCAAGGACGATACGCCTATGTTTGTTTATGGAGTCAATCATAAGAAATATACCGGAGAGTCAATTGTTTCAAATGCATCATGTACAACTAACTGTCTTGCTCCTGTTGTTAAGGTGCTCCATGAGAATTTTGGCATTATTGAAGGATTGATGACGACTGTTCATGCAACAACCAACACTCAGAAAACTGTTGATGCTCCTTCAGCTAAGGACTGGAGAGGTGGTCGCGCTGCCGGAGCTAATATTATTCCTTCTTCTACAGGAGCTGCCAAGGCTGTTGGAAAAGTCCTTCCTGAAATGAAAGGTAAGTTGACTGGGATGTCATTTAGGGTTCCAACTGTAGATGTATCGGTTGTTGATCTTACATGCCGCCTTGAAAAACCTGCTACTTACGATGAGATCAAAGCTGCTATGAAAAAAGCTTCCGAAAATGAACTTAAAGGAGTTCTTGGATACACAGAGGATGCTGTAGTTTCATCTGATTTTATTACAGACCCACGTACATCTATTTTCGATGCTGGAGCCGGCATATCACTCAATCCAAACTTTGTAAAGGTTGTGTCCTGGTATGACAATGAATGGGGATATTCAAACAAGATTCTTGACATGATAGCCCATATGGCAACTGTCAATTAATATTTTCAGATAATGTTGTTTTTAACCTTTCGGATAATTTCCGGAAGGTTATCTTTTTATAAACCGTATCTTTATATTTGCATATAAAACTTAAATTATGGGAATTCGTAGAAAAATCTCGCTTGGTTTTGTCATAATAGGGGTTGTACTTTTTATATCCAGCGTAATATCTGTTTTTGAGTTTAGTCGCATGAGACAGACTGTGACAAATTTAATGAAGGATAATATAAACAGCATCAATACTTCCAGATTACTTCTCGAACTTACTGACGAATATAATTTTGAACTTTTGAGTCGTGTTATTAAAGACTCATCTGTAAAAAGTGTAGATATTGTTCCTGATGATCGTTTACACAAGTACCTCGGCAATATAAGGAGAGGTTTTGCATCACATGAAGAGAGAGTTGTGGCGGACTCTCTTTCTCAAGCATACTCGGATTACATTTCTGTCATTAACAGTACTTCTGATATAATGCTCAAAAATTTGGGGGAAAGAATAAAGTGGTACGAGAATGAGCTTAAGCCTGCTTACAATAATCTCAACAAATATAAAAAGCTATTAGGTTTGATGACCCAGGCTGCGCTTGCAGAAAATGCAAAGGAGCTTCAAGAAGGTTACTACAGGAGCATTATGCCGGGTATTATAGCTGTAGGAGCAGGATTAATGCTTGTGCTGCTTTTTAACTATTTTCTGAATATCTATTTTATATCTCCTATCATTTTAATTTCCAAAGGTATTAAGAATTACAGAGAATATAATAAAAGCTATAATGTACAGTTGGAAAACGATGATGAACTTCAGGATTTGAATTCTGGTGTTAAGATTATTATTGATGAAAACAAAAATTTAAAGAGAGAAAAGCAGCAACATGAATTATAGTGTTATAAGCAGATATGTCGGTATGGCTCTCTTTATGAATGCCGTCTTCATGTTGATTTCGGCATTAGTGTCAGCCGGTAATGGCTATGATTCTTCATTTTCACCACTTATAATGAGCGCAATTATTACTTTTGTATGTGGTGTTTTTCCTATGATTTTTGTAAAAAACAAACCTGAGATAAACAATAAAGAAGGATTTGTTATTGTTGTATTGGCATGGATTTTTTCATGTATTTTCGGGATGTTGCCTTATATTCTGTATGGAGGAGAGTTTTCAATCGCAAATGCCTGGTTTGAAAGTGTCTCAGGTTATACGACTACCGGAGCATCTATTTTGACAAATGTCGAAGGAATTCCTAAAGGGCTTCATTTCTGGCGTGCCTCAACACATTGGCTGGGAGGTATGGGAGTCGTACTGTTTATGTTGTTGATTTTACCTGCAGTAAGCTCTATTAGGATGAGGGTGAGTAAAATGGAAATATCTGATCTTTCAAGAGAAAATTTCAGGTATAAGGCACGTCAGACAATAACTATAATTGCAATTGTTTATGTGGGTCTTACTGTAATTGAGACAATTTTACTGATGTTTGCGGGCATGTCTCTTTTTGAGGCTGTTGTTCATTCATTCAGTACTATTGCAACAGGGGGTTTTAGTACAAGAAATCTATCAATCAAAGCTTTTAACTCTTTCCCTATAGAACTTATTATCATGATATTCATGATACTTTCAGGCTTGCATTTTGGATTGCTCTTTGGCGCCATTTCAGGCAAATCCAATAAACTGTTCAAATCTCCGATAGTCAAACTTTATGTAGGTTCGATTTTAATTGGAGGTGCAGTAGTTGGGCTAAACTTGTTTTTTTCAGGTATTTATGACAATCTTGCCACTTGTTTGAGATTTGGGTATTTTCAGGTAATTTCTTGTGGCACTGCAACGGGTTTTGCTTCTGAAGATTCATCTATTTGGCCTGGTTTTTCTATGCTTGTTATTACATATTTCACTCTTTCGTGTGCCTGTTCCGGTTCAACTACAGGAGGAATAAAAGTTGATCGAATATGGATATTTTTCAAGTCTGTCAAGGCTCAAATTATAAAGCAACTTCATCCCAATGCTATTGTTTCGGTTAAGATTGGCAAAAGTAGTCTTGAATCGGATATTGCTCATTCAGTTTCACTTTTCATTGTTTTGTACTTGTTTATTGTATTGATTGTGGCTATGTTGCTTACACTTATGGGAGTCGGCGTCACTGAGGCTGTTTCAGGCTCTATAGCCAATATGGCCAATTGTGGGCCAGGATTTGGTGCGGTGGGTTCGTTGAGCAATTATTCTTCTATTCCTGATGCGGGAAAAATTTTGCTTGGCCTTGAAATGCTTCTCGGTCGTCTCGAGATCTATCCTCTCATTCTTGTTTTATCAATAAGACGTTGGAGATAGAAAATATGCCAGTTGTCGATTTCTTGTATAAAAAGATGCTTTTTTGTCTGGGATTTGAGGCAACTCAATCTCAGGATTCACTTTTTAAAGCCCTTTCTGGTTTCATTAATTGTTCTGACAGTAATACAATAATGGTTATAAATGGCTATGCAGGTACAGGGAAAACCTCTGCAATTGCATCGCTCGTTACTACTATTACAGAACTGGAACAGCCTTTTATTTTAATGGCACCTACAGGCAGAGCAGCAAAAGTGTTATCTAACTATACAAATGCCAGGGCTTTGACAATTCATAAGCAAATATATAGACAAAAATCTCTTGGTGATGGATTTGGACAATTTGTACTGGACATTAATAAATACAAAGATACAATATTTATCGTCGATGAAGCTTCTTTAATTTCTTCAGCCAGTCCGGACATTTCCATGTTTGGTTCCGGAGACTTACTTGAAGATTTGATGAAATATATTTTTTCCAGAGAAAATAATAGACTCATTTTAATAGGTGATTCTGCTCAATTACCACCTATAGGAGCTGATATTTCAAGGGCATTGGACTCTGCTTATCTTTCAAAATGGGGAGGGGTAACATATTGCTCCATGACAGACGTTGTCAGGCAGGCACAGTTGTCAGGCATTTTACATAATGCAACGCTGCTCAGACATATGATAGAGAGAAAAGAAATTAAATTTCCAAAATTTGAACTCGATAGTTTTAATGATATCGAAAGTATTAGCGGGAATGAATTGCTTGAGAAAATAGGAGAGGCATATGACAGGTACGGAAACGAAGAGACTCTTGTCCTTTGCAGATCAAATAAAAGAGCTAATTTGTACAATAGAGAAATAAGATACAGAATACTTTGCAGGGAGGAGTCTATCAATAGGGGAGACAAGGTGATGGTTGTTAAGAATTGTTACCAGTTCGCTGATAATGAAGGTTCAGAACTTGATTTTATTGCTAATGGTGATGTTGCAGAGCTGGTTAAGATATCTCATTTTGAAGAACGGTATGGTTTTCACTTTGCCGATGCCGTTTTGAAATTTTCAGACTATCATGATATAGAGATTAGTGCTAAAGTTATATTGGATACACTGGAAAGCGAAAGTGCCTCTTTGTCTTCAGAGCAGCAAAAAAGTCTATTTAATGGTGTTTTTTCTGATTATTCAGAAATTCGGACTAAAAAAAAGAGACTTGCAGCAGTGAGAGAAGACAACTATTTCAATGCCATGCAGATCAAGTTTGCAGCAGCAGTCACATGTCATAAATCACAAGGAGGTCAATGGAAATGTGTTTTTATCGACAATCCTTTTTGGAGGGATTATCTGAGCATTGACGATCTTAAATGGCTTTATACTGCTATTACGAGAGGATTTGAACATGTTTATCTTGTGAATTTTAATGATAAATTTTTTAATAATTAATTATGCTAATAATCAATAATGCAAGAAAGATGGCACTTATGACTGTGGCCTTTTTTGCCACGTCAGTTATCTATGGACAGGCAGTTAAGAGTATTGTGAGACCTGTTGGTTGGAAAGACAACAGTACTGTTTTGCTCTCAGGCAATAGAGACATGAAACGGATAAGCTTTGAATATGACACCAAAACTGGCCAATTGCATGAGGTTGCTGCTGCAGGCAAAGACCTTGAACATTATAAATTGATTAAAAAGGGGGATAAAAATCCAACTATCTCCCCTGACGGCAAGATGATAGCTTTTACTCGCAACAACGATCTTTATGTAATTGAGATAGCTTCAGGTATTGAAAAACGCTACACATTTGATGGATCGTCGCTTATTAAAAATGGATATGCATCATGGGTATATTACGAAGAAATTTTTGGTCGTCTCAGTGAATACAGAGCTTTCTGGTGGTCACCTGACAGCAAAAAGATTGCATTTTACAGATTTGACGATACTAATGTGCCCATGTTTCCGATTTTCAATTATTCAGGACAGCACGGTTCAGTTGCAGAAACTCGATATCCCAAAGCAGGCGATCCAAATCCCGAGGTAAAGATTGCCATAATAGATATTTTGTCAGGAAAAACCTTATGGGCGGATTTTGACAGTAAAGAAGATCAGTATTTCGGTATGCCTGTTTGGAGACCCGATTCGGAGGCATTGTTAATACAGTGGATGAATCGTGATCAGAATGATTTTCGTCTATATTCTTTTTCTTGTTCAAATGGCAGTAAAACAGAGATATATAGAGAAAGCCAGCCGACATGGATAGAATGGATTGAGGAATATAAAACAGGAAAACAGGGATTATATTTTGTCAGAGATTTTGACTTGTGGGAACAAATCTATTATGTGGATTATAATGGTGGTACTCTTCATAAATTGACAAATGGCAATTTCTGGGGTACCAAGTTACTTGAGCTTAATGAGGATTTGTGCTCTATATATTTTATGTCTAGAGGTGAAACTACAGTGAGAAATGATGTATATTTCCTTAAGTGGAAAAGTAATTTTCAGGTTGAAAGTGTAAAAAAAGCTTCGGTTGGAGATTTTAATTATACTTCAGTTGTATTTTCACCTGATAAGAGACAGTTTGCAGCAATCATATCTAATTTGAAAACTCCGCCTGCCTCAGTTGTGGTCAATTCTGGCATGTTAAAGCAGATTGAGATCAGCATGGGTGAAGATTCTTTATTTGATGCTCTTCCTAAATCGGATTTGATGTTTATTATTACACCTGATGGTTTTAAATTGCCGGCTTCAATAATATGGCCTCTGAATATGGATAGAAGTAAAAGATATCCTGTTCTCTTTTATATTTATGGCGGGCCAAACTCAAGTTCTGTCATGGATACTTGGAAGACACCTTCTGGCAATATTTTGCAGTTGGCCAGGGATGGAGTTATACAAGTTACTGTGGATAATAGAGCTTCAGGACATTGCGGCAAAAAAGGAATTAATTATGTCTTTAGAGATCTGGGCAACTATGAAATTCAGGACTATATACTTTGGGCAAAATATTTAAAAGCTTTTCCTTTTATCGAAGCTTCAAGATTTGGTATTACAGGATTCAGTTTTGGTGGAACCATTACTGCTCTTGCATTGACAGAGGGAGCCGATTATTTCAGATTTGGATTGGCAGGAGGCGGTGTATACGACTGGGCTCTTTATGATTCACACTATACTGAAAGATACATGGATACACCACAGGGTAATCCTGAGGGATACAAACATTCTGCAGTAACCGGTAAAGCTTCCTTGTATCGGGATAATGATGGGGCAATTCTTTATCTTACTCATGGTACCGGCGATGATAATGTTCATCTGCAGAATACTATGCAGTTGATTGATGCATTGCAGAAAGAGGGTAAGCATTTTGAACTGATGTTATATCCTGGCGGAATGCACGGATACAGGGGCTATCAGAATGATCATGCCAATAACGAGGAATTGATGTTCTGGCGCAGGACACTTCTTGACAAATAGATTGAATTAATTATAGAATATTGAGAATCTGCTCTTTGATCTTCTCAAGTTCGTCTTTCATCATTACTACTATTTTCTGGATTTCAGCATGATTGGCTTTTGAACCGATCGTGTTGATCTCACGTCCCATCTCTTGAGCAATAAAGCCAAGTTTTTTGCCAGGGAATTGTTCGTTTTCCGTGCATTCCAGAAAATATTTGCAATGCTGTCCGAGGCGAACCTTTTCTTCAGTAATGTCAAGTTTCTCGATGTAATAAATTATTTCCTGTTCGAGCCTGTTAATGTCAGGGGAACAAGAGAGTTCATGAATTCTCGAATAAAGTCTATCCTTAATTGCCTCTACCCTTTGAACTTCGTATTTCTCCAGATCTGTGATACAGTTAGTTATCAGTTTAACCCTCATTACTATGTCTTCAGCCAATTTTTTTCCTTCGGTTGTTCTGAAATCACATAGCATTGAAAGTGCCTTTTCGATACAAGATTTCACTGATTCCCAATTGTATTCCGGATCTTCTCTCTGATTATCAACAATTTCAGGAAGTCTTAGAATGGTATTTATCAGACCTGTATAATCAAGCTTCTCTTCTAACAGCTGGTTTATGTCTCTTATTTGATTGTAGTACGAAATAAACAGCTCTTTATTTATTTTTTTCCCTTTTTCCTCTCCTTGTGATTCTATGGTGAGAAAGAGATCAATTGTACCACGCTGAAGATATTTTATAATCAGCTGTCTTAATTCTGTCTCCTTATCTCGTGGTATAACTGAGGATTTGAAATTAATGTCAGAGTTTTTACCATTAACAGAGCGTATTTCAACAATAATTCTATTTTTGCCTGTTAAACATTCAGCTCGACCATAACCGGTCATTGATTGTACCATATTTTGATTATTTTGACTGCAAATTTACGCAAAGAATCTTATATTTGCCCCAATTTAAGAACGATGTATGAAAGAGACAGAAAAAGAACCTAAAAAAAACGAACGTTCATTGAATTTTTTAGAGGAGATAATTGAAAATGATCTTGCTTCAGGCAAATATAAATCTATTCGTACTCGTTTCCCTCCGGAACCTAACGGATATCTTCATATAGGTCATGCCAAAAGTATATGTCTAAATTTTGGTCTTGCTCAACGCTATGGCGGCGAGACCAATCTCAGGTTTGATGATACCAATCCTGCCAAGGAAGATACTGAGTATGTGGATTCTATTAAGGAGGATATTTTATGGTTGGGCTTTAAATGGGCAAGAGAACTCTATGCTTCAGATTATTTCGAGCAGCTTTATATTTGGGCTCAAAAACTGATTAGGAAAGGTCTCGCATATGTAGATGATCAGACACAAGAACAGATCAGAATCAATAGAGGTACTGTAAACCAACCCGGTATTCCGAGTCCATTCAGAGATAGGAGCGTTGAGGAGAATATCAGACTCTTTTCCGAAATGCGCGAAGGGAAATATAGAGATGGAGAAAAGGTTCTTCGAGCAAAAATTGATATGGCTCACCCAAATATGCTGATGCGGGATCCTATTCTTTACAGGATAATTCATGCTACTCATCATCGTACTGGTGACAAATGGTGCATCTACCCAATGTATGATTATGCTCATGGACAGTGTGATTCCATAGAGCAAATTACACATTCCATTTGCACTTTAGAGTTCGATGTGCATCGTCCTCTGTATGATTGGTTTATTGAAAAACTTGAAATTTTCCCTTCTCATCAATATGAATTTGCAAGATTGAATCTGACTTATACTGTTATGAGCAAGAGAAAACTGCTCGAACTGGTCAAATCCGATGTGGTATCAGGATGGGACGATCCCAGAATGCCTACGATTTGTGGGTTGAGAAGAAGAGGTTTTACACCAGAGAGCATAAGACTTTTTTCAGACAAGGTTGGTGTTGCAAAACGAGATAATGTTATTGATCTTTCTCTTCTCGAATGGTGTGTCAGGGAGGATTTGAACAAAAGATCCAATCGTTACATGGCAGTACTAAACCCTGTAAAACTGTTAATAGTTAACTATCCAGAGGATCTGGTAGAGACTATGACTGCTCCATTAAATCCTGATAATCCTGATGGCCCATCAAGAAAAATTCCTTTTTCAAGGGAGCTCTATATTGAAAGGGATGATTTTATGGAGGACCCCCCAAAAAAATATTTCAGATTGCAACCCGGAGGCGAGGTCAGACTGAAATATTCCTACATAATTAAATGTCAGGAAGTTGTTAAGGATTCTGAGGGTAACGTTGTTGAAATAAGATGTTCATATGATCCTTTAAGTCGTCCGGGAGCTGGAGAATGGCGTTCTGTAAAAGGTACCATTCACTGGGTCTCCGTTAAACACTCTCAATGTGCTGAAGTACGTTTGTTTGACAGACTTTTTACACTTGCAGATATGGATTCTGTGCCTGATGGGGAACAATACACAGACTACCTTAATTCTCATTCTTTGGAATTAGCCACTGCCTATTGTGAACCGGACCTCTTTGAAGACAATTCCGGAATAGCTGTCCAATTTGAAAGAACAGGTTATTTTATTAAGGATAATGATTCAACGGCGGACAAGGTGATTTTTAACAGGACGGTAACTCTTAAGTCGGCATGGTAATTTTATAATTTACACCCAACTTTTGAGAAGAGCAATCTCTTCTTTCCAGATTGATTCATTAGGGGTTTCGAGTATAAGTGGCATATTGTCAAATCGTGGATCACGCATTATTAATTTAAAAACATCAGTTCCAAGCATTCCCTCTTTTATGGGCTCATGTCTGTCTATATGAGAGTTAAGACCTTTCCTGGCTCCATTGAGATGCATGCCTTTCAAATATTCCAAACCGATTGTTTTTTCAAATTTGTTGAAAGTGTCTGTAAAACCTTCAGGAGTGGACAAGTCATATCCTGCAGCAAATGAATGACATGTGTCTATGCAAACCCCAACTCTGGTTTTATCTTCAACGTAATACAATATTTGTGCAATCTGTTCAAATGTGTGGCCAAGGTTGCTGCCTTGTCCGGCTGTATTTTCTATAACAGCAGTTACTCCTTTTGTTCGTTCGAGTGCAATATTAATTGAATCAGAAATTATTCTCAGACAAGTGTCTATATCGATTTTGTTTAAATGGCTTCCTGGATGGAAGTTCAGCCTGTCAAGTCCAAGCTGTTCACATCGCTGTATCTCATGAATAAAAGAGTTTCTGGATTTTTCAAGTTCCTCTTTTTCCGGATGTCCCAGATTAATCAAATAACTGTCATGTGGAAGTATCTGATTTGGTTTGTATTCATATTCGATGCATCTCTGTTTGAAAAGTTCAATACTGCTTTTTGTCAGAGGAGGTGAAAACCATTGCCTCTGGTTTTTTGTAAAGAGAGCGAAAGCTGTTGCTTCTATCTGATGTGCATTAAAAGGGGCATTCTCAACTCCCCCGGCTGCGCTTACATGTGCTCCTATAAATTTCATAATAGTTTAACTTATTTTTGAGTAATCTTTTATCTCTTTTCTCAGACTTTCTAATACTTCGCCAAGAATTTTATTGTCCTTATCTTCAAGAAATGGATCTTCTGCTAAAATTGCAGTGGCCAATTTTCTTGCTTCTTCAAGAATTTGAGAATCTTTAGATAAATCTGAAAGATGCAAATCAATTGCAAGTCCACTTTGTTGAGTGCCTTCAATATCTCCAGGACCTCTCATTCTCAAATCAGCCTCAGCGAGTTCAAAACCGTCTTGTGTTGTACAAAGAAGTTCAATTCTTTTTCTTGATTCTTTACTTAATTTGTATCCCGTCATCAAAATACAGTACGATTCATCACCTCCTCTTCCAACCCGTCCTCTCAACTGGTGCAACTGTGAGAGACCAAATCTTTCTGCGCTTTCAATCAACATGACTGTAGCATTAGGAACATCAACGCCAACTTCAATAACAGATGTGGATACCAGAATGTTTGCTTTACCATCTGAAAAAAGTGACATGTCATATGCTTTATCGTCATTCTTCTGCTGTCCATGTACAACGGCAGTAACATATTCAGGTGCCGGAAAATATTGAATAATCTGTTCATATCCTTCCTGTAGGTTCTTATAGTCTAGTTTCTCACTTTCCTTAATAAGAGGATAAACCACAAAAATCTGTTTACCTGCCTTAATCTGTTTTTTAATGAATTCATAGATCCTGCTTCTTTGAACTTCAGTAGCATGAATTGTTCTTATCGGTTTTCTACCTGGAGGAAGTTCATCAATGACTGATACGTCAAGATCTCCATAAAGAGTCATCGCAAGAGTTCGAGGGATAGGAGTTGCTGTCATTACAAGAATATGCGGGTATTCTTCTGATTTAGTCCACAGTCGCGCTCTTTGTTCAACTCCAAACCTATGTTGTTCGTCAATTACGGCGAATCCCAGATTATTGAATTTAACTCTATCTTCAATAAGTGCATGTGTGCCGAAAAGTATATGGATTTTGCCTTGAGACAGTTGCTCTAAAATCTTATTTCTTTCATATGGCTTTGTGCTTCCGGTAAGCAAGGCAACTTCAATTCCTGATCCCTCAACAATTTTTAATGTACTTTTGTAATGTTGATTTGCAAGCACTTCTGTCGGGGCCATAATGCAGGACTGAAAGCCGTTGTCTGCAGCAAGCAAAGCACAAAGAACAGCAACCATAGTTTTCCCGCTGCCGACATCTCCTTGAAGTAATCTGTTCATTTGTTTACCGCTTACCAGGTCAGACCTTATCTCTTTTATAACTCTTTTCTGTGCTTTAGTAAGTTCAAATGGAATATTTTGGTAACAGGCATTAAAATATTTTCCTACTCGTGGCATCAAAAATCCTTTCGCATATCTCTCTCGTAAATTTTTTTGACGTAGAAGAGAAAGTTGAAGATAAAGTAGCTCTTCAAACTTGATTCTGAAAACGGCCAGATTTAATGATACCTGGTTATCAGGAAAATGTATCATTTTTAGGGCATTTCGGAGTGGAAGCAGTTTTTTATTTTCAATCAAGTACGAAGGGAGTGTCTCTTTTATAGCATCACTTGTCATCTTTAGAAGGAGAGACTGGTATTTAGCAATTTGCTTGTTTGTGATGCCACTTGACTTTAGCCTTTCAGTAGAAGAATATATACCAATCATATTGCCACTGTAAAGAGAATTCTCTTCATTGGGAGGATCGATTTCGGGGTGAATAAAGTTGATTGACTGATTGAAAACGGTTGGTTTACCAAATACAATATACTCTGAGTTAATTTTAATTTTATTCTTGATCCATTTTATTCCGTTAAAAAATACCAGGTCAACAACGCCTGTAGCATCAGCCAGCGTAGCCACAAGTCTTTTCTTCTTACCGCCTTCTCCGATCAGATTTATTCTGACAATTCTTCCTCGAAGTTGTATATGGCTCATATCAGGATCGATTTCTGATATTGAGTATATTTTTGTTCTGTCAAGATATCGAAATGGGAAAAAATAGAGCATTTCTCTGAAAGTTCTAACGTTCAATTCAGAGGCGAGAAGTTCTGCTCTTTTAGGACCAATGCCTGGCAGATACTTTATATCGCTATCGAGGATATTGGACATATTTACAAATTTAAGAATCTTATCGATTTTTAGTATCTTGCAATAAATTTACAGAAACAAGTTGAAATGATAAACAATAAAATAGTTGTTGGTATTTCTCAAGGAGATATCAATAGTATTTCTTCAGAAATAATTATAAAAGCACTTTCCGATTCTCGATTGCTCGATACATGCATACCAGTAATATATGGTTCTTCCAGGGTAATTGGAATTTATAAGAAGCACAGTCCCGATACTGAAAATTTTTCTGTGAATGTGATAAATTCCTCAAAAGATGCTCACACTAAAAGAATTAACATAATTAACTGCATACCAGATAATTATCCATTTGAGCCAGGCAGGCCGAGCGAAGAGGGAGCAAAAGCTGCCATGATTGCTCTTGAGACGTCTGTCAATGATCTTAAGAATAAAAATATAGATGTGCTTGTTACCGGCCCTTTTAATAAGTTTGAAGCAAAACGTGGTGGCTTTAATTTTACAGGTCATACCGAGTATCTTGCCAATGTATTTGCTGTTAGTAATCCACTTATGTTCATGATTTCTGACAGAATCAAAGTCGGCCTGGTAACAAATCATATACCTATAGCCAAGGTGTCATCCTCTATATACAGCGGACTTATCGTTGAGAAGCTTAGAATTATGTCGGCTTCATTGAAAAGGGATTTTGCAATTTCATCTCCAAAGATTGCTGTATTGGGCTTAAATCCACATTGTGGCGATCAGGGATTAATAGGTAATGAAGAGGCCGATATTATTAAACCTGCTATTCATCAGGCCTTTGATGAAGGTATTCTGTCTTTTGGACCATATTCTCCTGATGGTTTTTTTGGAAGTGAGATTCTCTGCAAATTTGATGCTGTGTTAGCAATGTACCATGATCAAGGTTTAATTCCTTTCAAAACAATTGCATTTGAAAACGGTGTAAATTTTACTGCCGGTTTGCCTGTTGTGAGGACATCTCCCGACCATGGGACAGCATATGATATTGCAGGGAAAAATAAAGCCAATCCCGCTTCAATGCTTTCTGCAATATATTGGGCATGTGATATTTTCAAGAATAGGAAATATTATGACGAGTTACGCTCCAACGTTCTTTCTTCAGAACGATCTATTTCTGAGAAACAGTAATGATTGAAATCTTTACTGATGGTGCTTCCAGGGGTAATCCTGGTCCTGGGGGATATGGTGTAATTCTTAAATCAGGAAAGCACTATAAGGAACTTTCTGGTGGATTTGCATATACTACAAACAACCGGATGGAATTGATGGCTGTTATTAAAGGCTTGGAAGCAATCAAGGTACAAAAGGCAGATATTTGCGTTTATACTGACTCATCTTACATTTGTAATGCGATCAACCAGGGATGGCTTTTTAAGTGGGAGAAGAAAAATTTTGAAAAAAAGATGAATGCAGATCTTTGGAGAAAATTTCTTCCTCTTTACAGAAAACATAATGTCAAGTTTATATGGATAAAAGGACATGCAGGTCATCCGGAGAATGAGCGATGTGACAGGTTGGCAGTGGAGGCATCTATAAATCCAGATCTTCCGGTGGACATTGGCTATATTTCTTTACCGGAGTGTAATCCTGATTCCTCAACCAAGGATCAAAACCGGCTTCTCTGATCGTTTTCTGCATCTCTTCTGCATTCATGGAGTTATTTGCACCTGCTGACGAGACGACATTTTCTTCAATCATAATGGAGCCCATATCATCAGCACCACAATGAAGTGCAATCATTCCGGCTTGTTTGCCGATAGTGAGCCATGACACTTGGATATGATCAACATTGTTGAGAATAATTCTGGAAATTGCTACCATTTTTAGATGTTCAATAAGAGAAAGTTGTCTTAGCTTAAATTTTTCAGCCAGTTTTGTGTCTGCTGTCTGCATCGGCCAACTGATAAAAGCTCTGAAACCCGGTGCTTCAGCAGGTTTTCTGTTTTGAATATCTCTTAGCAAAATCAAATGTTCAATTCTTTCCTCGAGAGTTTCTATATGCCCATAAACCATAGTAGCTGTAGTGCCAATATGAAGTTTGTGTGCTTCTTCCATAACTTCTATCCAGCTTTCAACTCCGGGTTTGGCAGGAGAAATTATCTTCCTAACTCTGTTTGAAAGAATTTCAGCACCTGCACCTGGAAGAGTATCCAGTCCTGCAAGTGAGAGACGAACAAGTGTTTCTTTGATGGAGAGATTGCTCAACTTTGCAATATGTGCAATTTCCGGAGGGCCTAAAGCATTTAGTTTTATAAGAGGATCAATTGCCTTGATTTTTCTAAATAGTTCTTCATAATATGAAATGTCGTATTCAGGGTGTAATCCTCCTTGCAGAAGCAGTTGGTCTCCGCCAAGTTTACGAAGCTCAGTTATTTTTTCTTCAAGTTGACTTTCAGTAATTGTAAAGCTCTTCTCTTTTTGTGAAATGTTGCAGTGAAAATTGCAAAAGATACAACCTGATATACATACGTTTGTATAATTGACATTTCTATCGATCTG
The DNA here is from genome assembly GCA_018434395.1 of Bacteroidales bacterium. Classification (GTDB taxonomy): domain Bacteria; phylum Bacteroidota; class Bacteroidia; order Bacteroidales; family UBA932; genus Bact-08. Next base: position 67,385 of record JAHDPK010000019.1, on the reverse strand, counting down.
CCAACTAACTTTTGACTCAGGATTATGAATATAGCGAAGTCTTTTTGCAAGTGAAAATAATTCATTGACAGGAGCCCTTTGAAAAAGTTCCATGCCTTCACTGCAATTTAGTGGCTCAAGATTTAATGCTTTAGTATACAGGTTGTCCAGCTCCATAATGATTTGTATAATGCTTAGCAAAAGTATTTAATTATTTCGTTTATGGCTCAAATTGGGTATATTTGTTCTGTTATGGAAAAATATATAGAAAGAAAAAATCCGAATTTGGCTGTCATTGGTGCTGGAAGCTGGGCTACGGCTTTGGCTAAATTACTTCTCAACAATTGTGGAGAAATCTCCTGGTACATCAGAAACAAAAGGGTACTGGAATCTATTAAAACAACCGGGCACAACCCACTCTATCTTGAAGATGTACACTTTGACACATCAAAACTGAAAATCAGTAACGATATTAATAAAATTGTAGATGGCGCTGATGTCTTGCTTTTTTGTATTCCTTCTGCCTATTTTTTGCCTGAAGTTGCTAAAATTCAAAATTTAAAGGATAAATTCATTATATCTGCAATCAAGGGCATTATTCCGGGAGATAATATTACTATTGCTGAATATTTTCACAGGGTTCATAAAATTCCATTCAGCAGAATCGGAGTAATTAGTGGGCCTTGCCACGCTGAGGAAATAGCTTTGGAGAGACTTTCTTATCTTACGCTTTCAAGCAAATACAGAGAAACTGCTTTAAGGCTTTGCAATCTCTTTTCGTGCAGCTATATAAAAACAATTCCAGGCACTGATATTTTTGGGGTTGAATACGCTGCTGTTCTTAAGAATATATATGCCGTTGCTGCCGGAGTTGCAACTACTCTTGGATATGGGGATAATTTTATGGCAGTGCTTGTAACAAACTCGTTTCACGAGATGAGACGTTTTTTGCATGTTGCTCATCCTGACTCCGAAAGATCTACCACTAAAAGTGCCTATTTGGGAGATCTTCTTGTGACATGTTATTCTAAATTTAGCAGAAACAGAACATTTGGCACAATGATAGGCAAAGGGTATTCAGTAAGAAGCGCATTACTTGAGACTAAAATGGTTGCGGAGGGTTATTATGGTACTAAGTGCATCTGGGAGTTGAATCAGAAATTTAATGTGGATATGCCAGTTGCTGATGCTATGTACAGAATTTTATATGGGAGGGAGAATGCTGCTTCTGTTATGAAAGAGCTTACGTCCAAGCTGGAATAATAGTAAAATTAAATAAATTGTTTCTATGGAAAAGGCAGTAAAAATTAATTTGGAAGCAATTAATGGTTTTTTAACAAGAGAAGAAATTATTGATGCAAAAAAACGTGCATTAGCTTCATTTGACACGCTTATCAATCGTTCTGGAAGAGGTAATGATTATCTTGGATGGCTTGACTTGCCAACCAATACTGATGAAGCTGTTTTGCAAAGAATAGATCAGATAGTTGCACTATGGAAAAATAAGATAGAAGTTGTTGTTGTAATTGGTATAGGTGGTTCCTATTTAGGAGCCAAGGCGGCTATAGATGCTTTGTCTCATTCTTTTGGTGCCTATTTGGGCAAGCGGAGTTTTCCTGTAATTCTTTTTGCAGGTCAGAATCTATCAGAAGATTATATGGCGGAGTTGTTTGATATTATCGATAAAAAGAGTGTAGCCTGTGTGGTTATATCCAAATCAGGGACAACAACAGAACCTGCAGTGGCTTTTAGAATGATAAGAAAATCTATGGAAGAAAGGTATGGAAAGGTGGAAGCTGCTAATAGGATTGTTGCAATTACTGATAAAAGTCGTGGTGCTCTCAAGGAACTCGCCGACAGTGAGGGATATGAAACATTTATTATACCTGACGATGTTGGAGGACGCTATTCAGTATTAACTCCCGTAGGTTTGCTTCCAATTGCTCTTGCGGGATTTGATATTCGGTCTCTGTTGCGCGGAGCTTGTTTGATGCAGAAAATATGTCATTTGAGAGACGATAACAATCCTGCCATTGAATATGCTGCTATAAGAAATGCACTTTATAACAAGGGATGGAAAATAGAGATATTAGCAAATTACAATCCCAAATTACAATATTTTGCCGAATGGTGGAAACAGCTTTTTGGCGAGAGTGAAGGGAAAGATGGTAAGGGGATTTATCCTGCATCAGTAAATTATACTACAGATCTTCACTCAATGGGTCAATATATCCAGAGTGGTGAGAGAATTCTTTTTGAAAGTGTCCTCAGTGTGGAAAATCCCTCAAGATGTGCAGTAATTCCTGAAGATGCCAGGAATATGGATGGCTTGAATTTTATAGCTGGTAAAAGAATAGATGAATGTAACAAAATGGCAGAGGCCGGAACTCGCATAGCCCATGTCGACGGTGGAGTTCCAAACATTCGGATTATAATTGGAAACATATCGGAATATTCACTTGGAGCTCTTTTCTATTTTTTTGAATTTGCATGTGGAATTAGTGCATACATGATGGGAATCAATCCATTTGATCAACCAGGTGTTGAAGATTACAAAAATAACATGTTTGCCTTGCTGGGGAAACCCGGGTATGAGGAGATTGCCGAAAAGCTCAGAGGAAGAGTCTGATGGATTTTCTTAATTCCATAGCAACTGCCTTTTATGAAAGAGAAAAAGGTTTGATTTCTGAGTACTGTTTTGTTTTTCCAAATCGAAGAGCTTCGCTTTTTTTTCAGCGTGCTTTAGCATCTATTATAAGAGAACCGGTATTTTCTCCTGTTATTGTTACAATTAACGATCTTTTTGAACAACTATCATCGCTTAAACAGGTTGACAGAATAGAGGCGCTTACTGAATTATGGACTCTCTACAACTCTATTTCGACCAAAAAAGAGAGCTTTGACGAATTTATTTATTGGGGGGATATAATTCTTTCAGATTTTGATGATGTTGATAAATATTTAGTCGATGCAGGGAAACTTTTTGCAAACATTCAAGACCTAAAAGAGATTGAAAGTGACTATTCGTTTTTGACTCAAAGACAGTTGGACGCCATTCATCAGTTTTGGTATAATTTCTTTCCTGCAGGAAGCAGTGAAAACAAACTGAAATTCAAGGAGATTTGGGAAATTCTGGCTCCTCTTTATTATCGGTTTACAGAAAAGTTATCTATGAGATCTATGGGATATGAGGGAATGATCTATAGAAAAGTTGCTTCTGAAATTCTGTCAGAAAGATATTCTGAAAATTCATCGTTTAAAAAACTCTTTTCATATAGAAAGATAGTTTTTATTGGATTCAATGCTCTTAATCCATGTGAAAAGACTTTGATGGATCTTCTTAAAAGAAGAGGAATGGCAGATTTTTACTGGGATTATGCGGGAGAAATGATAAGTAATTCAGACAATCTTTCTTCTTTTTTTATAAAAGATAATATAAAACGCTATCCATCAGAAATAGAGATAGCACCATATTCATGCGGCAAGTGCTCATTTGAAGTTATTGGAGTACCTTCGACCATTGGTCAGGCGAAGAGAGTGATGAATATTCTTAAAGAGGTGGGAGGAGATATTAATACGTCAGTAGTTTTACCTGATGAATCACTTTTAATGCCTGTTCTGTATTCAATACCTGAAGAAGTGAAGGATGTCAATGTTACCATGGGATATCCTTTGAAAGAGGGAGGAATAGTATCGCTTGTTGGGAATATTCTTGAACTTCAGAAAGGTGTTTATTATTACAGAAGAGTTTTGCAGGTTCTCCAGCACAATTATATTCAAGTAATTGCAGGTAACGAGGCTAATTCATTAATTGAAAGAATATATCAAGGCAACGTGATATATGTTGGTGCTGAGGAATTTAATGTTCATCCACTTTTTCGTTTGATATTCAAAGAGACAAATGATATATCATCTTATCTTCTTGATATTCTTGAATTCTTAAATAGATCAGTTCAATTGACCAAAATTGAAAAGGAGTTTATTTTTTCAATTTATACTTCAGTTATGAGGCTAAAGGATCTTTTACCTGAAGTATCTGCAGATACTTATGCTAAAATACTCAGTCAGATTATAGCTACATCAACAATACCTTTCAAGGGAGAGCCATTGAGTGGTTTGCAAATAATGGGAGTACTTGAAACAAGGTGTCTGGATTTTGAAAATGTAATTATCTGTTCAATGAATGAAGGAATTTTTCCCAAGAGATCATTTAACAATTCGTTTATTCCAGTGACTCTTAGAAGAGGCTTTTCACTTCCGGATTTTGATTACAGTGACAGAGTATCCGCTTATTTGTTTTATAGATTGATTTCAAGAGCAAAAAAAGTTTATATGTTGTATGATACAAGAAGTGAAGGACTTAAAAGTGGTGAGGTAAGCAGATATGTATATCAGTTGAAGTATCATTTCGGACTTCAATTACAGGAGAGTATTGCTGTGCAAAGAGTTGAATTACCTTCTATCAGAGAGGTAGTAATTAATAAGGATGAAGGGACTATTTTGCAGCTTAAAAAACTTTATTTTCCTTTAGGAGAATCAGCTCTTTCTGCAAGTGCTATCAACACATATATTACATGCTCTCTTAAGTTCTATTATCGTTATATTAAGGGTTTTAAAGAGAATGAAAATGTTGCTGAAGGGGTTGAAGCAGATACTTTTGGGTCTATTTTTCATAATACAATAGCTGATTTGTACAAAATCTTCAAGGGGAGAAGAGTAACTTCGGAGATGTTGAAAGAGTTAAGCAGAGATAGTGTCAAAATTGAGAAAGCTATTGACGATTCATTTTTGAAATTCATGAATCTTAAAGAGGTCAGAGGTCGAAATTTACTTACAAAAAAACTGATATTGAAATACGTTAAACAGGTTTTTATTTTTGATACTGCTGTAGCACCTTTTGAATATATTGATTCTGAAATGGTTGTTAATAGAGAAGTCGAATTAATAGATGGCTTTTCACTGCATTTAAAAGGGGTAATGGACAGACTTGACAGGATTGAGGAGGGCAAGAGAATAGTTGACTATAAGACGGGATATGGAAAAATTCCAAAAAATATTGATCTGGCAAAACTTTTTTCTGAAAATCATGATAAAGGAGACGAGGTCGTTTTTCAACTGTTGTTCTACATGCTGATTATTAATGATAAGGATGTTTCTTTTTTTGAACCATATCTGCTAAGAAATCTATTTAAAAAAGATCGATATCTGCAAAATGTTAATGAAGAGATGTTGCTTTCTTTTAGCTATCAGCTTGGAGATAAGCTTTCTGAACTTTTTGACATAACTGTTCCTTTCATGCAAACTTCCAGAGAGCAAAACTGTGATTATTGCCCATACAGTAAAATTTGCCACTGATATGGGAAATCTTAAAATATTAAAAGCCTCTGCTGGATCTGGTAAGACATATAATCTTACCAAAGAATATCTTAATCTTATAGAGAAAGAACGAGAGATATTTTCACATATTCTTGCAGTGACTTTTACAAATAAGGCTACTGAAGAGATGAAGCACAGGGTAATAAAGGAGTTGCATAAAAAGTCTTTATCCGATCCTGTTGCAAAAGAGAGATTAATAGAAATTTTACATAATTATTCTAATTTTAATATTAGCACAATAGACGGGTTTTTTCAACAAATAATGAGATCATTTGCCCGTGAGATAGGTAAAAGTGGCTCTTACAATGTGGAACTTGACGATAATCTCATTTTAGTTGAGGCCGTTGAAATGATGCTTCAAGATCTGGACATTGAAGAGAACGAAGAACTGCTCAACTGGCTGGTAAAATTTTCAATTGATGCTATTGAGGATGGGAAGTCATGGGATATAAAAAAGGGAATTATTCCATTTGCTCAACAGATGTTTAAGGAGGCTTTCCGGGCAATTAAAAGTGATTTTAAGGATTCTGTTAACAACAAAATAACTCTGCAGGAGTTTATCTCAAATCTTGACGGTGTAATTAAGAAATATGAAGATGAAATATTAAATATTACAGAAGATGTGTTTAGAGTTATGGAAAGATATTCTCTCAGCAGTGAAAGTTTTAAGGGAGGAACCAGATCAAAGTTTAAGTTTTATGACAAGACAGCATCCGGAGATTACTATTCTGTATCACCTAATTCTTTAATGGCGTTTACAGAGGATTTTGACAATTGGTTTGCCAAGTCAGTTATTAAAAGCAACCCTGTTTTATTTGATTCAATCTGTAATGCATACAATGAATCTTTAAGAGAACTGGTGGAACGGACTGTTTCACTCCAGAATGATTGGATAGAAGCACACTCGGCCATTCTTGTGCGAAGCAGAATATATATACTTGGTATTTTGATGGATATCAATAAAAATATACAGAGATACTCTAAAGAACATAATATTATGCTTCTTTCAGACACTACAGAAATTCTCAACAATATTATAGACGGCAGTGACTCTCCTTTTATTTTTGAGAAAATTGGTAGTCGTATAGATCACTTTATGTTGGATGAATTTCAAGATACTTCTTTGATGCAGTGGAACAATTTCAAACCCTTAATTAAAAACAGTCTTGCATCAGGTAACAGTAATCTTGTCGTTGGAGATGTAAAGCAAAGTATCTACAGATGGAGAGGATCAGACTGGTCATTGCTTAATACCGGAATATACAACGATTTTGGAAGAGATAATATTGAGGAAAGTGTTTTGGAAGAAAATTGGAGATCGTACGAAAATATTGTCAATTTCAATAATAGATTTTTTAAATACGCTGCAAATCAATGTGATATTCTTATAGGGGACAGTATAACTGCTCAGAAAATTTATTCTGATTGTGAGCAGAAAGTTTGTAGACAGAATATTGGCAATAGTGGACATGTAAAAGTTAAATTTATTCAAAATGAAGAAAAAAAGTGGAAAGAAAATGTTTTGAATGAATTACCGTTGATAATTTTGAAATTCAGAGAGAATGGTTATTCGTTCAAAGATATAGCTTGTCTTGTTAGAACGAACAAAGATGGTGTAAGTGTAGTTAATAAGCTTGTGGAAAAAGGATTTCCTGTTATTTCCAATGAATCTCTTCTAATCACATCTTCACGAGGAGTAAGAAAAGTAATTTCAATCCTCAGAGGTTTGGTAAACAAAAATGATTTATTCAGCAAAGCAATAGCTGAATTGGAAGGAATTAAACTAGATTATGCTGATGACATTTTACGACTTCCTTTATATGAAATTTGTGAAAGAGTTGTTGAATCACTTGAAGATGACATTCATGAGACAGACCATCCTTATATACAGGGTTTTATGGATGCTGTACTGGATTTTCTGACGAATAACAGTCCTGACTTAAATCTTTTTTTGGAATGGTTTGATAAACAATGGTATAAATTGTCCCTTTCTTCTCCTGAGGAGCAAAATGCTATCAGAGTTATGACAATTCACAAGTCCAAAGGATTGGGAATAAGAGCAGTTATTGTCCCGTTTTTTGATCTTGAATTAGATCATGCAGGAAATCCAATTATCTGGTGCAAACCTGACAGAGCTCCATTTGATTCCATTCCATTTCTTCCTGTCTCTTACAAGAAAGAATTGGAAGACACTATTTTCTCGGCAGATTATAAGATGGAGAAGCAGAAAAGTTATATCGACAATTTGAATCTTGCATATGTGGCATTTACAAGGGCAAGAGAGGAACTTGTAGTTTATGCACCACTGCCATCGGAGAGAGGGACAAACGCCTCACTTGCCAATATTCTTTATAATTTACTTAAAGAGGAATTAAATTCTGATTTGGAATTTAGTCTGGGTGAATGGTGTCGCGAAAGTATACCTGAAAATAGTAGAACTACAACTTATTATGACAATTATAACTCTGTGCCACCAGGTGACAGACTACGTCTTTCACTGAGAGCGGGAGAATTTTTTGACAAGGAAAGCAAACGAAATTATGGTTTGATAATGCACGATATTCTTTCGGGAGTTTATTATGAAAAAGATTTGCCAAATTGTGTTAAAAAAGCTGTTGCAGCCGGTGAAATAAGCGCAGACGAAGAGATAAAGATCCTTGATTATCTGACCCGAATGATGGAAAGTGTAGGAGACAGACACTGGTTTGACTCTTCTTACACTATTTATAATGAACTTGAGATTCTTAGTCCAGGAGGAGGAATAAGTCGTCCCGACAGAGTTTTGCTTGGAGATGATAAAGCAATTGTTATAGATTTTAAATTCGGAAATGTTAAGGATTCTTCTTACATAAAACAGGTTTCAAAGTATAAAAAATTGATTGAAAAGATAACAGGAAAATCCTCAGAGGGATATATCTGGTATTTAGAGGATAATGATATAGTTGAGGTCAAATAGTAGTATTGTTTTTCAAATAACTTTCAATTGCCTCAAATGGTGCGTCTTTTAAAATTACTGTTTTTGACTTGTCAAGAAGATAAAGAGAAGGAGTGGGCCTAAGGTCATAAAGAGAATTGTTCATAATTACCAGATCTTTGTCGCAACCGTTCAGCCATTTTTTATTTAGATGTGGTGCAAAAGATTTCCAATTCTCGAAATCTACTCCGGCATACATTGTTAAAACTTTGACTTTTCCTCCGAAAGAAGCTATAACCTGAGATTTTTCCATGTTTTCCATTATTGATTTGCAACTTGGGCAGTCAGGGTCAAAAAAAATCAAAATAAGATATTCTGCAGGAATTTTATAAAGAGAACCTCTTTGTCCATCGGGATAGATGAATGAAAAATCTATAGCTTTTGTTCCAACTCTATTTCTCATTGCTAATTCAAGTTGTTTTGTCAGTTTTTCCTTAATGGCAACATCTAATTTGTCTGACTTGATATATTCCTCAAGAACTCCTATATAAAGCTCTTCGTTTTTGAAAATTGAATTTGGGTGATAAAAGCCTTTTTCAAACATCTCCTGGAGCGTCATCATCATTTGTGGATTACCAGATATAGCGCTGTTAGCCAAAGCCTTAACGGACGCAAGAGCTATATCGTGCGGCACAGTTGTAAGATATTCAAGATATGCGCTAAAATGTGTATTTAGACCTTGTTGATTTGCAAGATAAGAAGTGTCACTGAAATTAACACCATCCCAGAAGTGTTTAACTATATAAAGATTTCTTTCGTAATTACCGGTAATGATTGAAGGAACTTCAATCATTTTAAGTTCGCCTTTATGAGCATTTTGTTCATTATTATTCACATTTTTACAGGAAAAAAGTAATAGAAGAACACCCGATAGTATAATAAGTCTTTTTTTAAATTCAGTCATCAATATTAAATTTATATGTTCGATTACAAATTTATAAACTTGTAATGTTTTTAATTGTTAGTTATAAAATAAAATGATATTTCCATGAGAAAAACAGATATTGGACTGATTGGGCTTGCCGTGATGGGTGAGAATCTGGTATTGAACCTTGAAAGTAAAGGTTACAGTGTATCAGTCTATAATCGCACAAAAGCGGTGACAGATGGTTTTATTAGAAATAGGGCTATCGGGAAAAGTATTTTTTCTTATTATACTTTATTTGAATTTATAAATTCTATCTCTCTTCCAAGGAAGATAATTTTAATGGTAAAGGCGGGAGAAGCGGTTGATGCCGTAGTAGAACAGATATTGCCACTTCTTACTCCGGGAGATATTATTATAGATGGAGGTAACTCTTTTTACAAGGATACAGAAAGAAGAATTAAAATAGTCGAGTCAAAAGGAGTATTTTATATAGGAGCAGGAATTTCCGGTGGTGAAGAAGGAGCACTTAATGGTCCTTCAATTATGCCTGGAGGTTCCAAAGAAGCATGGCCTTTAGTGGAATCAATATTAATGAAAATTGCAGCGAAGGCAGATGATGGTTCTCCATGTTGTCGATGGATTGGTCCGGGTGGTTCGGGTCATTTTGTAAAGATGGTCCACAATGGTATAGAATACGCAGATATGCAGCTTATTGCAGAGGTTTACCACGTTTTAAGAGTGCTGTTTAATTTTGATAATGAACAGATTGCTAATTATTTCACAATATATAATAAAGGAAAGTTAAAAAGTTTTTTAATGGAAATTACTTCTGAAATTTTAACTCACAGAGATAATTCCGGAGGCTATCTGGTGGATAAAATCCTTGATTCGGCAGGACAAAAAGGGACAGGAAGATGGAGTGTTGAAAGTGCCATGGAACTTGGAGTACCTTTTAATATTATTGCAACATCTGTATTTGAAAGAATACTATCAACACAGATAGAGGACAGAGAAAAAGGTGGACAAGTATATGGTCATCAAATACATAAAGTTGGCAATAGTACCGTTGAAGATATTTTTAAAGCCATGTATTGTTCAAAAGTGGCTTTATATTCACAGGGATTTGAGCTTTTAGATAAGGCATCAAAAAAATTTGAATGGGATCTTAATTTAAGTTCTGTGGCTGAGATTTGGAGAAACGGATGCATCATTCGTTCGGCTTTTTTGGATGATATATCTGCTGTTTTCAGACAAGAAGAGTCGTCTAATAAGTTATTACTGACTTCTTCATTTGCCGATGATATCATTAAACTTCAGGATGTATGGAAAGATGTTGTTTCTGAAATCTTGTCTGCCGGTGAATCAATTCCTGTAATGTCAGCGTCGTTAAATTATTTTTTGTCAACAACTTCAAAAAGCTTGCCTGCCAATTTGATACAGGCCCAAAGAGATTATTTTGGAGCTCATACATTTGAACGTGTAGACAGGCCAAGGGGCGAGTTTTTTCATGAAGAGTGGAAGCTTAATCAGTGATTATTATTGGAATGGAAGAAATTGTATTTGTAATATTTGGTGGGTCAGGAGATTTAACCAGAAGAAAGCTTATTCCTGCTTTATATAATCTTTACAGAGAGAAAAGATATTCTTATGATGTCGGAATCATTGGCGTTGGAAGAACACAGTATTCCGGTCAAAGTTATCGGGATTATTTAAAAGAATTTTTGGCAAAACAGATAAGAGAAGATGAATGGGATGAAAAGAGTGTTGATGATTTCTTTTCCAAAGTTCATTATGTTATTATGGATCAAACTCAAGAATCTGATTACCTGATACTCAATTCCAATATTCAGAATCTTTTTCCTGCTTGCAATAATTATATTTTCTATTTAGCTACTCCTCCTATTTTATATGAAAAGATACCTTTATATCTAAAGTTCTCCGGTTTGATTAATAATTCAGATAAACGCGGAATAAGAAGAGTAGTTGTTGAAAAACCTTTTGGATATGATCTTGAGTCGGCGTTAAAACTTGACGTAATATTCAAAAAAGTATTTGATGAAGATAGTATTTACCGAATAGATCACTTTCTTGGCAAGGAAACAGCTCAGAATATTCTTGTTCTTCGTTTTGCCAACAGTATTTTTGAGCCGATTTGGAATAGAAATTATGTTGACAGGGTTGAAATCACTGCTGTTGAAAACATGGGTGTAGGTAACAGGGGAGGATATTATGATGGAGCAGGGGCTTTAAGGGATATGGTGCAAAATCATCTTGTCCAACTATTGTCACTTATTGCTATGGAGCCACCAAGAGCTTTTAACGAAAAGGAATTTAGAGATGAAACAGTAAGGGTTTATAAGTCATTCAGGAAGCTTACAAATGAAGATATAGAAAAAAGTGTAATCAGAGGTCAATATATTTCATCACCAATTATTGGTAAAAGAGCTTATAGGGAGGAAAAAGGGGTTGACCCAAAATCACATACGGAAACATTTCTTGCCATGAAAATCTTTATTGACAATTGGCGTTGGGAAGGTGTGCCATTTTATATCAGAACAGGTAAGGAGATGCCAACAAAGGTGACAGAGATAATTATTCATTTTAAGAAAAAACCATATTTTCTTTTTTTGGGAGGCAAGACAATTCCTGAGGCTAATCAATTGGTAATAAGAATACAACCAAATGAGGGAGCGATTTTGAAATTAGACATGAAAGTACCTGGTCCTGGTTTTAAACTTAAACAGGTAAGTATGGATTTTACTTATGATAAGTTGGGCATTCTTCCAACTGAAGATGCATATACAAGGCTTATTGAAGATTGCCTTAACGGCGATTCAACGCTTTTTACCAGAAGTGATGCAGTGATAGAAAGTTGGAAATTCTTTGACAACATCATTCGATTTTGGAAAGAAAATGATGTTCCCTTATATGGTTATCCGGCAGGAACATGGGGTCCACCTGAGAGTGAAACCATTTTTTCGGGCAACGGTAATTGGACAAACCCATGTAAAAACTTGATAAATACAGATTTGTATTGTGAACTCTAATTATTTGTATGCGAAGGAACTGACTGAAAATTTGAATATTGAAGTCAGGTCAAAAAAGAAGTCTTCTTTTTATCTGGCTATTTCCGGAGGGACAAGTGCTTCAATTTTGTTTAAAATGTGGAGTGGAATATATCAAAATATTATTCCATGGGAAAATATAGATTTTTTCTGGGTGGATGAACGTTGTGTGCCTCCGGATCATATAGAAAGCAATTATGGCAATGCTTTTAGAGATTTCTTTAGTAAAGTAGATATTAATCCCAACCGGATCCACAGAATTTATGGTGAAAATGACAATCGTAAAGAAGCAGTCAGATATTCTGAAGAGGTGTGTAACATTGTTCCTAAATATAATTTATTGCCCAAATTTGACATGATAATACTTGGTTTAGGAGATGACGGACATACAGCGTCAATTTTCCCCGGTCAAACGCATCTTTTGAGTTGTATGAACCCCTATGCACCATCAGTCAATCCATATGATGGTGTTAAGAGGGTAACAATGACTGTACCTTTAATTCTCAACTCTGAAAAAGCGGCATTTTATCTTTATGGAGAAGCTAAAAGTTTAATAATGAAAAAAATATTGAACTCTTCTGGTAATGAATGTATGTATCCTGCTTCCTATTTACTTGCAAAAAGAGCAGATATTAAAATATTTTGGGACAGGTAATCAACAAATAAGATAATTCTTCAAAATATCTGTTTTTTGTTCAAGTTTAGATTTCATTACTTGATATCCGAGTTCGAATATTTTATCTACTTTGTCAAGGTCAAATACTTTAAATTGCATAGCCTCTTCAACTTCAACAAGAATGTCACAAAGCCTCTTTTCAAGTATTGTGTTGGCTCTGAAAATATAATGATATGTTCTTTCAACTACTCCTATGATGCTTTTTGAATATTTATCAGTAATAAGTGGACTAACATTTATGCCTATTACTTTTTCACAATCTTGTCTTATGACGGAGACAGGAAAATTTATAAATAATCCTCCATCCACATAATTGATTCCGTCAATGGTAATTGGTTTAAAAAAGACAGGAACACATGCCGATGCCATAACTTTATTTATCAGTTCTCCCGAACTGAAAACAACGCTTTTACCATGGTCAAAATCAGTTGCTACCACTAAAAGGGGGATTTTTAATTCTTCGAAAGTCTTTGCAGGAATATTTTCATCGAGGAACTTTATGAAACCTGCAGTTCCAAACAATCCGACCTTAGGTAATGTGAACTCAATAAAATTGTTAATATATCTGTTTCTGAAAATTTCAATTATCTTTTCAGGAGGAAGGCCTGAAGCATACATTGCGCCAACGATTGCACCTGCACTTGTGCCAGATATGATTTCAGGACGAATACCAAACTCTTCAATGGCCTTTAGAGCTCCGGCATGTGCGAAACCTTTGACTCCTCCTCCTGAAAGTGCGATTCCCAGCTTGAATTTATAAGACATATTCAAGTATCTTGCGTGTTACAGAAGAGTCGATTGTTTTATTTTCGCCAAAGTGAACGTTTCTTTTCTCAAATCTTCTTACAATCTCGTCAATGGTCTCCTTACCAATCCCGTTTTCGGATAATCTTGTTTTAAGCCCTAAAGAACGGAAAAATGCATCACATTGATCAATTGTCTTTTTAATTATTTTTTCTCTGTCTTGCTCTTCTATGTTCCAAACTCTTTTACCCATTTGTACTATTTTATCACCCTTTTCTTCTTTCATTACCCACATTGTGCCTTTAAGCACTATAGCCAAAGTATGGCCATGTGTCAGATTATGAAGTGCACTTAATTCATGCCCTATCATATGAGTAGACCAATCCTGGGAGACGCCCATTGAAATGAATCCATTCAGAGCCATAGTTGCAGAAAGCATGAAAGTTGCCATGTCATCGTAAGAAGGCTTGTCTCCGTAAACTTTGGGAGCCACCTCGATAATGGTCTGAAGAATCCCTTCAGACCATCTGTCCATAAGAGGGGATTGATTTGTGGTAGTAAGATATTGCTCCAAAACATGTACAAAAGTATCAGTCAGTCCACAGGCTATTTGATATTTTGGAAGTGAAAATGCAACCTGGGGATCGAGAATTGAAAAAACGGGGAAAGTACTGTAAAACGAGAATTTTTCTTTAAGAGCGCTGTTGGTAATAACGGCTCCCGGATTCATTTCAGATCCTGTTGCAGGTATTGTCAACACGCTTGCCAGTGGAAGTGATCCTTTGTATAACGAAGGTCTTTTGACAAGTTCCCATGCATCCTCTTCGATCAGAGCTGCTGCTGCGATTAGTTTTGATCCATCAATTACAGATCCTCCTCCTACAGCAAGAATAAAGTCGCAATTTTCTTCTTTAACTATGGCAATAGCTTTTCTAAGTGTTTCAACTGTGGGATTAGGCTCAATTCCCCAGAATTCTATGTGCTCTTTTCCAGTCAATGCTCTTTTAACCTGTTGATATACACCGTTGGTTTTAACACTGCCTCCACCAAAAGTCACAAAAACTTTTTTATTGGCAGGAATTTCAGTACTAAGATGTTCAATAGTCCCTTTCCCAAAAATCAGTTTAGTGGGATTTTGAAAAATAAAATTATTCATTGTTTTAAATTTTTATTACTTATTTATTCTTGTAAAATTAAATAAAAAACTGCAATCAACATTTGATTACAGTTTACATTTTTGTGGTCCCGGTGGGTCTCGAACCCACGACCCCAACATTAAGAGTGTCGTGCTCTACCAACTGAGCTACAGAACCATTTTTTAGGTTTGCAAAGATACAAATATTTTAAAATTAATTGGCTAATTTTGTAAAAAATATAGTAATGGAGTGGTTTCACAATCTTTTTTTTGGGGCTAACGTGGCTCAATCTGTAATTATTCTTTCAATTGTCATTACTATTGGATTGATTTTGTCAAAAATCAAAGTTGCCGGCATCTCTTTTGGTGTTACTTGGATTTTATTTGCCGGAATAGCATTCAGTCATTTTGGTTTGAATATTAATGCCGAAACTCTTCATTTTGTTAAAGAATTTGGATTAATCCTATTTGTTTACAGCGTTGGTTTACAGGTTGGGCCAAGTTTTTTTGCCTCGCTCAAAAGAGGGGGATTGAAACTTAATACGCTTGCAGTATTGATTGTTATACTGGGTGTAGTAGTAACGTTAGTAATTAAATATATTTCAGGATTACCTATTTCTACAATAACCGGTATCATGTCTGGTGCTATAACAAATACACCCGGGCTTGGTGCTGCCCAGCAGACTTTTACTGAAATTCACGGCTCATCGGATCCCTCTATAGCCACAGGATATGCTCTTGCTTACCCGTTGGGTGTAGTAGGCATAATTCTTTCGATGATAGCAATAAAAAGAATCTTTTCCATTACACCTAAATCGGAAAATGAGCGGATTATGGAGCAGCAAAAAAACAACCCGATTGAAACAGTCAGGTGCTCTATTGTTGTAGAAAACAGCAGATTAATTGGTAAAACAATAGAGGAAATAAAACCTCTCCTTGATACCGATTATGTAATATCGAGAGTAAAAGGAAAGGATGACAAAATTGTTATTGCTAATGCAAATACATTTATTAACGAGGGAGACAGAATTTTGGTAATTGCTCAGAAAAGAGAAACAGAAAAAATTATCAATTTTTTTGGTAAGGAGGTTCAAATGACTGAGGAAGAATGGGGTATCTTTAACGTTGATATTGTGCCAAGGAGAGTTTTAGTCACAAACAATAAAGTAAACGGAAAAACTCTTGCCGAGTTAAAATTGGGAAAGGCTTTTGGAATTACTGTGACAAGGATAAACAGAGCAGGCGTGGATCTTCTTGCAAAACCCAATACTGCTTTACAGATAGGTGATAGACTTACAATTGTAGGAACTCAAGAGTCAATTGATGGTGCAGCTAAACTTCTTGGCAATTCCATGAAGAAGCTTCGTGAGCCTAATCTTATAGCAATATTTTTAGGTATAGTTCTCGGAATATTTCTGGGCTCAATTCCAATCATGATTCCTGGCATACCACAACCCATTAAACTCGGTCTTGCCGGAGGTCCACTGATAGTTGCAATTTTAATTGGTAAGTTTGGGCCTAAGTTCAAAATAGTTACATACACCACTGTTAGTGCCAATCTAATGTTGAGAGAGGTGGGTATTTCTCTCTTTTTGGCATGTGTAGGACTTGATGCAGGTGAAAATTTTGTTGCAACAATAGTAAGTGGTGGTGGTGCTATGTGGATTTTATATGGTTTTTTTATTACAGTCATACCAATTTTGATAGTTGGAATTATTGGCAGGGTTGTTTATAAACTTGACTACTTCACACTTATGGGTCTTATAGCAGGAAGTACAACTGATCCACCTGCGCTTGCATATGCAAATTCCACTTCTGATAACGATCTACCGGCTGTAAGCTATGCTACCGTCTATCCTCTTACAATGTTTTTGAGAGTTCTCGCAGCACAAATATTGGTTTTGTTCTGTTAAAGTTTATATCTTTGCAAACCTTTGCACGGCCTCATAGTTCAAGGGATAGAACGGAAGTTTCCTAAACTTCAAATTCGCGTTCGAGTCGCGGTGGGGCTACAAGATTGTCTGATATTTTATTTTCTTGGATTTATAATGACAGTGCTGTCATTTTTGATCTCATAGGTAATTGGAGAGGCTAAGGACATATTATTTAGAATGTCAATTAGAGATTCTCCCTTGAAAGTTCCTGTATAAATACATTTCTCTGCTAGTTCGGGGCTTACAATAATTTTAACTTTATATTTTCTTTCAATTTTTTTCACAAAAGAAATAATGTCATCACTTTCTGCTACAAAATAGTTTTCTGTCCAGGTCTGCTTTCGAGTAATATTTTTGACGATAGTTCTTTTTGTGATCTTGTCAAATGTATAACAGTAATTAGGTTCCAGTATTATATCTTCTGATTTGGCGAGATTTTTTATCTCTACCTTTCCACTATATAGAGAGGTGGATACCTGCCTGTCTTCTTTATATGCGGATAAGTTGAATTCGGTACCCACAACTTCGACATTTATAATGTCAGTTTTGACAATAAACTTTTTTTCTCCCTTTTTTATTTTGAAATATCCTTCACCATCCAGATAAACTTCTCTCGCGTTTATGCCATATAATCCGGTATATCTAAGAATTGAACCACTGTTTAAATTTACTGTAGAACCATCTGGAAGAGTGAGGCAAACAGACTCTCCAAGTGGCACAGAAATTACGCTGTTTTTCAGTTCTGATGTTTCAATCCAGTTTGTATGCTCATGTTTTTTTCCAAAATAAAAGCAGGAAAAGGCAATAATAAGTATTGATGCAATTCTCAGACTCCATGAGTAAATCTTTCTTACTCTTTGCCTTTGAATTGAATCATGCTCTCTTTGTTCTTCGGAAAGAATTTCTGAGGCAACACTCAGATTTTTTAACTGAGCAAAAATTTTTTTATTCTCCTCATTTTGTTCTATCCATTCAACAATCTCACGCTGCTCTTTTAAAGAGACCTTGCCTTCAATAAACTTTAATAATAAATCCTCTTCCATTTATTAATATTCCTGACAAATATAAAAAATCATAACGTATTATTATTTAATAAATAGTAACCATTCAAGTTACCATTAAATTTCGACAACAATTAGATTATCTCCGTTAATAAGCAAACCTTTTGAAAGATGTTTATATTGTTTTGATCTACAATCTATTGCTACGACTTTTCCTGAATAAGTACTGGTAATGTCATTTAGTGTTGTGTGTCCTATTATTATTCTGGAAACTTTGTAGGTTGCAAGAATCATATCAACATCTTTTTTTGTTGCTGGAAAATATTTATCTTCTTTATAAATTAAACCCCTATACCACACAGGGCCTTTCATACTGAATATAAAGAGCTCTTCTTCATTCATGTTGCGTTTTGCCTTACCAAGGTTGTTAGAAACAAGTTGATTTACAACTGAGAGATCTTTGTACTTTTCTGCAAACTCTCTACTGATTCCTCCATGAACAAAAAGGGTATTACCAATTATTTGTAATGTATTTTTATTTCTCAACCATCTTCCCACTTCTGTATCAGGTCCATACAATTCAGGTAATGACATTGAGAGAGATGAAGCATTAGTTATATATTTATTACTGGTATATCTTAAATCATTTTGCAGCAGCATAACTTCGTGATTCCCCAATATAAAATGAACTTTACCTCCATTAATTTCTGCTTCTTGTTCAAGTTTGTATATTAACCAATAAATGGTAGTTACATCACTGCCTCTATCTGCTACATCTCCAAGAATGGCCAAATGATTTTTGCCAAATTTCCATGATAATGAATTATCAATAACCCCTCCCTGTTGAAGAATCTTTATAAATGCTGTCAAATCTCCATGTGGATCTGATATGACAAATATTCTTTCAGGTGCTGGTATCTTGCTTGATTCTCGTTTGATAGGATGTAGCTGTACATAAAAGCTGTATTTATTATCTTCTGAAGATACTTTAAGTTTGTTTATTGAGTTAAGAAAAAAAGTATTTTTTGATATTTGTCCGGATACATCGAAGTTGTACACTTGGACAAGATTATCTTTATAAAAGACATATGGACCATCTGTTAATGGCTTTTTTTCTGTTCCATAAATTGATAATATGTTTCCAAGAAAGAAAAGGAGGAAGAATAATTTTTTTCTCATTTTTTGTGTTAATTAAATTATTTAATATAACATAATAACAGAAGCTATGCTATTTACATAACTTCTGTTATTTTAAATTTTGACGAACTATCATTCTACCATTCCGGATTTTGCTGGGCTTTGATTGAAGGATTGGCATCTATTTCGTATTTAGGTACAGGAAGAACAATTCTGAAATTGTTCCAGTCCAATGATTTTGCATAATCGGGCAAAACTTTGCTGTGACTGTTTCCAACTCTTTCAATCGTTTTATTGTTTCTCAAAAGGTCGAAAGCTCTGTGACCTTCTCCAAACAATTCGAGTCGTCTTTCAAGCAATACTCTGTCAAGAGTAACTGTGCCTGAAACTGATTTAGTTGGATTGGCTCTTGTCACTATTGGATTCAAGTATCTTATTGCCTTTTCATTGTCGTCCAGTTTTACTGCAGCCTCAGCGGCGTTCAGGTAGGCTTCGGAAAGTCTTAAAATCATAACGTCAGCATTTTGAACGTCAGGATCGTTTGCATATTTCAAAATATATACATTATATGATTTGGAAGAAGGGTTTTTTGTTCCCTTGGTTGTTAGCTTAATCCTCACATCATTTGGATCTGAACTCAAAAGATCCCAGAAAGATCTGGTTAGTATTATGTCGTCATATCCTCTATCCCAGCATAAATAACCTATTCCCTCATTTCCCGTACGATCGGTTATTAAATTGACAAGTTCAAAAAGGCTTTCAGAAGAGAATTTTGTGGTCCATCCTGTTAAATATCCTGAATTGGTCCATAATGAATAAGATGCAGCCTCTGCTCCAGCAATGCATTCTTCGGCTTCTTTTAGAGCATTTATGTTGTCTCCCTTGTATAAATATACTCTACTAAGCAATAGTTTAGCACCCCATTTGTTTACTCGTCCAGCTGTATTATTTTTTGTGCCTATCATTAAATTAGAAGCTTGAATCAGATCAGGTATAATTAAATTGTTATAACATTCGGCAACAGTATTTCGTGGAGGTTTTACTTCAGGACCGTTGGATTGAGTAATTATTGCAGCTCCCCATGAAGCTCCATTGTCTTTTGCATAAGGATACCCATAGACTCTTGTGATGTCAAAATGTGCAAGAGCTCTGAAAAAAAGAGCCTGACCTTTTAAATCATTTAAAGTAGCCTTTTGTGCATCTGTAACTTTAATATTATCAATTACTGCAAGTATATTATTTGCTAGACGTATAACCTTATATGGTTGTTCCCATAAAGAACGCGGTGCATTTTCAGCTGTGTACGCATATCGATAAAAACTGGCACATCTTTTTGTGTCTCCGTTAGACTGCATGTCATCCCCCGTAACATCTCCATAATAAGTCATTCTTGCTCCATAATACTCATAATTTTGAAGTTGGTTGTATATTCCTACAACTGCAGCCTGAACGTCATTAAGAGTTGAAATTGATTTGGAGGTCTCAATTCTGTCTGATGGCTCTAAGTTAAGCCAATCATTTCCACAAGAGTTCAATGTTAATAATAAAGAACAGATTGTTAGAATATTATATGTTTTTCTCATATTAATTGCAATTAAAAGTTAATATCAAGACCAAAAGTTAGAGTTTTAAGAGGAGGGGTATTGTAAGCTACAGATCCATTTATTGGAACTTCGGGGTCATATTCACGGAATGCTGCAAGCGTCCATAAATTATATGCGGAGAAGAAAATTCTGGCACTATTTAATCCAAGTTTATTTGTTATTAATTTAGGTGCACTTATTCCAAAAGTAAGATTCTTTATTCTTACATGATCTGTTGAATGCAATCTTCTACTGTTTGCAGGTGAAGACATTTTAAAGGAATTTCCATATATCCATGCTTCGTATTTGGTTATGTCACCTGGTTTTTGCCAACTATTTTTGTAGTATAATGGAATTTGGTTGATTGCACCATCTCCGGAGCCACTTGTTTGAGACTTTTGGGCAGCACTGTCATATGACCATCCTCCAAATGTAGATGTTAGAGTAAAACTGAAATCTATTATTTTATATTTCAGAGTATTGGTAAGTCCCATAGTTACATCAGGGAAAGGAGATTTGTTTGCAATAGGTCTGGCTTCGGAACTGTTTTCAGTGATGTCTTTAACATATTTACCGTTTTCATCCTTTGTATTAGTATAGAATTGTGGTTTCCCATTATCTGGATTTATTCCTGCGAATTCAATCATATAATAAGTATAGTATGGAAGTCCGACTCTTCTAATTTGTGTACCGCTTATTATCTCGGTTTGTATGCCATCAAGAACCAAAATTTTATTTCTATTATGGCCTAAATTAAATGTGGATGTCCATGTGAGGTTATTGTTTTTTATATTGACTGTATTAATTTGCAATTCAATGCCCTTGTTTTTTACGTTACCTATATTGGTGGTATACGACGAAAAACCCGAAGTTAAAGATGTTGGCATGTCCATGAGAAGGTTTTTCGTTTTTCTTATATAGTATTCAAGAGAAAAATCCAGTATTCGTTTTACAGAAAAATCAAGTCCAAAATTGGTTGTATAATTAGTTTCCCATAGCAGATTATTGTTTGCAATATTACCTTCAGCTATTCCCGGTTGTTCATTATAGGAAGCATCTACATCCGTTAAACTCATATATGCATAGTAAGATGATGGTAAATTGCCATTAACTCCATAAGAAGCTCTAAATTTTGCATCGCTAATCCATTCCTTTAAAGGTTTAAAAAAATCTTCATTTGAGAATCTCCAAGCACCTGATATTGACCAGAAATCTCCCCACCTTTTGTCTGGATGCAATCTGGATGTACCATCCAGTCGATAGCTCACTCCTGCATAATAAGTTCCATTCCAGTCATAATTGATTTTAGAAATATATGATACAAGTCTGTTTTGTCTTGGATAACCACCTATAGATCTTGGCTGAGTCCCATTACCTATCGCATTGTATTCAGGATTAATAAAATTAACTTGAGTACCTGACAAATAGTCACTTTTTAAATCTGAAATTTCATAGGCAATCAGTGCGTCGATATGATGACTATTCCCAAATGTTTTTATATAGTTCAGATTAGTTGACCATACCATCTGATTGTAATCATAGTAAGATTTATAAGCGCTTCCATTTGTAGCTGCTCCACTAGAAGTTCTTGTGTCTGTCCATGACCTGGCTTTGGTTACAGTGTAGTCATAGCTCAAAGTTGTCTTAAGTTTCAAGTCTTCACTGAATGCTACTTGAGCAAACAAAGTGTTGAATGATCTTGTAACTCTTTGTTTGTCATAATTAAGATCAAGAGCGGCCTTTGGATTTCGAGCTCCATTTGACTGTAAATTTTCATTATATGTTCCATCTGGATTATAAACAGCATCTGAACATGTAAGTTTGTGTTTTGATGAATAAATTGGTGAAACGTATTCCATTCCATCATATCCGACATCTTGGTCCATATCAGAAAAAACTATATTTGAGCCGAGCTGTAACCATTTGTTTGCATCGTACTTTACATTCAGTCTTCCACTTATTCGTTCAAGGCCTTGTTGATATTGAATACCTTCCTGATTAGAGTAAGAGAGAGAAGAAAAATATGAAAATTTTTCTGCTCCACCAGAAACGGAAAATTCATAATCCATTTGAGAGCCTTTCCTTAATAGAACATCTTCCCAGTTAACCCATCCACACCATGGTTTTGCAGCAACTGAGTTAATATTGGCCTCTGCATATGCAATTGCTTCTGTTTCTGACTTTCCGTCTTGGTATAAAGCTCTTCTGATCATCGAATTATATATGAAATTACGTCTTTCATCTCCGAACATCACCGGTCTGTATCTATAAGCAAAATCTGTAAACCCGTAACTAGTTTTAAAATTAAACTGTGCCTTTCCCTTTTTCCCGGTTTTTGTAGTTATAAGAATTACCCCATTGGCGGCTCGTGAACCATAGAGTGAGGCCGCTGCTGCATCCTTGATTACTGTGATATTTTCAATGTCATTTGTGTTGATGGTAGCCATTATGTTAGTTCCGGCATCACTTCCACTATTATTAATATCGCCAGAGATTACAGGAACGCCATCAATTACATAAAGTGGAGAATTGGATGCATTGAAAGATCCTATTCCTCTTATTCTTATTGTTGGAACAGCACCTGGTTGGCCAGAACTTCCTGTAACCTGAATTCCTGGTGCACTTCCTTGCAACATGGCTGAAAGGTCCATGGTTGGCACATCTTTAATATTTTCTGTTTTGACTACTGAGGCAGATCCTGCATAGGCTGATTTTTTAAGCATGCCATATCCTGTAATGATAACATCTTCTAAGATAGCAACATCCTCTTCAAGAGTAACTCTAAAGTGTTCATTTTCTTGGAGTACTTGTAATGTTTTGGATTTCATGCCTATGTAGTCGAAATTTATTACTGAATGAAGTGGAACATTTTTTAAAGAAAATCTTCCATTTTGATCACTGTAAGTGCCAATATTTGTGCCTTTAATGTATACGTAGACATTTACCAAAGGATTTCCTGACTCGTCCGTGATAAGTCCTGTAACAGTAACCTTGTCATTTTCGCGTGTTTTTTCCTTAAGTTCGGATCTAACAAGTGTAACAAGTCCGTTTTCAGAAATTTTACATGAAGCAGAACCTTCAAACAATGCGTTAACAAGTTCGTTGATAGTGATGTTTTTCAAGGATATGCTCTTAATAGAGTTTACGTCAATCGTTTTTTCGTCATAAAAAAATCTAATTTTGTAATCTCTTTCAATCATCTCCAAAATTTTTCTAATAGGAAAATTTTCAGCCGAAACAGAAATTTTAAGATTGTTTAAATCCTGAGCAGACAAGTTGCCTGCTAAAATCAGGCAACATAAAAGCAAAGAAATTTGCTTTAATGCTTTTTTACAGAAGTTTATTCTCATGTTTAAAGTTATAAGTTAAGAGGTTCTTTGTTTGTCGTTATTAAACTTTCTTTTTGTATAACGACTATAGTAGAATAAACCCTAATGAATTAGAAAAAAATTATATAAATATAATAATCTTCTAATTTACTTCTCAAAAAAGAAATGGCTTTAGTAATGTGATATTCAATGGTTTTAACTGAGAGTGACATTCTTTTGGCGATTTCAGCATTTTTCATTCCCCTGAACCTGCTCATAATAAAAATATTTTTTCTTGGTTGAGGAAGTTTATCTATAGCTTTCAACAGTGCTTTTTTAATCTGTTCTTCTGTAATTATATTTATTGATTTATCTTCGAGAGCATAAATATTAGCTTTCAAATAATATCTCTCGGAACTTGCATCGTTATATTTTTGTTCAATTATCTTATGTTTTAAATAATCGAGGCATTTATTTTTGAGAATGGTAAAGAGATATGGACCTATCATTTTTTCATTATCCACAACTGCACGGGATTCCCAAAATTTTATATATGTATCTTGAATCAGGTCTTCAGACACATCGTCTGAGCGGACATATGAACGGGCGAAAATCTTTAACTGCAAATTCCATTTATTTTTAATGTATTCGAAAGCCTTCTCATCTCCTGAAATAATTTTAGAGACAAGATCTTTCATGATAAATTTTATTTTAAAGTTGATTAAAAAATAAAATTAATTCTTTTTTATCAAGATACAATTTCGATTTATAAGAAAAACCGAAATAAATAGAATGATATTTTTGTGATCCAGCTGGGGCTCGAACCCATGCATTCATTATCCTAAATATCAATATTTTATGTAATCTTACCTCTTTGGTGGGTACGATTTTGACACTGACTTTTTTACGTGTTTCTGTCCACTTTTGGCAGATGTCTGTCTCCATTTATCTTGGGTTTAAAAGTATGCATTCGTTTTGAATTATGCAAGTCTTTGATTATTAATATTTCAACTTAGGTTCAAGGTACAAGCATATATTTATATATAGCTTGTACCTTGAACCTAAAAGAGAATCTGAAAAATATCTTCTATATTATTTTGCGAATAAAAAAAACGTTCGTAGTTTTGCGAACAACTAACAAGAAAAGAGAATTGAAGTGAAAGAAAAGCAATACACAACAGAGCAGCAACAAATTGCTCGTTTTGCTAAAGCAACCGTTTCGCAGCATTTGAAAGAACTGAAAGAAGCTGGTTTAATTCAGGGTGAAATAGAAACGCCAAAAGTCCGGTATTGTATAAACCGGGAAAACTGTAAACTGCCCGAAAGTTATTTGCTGTTTTTTTAGGGACTGCAAATGTAAATGTACATTGTACTGTGAATAGCAGTACCTTTTTTTGGGAATAATTGTTCGTAGTTCTGCGAATTACGATTATTATATTAACTTTAAATTTGAATGCAAAAGCAGAGAGTAAAATTATCTTCAAAGTAATAGATGTTTCAAAAAAAGAAAAAAAGCGATTACAGACAAGTACGAAGTTACATGGTCGTCTTTGTTTGTGAATGGCTGGAAAGATGGTGAAGAGGATGTAAACAACATGACCGAGTTTAGTTTTTCCAATGCGAAAAATGCACCGGACAAGTTTAAAGAGGGAATTAAAAGCAAGATTGACGAATTGTTAAAACATAGAGTATTATTATAAATAAAAACAGTATGAAAAAGATAGAAATTTTCGACCCGGCAATGTGTTGTCCTACGGGTCTTTGTGGAACAAATATTGACCCTGAATTAATGCGTATTGCGGTTGTAATTGAAACATTGAAGAAACAGGGCATCATTGTTACCCGCCACAATTTACGTGACGAACCGCAAGTGTATGTAAGTAATAAAACGGTAAACGAGTATCTTCAAAAACATGGGGCGGATGCACTGCCTATTACTTTAGTAGACGGCGAAATAGCTGTTTCACAAACCTATCCTACCACCAAACAAATGAGTGAATGGACAGGTATCAATTTGGATTTTATGCCGGTAAAATAAGTATTCACCAGCTAATTATATAAAAATGAAAACATTTAATTTATCGGATATAGATTTGACTAAATACCTTTTCTTCACCGGAAAGGGCGGTGTAGGAAAAACTTCGATTGCCTGTGCTACTGCGGTAGGCTTGGCAGATAATGGAAAGAAAATACTTCTTATCAGTACAGACCCGGCTTCAAACCTGCAAGATATTTTTAATCAAACACTGAACGGACACGGCACGGATATTCAAGAAGTACCCGGCTTAACTGTCGTTAATCTCGACCCGGAACAAGCCGCAGCCGAATACAGGGAAAGTGTTATTGCTCCTTTCAGGGGACAACTGCCCGAAAGTGTTATTCAGAATATGGAAGAACAACTTTCAGGCTCTTGTACGGTAGAAATTGCGGCTTTCAACCAGTTTTCCGATTTTATCACGGATGCCAATAAAGCAAAAGAATACGACCATATCATCTTTGATACAGCCCCTACGGGACACACGTTGCGAATGCTGCAACTTCCATCAGCTTGGAGTACATTTATTAGTGAAAGTACACACGGTGCATCTTGCTTAGGGCAATTATCCGGTTTGGAAGAACGGAAAGGGGTTTATAAGCAAGCTGTTGAAACACTTTCGGATGCCAATGCAACCCGGTTGGTATTGGTTAGTCGTCCCGAAATCTCACCATTGAAAGAAGCTGCCCGTTCTTCACATGAATTACAATTACTGGGAATTAAAAATCAGTTATTGGTAATCAACGGACTTTTACAGCAAGTAGATGAAGCCGATAGCGTATCGAAACAGATTTATGACAGACAACAATCTGCCTTAAAACAAACTCCTGCGGAACTGTTGGAATATCCCTCTTATTATGTTCCTTTACGGTCTTACAATTTATCTAATATAGCAAATATCCGCCGAATGCTATACAACGACAAACTAACGGACAATGCCGATTACCAGCGTATTACAGATGCAAAAAATATAAATGAACTGGTGAATGACCTCTATAAGTCAGAAAAAAGGGTTGTTTTTATTATGGGAAAAGGTGGTGTGGGAAAAACCACTTTAGCCACTGAAATAGCCCTGAAATTAACAAAATTGGGTGCAAAAGTACATCTTACTACCACTGACCCAGCAAACCATCTGAATTATAACCTTGCAGTTCAGACAGGCATCACAGTAAGCCGCATTGATGAAGCGGAAGTATTGGAAGCCTATAAAAATGAGGTTCGCAATAAAGCAGCAGAAACAATGACTGCCGAAGATATGGAATACATAGAAGAAGATTTGCGTTCGCCGTGTACACAAGAAATCGCAGTATTCCGGGCGTTTGCTGAAATCGTAGATAAAGCGGAAAATGAAGTCGTAGTAATTGATACCGCACCTACCGGACACACTTTGTTATTGCTGGATGCAACAGAAAGTTACCACAAAGAAGTGCAACGTACGCACGGCGATACTCCCGCTTCGGTAAGGAAACTGTTACCACGTTTAAGGAATCAGCAAGAAACAGAAGTCGTTATTGTGACGTTGCCCGAAGCAACGCCCGTATTTGAAGCTGAACGCTTGCAAATGGATTTGCAGCGTGCCGGAATTAATAATAAATGGTGGGTCGTGAATGCTTGCTTGTCATTAACTGACACCAGAAATTCTTTCTTGGGGGCAAGGGCGCAAAATGAATTGATTTGGATTAAGAAAGTAGAAGAATTGTCAAAGGGAAATGCCGCCCTGATAACTTGGAAAAATAACTAAGGATATGAGAATTTTAATTCTCTGCACTGGAAACAGTTGTCGTAGTCAAATGGCACACGGTTTCTTGCAATCATTTGACAATAAATTGGAAGTCTTTTCAGCAGGTACAAAACCTGCTGAAAAGGTTAATACGATGGCGATAAAGGTTATGGATGAAATAGGTATAGATTTAACTCACCATACCCCTAAAAGTGTAAACCTATATATAGGGCAGAAATGGGACTATGTTATTACCGTTTGCGGTAGTGCAAACGAAAGTTGCCCTGTGTTTACAGGTGAAGTAAGAAACAGGCTGCATATAGGATTTGATGACCCCTCGGAAGCAACCGGAACTCCGGAATTTATAAACAGTGAATTTCATCGGGTACGGGATGAAATAAAATCCCGTTTCTATGATTTCTACTTGAACGAATTAAAACCACAATTAAACTAAATAGTTGTTGTTATGGAAAAGAAACAAGGAATTGGATTTTTTGAAAAATACCTGACTATCTGGGTTGCCTTGTGCATCATTATTGGAATTGCTGTGGGACAATGGCTTCCGGCAATTCCGCAAACATTAAGCAAATTTGAATATGCCAACGTGTCTATACCCGTGTCAATCCTGATTTGGTTAATGATTTATCCGATGATGTTAAAAGTAGATTTTCAAAGTGTTAAGAATGTAGGCAAGCGTCCGAAAGGAATAATAGTTACTTGTGTTACAAATTGGATGATAAAGCCGTTTACCATGTTCGGAATAGCGTATTTATTCTTCTATGTGATTTTCAAAACCTTTATACCTGCCGGGTTAGCCGAAGAATATTTAGCCGGGGCAGTATTATTGGGGGCTGCACCTTGCACGGCTATGGTATTTGTGTGGAGTTACCTAACAAAAGGCGATGCCGCTTACACGCTGGTACAAGTTGCGGTGAACGATTTAATCATATTGGTAGCATTTGCGCCCATTGTAGCTTTCCTTTTAGGGGTTGGCGGCGTATCTGTCCCGTGGGACACATTACTGCTGTCTGTTGTTCTATTTGTCGTAATTCCGCTTGCTGCCGGAGTTATCACCCGTATAATGGTAATTCACCGTAAAGGTGTAGAATACTTTAATAACGTATTTATTAAAAAGTTTGACAATTATACTATTGGCGGATTATTACTAACACTTATTATTTTGTTTTCATTTCAGGGAGAAACAATATTAAATAATCCTCTCCATATTATTTTAATAGCTGTCCCGCTTATCCTGCAAACAGTTTTGATATTTTTTGTTGCTTATGGTTGGGCGAAATGGTGGAAATTACCCCACGATATTGCCGCACCTGCCGGAATGATTGGGGCAAGTAATTTCTTTGAATTAGCGGTTGCTGTGGCTATTTCTCTTTTTGGTTTACAATCCGGGGCTGCATTGGCTACGGTAGTGGGTGTGCTGGTCGAAGTTCCGGTAATGTTAATGTTAGTAAGGATTGCAAATAACACACGAAACTGGTTTCCTGCTACAAAATAATAGTAGGGCAAAAGTCCTAATCTAACATTATAATTTTTTCTCAGTAGTGCATTTTTTACACTATTGAATTGAGTCTGTTTGCCGTTGATTGTGATACGGACATGAATGGGTACTAAACCATTCTTCTATAGAGTTGCTAAATTAAGGTACAAAGGTGGCGGTGAAAATTATTGGTATTTGAACGAGCCTATGAATGATGATGTATATGTGAAAGCAACCGTAGGCTGCAATATTTCAGGGTCTATTTCATACACTATTAACTGGGCATACAGTCCTGCATCAGCTTGCGGCTGGAGTTTTACTCAAAATAATAAAAGAGCCCAGCAGACTACTTTGTTTTATAAACGAAACTAATACAAAAATATAAAATTCAACAAACATGTTCTTGTCTTCTGTTTTTATAGTATGATATATACAATAATAACAGGAGTTATAAACATGTTATGCTTTTAAAAAACATATATACAATGGACAATGATTTAACAATTTTGCTAGAGACATGTGATATGGTAATAGCCGAAGATATTCAGGTTTTATTAGAAGCCTCTCAGGTTTATTCGGTACTGGTCTCAGATAATCCAGCATCTTCTGTATTAAATATCTATTCGGGATTTAATCCGATAGAGAACATCATTATTAAAATAAATAAAAATGACTATCGGAAGGCTGTTGAGATAATAAAAAATAGCGCATATAAGGAATTTTTAACAAACGCATAACACCAAGGATAGTTCAGTCACCGAAGAGTGTCCAATTATGACCATTTTTTGACTATTATCCAAGACAAATTTAAAATACAAAACCTACAATCATTTGATATTGTAGGTTTGTCTAGTTTTTGTCCATTATTTCGGACATTTTTTGTGATCCAGCTGGGGCTCGAACCCAGGACCCCAACATTAAAAGTGTTGTGCTCTACCTGCTGAGCTACTGAATCTTTGATAGGGAGCGCAAAGATATTGCTTATTGGTTTTATTTCCAAATTTTACTTTCCTTTATTTTATTAATTAGGCTAAATTTGCAAATAGGCATAACGGTATTTAGTAATAGTGGATAAAGACTTTTTATATCAATTTTTGGAATTTTTAAGAGACCACTCTTTGACTTTTACAAGAATGGATATGATTTTCATCGTTCAGAAATGTGGAAGTCTCCATTCAGATGAGCAGTTATCTATCAGACTTATTCCGATATATTGTCAATCGGAGTCTCTGGATGACTTTAGTGCAGATGTCGATATAACCATTTTTGAAGAGGAGTGGATAAACAAAAGAGAAATTGTTGAAAACCGTTTGAAAGCCAATCTTGGGTTGCAAAAAACAATTTATGCCAGAAAATGTGTGGCAAGAGAAATATCTGTAGCCGATGCTATTCAATTTTTAAATGCCAATCATTTGTTAGGCTATACTAGAAGCAATTACCGATATGGCCTCTTTGCAACTGAAGATTCGGAGACAGTTAAAAGTGAGTCGCTTGTTGCAGTAGCAACATTTTCGGGGCCAAAAATTATCAATAGAGAAGGTACTAATGTCAAGTCTTATGAGTGGGTGAGGTATGCAAATTTCTCAGACTTCAGGGTTGTAGGGGGAATGGGGAAGCTGCTTGATTTTTTTATTCAAAAAGAGTTTCCCCAAGAGATAATGTCATATGCAGACAGAAGCTGGGGTAATGGCAACGCTTATGTTAAACTTGGTTTTAAAGTATTGGAAGCAACCTGTAATATAACTTATTATTTAGACAGTAAATCCCTTGAGAGAGTTCCCAAGAGATTACTGTCTAAAATTGATAAGACCGGACTTTTAGTGAGACACAAGAGTGACTTTAAGTTTATCAGGAGATTTTGAGGGATCTTCAAGATTAGTGTCGAGTTCCATATGTAATTCATCTCCAAGCTTGAATCTTCCAGTTATTATAGCTTCTGCAAGTGGGTCCTCAATGTATTTTTGAATGGCTCGTTTTAATGGTCTTGCTCCCAACTGTGGATCATATCCCATATCGGCCACAAACATTTTAGCTCTGTCATCAATCGATAGCTTGTATCCCACATTATCAATTCTTCTGAAAAGATCATCTAGTTCTATATCAATGATTTTACAAATGTCTTCTTTTGAAAGTGGATTAAATAGTATATATTCATCCAGTCTGTTCAAAAATTCTGGAGAAAATGTCTTTTTTAATGCTTTCTCGATAATTTGCCTGGTATTATCATTAACGTTTCGTTTAGTGGTATTGGAAAATCCAAGTCCTGCACCAAAGTCTTTAACCTCTCTGCTCCCTATGTTAGATGTCATAATGAGAAGAGTATTTCTGAAATCAATTCGTCTGCCGTTACTGTCGGTCAGTCTTCCCTCATCAAGTACCTGCAATAAAAGGTTGAAAATATCAGGATGAGCCTTTTCTACTTCATCAAGTAATACAACTGAATAAGGTTTCCTTCTGACTTTTTCGCTCAATTGGCCACCTTCTTCATATCCGACATAACCCGGAGGTGCTCCTATCAATCTACTGACAGCAAACTTTTCCATATATTCACTCATGTCGATTCTTATCAGATTGTCAACAGAATCAAACAGGAATTCTGTAAGGGTTTTTGCCAGTTGAGTTTTTCCAACACCTGTAGGGCCAAGAAATAGAAAAGTTCCAATAGGTTTGTTTGGATCTTTCAAACCAGCCCGATTCCTTTGGATTGCTCTTACTACCTTTTCAACAGCTTCATCCTGACCAATTATTTTTCTTTTAATTGCTTCACCCATTCTGGCAAGTCTGTCTCCCTCTTTTTCTGCCAGTCTGTGGATAGGAACTGATGTTATCATTGACAGTACTTCTGCCACATCGTTTGAATTAACAACAGGAGGATTTTTAGTCTGTTCTTCATTCCATCTGTTTTGAGCGGCCTCAAGTTCATCCACCATCTGTTTTTCAATCATTCTTAACTCTGCTGCTTTCTCAAACTGTTGATTGTTTGCAGCAAGTTTTTTTTGTTTGCGGATTGGTTCTATTTCACTTTCTATTTTGACAATCGAGTCAGGAACTTGTAAATGTTTCAAGTGAACTCTTGATCCAGCTTCGTCCATTGCATCAATAGCCTTGTCAGGAAGGCACCTGTCAGTAATATACCTTTGTGAAAGCTTAATACAAGCAACAAGAGCATCATCGGTATAGATTACATTATGATGTTTCTCGTACCTCTCCTTAATATTTCTCAGAATATTGAGAGTTTCGTCATATGTGGTTGGTTCAACCATTATTTTCTGAAAACGTCTCTCTAATGCACCGTCTTTTTCGATATATTCACGATACTCATCGAGTGTGGTAGCACCGATACATTGAATTTCTCCTCTTGCAAGAGCAGGTTTCATCATATTTGCTGCATCAAGTGAACCTGAGGCTCCTCCAGCACCTACGAGAGTATGGAGTTCGTCAATAAACAAGATAATATTGGGATTTTTGGATAGCTCATTAAGGATTGCCTTCATTCTCTCTTCAAATTGTCCTCTATATTTTGTTCCGGCAACTATAGATCCGATATCGAGTGATACAAGTCTTTTATTAAGTAACACTCTCGAGACATTTCGATGAGCAATTCTGAGTGCAAGACCTTCAGCTATAGCAGATTTTCCGACTCCAGGTTCTCCAATTATAACTGGATTATTTTTTTTTCTGCGTCCAAGTATTTGTGCCAGTCTTTCAATTTCCTTTTCTCTTCCAACCACAGGATCAAGCTTTCCTTCAAGTGCAGCAGCTGTCATGTCAAATCCGAAACTGTCTATTACAGGAGTATCACTTGTTAACTTTGGCCCTTTTGAAATTTTTGATCCGCTTTCAGATGAAGCAGGGTTGGTTATTTCTCCTGCTGTTTCCATACCTGTTTCAGGGATAACGTTTTCCTTTCCTTTGAGTAAAGATCTAATACTGTCATAAGTGACATTGAATTCTTTAAGTATTGGTATAGCATATGCATCATTACTCCTTAGAATTGCCAGGAGAAGATGAATAGAGCCTGGTTGTGCCTCGTTAAGTGATTTTGCTTCAAGGTACATGAGTTTAAGAGAATTGTCAGCGCCTTTTGAAAGATTGAGTTTGTCGGATTGTTCAAATGGGACAATTTCTCCCGCTCTAATACCTTCTTCTATTCTTTGTTTCAACTCTTTGTAATCTACTCCGGATCTGATGAGTATTTCAAATGCCGAATTATCCTGGTGCCGAAGGATGCCTAAAAGTATATGATCGTTGTCAATAGTATAGCTGCCAAGTCTCATTGCTTCCTCTTTGCTATACGAAAGAATTTCATTAAGTTCGTTCGAAAGATGTAAGTCCATTATTATAAAAATTTATTGCAAATCTAATTAAAGACAATCATCAATACAATTTGTTCAGATGATATTTTATTAGTACTTTAGCAGACTTTTTTAAGCTGAAAGAGAATTAACAATGATTGAAGAATCTGATAGCAATCCAAGAATTATCAAGATAAATATTGAGGATGAGATGAAAAGCGCTTACATAGATTATTCTATGTCAGTGATAGTGTCAAGAGCTTTACCGGATGTGAGAGATGGTCTCAAACCGGTGCACAGAAGAGTTTTATATGGCATGTCGGAACTCGGACTTACTTCAGGTAGTGGATATAAGAAATCGGCACGTATTGTGGGAGAAGTTCTTGGGAAGTATCATCCTCATGGTGACTCTAGTGTCTATGACGCAATGGTCAGAATGGCTCAGGATTGGAGTATGAGATATATGTTGGTGGATGGGCAGGGGAACTTTGGTTCCATAGATGGAGACTCTGCAGCCGCTATGAGGTATACTGAGGCTAAATTCAGAAAAATCGCAGAAGAGGTGATGGCTGATCTTGACAAAAACACTGTCGACATGAAGCCAAATTTCGATGAGTCACTTCTTGAACCAACAGTAATGCCTTCAAAAGCTCCTCTTCTTTTACTAAATGGTGCATCAGGAATAGCTGTAGGTATGGCTACAAACATGCCACCTCACAATTTGGGTGAAGTGGTGGATGCTATTTGTGCCTATATCGACAACAATGAAATAACCACTGATGAGCTGCTCAAATATCTTAAGGGTCCTGATTTTCCTACTGGTGGCACCATTCAGGGCACTCAAGGAATAAGAGACTATTTTGAAACAGGAAGGGGTAGAATTATCATACGTGCTAAAACAGAAATTGAGGTAAATGATAGTGGAAGAGAGACTATTGTGGTTACTGAGATACCATATATGGTCAATAAGCGTGAAATGATCGAGAAAATAGCAGAACTCGTAGAGAATAAAAAAATTGAAGGCATTGCTTATATAAATGACGAGAGTGACAGAAAGGGGATGAGAATTGTGATCAAACTGAAAATGGGAGCGGTCGCAAATGTTGTCTTAAACATGCTTTTCAAGTACACTCAAATGCAGTCAAGTTTCTCGGTCAATAATATTGCTCTTGTAGATGGACGTCCAAGGATTTTAAGTGTAAAACAAATTATCAAATATTATGTCAGACACAGGCATGACGTTATTCTTCGTCGTTCGAGATTTGAACTTGAACAGGCAGAAAAAAGAGCTCACATACTTGAAGGCTTGTTAAAGGCTCTTGATTTTATTGATGAAGTTATTGCCATCATCAGAGGGTCAAAAAGAGTAGAAGATGCAAGGAACTCTCTTATGGAGCGGTTCTCTTTTACCGAACAACAGGCATCCGCCATTGTGGAGATGAGACTGCGTCAACTGACAGGTCTTGAAAGAGAAAAATTGCAAAGTGAATATGAGGAACTCGAGAAACAGATTGCATATTTAAATCAAATTCTTTCACAAGTATCTATCCAGATGCAGATAATCAAGGATGAGCTTCAGGAACTAAAAACCAAATATGCAGATCCAAGGAGAACAATGATAGAACTTTCTGAAGATGAGTTTAATCCCGAAGATTTTTATGCAGATGAAGATGTTATCATTACTATTTCACATCTGGGATACATAAAGAGGACGCCTCTCAATGAATATAGGACTCAGAACAGGGGAGGTGTTGGTGTTAAGGGGGGAGCGACCAGGGATGAGGATTTTATCGAAAACATCTATGTGGCCAACATGCACAGCACTATGCTTTTCTTTACAAAAAAAGGTAAGTGTTACTGGCTTAAAGTTTTTGATCTTCCTGAAGGCTCCAAGATATCAAAAGGACGTGCGATACAGAATGTTCTTAATATTGAACCTGATGACAAAGCGTGTGCCTTTATTAATGTTCACAATCTTTCAGACAAGGAATATGTTAACAATAACTATATAGTACTTTGTACAAAAAGGGGAATAGTCAAAAAAACCTCTCTTGAGGCATATTCAAGACCAAGAGCCAATGGAGTTAATGCTATCACTATCAAAGAAAATGATGAACTACTCGAGGCAACTCTCACAAATGGAAAAAATGAGATTCTTCTCGCATCAAGGGAAGGTAAATGTGTGAGGTTTAATGAAAGTTGCGTCAGAGCTATAGGAAGAACCGGTGCTGGGGTCAAGGGTATAAATATTAGTGAAGACAATGAAGTTATTGGTATGATTTGTGTTGACACAGATACTAAAGGCAGTGGTGAAACAAAACATGTGCTTGTTGTGAGTGAAAACGGCTATGGCAAGAGATCATTACTTGATGACTACAGAGTGGTGAACAGAGGCGGAAAGGGTGTTAAAACACTGAGTATTACTGAAAAAACAGGTAAATTGATTGCCATTAAAGATGTTTCTGATGATAATGATTTAATGATTATTACCAAATCTGGTCTTACAATCAGGCTTGAAGTATCTTCAATAAGAGTTTCAGGAAGAGCAACTCAAGGCGTTAAATTGATTAACATCAAAGAGGGAGATAGCATTGCCGCTGTTTGTCGCGTTAACAAGAGCGAAGAAAAACCTGTTGAAACAGAAGAACTTGAATGAACATAAAGCTATAGAAATCAATAATTAAATTTATTAACAACAATCAATACCAAAATATTACAATGAAAAAAATATTATTAGCATTGACATTGCTTTTTTCACTGCAATTGGCTGCCCAAACCAAAGAGGTAGCAGATGCCATAAAAAATTATGAAAAGGCACTTAAAGAGTCAGCTGATGCCAAGAAAAGTACTAATCCTGCAACTTGGATAAAGCTTGCAGACGCTTGTGCTGCAGTCTATGACACACCTGTTAAGTCCATTTGGAACGGGGCTTCAAGAAATGAAATTAAACTTCTTCTTAAAGATCAGAGGATTATTTCAACTGAAGACAGAACAGTTTTAGATGTCAAATATACAGTCGACATTTATGATGATAAGGAACTGTATTACAATCAAGATGGCACACTGGCCTGTTTTGTTCAGACTAAGAACTATATTACCGGTAATCCTATTGACGATGGAGTAGCAGCTCTTTTAAAAGCAGCTGAACTCGATGTTAAAAAAGCTAAAGCCAAGGATATTACAGACAGACTGTTAGCAATGAAGAATCGTTATCAGACTGAAGCAATGACAGCTTATACACTTGGTGATTTTAAGAAAGCGTCTTACAATTTTGAAGGTTGTGTAAACATTAGTTCAAATCCGCTTATTAATCAGCCTGATACAGTTATGATGTACTATACAGGTCTGACAGCCTTAATGGCCAAAGAATACGATAGAGCTGTGAAATTTTTACAAATGTCCATTGAAAATGGTTATGACGCAAAGGGTGATATATACTCTTCTCTCGCAGAAGCATATAAATCTTCAGGAAACGTAGAAAAGGCAAAAGAAGTGCTTCAAGCAGGTTTTACAAAATATCCTACAAATCAGAGCATACTTGTTATGCTTATTAACAGTTATCTTGAGTCAAATGACGATCCAAACAAGGTTTTAACTCTTATATCCCAGGCTCAAAAAAACGAACCTAATAATGCAAGTCTGTACTATGCCGAGGGTAATGTGTGGAAAAATCTGAAAAACATTGACAAGGCTATTGAATGTTACAAAAAGTCTGTAGAGATTGACAAGTCGTACTATTTTGGCTCATTCGCCATTGGAGCAGCCTATTATGACAGAGCTGTAGAGATACAGGCCGCAGCTACTGAAGAGGTTGATGACAATAAATACGAAGAACTTGTTAAACAACTTGAAGAGAATCTAATGGCTGCCATAGAACCTTTTGAGAATTGTTTTGCATCTACATCGGATAAGGAAGTAAAACTTGTTGTTGCAGAGTATCTCAAAAATATATATTTCCGTTTCAGAGAGAAGGGAGACGACTACAAAGCAAAACTTGAAAAATACACAAACTACCTGAACGAAAACAAGAAGTAAATTAAATAATTTTGTTTGAAATTAAAGAGGGTGTTCAAAAAGCAATTTTTGGTCCCTCTTTTTTATTTTCTGATTTGGGAAGCTCACCTACAGACACAAAAGTTAAAAAACAGCAGTGCTTATTGGTGAGCTTCCCATTTCTATGGTTGAATAATATATAAAAACAGAGGCTGCCTTCTTT
The DNA here is from genome assembly GCA_018434395.1 of Bacteroidales bacterium. Classification (GTDB taxonomy): domain Bacteria; phylum Bacteroidota; class Bacteroidia; order Bacteroidales; family UBA932; genus Bact-08. The sequence goes on along the minus strand of JAHDPK010000019.1, from coordinate 29,844 downwards.
AATTATTGATAGATATCTCTTTTAAAATCCATTGAGCATTTGCATACTTATCAATTAAAAAAAGGACATATCTTATATCGAGACAGATATTCCTGCACATATCAGGATCGAAGGCAATATCGCTCATGGTTCCTTCCCATACTCGGTCAAAATTAATTCCTATTAATTCACCCTTCCCGTTAATGACAGGACTTCCGGAATTTCCGCCTGATGTATGGTTATTGGCAATAAAACAGACAGGTACTGTACCATTTATATTCCATTTGCCATAGTCTTTATTTTTGTGAATATCTCTCAATGTTTGTGGAATATTGTAATCATAAATTTGTGGATTGTCTTTTTCTATTATACCTTCCAAGGTAGAATAAGGTTTGTAGTATATTCCATCAGCAGGCCTATAACCAGACACTTTACCGTATGCAACTCTGAGAGTTGAGTTTGCATCGGGATAAAAATCTTTCTTTTTGTCAAATTCCATCTGACCTTTCATGTACTTTCTGTACAGAAGTGTGATTTGATTGTTTAACCTGTTGTATTCAGGCTTTATGTCATCATCAAATTTTTGTTTAAAGGCGAAGTACATTTCAACAGCAGGATCTTTAAGAATTGTGGAGATTGTGACAGAATCTTGCAATATTTTCATGCATTGAGATTGATTGGCAAATATTGAATTATCAAATACATAATCGGCAAATTTATATATATCTCCTTCATATTCACGCATCTTTGATATAAAGTATTCGGGTTGAAATTTTAAAGGTATATTTTTTCTATATTCATCAATTAACAAAACAAAGCATTTTTTGTCTATCGGCAGATGATAGTCTTTAAAAAAAAGTTCAATTATGTTTTTTACTGAATCCCTATCTTCATTTTTAATATTTCCGTCTTTACCCTTAAAACAGGTTAACAGTGAACCGGTAAACTTCAATATCTCATTTGAATTAATTGCTTCGTTATTATAGTCGTTAGCAAAAGAATATGGCTCAAGCATTTTATATAAAGAATCCAGACTCGATACAATATTTTTATATTCATCTCTGTTCTTTGCCCATTCATTGAAACGTTTTTCATACTCAGTTTTCTTCTCGACGATATTCATTCTTTTAATTCCATTCATCTCTCCCTGCCATTTTTTCCATGAATTGGCAACGTTAGCATTTTTGGCCGCATACATTATTCTTATTTCTTGATTTTGCGACATATACTCTTTTTGGACATCCAACCTTAGTGTCCGAAGTTTAATCTTGTGAGGATTTGAAACTTCAGAGATGTATTTAACTGCGCTGCTCATTAAGTATTCCTGAGTTTTGCCGGGGAAGCCATATACAAGAGTAAAATCTCCTTCATTTATACCGGTTGTAGATATAGAGAAATATTTTTTAGGTCTGTAAGGAACATTATTTTTTGAATATTTTGCAGGTCTATTATTCTTGTCGGCGTATATCCTAAAAATAGAAAAGTCTCCGGTGTGTCTTGGCCACATCCAATTATCTGTATCACCCCCAAATTTCCCGATAGAAGATGGTGGTGCACCAACAAGTCTAACATCATAAAATGTTTCATATATAAAAAGAAAATACTGGTTACCATAATACAAAGATTCTATGCTGCCTTTGTAAGTAGTTCCTTTTGTTGCATTTTCGATGATTCTTGCCGAATTCTCAGCAACTATTTTTTGTCTTTCAGATTCAGACATTGAAGGAAGATATGATTTCAGAACAGCATCAGTAACATCCTCCATTTTTACAAGAAAACTTACTGTAAGATTATCATTTGGCAGTTCTTCTTCCATGTTCATTGCCCAGAATCCGTCTTTCAGGTAATCGTGTTCTACTGTACTGTGAGACTGTATGTAACTGAATCCACAGTGATGATTTGTGATTAAAAGCCCTTTTTCAGAAATTAATTCTCCTGTGCAACCTCCTCCAAAATGAACAATTGCATCTTTCATAGAAGCTTTATTAATACTGTAGATATCTTCTGAAGAAAGTTTAAAACCCATTTTTTTCATTTCAGGAATTCTGTCTTTAATCAGGGAAGGAAGCCACATTCCTTCATTAGCAGAAAGTAAAGAGATATTAACTAATAAGAATAAAGTTATTAAAAGCTTTTTCATGTGAATAAATTAAATAAGTATTTAAGTCTGTGTCACAAAAATATAAAAATTTCTTACTTTTGTCAATAAAGCCATTTAGGATGAATCAGTTGGCAAAATATATTATGGGTATCTCAATTGCCCTGATTATCTGTTTCTTAGCATGGTATTTCAGTAATATTCTGATTTATATTCTGGTTTCGGCAGTCCTTTCAATAATAGGGAAGCCATTAAAAAATCTGTTACTTAAAATTAGATTAGGTAAACATTTTATGCCAAACAGTCTGGCTGCTGGATTGACATTAATGTTGCTTGTTGCTGTATTTTTTAGCCTTTTCTTTTTGATAACACCTTTAGTTGGGCAGCTTATGTCAAATATTAGTAATATTGATTTTCAGTCATTAGGTAAAGATCTTTCTCCTATGTTGGATCAATTTAATGCTTTGCTTCATAAATGGTTTCCTGCTTTGGACCCAGCATTCAAAGTCGAAGATGTTGTTATAAATCAGTTTGATGGTCTTGTGGATGTTGGAGTAATAACTAATATTTTTAACTCATTGACTACAATAATTATTCAATTTGGTTTAGCTGTATTTGTTATTATTTTTATTTCGTATTTTTTTATTAAGGAAGAAAATATGTTTAATGACATGGTGCTTGCTCTTTTTCCTGACAAATACGTCGAAAATGTCTCTAGAGCTTTGGATTCTATTAATAAACTTTTGGCCAGGTATTTTATCGGAATCAGCATTGAAGCCATTTTAATAACTATTATTAATTCTCTTTCACTGCATTATATTGCAGGTGTGAGCTGGTCTTTGTCAGTAGCCGTCTCTTTTCTTGCCGGGGTTTTGAATGTAATACCTTATATAGGACCTCTAACAGGGGGTGCTTTTGGAACCATAATGGCATTTGTGGAACGTGGAGTTACAACGCCTGGAGGAGGAAAATTTATTCTTATGGTAGCATTGATTTTTTTAATTGCCCATCAAATAGATGTATTTGTTTTTCAACCATTCATATATTCTAATAGTGTAAAGGCGCATCCTCTTGAAATTTTTCTTGTAATACTTATTGCAGGGAGTATTGGAGGGATAATCGGCATGTTAGTAGCCATTCCTGCTTATACTGTTATAAGAGTTTTCGCACGAGAATTTTTTTCAAATCTCAAACTTGTGCAAAAGCTGACTGACAACATTTAAAAAAAAGAGGGATCTTTGTTTCAAAGAACCCTCTTTTTTCTGACACATCGAATATCTCTATTCTGCCTCTTCTTTTGAAGGACGGTCATTAGCTACGGCAACGTTGATTGTACGTCCCATATGTTCTGAACCGTTAAGTGCTGAAATAGCTGCATTGCCTTCTTGCTCATTTGGCATTTCAACGAAGCCATATCCTTTTGATCGACGGGTTTCTCTGTTGAAGATAATCCTGGCAGAAGTAACTTCGCCATAAGGTGTAAATAGTTCGGCTAAATCTTCCTTCTTAGCACGGAAACTTAAACTTGAAACAAAAATGTTCATGGAAACGGTAGTAAATAATTAATAAGTAAATGTTTAGTTAACGTCACAAAGTTAAATAAAAAACTGAAATACAAAATTTTTATTCAAATAATTTTTCAATAAAATAATTTTAGCAGTTTATTATTTTAAAAGAGATATTATAAATGTGATAATCAGAGCTTTGATAGACAGTCTTCTCATATTCTTATCTTTTGGAATACCTAATACAGATATAAATAATAAAGCAGACAATATTACAGCTTGACCGTTGTTCACTCTACAGTCTATTATGGCTAAAGGGAGGGATTCAATCCGGTTTACTGTATAGATAAGTATTCTGGTTAAATGAATAATTATATTCATAATTTGTTCATGAAATAGCCCAACCCATAAAGCAAATAAGTGCATTGCAGCAAGATAAAGAATAAGACCAGAAATAGGAATAGCAATCAGGTTTGTAATTAAAAAATAAGTTGGCACAAAACGAAAATTATAAATAGTTATAATAGATGTCCCTATTTGGCATGCAAGAGACATTGAAATGGTATTCCATAGATATTTAACTATGATATTTTGTGAGGGATTTAATTTAACAATGATTGGGTGAATAAATATAATTGCAAGAAGAGAGGCAAATGAGAGCTGAAAACCAAGTTCAAAAAGGGATTCAGGTTGAGCTATCGTTATTATAAGAGCGCTGACAGAAAGAGTATTTAAGCTGCTGCCTTCTCTCTCGATTATTGATGACAGTTCATAAATAGTTGCCATCAAGGCTGCTCTCATTATTGAAGGTGTAAATCCAACCAAAGCAGTATAAGTCCAGACAGTCAGTGATACAATTATAAATCTTATAATTTTGGCAAACCTGCTCATTCCCATAAATCCCAATATGGACGAAAGGAGAGAATAAATAAAGCTGACATGCAGTCCTGAGACAGCCATCAGATGCATAGTTCCTGAATTTGAAAATGCTTTTTTTGTATTACCGTCAATAAAAGATTTATCTCCAATAGTGAGTGCAATAAGAACAGCCTTTTCATGAAAAAAATGTTTATTCTTCAATAAATAATCAATGTAATTCTCTCTTATCTTAATAATTTTCTCTTTGAGGGATAGCTTAGATGCCTTACGAACAGCAACTTGACTAGCTTTAACATAAGATGTTGTAAAGAACCCCTGTTTTTCCATGTACCTTGCATAATCAAAAGTTGAATTTAAATAGTTGTTAATTCTGTTTGGTCTTATAATGCATTCAAGAGTGTCGCCAATATCAAAAGATTTTCGATCGACATTTTTATCGATATAAAGAATTATTTTTTCGTTATAATCGATAAGACGTGCTTCTGTTTGATAACTTCTCTCTTTTTCCAAGATTTTTCCTGTAATTTTACACTGAGCATTAAGCACCTGAATATTTGCAACTTTTGAAAACTTAGCACTATTATTTAAAAGGTTTGAATATTCAATATTGATCCAACCTGCTGTAAACATGGACAGGTAAAGTAAAACAGGAAGAAGAAACTCTGTGATCATGCTTCTTCTTTTAAAGCCAATTGATATAATTAAAAAAACTAATACAACAAGAGGCACTATAATCTTTACCAAAATTGTTGATTGAATGAAAAATCTGCTTCCTGTAAGAATCCCTGCAAGATAAAACAGTATAAATGTAAATGCAGGAGCTTTGCTTATGGCCTCAATGTCAGAAGTGATATCTACCTTCCCACTTTCCATCGTCCTCATTTTGGGTAAAAATAGATTAATTTTTACAAATATTGGCTTTAAATGAGCAATTATTAATAACTTTGTAAATTCTAATTTCAGATTTTTACTGATTTTTTTAATTTTGATAACATATGATTTTATTGGTTCTAAACTGCGGTAGCTCTTCAATCAAGTATCAGGTTCTTGACATGAAGAGTGATTCTGACTATTCTTTAATGGCAAAGGGAATTGTAGAAAGAATTGGTCTTGACAAAGGAACACTTACCCATAAAGTTAATGGGAGGCCCAATTATGAAGTTGAAATGCCCATTGAAAATCACACTGTTGGCATTAAACAGGTTTTAAATATTCTGGTAGATCCCATACAGGGAGTCTTGAATTCTCTTCAAGATATTCAAGCTGTAGGACACCGTGTTGCACATGGAGGTGAATTTTTTAGCGAAAGCAGATTAATAGATTCTGATGTTATTGAAAAGATTGAAAAACTTTGTGAACTGGCTCCTCTGCACAATCCTGCCAACTTACTGGGGATACGCGCTATAGAAACACTCCTTCCAGGCATGAAGCAAGTTGCTGTTTTTGACACTTCATTTCATCAAACCATGCCTAATTATGCATATATGTATCCACTTCCTTATGAGTATTATACAAAGTATAAAATTAGAAGGTATGGATTTCATGGTACAAGTCATCAGTTTGTGGCAAAAAAAGGTTGTTTGTTGACAGGTTTGGACTATAATACATCAAAAATTATAACTTGTCATCTTGGTAACGGGGGTTCGATAACTTCTATAAAAAACGGCAAATCCATCGATACTTCAATGGGTTTTACTCCTCTTGAAGGGGTAATCATGGGTACCAGATGTGGTGATATCGATCCTGGAATTATCACTTTTATTCAGGAAAGGGAAGGGCTAAGTGCTAGTGAAATGAATAAAATTTTAAATAAAAAAAGTGGCTTTTTAGGAGTATTTGGAAAATCTTCTGATGCGAGGGATATAGAAGATGCTGCGGCCAAAGGAGATGAAAGAGCCAATCTTGCTCTTAATATATTGTATTACAGAGTTTTAAAATATATTGGAGCTTATACTGCAGTTATGAATGGTGTAGATTTAATTGTTTTTACTGGAGGCATCGGAGAAAATGACCCACATCTTAGAGAGATGGTTGGATTACGTCTTAAATATATGGGACTTGAATTTGACGTTGATTCAAATAAAAATGCAAGAGGAAGAGACGTGATAATTTCTAAGTCTGGTTCCAAGGTCAAAATGGCAGCAGTTACTACCAACGAAGAGCTCGTTATAGCCAGGGATACTATGGCTATTGTGTCATAATGTGAAATTAATGATAAATTAAATAATAAAATAGTTATAATATGATTAGTTCTTTTGAGCAAATTTTTGACAATTTGAGAAACAGGCCTAAAAAAAGGCTTGTAGCAGCATGGGGTGTGGATGATCATACAATAAATGCGGTTAAACTTGCTATTGAAGCAGGTATTGTAGATGCAACGCTTGTCGGTGATGAAAAAAGAATCCGGGAAGCATGTTCTAAAGAGAATATCGATCCTTCAATTTTTAGAATTGTTCCTAATGATGATGAACTCAGAGCTGTTTCAATGGCTGTTGATTTGATTAATGCCGGAGAAGGGGATATCTTGATGAAGGGATTATGCTCTACCGACAAGTATATGAGGGCTATTCTTAACAAGGAAAAAGGATTGCTTCCCCCTAAAGCTGTTTTAAGTCATGTTTCGGTTCTGTCCAATCCTAATTATCATAAATTGCTTGTATTAAGTGATATTGCAGTAATTCCTGCACCAGATCTTACTCAAAAAATAGCAATGACAAATTACGTCGTTAAGACTGCTCATGCTTTAGGTATTGCAAAACCGAAAGTTGCAATATTGTGTGCAACAGAGCAAATGCTTCCAAATATGCCTGCTTGTATTGATGCTGCCATAATATCAAAAATGGCAGAGAGAGGTCAAATAGCTGCTTGTTATGTTGATGGACCACTTGCACTTGATGTTGCTATTTCTCAAGAGGCTGTAGCTGTCAAAAATCTGGTTAGTCCTGTTGCTGGAGATGCAGACTGTCTCGTATTTCCAAATTTAGAGGCTGCGAATGTCTTTTACAAAACAAATACTCAACTCTGTTCAGGAACACGACTTGCTGCAATGGTTGCAGGTGCTAAAGCACCATGTGTTCTTTCCAGCAGATCGGACAGTATTGACACAAAACTTAATTCAATAGCTTTAGCTGCGCTAACTTCAAATTAATACAGTTATGGCATATAAGATTTTAGTAATAAATCCAGGCTCTACATCAACTAAAATTGCAGTATTCGAAGATTTACATGAGCTTTTTACAGAGACCCTTCGTCACACGACAGACGAACTCTTGCCATATAAAAGAATTATAGATCAATTTGAATTTAGAAAGAGAGTCATTTTATCAGCTTTAGAAAGTCATGGTGTTGCTTTAGATTCCATTTCAGTTATTATGGGAAGAGGAGGTCTGTTGAAACCTGTAAAATCAGGAGTCTATGAGGTCAATGATGCTATGCTTGAAGATTTAAAGAAAGGAGGTGGTGAACACGCAAGCAATCTCGGGGCAATTATTGCCGCAGATATTGCAAGTTCTATTCCTAATTGTAAAGCCTATATTGCTGATCCTATTGTTGTAGATGAATTAATGCCAATAGCTCGAATTGCTGGTCATCCACTTTTTGAGAGAGTTTCAATATTTCATGCTCTTAATCACAAGGCAATTGGAAGAAGACATGCTGCGTCTCTAAACAGAAGATATGAAGATATCAATCTGATAATAGCTCATCTTGGAGGAGGTGTTTCTGTTGGTGCACATAGAAAAGGGGTAGTGATAGAGGTTAATAATGCCTTGAATGGAGAAGGACCGTTTTCGCCAGAAAGATCTGGTACATTACCCGCTTTACCTCTTGCCGAACTTTGCTTTTCGGGTAAATATAATCTTTCGGAGGTGACAAGAATGATTGTTGGTGAAGGGGGAATGGTAGCTCATCTTGGTACAAATTCTTTCAATCTTATAGAGAAAATGGTTCAAGAAGGTAATGAGAAAGCTATTCTTCTTAGTGATGCTTTTGTATTTAATGTTGCTAAGGCAATAGGTGCATGTGCCGCAGTTTTGAAAGGAGAGGTAGATGCTATTCTTCTTACAGGCGGAATTGCTAATAATCTAAGATTAATGTCTCAAATTGAAGAGATGGTTAAATTTATCGCACCTGTCAAGGTTTATCCTGGTGAAGACGAGATGTTTGCATTGGCAGAAAATGGATATTTTGTGCTTACCGGAAAAACAAAATCTATGGCATACATTTAATAGTTAACATTATTTTTCTCTTTTTTGAAATGAGAGTCAGAGATCTTGTTGTAATAGGCGGAGGAGCTGCGGGAATGTTTGCTGCCGCTTCAGCTGCTAGCAACGGGATCTCTGTCCTTTTACTTGAAAAGATGGATAGGACCGGCAGGAAAGTTCGTATAACAGGTAAGGGAAGGTGTAATATTACTAATACTAAGCCATGGCAAGAATTTTCTGTTCATATTCATCCTAATCCCAATTTTTTAAAACCATCCTTTTTTTCTTTTTCAAATATAGATACCATTAATTTTTTTGAAAAATTAGGGTTACATTGTGTTGTTGAAAGGGGTGACAGGGTGTTTCCAGCTTCCGGTGTTGCCTCTGACGTTGTTGACACATTGATGAAACACCTTGACAGTTTAGGTGTTGAAGTTATTTGCAATGCTAATGTAAGAAATATTATTCATCAGGATGGTCGTGTAAAAGGTGTCATTTACGAAAAAGGCAACAAACTTTATACAGAGAATGCTGAAGCAATTATTGTAGCTACGGGCGGTTTGTCTTATCCCTTAACGGGGTCAACTGGTGATGGATATAACTTTGCAGATGATCTTGGAATTAAAGTCAATAAATGTTTTCCATCACTTACTGCTTTAAAACCTGATTTTGATTATACACTTTTGAAGTGGCTAATTCTAAAAAATGTATCACTTTCACTTTTTGTAAATGGACAATTAGTACAGGAAGAGATGGGAGAGCTTGAGTTTACAGACAACGGAATTGAAGGATCCATAGGTTTTAGAGTGAGCAGAAAAGCAGTTCAGTCACTGATAAACCATGACAAAGTATATCTGGTTCTTGACCTGAAGCCTGCTTTAGATAAGTCTTTATTAATAGACAGGCTTACTAAAGATTTTAATTCTGAAAAGTCTGTTAACAAAGTACTAAGGAATTATATGCCCGGACAGTTAATTGAAACATTTATTTCTTCTATTCCAAATAAGTTAATATCAGAGGGCAATTCTATTGAAAATAAAATAAATTCGATTGCCTCAAAAATGAAGGGCTGGCAGATGAATATTACAGGATATACCTCATACGAGAGGGCAGTTGTTACAGCAGGAGGAGTGTCTCTTAATGAAATTATTGCCAAAAAACTATCTTCAAAGAGGTATCCAAATCTTTTTTTTGCAGGAGAGGTTCTTGACCTGGATGGAGATACTGGTGGTTATAATCTTCAGATTGCATTTTCGACTGGATATGCTGCAGGGCGAGAGGCTGCTTATCTGATAAAGAAAGAAAGAGGAGGAAGCTCAGAGTAAATTATCGATATCTCTTCTGATATAGATATTTCATTCATTCCCCCAAGTTCTATAAAAACTAAATCTCCACTTTTGAGAGTGCAATATCTTGTAATTCTTTCTATTGCAAGGTTGACTTTGTGTAAAACATCATTTCCAGTTGGGAAAACAAACTGATTACTACCAAATTTAAATACTATGTCTCCTGATAATTTATGTTTGTCCATGAAATTTTCGGAAGTATATGCTGAATAATCGAGGGAGAGAGCTATACCTGAGGAAAGTAAAGTGGAGTTTTCTATTAGATTAAGTGGATAAAGAACGCAACCCACTCCTGTCTCATTATAGTATCTTTCAGCATAATTCAAACTGACACATTTTGCGGACTTGTTGATTTTTACAATAAATGACGGGGAAACATAAAGTCTTTCTACAATATCCGGAACGAAAAAGTCCTTTGATCCTTTTACAAGAGTATTGTCAGTCTTGAAATAAAATCCCGAGTTATTAACTGAAAATACTACAATATTCATTGAGGATTATTACTTTTTTCAAATTTGATTTTAAGTTCAGTAATAACTTGCTTGGTATCAAGTGTAAAATCTCCGTTCATCATCCACGAATAGTAGCTTGGATCGGACTTAAATACAGATTCAACGCTTTTGCCTCGATATTTTCCAAAATTAAATGTGGGAACTTCATTATCATTGAGAATAATTCTTCCTGCGTAGTCAAGAGATTTTGATTTTGTTGAGAATTCAGCCAAGAAATCTATATCGTTTATTAAAGTATCAGAATATCTTTCAAGTTGGGCTTCAAGAACTTCAAGAGTGGCAATAGTGTCGGCCTCTGCAGAATGAGCATTTTCGAGATCCTTATTGCAGTAAAATTTGTAGGCAGCAATTAATGTCCTTTGTTCCATTTTATGAAAAATTGTCTGTACATCAATGAGTTTTCTTTTTCTAAAATCAAAAGCAACTCCAGCTCTCAAAAATTCTTCAGCGAGGATTGGGATGTCAAATTTAGAGGAATTATAACCGGCAAAATCGCATCCAGACATAAATTTTGCAAGACTTTTAGCAATCTCTTTAAAAGTAGGGCAGTCAGCTACGTCTGCATTTGTAATACCATGTATTTTTTGAGCCTCCGGCGATATTGGAATTGTAGGATTAATACGTCTTGTTTTAACTTCTCTGTCGCCATTGGGCATAACTTTCAAAACACTTATTTCAACAATTCTGTCTGTAGCAACATTTAACCCTGTACTTTCAATATCAAAGAAAAGTATTGGGTTTTTTAATTTTAATTTCATATCTGAAGAGATCAAACTCTATTTAGGCAGTTATCATCATAGGCATTAATAGTGCAACAATCTCTTCATCTGTGTCATGATTTCCGGCCGGAAGGATTAATGCAGCCCTTGTAGGATCTGAAAACTCCATAAGAATGTCTGTGTAAGGAAGGTTGCTCAATATATCTATTAAAAAAGTGGACTTGAATCCAATCTCAAGGGGATCAGATTCATACTGGCAACTGATTCTTTCATTGGCAGAGACAGAAAAATCTGGGTCTTGTGCTGAAATAACAAGCTGATTGTAAGAAAGTTTTAGTTTGACTTGACTGCTTGCCTGATTGGAACAAACAGCAACTCTTCTGGTGCTGTTAAGAAAATCGAGTCTATTGATAACCATTTTATTCTGGTTATTCTTTGGAATAACAGATTTGTATGCCGGATAGTTACCTTCAACCATACGACAAACAAGAACAAACGAATCAAAAGAAAAATAGGCGTTCTTAGAGTCGAATCGTATAGTTACGTCTTCATTGAATTTTGTAAGAATTGTTTTTAAGATTGAAGCCGGTTTTTTGGGCAGAATGAAGGAAGACTTCTTATCTGACTTAATGTCTTTTCTTGTAAAACAGACAAGTTTGTGAGCATCAGAAGCAACCAGAGTAGTTTGTTCAGAATCAATGTCAAAGAAAATCCCGTTCATCACAGGTCTAAGTTCCTCATCTGCTGTGGCATACAGTGTTCTGTTAATGCCCTCAGACAACAATGTTGAAGGAATATGTATTTCTGTAAAATCATTCGTTAATTCGGGAATAGTTGGATAGTCGTCGGCTGAATTACAGGGTATAATATAATTGCCACTCGCCCAGGTGATCTCTACAGCTGTAGAGGCAGGATTTGTCTTAAATTCAAGTGGTTGATCTGGAAATTCTTTTAGAGAATCTACCAAAAGTTTTGCAGGGATTGTAATCTCTCCTTCTTCTGAGATATTATCGATAATCATCGACGCTTTAAGACTTGTCTCAAGGTCTGATGCGGTGATGTTAAGATATCCGTCCTTAAGCACAAAAAGGAAATTATCGAGAATAGTAATGGTATTTTTAGATGAAATTACTCTCGATACGGATTGAAGACGTGATAATAATTCTGTGCTTGATACTACAAACTTCATAAAATTTTAATTTTTACAAAGATAAAAAAATTTTTTTATGGCATATATTTTGAACTTTTTTGGTTGCAAAATTGATTATTAATAGTGAATTAAATTAATAAGTTATGAAAAGAAATATACTTGTTATTTTTTTATCGGTGATTATAAGTGTATTAACCTCTGTTGCAGTTGTTAAGCATGTAGATAATTCACGTTCAGTCAGTCAAACAGACCCTCAGTTTGCACAACTTAGCAGGGTAAGTCTTACTACTCAATCTTATCCCGATTTTACATATGCTGCTGAGAAATGTGTTAAAGCTGTTGTCCATGTCAAAGTTATCTCAAAAAGTACAGTGCCTGTATATTCTTTATTTGATTTTTTCTTTGGATACAGTAATCCTCAACCTTTGCAAAGAGAACAGCTTACTGCAGGTTCGGGCGTTATCATTCATCCTGACGGATATATCGTGACAAATAGTCATGTTGTGTCAGGAGCTGATGAGATTTCTGTAACTCTTGAAAACAATCAAACATATAAGGCAAAGTTAATTGGGGCAGATGAAGCAACAGACATAGCCCTTATTAAAATTGATGCTACAGGGTTACCATATCTTGAATTTGGCGATTCTGACTCTCTTAGGTTGGGAGAATGGGTAATAGCTATAGGCAACCCATACAATTTGACGAATACAATTACAGCAGGCATTGTCAGCGCCAAGAGAAGAAGCATGTCTTCTTATGACAGTAACTTTAGTGATGGTAAATTTAAAATAGAATCATTTATTCAGACAGATGCAGCTGTAAATCCAGGGAACAGTGGTGGAGCACTTGTGAATGCAAAGGGAGAATTGGTTGGTATTAACACAGCTATTGCATCAAGAACTGGCTCATTCACAGGCTACTCTTTTGCAGTCCCAGCTTCTATCGCCAAAAAAGTTGTCAATGACTTTATAAATTTCGGAGAGGTAAAAAGGGCAATGTTGGGTGTTTCCATGCAGGAGATTGACAGCGAAGCGGCTAAACGTATGAACATGAAAGAAATAAAAGGAGTACTTGTCACAGATGTTATGAAGGGAGGAGCTGCAGAAAAATCTGGAATAAAACCATCGGACGTCATTCTTTCAATCAATGGACAGCCTGTCAATTCATCACCGGCAGTTCAGGAACAAATAAGTAAATACAGGCCGAATGATAAAATTAATGTTGAAATTCTCCGAGATGGTAAGCCTAAATTAATTTCAGTTATTTTGCAGGAGGAAAATAGTAAATTATTGTATGAAGGAAGTATTAATGCTGAATTGCAAAACACTATAGGAGCAACTTTACAAAAAGCTTCAAAAGAAACTCTTAAAAAACTTTCGCTTAGAAATGGAGTTGAAGTAACTTCTGTGGGCAGCGGAAAATTCAGAGAGGCAGGTATCAAACCTGGGTTTATTATTACATATATTAATCAGGTAGAAGTTAATGAACCATCTGAAGTACTTGCAATTATTAAGAAAAGTGGCAGGTCTTTGCTTGTTGAAGGTGTTTATCCTGACGGCAGAGTAGTTTACTATGGTATGGGACTTTAATTTTGTGGCTTAGATTAATTTGTTTTAACTTTGTAGTACAGTATATTTGAATGAGACAACTTAAGATTACCAAATCAATTACCAACAGAGAGAGCGCTTCTCTCGACAAGTATTTACAAGAGATAGGAAGAGAAGAATTAATTACGGTTGAAGACGAAGTTGAATTGGCTCAAAGGATCAAAAAGGGCGATCAAGAAGCTCTTGAGAAACTTACTAGAGCTAATCTTCGTTTTGTCGTTTCTGTGGCTAAACAGTATCAAAACCAAGGCTTAAGTCTTCCTGATTTGATTAATGAGGGCAACCTTGGCTTGATCAAAGCGGCAGAAAAGTTTGATGAAACTAGAGGTTTTAAATTTATTTCATATGCAGTCTGGTGGATACGTCAATCTATTCTTCAAGCTCTTGCAGAACAGTCAAGAATTGTTCGCTTACCGCTCAATCAGGTAGGTTCGCTTAATAAAATTAATAAAGCTCTATCAAAGTTTGAGCAGGAGAATGAACGAATGCCGTCACCGGAAGAACTTGCAGAAATTCTTGATATTCCTAAAGAAAAGATTGCAGATACATTGAGAGTTTCAGGGAGACATGTGTCTGTAGATGCTCCTTTTGTGGATGGAGAAGATAACAATTTGCTTGATGTGCTGGTTAACAATGATTCTCCAAATGCCGATAAAGGTCTTGTCAACGAATCTCTTAACAAGGAGATAGAACGTGCTTTGTCTACTCTTACTGAAAGAGAGAGAGATATTATCAAGTACTTTTTTGGAATAGGAACAAATGAGATGACACTCGAAGAGATTGGTGAGCATTTTGGTTTGACAAGAGAGAGAGTTAGACAGATTAAGGAAAAAGCTATAAGACGTTTAAGACATAGCGCAAGAAGTAAACTTCTTAAATCATATCTTGGATAATTATATTTTTTTTAATTTTAAAATAATCTCAAACTTTATACATATGAAAAAAACTCCACTTATTATGATGTTAGTGTGTTCATTGACAGTTATTTCGTGCACTAACAAGGCAGATAACAATCCTCTTTTGAATGAATGGAAAACACCATTCGAGATTCCTCCTTTTGATCAAATAAAGGTTGATCATTTTATGCCTGCCTATACTGAGGCCATGAAAAGGCATAATGAAGAGATTGAAGCTATTGTGAACAATAAGGAAGAGGCCACATTTGAAAACACCA
The DNA here is from genome assembly GCA_018434395.1 of Bacteroidales bacterium. Lineage (GTDB taxonomy): Bacteria > Bacteroidota > Bacteroidia > Bacteroidales > UBA932 > Bact-08. Next base: position 14,673 of record JAHDPK010000019.1, on the reverse strand, counting down.
TAGCAGCTTATGATGCATCTGGAGAGCTGTTAGACAGAGTTTCTTCAGTCTTTTCAAATGTGCAGGGGACAAAATCTAACGATAGTATTATGTCTATTGCCAAAGAGCTTTCTCCTCTTGTTAGCAAGCATTATAACGAAATAATCATGAACGCCGGACTTTTTAAAAGAATTAAAAGCGTTTACGATAATAGAGATTCACTAGGTTTGAATCCGGAACAATTGAGATTGGTTACAGAAATTTATAAAGATTTTGAAAGAAGTGGCGCCAATCTTCCTGAAGACAAAAAAGAGGAATTGAAAAAGATTAATCAGGAAATAGCTTCATTACAGCTAACTTTTTCTCAAAATTTACTTACTGAAACAAAAAATTACAAACTTGTAATTGACAATAAGGCAGACTTGGAAGGTATGTCGCCATCTTTAATAGCTGCTGCTGCAGAAAGGGCAGCAAAAGAAGGTCTTGAAGGAAAGTGGGTATTTGGCCTTGACAATCCCAGCATTATGCCATTCCTCCAACAGTCAAGAAATAAGGAACAAAGAAAGCAAATTCTTGATGCATACCTCAATAGATGCAACAATAACAATGAATATGACAACAAGGAGATTATCAAAAAACTGATAAAATTAAGACTTGACAAGGCTAAGATACTGGGTTACGAAAATTTTGCACAGTATCAGCTTGATGACAGGATGGCTAAAACACCTGAAGCTGTGTATGATTTGCTTAATAAACTATGGACTCCTTCCCTTAAAGTTGCTGCTAATGAGTTAAAAGATATAAAAGCAGTTGCAGAGTCAGAAGGTTATAAGGGAGAAATAGGACCTGAGGACTGGAGATATTATTTTGAAAAAAGCCTTTCAAAGAAATATAATATCAGTGACTCCCTGCTTCGTCCTTATTTTAAACTGGAGAATGTGAGAGAAGGCATTTTCTATGTTGCAAATCAGCTATACGGTATAACTTTTACACCTCTTGATTCAGTACCACTTCCTAATGATGAGACAACTGCTTATGAGTGTAAGGATGCAGACGGTACACATCTTGGAGTTCTTTTTATGGACATGTTTGCAAGACCTGGAGAAAAAAAGGGTGGAGCATGGTGTAGTAGTTTTCGCTCTCAAACATATAAAGATGGAAAAAGAGTTGCTCCTTTGATGATCATTGTCGGTAATTTCACCAGACCTATGGGAAATGAACCGGCGCTTTTAAGCGTTGATGAAACAGAAACCATGTTTCATGAGTTTGGGCATGCTCTTGCAGGTCTTCTCAAGGATGTTCATTATAGTGGCCTTGGTGGGATGACAAGAGATTTTGTTGAACTTCCTTCACAGATCATGGAACATTGGGCTTTTGAACCTCAAGTTCTTAAAGTATACGCAAAACACTATCTTAGTGGAGAAGTAATTCCTCAGGAACTTGTGGACAAGATGGTCAATTCTGGAAAATATGGTCAAGGCTTTGCTACTACTGAATACTTGGCAGCTTCTCTTTTAGATATGGATTATCATATTTTGAAAGAGATTCCTTCTGATTTTGACGTCATCGCTTTTGAAACAAAAGCTTTGTCAGACAGGGGTCTTATACCTCAAATTCCACCAAGATATAGAAGCACTTATTTTCAGCATACTTTTACAGGTGGATATACAGCAGGCTATTATTCATATATCTGGGCAGAAGTGCTCGACAGTGACGCATTTGAGGCGTTTAAAGAGACAGGTAATATCTTTAACAAAGATGTTTCTACTAAATTTAGAAAAGAAATACTCGAGAGAGCTGACGAGGATGAAGCAATGACTCTATATGTCAATTTTAGAGGAAAACAACCCGGAATAGAACCACTTTTAAGAAATAGAGGCTTGATGTAATGGTATTGAATCCACAATATATTTTACTTGGTGGATCGGTATTATTTCTGATAAGTATTTTTGCAAGCAGGGCAGCGTACCGTTTTGGAGTACCTGTCCTGCTTTTGTTTTTGATTATTGGGATGGTGTTTGGAAGCGATGGCGTAGGTATTCAATTCAATAATGCTTCTACTGCTCAGTTTATTGGTGTGGTAGCACTTAGCATGATTCTTTTTTCGGGAGGCATGGACACCAAATTCAGTGAAATTAAACCTGTAATCTTGCCCGGAATATTATTGGCATCTGTAGGAGTACTTATAACCACATTGATTGTTGGAGTATTAATTTATTTTATTACAAACCAGGTAGACCGGTTTATTACTCTTTCCTTGCCAGAATCAATGCTGCTTGCGGCAGTTATGTCATCTACAGATTCGGCCTCCGTATTTTCAATTCTTAGATCTAAAGGTTTAAATCTTAAAGAAAATCTTCGACCACTGCTGGAACTTGAAAGTGGTTCCAATGATCCTATGGCATATATGCTCACTCTTCTTTTTATCGGTGCTGTTCAGGCCGGAGAAATAAATGTAACAGGATTTATTATTAAGCTCGTCATTCAACTTGTTATAGGAGCTTTATGTGGTTATTTTCTTGGTAAACTGATTATTTATATTGCTGGTAAAATTAAACTTCCCACCTCTTCCCAATATAATATTCTCTTTTTGACATTTGCATTTTTTGTTTATTCAGCAACTGAATCTCTGTATGGTAATGGATTTCTTGCGGTATATATTTCCGGATTGGTATTAGGTAATTCAAGACTGCCAAACAGAGAGAATACTGAAGGTTTTTTTGACAGTATAGCATGGTTTTTTCAGTTAATTATGTTTTTGTCACTTGGCCTACTTGTAAATCCGAGCGAATTACCTCATATTATGGGCATTGGTCTTGCCGTTACCTTTGTTATGGTTGCGATTGCAAGGCCTGCTACTATTTTTTTATGTCTTGCACCGTTCAAGCATATTTCAAATAGAGCTAAGCACTATGTTTCTTGGGTAGGGCTCAAAGGAGCTGTTCCAATTATTTTTGCAACGTATCCTTTAACTGCAGGATTGGAGAATGCGGGTCATATGTTTAACATTGTATTTTTTATTACTCTTGTCTCACTGCTTGTTCAAGGTACAACTGTAAATTTTGCTGCAGAAAAACTAAAATTGTCCAATCCTTCGGATTAATTATATTTGCACATTACATTACTTTTTTTTAAATTATATATATGGCTGAATTCTGGAAGGCAATTGGAGATGCGATAGTTAGTTTTAGTAATTGGATCTGGGGCATGCCTCTATTTTTACTTTTAATTGGTGGAGGATTGTTTTTTTTAATATATTCTGGATTTGTTCCATTTAGATATTATGGCAGGGCATTAAAGTCTTTAAATAAAAAGGAAAATGACGCACCTGGACAGATTAGTTCTTTTCAGGCATTGACAAGTGCAATTGCTGCAACGGTAGGAATGGGAAATATTTCCGGAGTTGCCGTTGCCATTACAATGGGAGGTCCGGGTACTATTTTTTGGATGTGGGTGAGTGCTGTTGTCGGTATGGCAACGAAGTTTTTCGAAGGAACTCTCACAATTATGTTCAAGGGTAAGGATTCCAACGGTGAACCTCAGGGTGGTCCAATGTATATGATTACTAAAGGATTAGGACCAAAATGGAAACCAATGGCCATTTTCTTTTCTGTTTTTGGTTTAATAGGTACTCTTTGTCTTATGCAGGCAAACCAACTTACGGAGGCGCTGATTGCAACATTTGTAGTGCCAAATGGTTACAAAAGTACATTTGGCCTTAAATTGGGGATCGGGATTTTTATATGTGTTATTGTCTCGATTGTTGTTTTAGGTGGAATCGAGCGTATTTCCAAAGTTTCAGCCAAACTTGTCCCAACTATGATAGCTCTGTATTTTATTCTTGTAGGGTATATAATTGTAACTAATCTTCCTCTTATCCCAGATATTTTGAGTGATATATTTACTCAGGCATTTCAGTTCAAAGCAGGTTTAGGAGGACTGGCCGGCTCTGCTATCGTGATAGGTGCAAGGCGAGCAGTTTTTGTAAATGAGGCAGGGGTGGGTACTGCCTCAATGATGCACGGGGCTTCTAAAAACAGTGAACCTGTTAGAGAAGGTCTTGTTGCCATGATTGCTCCTTCAATTGATTCAGGATTAGTTTGTACCTTGACAGCATTTGCTATTTTAATAAATGCTCAGTATGAAGTATCACAAATTCAGGGGATACAAATGGCTATAAATTCGTTTGAAGCTTCAATTCCAGGACTTGGGAGTTATTTTTTGATGCTTATATCTATTATTTTTGCGTTTTCAACAATGTTTTCCTACTCATACTATGGAGTAAAATGTACTAACTTCTTATTTGGAGCCAAATATGCTCATTATTATAATTATTTCTTTCTTATAATGTTGATAGTAGGTGCTGTAATATCTGTTGATGTGGTGGTTGGAGTGATTGACAGTGCATATGCCCTTATGGCTATTCCTACGATGACTTGTCTTATTTTGCTTGCTCCTAATGTAAAGAGAGAAATGAAAAAATATTTTGCTGCTAACAAAAAAATACTATGAATCCTGAAGAGCTTATAAAAGAAAAAGTAAATGAAGCAATTTCTGAATTGTACGGAGTTAATGCCGGAAAAGAAATTATTCAGATACAAGCTACAAGAAAAGAGTTTGAAGGAGACCTAACAGCCGTTATATTTCCATTGGTGAAATTTTCCAAAAAACCACCTGAAGTTACAGGAGAAGAGGTCGGATCTTATATTAAGGAGCATGATTCTGACATTGCCTCATTTAATGTTGTTAAAGGCTTTTTGAATATAAAACTTTCGAGTAGATACTGGTATAATATATTCAAGGAAATATATGATAATGAAGATTTTGGTCAGGCAAAACCTTCAGGTAAAAATATTATGGTGGAATTTTCTTCTCCAAATACCAATAAACCTCTTCATCTTGGTCATATAAGGAATAATTTGCTTGGTTGGTCTCTTTCAAAGTTGCTTGAGGCAAACGGTCATAATGTCATAAAGGTTAATTTGGTGAATGACAGGGGAATTCACATTTGCAAGTCGATGATAGCATGGTTGAGAGAAGCAAAAGGAGAAACCCCTGAAACAACAGGCATTAAAGGAGACCACTTTGTTGGCAAATATTATGTAGCATTTAATGACGAATACAAGAAGGAAGTGGAAGAATTGGTAGCAAATGGTATCTCGAAGGAAGATGCTGAAAAAAATGCTCCAATAATGCGAGAAGCTCAAGCAATGCTTGTTAAATGGGAAAATGGAGATAAAGAGGTAAGAGATTTGTGGTCTACAATGAATTCTTGGGTATATAAAGGATTTGATGTGACCTATAAAAGATTGGGGATTGAATTTGACAGGATTTATTATGAGTCTCAAACATATCTTCTTGGTAAAGCTCTTGTTAAGATTGGTCTAGAGAAAGGTGTGTTTTTTGAAAAAGAAGATGGATCTGTATGGTGTGACCTTACTTCAGATGGTCTTGATGAGAAGCTACTTCTCAGATCAGATGGAACGTCTGTATATATAACACAGGATTTGGGGACAGCTCATCAACGATTTTCCGAATATAATCTTGATGAACATATTTATGTAGTGGGAAACGAGCAGAATTATCATTTCCAAGTACTTAAATTGATTCTTAAAAAACTCGGTTTCAATTGGGCTGATTCAATTTATCACTTGTCATATGGAATGGTTGAACTCCCAGAAGGGAAAATGAAATCCAGGGAAGGGACAGTAGTTGATGCAGATGATCTTATAGAGAATATGGTTAATACTGCAAAAGAAACCTCTCTTGAACTAGGTAAACTAGCAAATATGAGTAAAGAGGAACAGGAAAACCTTTTTGAAATTTTGGGTTTGGGCGCACTTAAATATTTTATAATTAAAGTTGATCCTAAGAAAACAATGTTGTTTGATCCAAAGGAATCAATTGATTTTAATGGTAACACGGGACCGTTTATTCAATATACTCATGCGAGAATCAAATCAATACTTAGGAAGGCCATCGATTATGAATTTGTTCCAGGTCTTAATGATGTGGATTTTAATGAAAAAGAGATAGAAATAATAAAACTGCTGACTCTTTTTCCGGACAGGATAAAGGAAGGAGGTGAAGAGTTTTCTCCAGCACTTATTGCCAATTATTGTTATGATTTGGCTAAAGAATTCAACCAATACTATCACGAAGTATCCGTTTTAAAAGAAGATGATGCTAAGCTTAGAGACCAGAGACTTGCTCTCATATCAAAAATTGCAAATGTGCTTTCAAAAGGAATGAAAATCCTTGGTATCACTCTTCCAGAAAGAATGTAAAAATGATTTCAGTTTCAGATAATTTTATTCCTACTTCAAAAAAAGAAGTAGAAGCTCTCGAATGGGATTACATTGATGTTATAATTTTTTCGGGTGATGCATTTGTCGATCACCCATCTTTTGGTACTGCTGTTATTGCAAGAGTGCTTCAGGAAGAAGGATACAGAGTTGCAGTTGTGCCTCAGCCAAATTGGCGGGATGATTTACGTGATTTTCGCAAGTTGGGGAAACCCCGACTTTTTTTTGGAGTTAATTCTGGTGTGATGGATTCCATGGTAAATCATTATACCGCCAATAAGCGGCTAAGGAGTAACGATGCATATACGCCTGGCGGGAAATCAGGACAAAGACCGGACTATGCAGTGACAGTGTATTCGCAAATCCTTAAAAGACTTTATCCTGATGTGCCATTAGTTATTGGGGGCATAGAGGCCTCACTGAGACGTCTTACACATTATGACTATTGGAAAGATGCTTTGCAGCCATCCATTCTTTTTGATTCCGGAGCTGATATTCTTGTATATGGAATGGGTGAAAAATCCATTATTGAAATTGCCAGAAAACTGGCATCAAAAGCATCTATCGAGCAATTACACACTATACCTCAAATTGGTTATCTAAGTGATTTTGAAGATGTAAATTTATCTGACAGTAAATTATTATTGAATTCCTATGAGGAGTGCCTGCAAAATAAAAAAACTTTTGTTAATAATTTTAATTTGATTGAGAAGGAATCAATTTCACTTAATGCAAGGCATATTATTGAGCCAGCACAGGGGAGATTTGTCCACATTAATCCTCCTTATGGACTTTTGTCCCAACAAGAACTTGATTCATATTATGATTTACCTTACTCAAGAAAACCGCATCCAAGATACAAGGATAAACTGATACCTGCATATGAAATGATTAAGTTCTCGATAAACACTCATCGTGGTTGTTTTGGCTCATGCAGTTTCTGTACTATTTCGGCTCACCAGGGTAAATTTGTTCAGTCTCGTTCCAAAAAATCTATTTTGAAAGAAGTTTTAAGAATGTCATCTATGGCGGAGTTCAAAGGGATAATATCAGACGTGGGTGGTCCAACTGCCAACATGTATGGAATGTATGGGAAAAACCTTGAGATTTGTAAAAAATGCAGTAAAGAAAGTTGTATTTATCCGAAGATCTGTAATAATCTTAATAGAGATCTCTCTACTTTACTTGAGCTTTATCGTGAAATTGAAAAAGTAAAAGGCGTAAAAAAAATATTTATAGGAAGTGGCATAAGGTATGATTTGATTCTTAATGAAACAGGATATCTTGATGAAACATGTAAAAGATATTTCAGAGAGGTTGTAACAAGACACACTTCCGGATGGTTTAAAATTGCTCCTGAACACACTGAAGAACATGTTCTCAAGGCAATGGGGAAGCCATCTTTCAGCTCTTTTATATTTTTAAGAGAAGAATTTAGTAGAATTACAAAAGAAGAAAGATTGAATTATCAAATAATTCCTTATTTTATGTCAAGCCATCCTGGCTGCACAATTTGCGATATGAGGACTCTATCTGAGAACCCTGCATTAAGAGGAATCAGGCTTGATCAAGTCCAGGATTTTACACCTACACCTATGACAAGATCATCAGTGGCATTTTATGCTGGAATTGACCCTAAAACAATGAAAAACATATATGTGGAAAGAGATTTGATAAACAGAAAAAAACAAAGGTCATTTTTTTCAAGAAAAAGTGATAAAATTTGACTTAATATAAAAATTTGCATTATAATTGCAGCCCAAACAACAATGAACTCACTTTACGGTAATGGATAAAAAGACAAACACTAATAAAATGAATTCTGCAAAACGAAGAGCAGTTATAAGCTATGCAAATATGAGTCCTGAGCTTATGGCAGCGTTTAAGGAAAAATATCCAAGAGGCTATACCGATTATATGGGTGAAATCTTCAAAGTGGACAAACCTGACGGTACTTTTTTTTATGCAATTTCACTTGAAGTTTCTGATGCAATTTATCTTGTCAAAATTGACGTGAAGATTGATGATTATGAAGATGCGGAGCAAGGACTTTTTGGTTCAGGTTATGCTGAAGATGAAGTTGATGAACCTGATGAATTTCCTGACGATGATGCATCTCCTGCTTTCTCTGAAGAGGAGGATTCAGACGACTAACAGATTTTATTATATTTACTTATACAAGGCTGGGTAGTTATTCGCCCTTTTTTTTGTACTTTCGTGTCTAAAATATAATGACTTTTTTTTTATCACATACCATTAAAATCAAGGATCGAATAAAAGAGATGCCTGAGAGTAATATGTTGCTCTTCTTGGCATTAATTGTCGGGTTTTGCAGCGGATTGGCTGCAGTATTTTTAAAATATTCAATTCGTTTTATAAGCCAACTTCTCAAAGGCTGGTTCAGTGGTTCTTCAGACAGTTGGCTCTATTTGCTATATCCAGGCATTGGTATGCTTCTTTCACTTTTATTTGTAAAATATGTTGTAAAGGATAATATCAGTCACGGTGTTACAAAAGTTTTGCAGGCTATTGCCAAACATGATTCAAAAATTAAGAAGCATAATATTTGGAGCTCTCTTGTATCAAGTTCATTTACTATAGGTTTTGGTGGTTCAGTCGGTGCAGAAGCTCCAATTGTTTATACAGGAGCAGCTATAGGTTCAAATCTTGCTCAAAGGCTGGGTCTTTCTTATAAGAACATGACTATTCTCCTTGGTTGTGGAGCTGCTGGTGCAATAGCCGGCATTTTTAAAGCTCCACTTGCAGGAATTCTCTTTACTCTTGAGGTATTGATGTTTAATGTATCTATGACCTCAATAGTCCCTTTACTGGTTTCAACAGTCACTGCCACTACTGTATCATTTCTATTTCTGGGGGAATCAGTTGTATTTAGCAACAGTATCCAGATGTTCAGCATGCACAATATACCTTTTTATATTATTTTGGGTATAGTATGTGGATTTTTTTCTCTTTATTTTATGAGAACAGCGCTTTTTATTGAAGATAAGATAAAATTGGTAAAAAATCCATATACAAGGTGGCTTATTACATCTCTTGCTCTTGGAATATTGATTTTACTCTTTCCTCCACTTTATGGAGAGGGCTACGATTCTCTTACTGCTCTATTAAATAATGATGTAAATTCTGCTATAAAAACCAATATTTTTGGTAATGTATTTAATAATCAATGGGCTGTACCTGTTTTTTTTCTTGCTGTACTTGTTTTCAAAGTTTTAGCAATGTCTTTAACTAATTCAGGTGGAGGAGTAGGAGGAACATTTGGCCCTACACTTGTCGTTGGAGGATTGCTTGGATTTGTTTTCAGCCGTTTTATAAATCTTGTCGGAGGATATGGAATTCCAGAGGCTAATTTCGCCCTTGCCGGCATGGCAGGACTTATGGCAGGAGTGATGCAGGCTCCGATGACTGCCATATTTCTGATTGCTGAGATTTCGGGGGGGTATATTTTGCTGATTCCTCTTATTATTGTATCGGTTGTCTCTTTTGCCACTATGAGGAGATTTGAAAAATATTCAATATACACCAAAAGAATTGCAAATGAGGGTGATTTATTGACTCACGACAGTGATAGGGCTGTACTAACCCTTTTAAAAACTTCTGACCTTATTGAGACTGATTTTGTACCGATTGAACCTCATAAACATCTAAGAGATCTTGTGGATTTGATTTCCAATTGTAAAAGAAATATTTTTCCTGTTGTTACAAAAGATGGAGTTCTTGTAGGAATAATCCTTCTCGATGATATTCGTCATATTATGTTCGATCTCTCTCTTTATGATTCAAAACAAGTTTTAGACGTAATGATACAGCCTCCTGCCTATGTCTATGAAAAAGAAAAAATGGAGTCTGTCATGAGGAAATTTGAGGAGACTGGTGCATGGAATTTTCCGGTTATTGATCTTGAAGGACATTATAAAGGATTTGTCTCAAAGTCAAAAATATTTTTTGCATATAGAGAACAATTGCAACAAGTTTCTCATGAATAGTCTATATATTAATTATATTACTTCAAGCATGTCCATATCTGCATGGCAGGTTGAACATTGCGTACAGCTTTTAGAAGAAGGTGCAACTGTACCTTTTATTTCCAGGTACAGAAAGGAAAGAACAGGATCGTTAAATGAAGTACAAGTATCAGAGATTAAACATTATTACAATAAGTTCAATGAACTAGATAAACGTAAAACCGCAATAATCAGAAGTATTGAAGAGCAAGGAAAATTAACTTCCGATCTGAAAGAGTTGATACTATCTACTATCGATGCAAACAGACTTGAAGATTTATATCTTCCTTATAAGCCCAAAAGAAAAACAAAAGCTTCCATTGCCAAAGCAAGAGGTCTGGAACCTCTTGCTTACAAAATTTTTTCTTTTTCACTCGAAAATTGTGAGGCCGAGGCAGAAAAATATCTTAATAAAGATGTTGAAGATGTGGATTCAGCACTTTCAGGGGCAAGAGATATATTAGCCGAATGGATTAGTGAAAATTCAAATATTAGAGAGAGATTGAGGCGGGAATATCTAAAAAAAGGTAAAATAGTTTCATCTCCGCAAAAAAATGTTAAAGAGGTGGATGAAAGCAAGTACAAAAACTATTTCAATTTCACAGGTGATTTGAATAATATTCCATCTCACAGGCTTTTGGCGATTTTGAGAGGGTTTAATGAAGGTGAGTTGGTTTATAAGATAGATATTGACCAGCAATTGCCTGTTGAGATCATTCGAAAAGAAATTATTCCGTCTGACAAAAGATGTAGTAGAAGTGCATTAAAGCAAGTAGAAATTGCTATTGAAGATTCCTATAAAAGACTTCTTGCTCCTTCCATTGAGAATGAGGCTCTTAAAATCGCAAAAGAGAAAGCAGATTTAGAATCAGTTAAAGTTTTTGGTGAAAATCTGTCAGCACTTTTACTTGCACCACCTGTAGGTGAGAAGAGAGTTTTAGCTATTGACCCTGGTTTTAGAACCGGCTGTAAGATTGTTTGTCTTGACTCTCAAGGTAAATTGTTACATAATGATACAATTTATCCTCATCCTCCTCAAAATGAAAAGATTGCTTCAATAAAAAAAATATCAAATCTCATTGAGTCATATAAAATTGAAGTAATTGCTATTGGCGACGGAACTGCAAGTCGGGAAACAGAATCTTTTATTAAGAAAATAGCCATGCCTCCGGGATTACAAGTTTATATGGTAAGTGAGGACGGAGCATCAGTATATTCTGCTTCTCCTGTTGCGAGAGAAGAGTTTCCTAATTATGATGTTACTGTTAGAGGTGCTGTTTCAATAGGAAGAAGAGTAATGGATCCTTTGGCTGAGCTAGTTAAAATTGACCCAAAATCTCTTGGAATTGGACAATACCAGCATGATGTGGATCAGACATTACTTCGGGAGATGCTCGATAATACCGTAGTAAGTTGTGTAAATAGTGTGGGAGTTAATTTAAACACAGCAAGTAAGCATTTGCTAAAATATGTTTCAGGGATAGGTCCATCCTTGGCTCAAAGTATTGTGGACTATCGAAGCGAAAATGGTCCTTTCAGGTCTAGATATGAGCTTAAAAAAATTAAGAGGCTTGGAGATAAGGCTTTCGAACAATGTGCCGGTTTCTTAAGAATAACTAATGCTGCCAATCCTCTTGACAACTCTGCTGTCCACCCAGAAAGATACGCACTTGTAGAAAAGATGGCAAAAGATGTAAACTGTTCAGTGTCTGATCTGATAAGAGAAGATCAAATCAGAAGGCAGGTTAATGTCAGAAAATATATAGACAAGGAAGTAGGGCTTCCTACTTTAAATGATATTATGGCAGAGCTGGCAAAGCCGGGAAGAGATCCTCGCCGTATAGCAACTGTTATGGAATTTGCTCCTGACGTTCAAACTATAGAAGATCTGAGAGTGGGTATGATTTTACCTGGAATCATCACAAATATTACAAATTTTGGGGCATTTGTAGATATAGGTATTAAACAGGATGGGCTAATCCACATTTCACAAATGTCAGATAAATTTATTTCAAGCCCCAATGAGGTGCTCAAACTTCATCAACACGTTAAGGTCAGAGTAATTGAAGTTGATCTGAAGAGAGGTAGGATACAGCTTAGTCTTAAGTCAAATTAGATTTCTTATCTCTTTGAGCGATTATTACACCAATTATAACAACTACTATACCGACAGCTTTTGTATAACTCATTCCTTCTTGTCCAAGCATGAAAGCTCCTGCAGCAGAAACAGCAGGAATCAGGGAAGAAAAGAAATTTGTTCTTGCGACACCCAGAACTCTTATGGAATTGACAAAGAATACAAAGGCAAGAACTGAACATAACGCAGCAAGAGCAAGTATGGGATATATAAATTTTATTGATAGAATCCTCTCAAAAGAGAAGTCTTTACCATTATAAATCAGGAAAAGAGGAAGAAAGTAAATGGCTCCGATAATGTTTTGGAATGATACAATTGTATAACTATTGTATTTATCCGATAATCGTCTCACTACTACTGAATATCCTGTGGCAGAAAAAACGGCGAGAAACAAAAGGAGAATACCATTTAAACTAACTTTAGTATCCCAACCGTTTTCTAAAACTACCAGCAAAATTCCCGGTAAAGTCATTAAAATGCCAAGTATATTTAGTTTTGAAATTCTTTCCTTGTAAAAATATATGCCGGCAATCATGGAAAATACTGGTATTGTGGCTACTATGATTGCGCCAATAGTCGGTGAGTTAACAGCTTTTAATCCAAAGGTCTCTCCTATGAAATACATGAATGGTTCACAAAATACTAGCAACAGGAACCACAGAATATCCTTTCTTTCTATTTTTTGTAACTGTTTGAGGAAGATGGAAACAGTCGATAGAATAATAGCCGCAAGGCTTAATCTTATGAAAATAATAGTAAAAACAGGGATCTGGTTTTGAAGAAGTTGATTGGTCCAGATAAAAGAAAACCCCCAAAGGATAGTGGCAATTATAATAGGAATAAACTTAATTGCAGACTCTCTATTTTTCATAACTAAATTCTAATCTCTTTCCACCTTTGTCTCCAGTAAGTTTCCCGTTTTTCACAACTTGTATCCCATTTACAAATGTATGAATTATTGAAGAACTGAATGTATGATTCTTAAATGGTGACCACCCACATTTATATGCAGGATTGACAGAAGTAACTGAATCTTCGAGATTTGGGTTAAAAATAAGTATGTCTGCATAGTATCCTTCTCTTAGGAAGCCCCTTTTTACAATATTAAAATTATTTGCAGGAGAGTGGGAAAGTCTGTCAATGACGTCAAACTTCGAAAAATGGCCGTTTTTATGAAGATCCCACATAATCTGAAAACTGTGCTGAATAAGTGGAAGTCCTGATGGAGCATCAATATACCTGAGATTTTTCTCTTCCAAGGTATGAGGTGCATGATCTGTTGCAACGACTTTTATGATGCCGTTTTTTACAGCCATAATTATTGCTTCCCTGTCTTCTTTATCTTTTATAGCAGGATTACACTTAATTAAGTTCCCAAATTTTTTATAATCAGAGCTGTCAAATATCATATAATGAACACATACTTCTCCGGTAATTCCCGGATTAATTCTGGCAGCTTTCTCAATCATGGTAATTTCTTCAGCTGTACTTACATGTAAAATATGCAATCTGCTCATATTTCTAATTGCCAAATCGATTGCCTTGGCAGTAGATGTGATACATGCTTCTCTGCTCCTTATTGCAGGATGTTCTTCGACTGTTATGTTGTCTCCATAATGTTCTTTTGCCAATTTAAGGTTGGCTTTAATAATTGATTCCTCTTCACAATGTGTTGCAATTAATACTTTGCTCTCTCTAAAGAGTTTTTCCAATGCTTCAGGATCATCAATAAGCAAATTGCCAGTAGAGGATCCCATAAAAGCTTTAATTCCACAAGTTTTTGAAGGATCTATTTTTTTAAGTTCTTCAATATTGTTATTTGTGGCTCCTAAGTAAAATGACCAGTTTGCATAGGAAGTCTGAGCAGCAATGGAATTTTTCTGTTCTAAAAGATCAATAGTAACAGTTGGAGGATTATTATTGGGCATATCCATATATGAAGTAACGCCCCCAAGTACTGCTGCAGCACTTTCACTTTCTATATTTCCCTTGTGTGTATTTCCTGGTTCTCTGAAATGGACCTGATCATCAATTATTCCAGGAACTATTATTAAACCTTCTGCATTAATAACCTTTTTGAAAGAGGATAATAAAGGCAGCTTGTCTCCATGTTCGTGGTTTATAATTTTTGTAATTCTTTCACCATCCAAAATCAGACTACCAATAAAGGAGAGTCCTTCATTTATTATAGTTCCATTTTTAATCAAAATTGACATCCTGCTATTAT
>JAHDPK010000004.1:0-32190 GCA_018434395.1 Bacteroidales bacterium | reverse complement strand
TTGGCTGGTAATTATTGATTCTATTTGCTTTGCCATGTCAGGTATAAGTCCCGTGTGGTTATCTTGAGGGTCTGCCTTTTCGCAGGAAACTGTGATAGCAGACACGGCAAACAACAACCATTTGAAATAGCAAATATTTTTTTGATTCTTCATAAAGTAGTGACGATATAAAAAATGAGTTGATAATGGAAACTTGAAAAAACATTACAAATGATGTTATGCGAGATAGACTTAATATATTCGCTATGCCGTTTTGCAATTTTAGTTAATAGATTCGTTACTTTGGCGGGTAATCGATTTCATTGGATTAGAATCAAAACGGCTTTTTAAGTTTACAAGACTTAATAGCTTTGAATCAATCCAGTAACGGGGTACAATTTAAATATATTTTTTGACAATTGCACATGAAATGCTCATAAGATGCTCGTTAAAAGCATAAATGGTGCTTGGAAGTGGCTTTGGGCAAGGGGTTGCGAAAAATGAAAAAAAAAGAAGAGGAAGTTTTTTTTGAAATCCCCTTCTTTGTATGTGTGCCGTGCATGATAAATAACTTGGTGGTGCAAGTCCACTATGGGGTTCATAATCGCCAAACATTCGGACCCCAAAACTGTCAGATGTTCGTTGCGATGTTACACAACTTTCTTCATCCTCGAATCCGAAAGAGATTTTATCATCATCCTTGCCACGGCAATTCCTTCGATAAAAGTTTGTATGGGAGTTTTTCCGAAGCAGTATCCACGCATCAATGTCAGCAGTAACAAGTGCATTTTTTCTGTCATACAACTTTGCAAACTCAATTTTAGAGTAAGTGTCGATGACCGTCTGCTGATAAATATGTCCCACACCTTTGATATGTCCCGCATAATAAGTGTCTTGGGCAACGCAGTTCATTGGATACCCGGACTTGTCCCAATGCAGGATTATCTGTCGCCATTTGTACGACAGCCTGTTCAATGTGCCCTTACACACGATTCTTTAGAATTGGTTTACGGCGGACTATCTCCTGCAAGGCAACTTCACCTCCTTGTTCGTACAACTCTTTAAAACGATAAAAACTGTCACGTCTGGAGCTTCTCGCATTCGTTGCGCCCTGTCATCAGCGTAGCGGACAAATTTATGACCCCTGCTTTCAAGCTCTCGGTCTAACTCGTTCAGTAGGATATTTCCCAAAAGTGGACTTAATGTTCCTCCCTGTGGCACGCCCTCGTGAGATCTCCCGTGGTAAGATAAATAACCTTCATCCCATGTCCCCGCCGCATTTACACTCCGTTATCCGCATAATCTTTGGACTTTGACTTGTTAGGCAGTCTCCTCGAGATTCCATCTCGCGATGGACACCCTTATCCTTAGCTAATGGTTGGCGATTATGAACCCCTATAATGGGACTTGCACCACCAAGTTATTTATCATGCACGGCACACCTAAATTGAGGGAAAATTAAATTCCCCTCAATTTTTTCTCCCACTTCCAAGCAGATCTCAAAACATCATCAATAGGTGTCACTGCTTTCCATCCTAGCATATTATTTGCTTTCGAAGGATCCGCCCACACCTTTTCAACATCCCCCGCCCTTCTCTCGGTAATCTTATAAGGAATCTTTATACCAGTGGCCTTTTCGAACAAAGAAACCATTTGAAGTACAGATATTCCCTGTCCTGTGCCAAGGTTATAATACTCCATATCCCCTTCCATCTCACTTCTACCACTAATAAGACGATCAAGTGCCAATATATGAGCCTTTGCCAAATCACACACATAAATATAATCTCTTATGCATGAACCGTCAGGAGTGTTGTAATCATCTCCAAACACAGAAAGTTCTTTTCTCACCCCCGCAGCAGTCTGAGTAATAAAAGGCAGTAAATTTTGAGGAACACCTCGTGGTAACTCTCCAATTAAAGAAGAAGGATGAGCTCCAATGGGATTGAAATATCTCAGAGAAACAACTTTCAACTTCCCTTTTAAAGAGAGAGCACAATCTCTAAGTATCTCCTCACATATTTGCTTGGTATTACCATAAGGACTGGTTGCCGGTTGCAAAGGAGCATTTTCGCTTACAGGAAGATGATCAGGCTGACCATAGACTGTACAAGAAGAAGAGAATACTATAGAAGAATCCTCTCTCCCTCGCATCAAATCAATCAGATTGATTAAAGAATTGATATTATTTTTGTAGTATTCAACAGGTTTTTCCACACTCTCACCAACTGCCTTAAAAGCAGCAAAATGAATTGCAGCCCTTATGTCAGGAAAAGTTTTGAATACATTGGCAAAAGAATGATAGTCAGAACAATCAGCCTCAAAAAAAATTGGAGGTTTTCCTATTATTTGCTCAATCCCAAGCAACACATCCGGAGAAGAATTTGAGAAATTATCCACTATTACAGCTTCATACCCTGATTCATAAAGTTCAACAACAGTGTGAGCCCCTATATATCCGGTTCCTCCAGTAACAAGTATCTTCTGTTTGTGCATGAGATTAAAAATTATTGGTTAATATCCAAAAAAATCTTTTATAGCATTACACACTTCCATCTGAATATCTTCAGTAAGCTCAGTATGCATTGGAAGAGAGAGAACCTCATTGGCCACTCTGCCGGAATTTTCCAAAGAAACATAAATCTTGGAAATGCGGTTAAATGCTTTTTGACGATTTAGAGGAAGGGGATAGTAAATTGTAGAAGCTATACCTTTTTCATTTAAGAACTTCTTTAGTTCATTTCTCCCTTCCTTAACTCTCAAAGTAAACTGATGATAAACATGAGTTGAGAAATCTGATTCTACAGGAAGAACCAACTCCCTAACATCCGAAAGAAGCTCTTTATATCTTTGAGCAGCTTGGTACCTCGAAGCTGAATATTCATTTAGGTGGTCGAGCTTAACATTCAGAATAGCTGCCTGAATGGTGTCAAGTCTTGAATTACAGCCAATTATGTCGTGATAATACTTTACCTTCTGACCATGATCTGTCACCATTCTTATCCTCTCAGCAAGAGACGAATCTTGAGTAAAAATTGCTCCTCCGTCACCATAACAGCCAAGATTCTTTGTGGGGAAAAAAGATGTACAGCCAATATGCCCAATAGTACCGGCAAATTTTTCAGAGTTGTCTTCGAATCTGTATTTTGCTCCAAGAGCTTGAGCATTGTCCTCAATCACATAAAGATTGTATTTTTGAGCTATCTCCAATATCCTGCCCATGTCGCTTGTCTGGCCAAAAAGGTGTACAGGCACTATAGCTCTTGTTTTTGGTGTAACAGAAGGTTCGATGTCCTCAACCTTAATATTAAAAGTATCTGAATAAACATCTACAAGTACAGGGACCAAACCCAACAAAGCAACCACTTCGGCAGTTGCAGCATATGTAAAAGCAGGAACAATCACTTCATCACCAGGTTTAAGTTCCAGTGCCATCATTGCAATTTGCAATGCATCAGTCCCATTCGCACAAGCAATTACGTGTTTGGAAAGCAAATATTCAGAAAGATTCTTTTCAAAATTAAACACCTCTTTTCCATTAATAAATATGGCACTGTCAATAACTTTTTGAATAGACTCATCAACATCTTTTTTTATTTTTTTGTATTGACCCTTAAGGTCTAACATGGGAATAGTCATATGTATTTAATATTTTTTAACCGCAAATTTAAAAATATTATTTCGACAGAAGTTAATTAACTGCTATCTTTGTAATGTTATGTTAACAAATGACAAGATTATCGGAATTGCTGCAGATCATGCAGGATTTGAATTGAAAGAGATTCTAAAAAAGGAAATCGAATCAATGGGTTTTACCTGTAAGGATTTCGGCACATATTCAACTGAAAGCATAGATTATCCCGATGTTGCACATCCTTTGGCCGAAGCTGTATCAAAAGGCGAAATTACACGTGCTGTTGCTATTTGTGGGACAGGCAATGGAATAAGTATGGTTTTGAACAAGCACGCAGGTATCAGAGCTGCTCTCTGCTGGAATGAAGAGATTGCTTCCCTTGCCAGACAACATAATAATGCCAATATCTGTTCTCTTCCGGCACGTTTTATATCCTCTTCACTCGCCATTTCTATAGTAAAAACATTCCTTACTACTGAATTCGAAGGAGGAAGACACAAACGGCGAATTGACAAAATAGACATTAAATAATGCCATTTTATATTCTTGATAGAGAGCATGTTAATGCAAAACTCTCTACTGATTTTAATAATTATCCTTCCGGCATAGTTATTCCTTTGGACAAACCTTATAAATGGACATCTGCAGATGCTGTAAGGAAAATCAAATTTATGCTGCAAAATTTTTTCAAAATAAGGAACATCAAGGTCGG
This sequence comes from Bacteroidales bacterium, assembly GCA_018434395.1. GTDB lineage: Bacteria > Bacteroidota > Bacteroidia > Bacteroidales > UBA932 > Bact-08. The sequence continues at coordinate 27,865 of JAHDPK010000004.1, read as the reverse complement.
ACATGCAGGCACACTTGATCCCCTTGCTACAGGAATCCTCCTTATCTGTGTGGGTAATGCCACTAAAGAAGCTGAAAAACTACAGCAAGAAGAAAAGGAGTACCTTGCAGAGATAACATTTGGATGCACAACACCCTCATTCGATAAGGAAAAAGAAATAGATGCATATTTTCCTTATGAACATATTGACAAACCACTTATAGAAACAAGCCTGACAAAATTTATTGGGGAGCAGGATCAGATACCTCCACTTTTTTCGGCAAAACTTGTAGATGGTAAAAGAGCATACGAAATTGCAAGATCAGGGAATTTTATGGAACTTAAACCTTCAAAAATTACAATCTCCAAATTGAATATTGTTACTTACGAAAAGCCTCTTCTTGTTTTGCAAATAAGATGTAGCAAAGGAACATATATTCGATCTCTTGCACGCGATCTTGGTTATTCCTTAGACAGCGGTGCTTATTTAAGTGGATTGGTGAGAACTTCCACTGGAATATTCAACTTGAAAAATAGTGTAAAAATCGAAGAAATTGAATCTCTTTTGAAACAAATTTAAAAATATTACGTATAATCCTTGGTTTATATAATTTTTTTTAATTTTTTCAAATGAAACTATCTCAGTTTAACTATCCTCTAAATCATAATCAAATTGCCAAATATCCAGCAAAATACAGAGATGAATCAAGATTGATGATCCTTCACAAATCTACAGGTGAGATTGAACACCGTATTTTTAAAGATATATTGGATTACAGTGAAGAGGGTGATATTTATATTTTTAACAATACCAAAGTCTTCCCGGCAAGATTAAAGGGGAACAAGGAAAAGACAGGCGCTGAAATAGAAGTTTTCCTTCTTAGAGAGTTGAACCGCGAGCAAAAATTGTGGGATGTTCTAGTTGACCCTGCAAGAAAAATCAGAATTGGCAATAAACTTTACTTTGGCGAAAATGACAATCTTGTCGCAGAGGTTATTGACAATACAACTTCACGAGGACGAACTTTGAGATTCCTCTTTGATGGCCCTCACGAAGAGTTCAAGGAGGCACTTTTCAAATTAGGTGAAATGCCCATCCCAAAATGGATTAGGACTAAAGTTGAGAGCATCGATTATGAAAGATATCAGACTATTTTTGCCCAGAAAGAGGGTGCTGTAGCAGCTCCTGCAGCAGGACTTCACTTCAGCCGCGAACTGCTCAAGAGGATGGAAATAAAAGGTGTAAATTCAACATTCATAACACTGCACATGGGACTCGGTAACTTTCGTACAGTTGATGTTGAAGATCTTTCAAAACACAAAATGGATTCTGAACAGGTTGAAATTACTGAAGAATCTGCTAATGCAATAAATGAGACAAAAGATAAAGGGAAAAAAGTATTTGCCATTGGTGTGACCGTCCTAAGAGCTGTCGAAACCTCCGTTACAACTCAGGGAAGACTCAAACCATTTGAGGGTTGGACTAACAAATTTATTTTTCCTCCCTATAATATTTCAGTTCCTGACGCACTTGTGACTAATTTCCAACTTCCACAGTCAACAATGCTCATGGCAGTAGCTGCATTCGGAGGATATGATCCTGTAATGAATGCCTATCATGTTGCACTTAAAGAAGGTTATAAATTTGGAACCTATGGTGATGCAATGTTGATACTATAATTGTATAATTAATAGCATTTTCTGATTCTAAATTTTATTTATCCCTTTTGATGACCCCAAAAACAACGGGGTCATTTATTTTTGCATTATGCAAAATGATGAATTACTTTGTACTGTTGCTATTAACAATATATTCTGCTACCGGCCGAAACTCTCAAATACTATTCTGGAAGAGTTTGGCAGTTTTTCACCTCTTTTCAGAATGAGTTATTCGGAACTAGTAGAACGATTTGGCAAGAACTATGATTTCCTCTCCAAAATAAGTAATGGTAAGAATCTTGAATACGCTGAAGAAGAAATAGCATGGGCCAAAAATGAGGGCATAAAAATTATTCCTATTAGTTCAGAAGATTATCCCTCAAAATTGAAAGGCTGTTCAGATCCTCCTATTCTTCTCTATCTTCTCGGCAATGCCCCTTTAAACAACAACCTGTTGATTTCGATAGTTGGTACAAGAATGCCCACGAAATATGGAAGTGAGTGTTGCAAAACTATCATTCAAACCATGAAAGAGCTAGGCTTAAAGCCTGTGATAGTCAGTGGACTTGCATATGGGATAGATGCTGTCGCCCACACAGCCGCATTAAATGCAAGTTTAGGTACAATCGCAATTTTGCCGGGGAGTATGGAAAAAATTTACCCTGCTTCACACAAAAACCTTGCAGAAAAAATAATCAATAATGGTTCTCTTATTACAGAATTTCCAAGAAACAGCCAGTTTCACAAGGTTAACTTTGTCCAAAGAAACAGAATAATTGCAGGGCTTTCCGAAGCGACCATTATTATTGAATCCAGAGAACGGGGAGGTGCTCTAATTACCGCAAAATTAGCACATTCCTATTCAAGAGAGGTCTTTGCTTTACCTGGAAGAATTGGAGACATATGCTCTCAAGGCTGTAACACTCTTATTTCAAAAAATATAGCCTCAATTTTTACTTCGACAGAAGATTTCGTAAAATCTATGGGTTGGGAATTAAAGAGAAGCCATCAGCCAGTTCAAAAAAAACTATTTTATTATGACGACCCTAACAAAGAAAAAATTATATTAGCTTTGAACAATGAATCCGGGTTGACAAAAGATGAAATTATGGCAAAATGCCACATAAATCTGCCTCTTCTTTCATCATTACTGCTCGACATGGAACTCGAAGGTTCTGTCTTAGCACTGCCCGGAGAGAGATACAGTATCATAACACATAGATGAAAAAGTATATCGATACTCACTCACATCTCTATGATGCCGATTTTGTAACAGATATTGATGAAGTGATTTCAAGAGCCGAAGAAGAGGGCGTCTTTTCCTGTATTTTGCCCGGGATAGACAAAAAGTCACATTCTGATTTAATTGCACTGTCAAACAAAAAAAGTTCTTTTGCATATCCAGCCACTGGATTGCACCCAACATCTGTAAATAATGAATGGGAAGATGAACTTGCGTTTGTCTTCGATAATGCTAAAAAAGGTATCTACACAGCCATCGGTGAGATTGGAATGGATGGATACTGGTCAAAAGAGTTTCTTGAACAACAATCTATTGCATTTCAAAAACAACTTGAACTTGCAGCCATGCTGTCACTACCTGTCATAATCCATGTCAGAGAAGCAACTGAAAAGACATTTTCAATCCTTGACAAAACAAAACATTTAGGGTTGAAAGGAGTGTTTCATGCCTTTTCGGGCAGTTACGAGACATTCAAAAGAACACAAAAATATGGAGATTTTATGGTTGGCATTGGTGGTACAGTCACATATAAAAACTCCAGCCTTCCTTCTACTCTCTTAAAAATTCCTCTTGACCGCATAGTACTTGAGACAGATGCACCTTGGCTGACTCCTGTGCCGTTCAGAGGCAAAAGAAATGAACCGTCTTTTATTCCTTTCATTGCCGACAAAATAGCTGAATCCAAAAGATGCAGTATAGATGAGGTAGCAGAGATTACGACTGCTAATGCTATAAGATTATTTAAATTACAAAAATGAATTCATCAATCCTTATTATTTACACAGGTGGGACTATTGGCATGAAGCAAGATCCTGATACTCTTGCTCTTGTCCCATTTAAATTTGATCAGATTGAAGCTGAAGTCCCTGAATTAAGAAAATTCGGCTACAAAATAGATTCCTACTCATTCGATCCTCCAATTGATTCATCTGAAATTAATACCTCCTTCTGGGTCGAACTTGCTGAAATAATCTATGAAAATTATGAAAAATATGACGGTTTTGTGATACTTCACGGGACAGATACTATGTCTTATTCTGCCTCTGCACTGAGTTTTATGCTCGAAAATCTTGAGAAACCCGTGATATTCACAGGAAGTCAGCTTCCCATAGGGATGCTTCGTACTGACGGAAAAGAGAATCTTATATCTTCAATAGAAATTGCAGCAGCTCGTGACGACAATGGCAGAGCAATAGTCCCAGAAGTTTGCGTATACTTTGAAAGCAGACTGTATAGAGGGAACCGGACAACAAAGGATAATGCTGAAAATTTCCGGGCTTTCAGATCAGCCAATTACCCATATCTTGCAGAAGTAGGCATACATATTAAATATAATAGAAACTTCATATCATATCCTGAAAAGTGGGGACAGCAATTTAAAATTAATACCAGTCTTGACACAAATGTTGCAATTCTCAAAATCTTTCCCGGTATCTCTCAATATGTGGTAGAAAGCTTTCTAAGAATAAATGGATTGAGAGCCATAATACTTGAAACCTATGGTTCAGGAAATGCTCCCACATTTGACTGGTTGATATCTTTGCTTAAAAATTCCATCAACCAAGGTCTTATTATTTTGAATGTGACTCAGTGCCCCGCAGGGAGTGTAAATATGGAAGCATATTCTACAGGAATTCTGTTAAAAAAAATAGGAGTTCAAAGTGGTTACGACAGTACAACAGAAGCAGCATTGACAAAATTATTTTTTATTCTAGGTCATAACTTTGACAATCAAAATATTGTAAATTTATTATCAAAAAATTTAAGGGGTGAAATTTCAATAGATTAGTAATTTTATAAAATTCTTTATAAATTGCATCGAATTTAACTTTTGGTTAAAATTGATAACTATTTAATATACATTGTTTAATACTTTAATTATTCAAAAATTTATGAAAAAATTTTTCATGTTTTTGGCAGTTGTGGGATTAATAGCCATTTCTGCTCAGTATGTTTCTGCTCAGACACCTGATTCTGCTGCAACAACAACAAGTGTTGCCGCCGCTTCTACTGCCGCTCCTTCTTCTGACCAGACAGTTCAAAAAGAGATTCCGATTCACCAACAGCTTAAGACAAAATTTATCGAGGGTGGCCCGGGATTTATGGCTGCAATTCTCCTGTGTCTTATCATAGGTCTGGCAATTGCCATTGAAAGAATCATTTACTTAAACCTCGCATCAACAAATATTGAAAAACTATTGAAACAAATTGAAGATGCACTCGCTAGTGGTGGAGTTGAAGCAGCAAAAGAAGTTTGCCGGAATACTAAAGGTCCTGTTGCAAGCATTTTCTATGAAGGGCTCAGCCGTGCAGACGAGGGAATCGAGATGGTTGAAAAATCCATTTCTTCTTCAGGTTCAATTCAAATGTCACAGCTCGAAAGTGGCCTTAACTGGATAAACCTCTTTATTTCCATAGCACCTATGTTAGGATTCCTCGGTACAGTTATCGGACTGGTCATGGCATTTGATGATATTCAAAAAGCCGGTGATATCTCTCCTAACATCGTAGCAGGAGGTATGAAAGTGGCGTTGATCACAACTATTGGAGGTCTTATAGTTGCCATTATTCTTCAGCTTTTCTACTCTTATATCGTTTCAAAGATTGACTCTATAGTTCTTTCAATGGAAGACTCATCCGTCTCATTGATAGACATACTTGTAAAAAGTAAAAAATAGCAGATTATGCAAAAAGCTTTAAAAATATTTTCAGCATTAATGTTTGTGCTGATTGCTTTGGTGGCAGTATTATTCTTTTCTAATTCCGAATCAGAAAAGATGATAGATGTTATTCTTTATTTTGGATATATACTGTTGGCCTTATCAGCAATTCTAGCATTGGTTCTTCCGCTGCCTCTTCTTTTGCAATATCCAAAAAAAATTAAGAAGATGCTGTTGACCATTCTTCTAGTAGTTATTGTGTGTGTAGCCGGTTATCTTTTAGCTTCCGGAGCACCTATTGAAGGACTTATGATTGAAACACCTCCAAGTGCACAAACTCTTAAACTTACCGATACTGCGCTTATCATTACTTATCTTATGCTTGGAGCTTCGATTTTAGTTATTATAGGAGGAGGTATCAAATCCATTATCCAAAACAGAAAATAAAACATGGCAAGACCAGTAAATCAAGTTAACGCGAGCTCTACTGCCGATATGGCTTTCATAATTCTGGTGTTTTTCCTTATAACATCGAACATGGACTCCAATTCTGGCCTTCAGCGTCGTTTACCACCAATGCCTGATAAGAATCAGAAGGTTGTAGATCAGAAGGTCAACCGTAGAAATGTTTTGGTTGTAAGGATTAATGAATCTGACAGACTTTTTGCAGGAGGCCAGATCATTGACATATCTATGTTGAAAGACAAGGCAAAGGAGTTCCTTTTAAATCCCAACAATGATCCATCTCTCCCTGAAAAAGAGGATAAATTCATTGAAGGGTTTGGGATGTATCCTGTTTCCAAAGGTATTATCTCACTTCAGAATACTCGTGGGACAAGCTATGATGCCTATATAAGGGTTCAAAACGAATTGGTCAAAGCAGTTAATGAGGTCCGAAATCAATTCGCTCTTGAGCATTTTGGCAAGTCATTCTTTGCTCTAGACGAAGCCAAACAGGAAATAGTAAGAAAGGCTATCCCTCAGAACATTTCTGAAGCAGAACCAAAGGATACTGGTAAAAAATATTAGAAAGGAGAATATAATATGATTGCAAATAAAAAAACTAAAACAATGGCGCCGATTAGCACGTCGTCATTGCCTGATGTTGTGTTCATGTTGCTGTTCTTCTTTATGATTACAACAACTATCCGGGAGGTTACAAGGAAGGTTGAATTCAAATTACCTGAAGCTTCTGAGGCTGCAAAACTTGAAAGAAAAGATTTGGCTGCGCATATTTATGTTGGAACACCTATCCGTGCTGAACAAAGTAAATACGGTACTGATGCTCGAATACAGCTAAACGATTCTTTCAAGACTATCGATGATATACGTGATTTTATTGCTGCAGAAAGAGAATCCCTATCAGAAGCTGACAAGCAGTTCATGACAGTATGCATAAAGGCTGATCAAAATGTCAGAATGGGTATTATCACTGATATTAAGCAGGAACTTAGAAGGTGTTCAGCTCTTAAAATTATGTACTCTGCAAGAAAACCGGAATCTGAACCTAGCATATAATTGCCTATACAATTGTACTATAAGGGTGCACCTATTTAAATTTAGGGCACCCTTTATTGTTATATTTAAACCACCCTTTTTTAATGAAAAACAGATTCATTTCAATTATCATTGCAATAATAATTTTTCCATCAACAATATGTTTAGGAGGTAATGACCATACAAAGTATGTCTTTCTTTTTATTGGCGATGGCATGGGAATTTCTCAAGTTGCACTAACAGAAACATATCTTGCCTCAAAAAAAGGCATTATCGGATCTGAACCACTTGTCTTTTCAAAATTTCCATCATTTGGGTTTTGCTCAACACATTCTGCAAATTATCATATTACATGTTCAGCAGCAGCAGGAACAGCTCTTTCTACTGGAAAGAAAACGAAGAACTATATGTTAGGTGTTGATTCTGACACCAACAAGTTAAAGAGTATAACGTACATGCTTCATGAAAAGGGCTATTCTATTGGAATAATCTCAACAGTTCAACTTGAACAAGCAACACCTGCATCATTTTATGCGAACAATGCCAACAGAAGAAACTATTACGAAATATCTCTCCAATTGCCAAAGAGTGGTTTTGAATTTGTTGGAGGGGGTGATTTTTCTGAACCAAGGGGCAAAAATGGAGATAAACAAGATATTTTCAAGATTCTAGCAGATAGTAACTATACCATAATAAGAGGATTGTCCGAAATTGAAAAAGTTAAAAATTCAAAAAAAGTTGCTTTATTTCAGGAGGAAGGCAAAGAATCTGATCTTCCGTTTGCCATTGACAGAAAAGATAACGACCTCAAATTATGCGATGTGGTTAAAGCCGGCATTGATCATTTGAGTAAGAACAAACATGGTTTTTTTATGATGGCAGAAGGAGGTAAAATAGATTGGGCTGCACACAGTAACGATGCCAAAACGGATATTCTCGAAATAATCGATTTTGCTGACGCCGTAGAAGTTGCATACCAATTTTATCTGAAGCATCCTAAAGAGACTCTTATTATAGTTACTGCGGATCATGATACAGGAGGAGCTTCACTTGGAAGAAATAAGGGCGGCAACCATCTTAATTTGGATGTTTTGAATACGCAAGATAGATCTTTTGCCGTTGATAACGAGACAATCAAAGATAACGAAACAATAAATACTAAGGCAAACATTGGTTGGACAACATCAGGTCACACAGGAGTATATGTTCCTGTTTATTCGATAGGTGCCGGAGATTATCTCTTTAACGGGAGAATGGATAATACCGAAATTCCTAAAAAAATCATGAAAGCTATGAATCTCAATTTCTAAAAATATAAACTATGAAAAAAAGTATTATTATTTATATAGCAATTTTTCTTTTTTCTCTCCAACTCTATTCTCAAGATTTGCCTAAGAGAGAATTTCGTGGCGCATGGCTTCATACGGTGGGAAATCAAAATTTCAAGCATATGAGCAGTGATTCATTGAAACAGTACCTCAGCCATACTCTTGACGTCCTTCAACAAGCTGGAATTAATGCTGTGATTTTTCAGGTAAGACCACAAGCTGATGCATATTATGTATCAGATTTGGAGCCATGGAGCAGATTTATTGCCGGTGAACAGGGAAAGGCGCCGGAACCACTATGGGATCCTCTTGAATTTATGATTACAGAAGCTCATAAAAGAGGTATGGAATTACATGCCTGGTGTAACCCATATCGTGTAACTTCAAATGATCAGGAGCAACTCCATCCAAATCATCTCTATTTCAAAAAGCCTGAAATATTCAAAAAATATGGCAAACAGCTTTACTTTGACCCGGGTGAACCAGAAGCAATAGCTCATACAAAAAATGTTATTGCAGATATTGTGACAAGATATGATGTTGATGCAATTCACTTTGACGATTACTTTTATCCATATCCCGAAAAATTTGAAGAATTTCATGATGATGCATCATTTGTGAAATATGCTAATAAACAGGGATTTGAATACTGGCAAAAAGGCGACTGGAGAAGAAATAATGTATCAACTCTCATAAGAGAAATTAATGATACAATCAAAAAAATCAAGCCGTGGATAAGATTTGGGATCAGTCCCTTCGGAGTCCACAGAAACTTTAAAGATACTCCAGATGGAAGCGGAAGCAAAACAAATAGCCTTTCTACTTATGAGGACCTATATGCCGACATTCCCCTTTGGCTGGAAAATGGATGGATAGACTACAATGTCCCACAGCTTTACTGGAAAATAGGGCACCCAGCTGCAGATTATTTGACATTGATTAATTGGTGGAATGACGCCAATTTTAAGGGACAGCTCTACATAGGACAAAGTATCAGTACATTCAATGAAAAAGACATCGCAGATTCTACCAAGACTCAGTTTGCTGAAAAGATGAGACTTGAAAGAGAGCTGCCAAATGTAGATGGAAACGTATGGTGGCCTGGCTGGTCATTACTTTCAAACCCATTTGGATTTACTGACTCTCTTATTCAAAAATATCAAAAATACATTGCCCTTGTTCCTGCATATAAATCTCTTGACTCAATCGCACCTCCACCAGTGACAGATTTGACAGTGAAAAAGGGTATTATAAGGTGGAATCACAATAGCAATAATGACAAAATGCAAGAGGCCAGATTTTTTGCAGTATATCGCTTCTCTCTCAAAGAAAAAATTGATATAGATAATCCGAAATATCTGCTAAAAGTCGTTGATACAAATTACTACAAACCCGAAGTTCCAAAGGGCAGAAAAGTTAGATATCAATATGTTATCACTGCCATTGACCATTGCTCCAACGAGAGTGAACCATCCAAAATAATATTATTGTGATTTCCTACCAATTGAGTAACTTTGCTTGATATATAAATAGAGTTGTTATCAAAATTATATGGAAAGAATTAAGGTTCGCGAACTGTTGAAACTGAATGCAGGTGTCGATGTACAAGTTAAAGGATGGGTAAGAACAAAAAGAGGCAATAAAAACATATCTTTCGTCGCTCTAAATGATGGCTCCACAATCAATAATATACAGATTGTGTTTGATATGAGCAATTTCTCAGATGAACAGTTCAAGGATGTGACAACTGGAGCATGTATTTGCGTCGAGGGTTCTCTGGTCGCATCTGTCGGCAGTAGACAGGCTGTTGAGATTCAGGCAAAAAAACTCATATTGTATGGTTCAGCCGATCCAGAGAAATATCCTCTTCAGAAAAAAGGTCACAGTATGGAATTTTTACGTGAAATTGGACATCTGAGGCCACGTACCAACACCTTTGGAGCTATACTCCGTATCCGCCATGCAATGGCTTTTGCTATTCATAGGTTCTTTAACGACAAAGGTTTTTATTACCTCCATACTCCTCTGATAACCGGTTCCGATGCAGAAGGTGCAGGAGCAATGTTTCAGGTGACGACTCTCGATATTGACAATCCTCCGAGAACACCTGAAGGAAAAATAGATTTTAGCTCTGATTTTTTTGGCAAGCCCACATATCTTACAGTCAGCGGACAACTTGAAGGAGAATTAGGAGCTATGGCTCTTGGAGAAATTTATACCTTCGGACCTACATTTAGAGCAGAAAATTCCAATACACCAAGACATCTTGCTGAATTTTGGATGATTGAACCGGAAATGGCATTTTATGAGATCAAGGAGAATATGGATCTTGCAGAAGAGTTCATCAAATATCTCGTAAAATATGCTCTGGACAATTGCTTTGACGACTTAAGGTTCTTAAATGATATGTTTGATAAAGAACTGATTGATAGACTTGAGAGCGTTATCAACACTGATTTTGTAAGACTAACCTATACCGAAGGAGTTGATATTCTCATGAAATCGGGACAAAAATTTGAATATCCCGTTTTCTGGGGTACTGATTTGCAGAGTGAACATGAAAGATACCTTGTTGAGAAACATTTTAAAAAACCAGTAATCCTCACAGACTACCCAAAAGAGATTAAAGCTTTCTATATGAAACAGAATGATGACGGTAAAACTGTAAGGGCAATGGATGTTCTGTTTCCAAAGATTGGAGAGATAATAGGTGGCTCTCAACGTGAAGAATCTCTGGAAAAACTTGAAAAAAGAATTGCAGAACTTAACATGGGTATTGAATCACTTTGGTGGTATCTCGATACCAGAAGATTCGGGACAGCTCCTCATTCCGGTTTCGGACTTGGATTTGAAAGGCTTTTGCTTTTTGTTACAGGCATGTCAAATATTAGAGATGTGATTCCATTCCCTAGAACGCCTAAAAATGCTGAATTTTAATAACATATGCTAATAATTGGAATTGCCGGCGGTACGGGAGCAGGAAAAACTACTGTTGTATCTCAGATTGTAAGCAGGATTAGAGATCATGTAGTAGTTATTCCTCAAGATGCCTATTATAAGGATAACAGTCACCTCCCACTTGAAGAGAGACTTGAACTTAATTTTGACCATCCGGATTCAGTCGACTTCGAGCTTCTTGTCAAACAAATCAAGGAACTTAAGTCAGGAAAATCCATTGAACAGCCAGTTTATTCTTATCTTACATGCTCAAGATCGACTACTGAGACGGTAAGAGTATCACCTGCTCCCATAATTATTGTGGAAGGAATACTCATTTTCACCTGTCCTGAACTGAGAAACTGTCTGGATATAAAGGTCTTTGTCGATGCAGATGCTGATGACAGGCTTGGCAGGGTAATTGCTCGAGACAATCTTGAAAGAGGAAGGTCTGTTGAAAAAGTCCTTGAAAGATACGAAAAGACTGTAAAACCGATGCATCTTCAATTCATAGAACCAAGTAAAAGATACGCTGATATCATTATTCCGCAAGGAGGTCACAATCAGGTTGCTATTGATATCTTGCTTGCATCAATAGAAAAGTTTCTCAACAAGAAAAATGCTTAAATTTGAAAACAAAGTTGGTCTCTATCTTACAATTGCAGTTCATCTTCTGATAATTATAATTCTCCTGCTAGCCAAAATTAGCGCTCTCGTATCAGAAGAAAACTCCTTCGTAATTGATTTTTCAAAACAGGAACAAATAGAAAAAGAGGCTGAAGAGATTAAACTTAAAGAAGAGATCAGTAAAGAATTGGATGAAGAACTTTCAGGGCAGACTTACGGTTCAACCACCAGAAATAATATTCGAAATGTGATTGTCGATGCAGGAGCTAAAAAGGGAAGTGAATTAAGAGACGACCGTTTCAAAAATCCCTCACAAGTCTATCAAGAAGCAATGGAGCTCCAGAAGAAACTCGAAGCTTCAAAAAAAGAGGCAGAAGCTTATCAGGGCAGTGATGACGTTCCAACTTCTACCAATAGCTCCAAACAGTCTCAAAGTGAGTCATACAAAGGCCCTTCAGTTCTATCATATACTCTCGAAGGAAGAAAAGCAATATCCCTGCCAATTCCTGTTTATAAATGCATAGCAGGTGGAGATGTCTATATTTCAATTATTGTCAATAGAAAGGGATACGTAGTCTCTGCATCAATTATAGACGGGATATCTGCAAATGACGACTGCATAAGAGAATACGCCATACGAGCAGCTAAATCATCTCGATTTACGGCATCTGACACTGCTCCAGAAAAGCAGCAGGGAGAGATCGTTTACAGATTCATAGCTCAATCGCCTTTTTTATAACATTATCAATTTCAGCCATTATTGGATAAAAAGCTTCGTCATCTAGTGGAGAATATCTGCCTATTAGCGCCTTTATCTGAGCTATTATTATATATTTACTCTCCTCCCACTCCTTAGAAGAAGGTACCAACTTATTGTCTGCAGCATATTTTAGAAACCTCTGCTCCAGATTCATCTTTGAAAAAAGAGTTTCCATGGATTGAAGATCCCTTATGTTTTGTAAAGCAGGTCTATAAGCATCTGCGATCATAGAACTGAACTTAAAAGGCAAACCCTTGTTTGAGACTTCTATCAAAAAATGATTCACTCCCACAGTGTCTATAGGCACAAATACATCCGGAGTAATACCTCCTCCGCCATATACAATCTTTCCTTTAGGAGTTGTGTACTTAAGAGAGTCATTCTTTTTGATGCTATCAGCATATGTCAGTTCTCCATGCTTGTATCGTTCAATTATATCATACTGATAATCCTTTGAATAAGGTTTTTGAATAGACCTGCCTGTCGGAGTATAGAACCTCGCTACAGTAAGTCTTATTCCAGACTTGTCAGAAAAATAAATCGGCTCCTGAACAAGTCCCTTTCCAAATGAACGTCTTCCAATAACTGTTCCCCTATCATTATCCTGAATGGCTCCGGCAAAAATTTCACTTGAAGAGGCTGATCCTTCATCAATAAGAACCTTTAAAGCAATATCTTTCAGTTTACCCTTTCCATCAGCTTTAAAATCTTGTCTAGGTCTGTGAAGACCTTGCATATATACAATCATTTGTCCCTTATCAAGGAATTCGTTGGCAATAAGAAAAGCCTGATCAAAATAACCACCTGCATTACCTCTTAAATCAAAAATCAATTCCTTCATACCTTTCTCTTTAAGTTCAAGAGCTGCTTTCAAAAACTCTTCATAGCTGGTTTTTGTAAACTTAGACAATTTGATATACCCGGTTGTGTCATCAATCATATATCTTACGTCCACGCTTTTAACAGGTATCTTGTCTCTTTTGATGTCAAAATATACCAAATTGTTGTTATTACCCCGTTTGATGCCAATCTTAACAATAGAACCCGATTTACCTCTAAGTCTTGCCACAAGAGAATCCTGATTTATTTTAACTCCTGCAACTGTTTCATCATTTACTTTTACAATTCTGTCACCTGAAAGCAAACCAGCTCTCTCGGAAGGACCACCAGGTATTACACTGATAACTATTGCCGTATCATTAGGAATATTAAACTGAATACCTATACCGTCAAAATTACCCTCCAGAGATTCATCTGCCTCTTTAAGTTCTGCAGGAGGAAGGTATACCGAATGAGGATCGAGATTTTCGAGAAGATATGGAATAATAATTTCAGTCAAAGTGTCTCTGTCAATGGAGTCGACATAATTTTTCTCAACTTCAGAGAGCACCAACAAAAGTTTATCCCATTTTCCTGCTTTTACGGACAACTCTCTGTTTCTGGCCGAATATGTATCCAATATTCTGAATATCAGAAAAATTATCAAACAAAATATTAAGATATATATAAAAGGATTATTCTTCATCCTCTCTTTGAAATTCTTGAAAAATGACATATTATTCAATATTAACAATTTCTATTCCTGCTCTTCTAAGAAGTTCAATTCCATCAGAGACTCTGTAATCTTCCTTGTAAACCAGCCTTACAATACCTGCTTGAATTATCAGTTTGGCGCACTCCAAACAAGGAGCAGTAGTTACATATAAAGTGGCTCCAAGGCTACTATTACCGGATCGGGCAACTTTAGTAATTGCGTTTGCTTCTGCATGAAGCACATAAGGCTTTGTGTGTCCTTCATCGTCTTCACAAATATTCTCAAAACCGGCAGGAGTACCATTGTATCCATCAGAAATGATCATTCTGTCCTTAACCAGTAATGCTCCTACCTGTCTTCTCTTACAATATGAATTCTTCGCCCATACTTCAGCCATCTCCAGATAGCTTCTGTCAAACTGTTCCTGTTTGTCTTGCATAAAACTTACTCCTGAACTCTTTGATATAAAAATCTTTTTATACTTTTTTTCGGAGTTTTTTCAAATTCCTCCGGAAAGATTTTAATTTGTTGTATTTTACTGAAATTAGTGAGCTCTTCATTGAGTAAAATGCGATTTTCTTCCATTTTTCTTTCAAGGTCTACCTGTGAAAGCCCATCCTTTTCGGCCTGCTCAAAATCAGGATAAACAAGCAATGTCAAAGAACCCTTTTCTTCAATCACCAAAGATTCTACAACATACTGCATATTGTTAAAAATACTTTCAATCTCTTCAGGATAAATATTTTGACCATTAGGTCCTAAAATCACACTTTTTGATCTTCCCCTTATGTAAAGAAATCCATCACTGTCCATCACCCCGATATCTCCGGTTCTAAGCCACCCATCCTTTAAAAGCACCTCATCAGTAGCTTTCTGGTTCTTATAATAGCCAAGCATGACATTCATACCCTTACATAAAATCTCACCAGGTATATTCTGCGGATCCTCCGAATCAATCTTGATTTCCATCCTCGGAACAGCTTTACCACATGAATACAATCTATTTTTATTCCATGGTGCATAAGAGATAATTGGGCCACACTCAGTCATCCCGTAACCAACGGTAAACGGAAACCCAATTCTTTTGAAAAAAGCTTCAGCCTCTTTATTGAAAGCAGCACCTCCAATAATAACTTCCTGAAACTTTCCGCCAAAGGCTTTTACAAGCTCCTGCTGTATCTTCTTGCCAATTTTTTGATCCACTACCGGAAGCCGGAGAAGTACCCTCATCGCAGTTTTATTGATAAGAGGTTGAAGTTGTATTTTGTATATCTTCTCAATAATCAAAGGCACAGTTATTATTATGTCAGGCTTCACCTCAGCGAATGCTTCCATAATTATCTTAGGGCTTGGTAACTTTGTGAGAAAATAGACGTGAGCTCCAACAGACACCTCAAAAAGAAATTCAAACATCATTCCATACATATGAGCAACAGGAAGCATGGAAACCACATTTGATGTATTGTTTAATTCAGGATGCACTTCCCAGCCAAACATAATGTTTGAAACTAGAGATCTATATGGAAGCATTACCCCTTTTGAAAAGCCTGTTGTGCCTGAAGTGTAGTTTATCAAAGCAAGTTCATCAAGAGTATCCTGGTAATAATGAATATGCTCTGGCCTGAAATTCTTCGGATATTTTTTCCCAAACAATTCGTTTAAATGTTCCCTGGTATCATATATAAGTGGATCCCTGGCATACAGCACAGAAAAATCGGATATTTGAATAATTGCTTCCAGTTCTGATATTTCTATACCATTCATCTGCTCCCAAACTTGCTCTCCAACAAAAAAAATCTTGGAATCCGAGTGACTTAATATATGCCTAATATTCCCCGGCTTGAAATCATGCAAAATAGGCACCGCTACTGCACCATAAGTAAGCGCTGCAAGAAGAACAACTCCCCAGTTAGCCTGATTCTTTGAACAAATAGAAACCTTGTCGCCTTTCTTTAACCCACAAATTTCGAATACTATGTGCAACTTCTCGATTTTACGGGCAACGTCTCTGTAATATAATGTAACACCCTTGTAATCAGATAGAGCTGGATTGTCCCAATTTTCTTTAAAACTTCTCTCAAAAATGAGATTTAATGATTGTTCCATATACTTCAAAAATATTAGGCAAATGTCTGAAGGCTGCACAGATGAGAATACAGGCCATCGAGTTTGATAAGTTCCTGATGAGTACCTCTCTCAACAATCTCACCTGATTTTAGAACAACTATTTCATCAGCAAACTGAATTGTGGAAAGTCTGTGTGCAATCACAACAGATGTTCTGTTCTCCATCAACTTGACTAAAGCCTCCTGTACAAGCCTTTCGCTTTCAGTATCCAATGCTGAGGTAGCTTCATCAAGTATAAGGATAGGAGGGTTTTTCAGCACTGCTCTTGCAATAGCAAGCCTTTGCCTTTGCCCTCCAGAAAGTTTAAGTCCTCTGTCTCCAATGTTCGTATAATATCCATTCTCCATTTGTGTAATAAATTCGTGTGCATTTGCAATTTTTGCAGCTTTAATTACATCCTCCTCATTTACATTTTCCATTCCAAAGGATATGTTATTAAAAACAGTGTCATTAAACAGAATGGCCTCCTGAGTCACAATCCCCATTAGGCCTATAAGATCCTTCGGTTCATAATCCCTTATATCTATGCCATCAAGAGTTATTGAGCCAGAAGTGACATCATAAAAACGAGGAATCAAATCCGCCATTGTTGATTTACCTGCACCGGAAGGTCCTACAAGAGCTACCATTTTCCCTTTTCTTATTTCAAGATTAATATTTTTAAGAACAGGTTCAGTACTATATTTGAAACCAACATTGTTAAAAACGATACTATCCTTAAACTCTTTTATAGGAATAGGATTTTTAGCCTTTACTATTACAGGATCAACATCAAGAATTGCAAAAATTCTCTCTCCTGAGACTACACCTCTTTGAAGACTAGCGAAAGCATTAGAAATTGATTTTGTAGGTTCCAGAACTTTCCAATAAAAACCAATATAAACTAAAAAAGCTGCAGCATCCATACCAAGTCTTCCATCCAATTGAAGATAACCGCCATATAAGAGAACAGAAGTAGCGACAGATACTCCCAAAAATTCAGAAAGCGGAGAAGCAAGTGTCTGCCTGTTAAAGGCCCTTTTACTTGTCTTCCTGTGACTTGTATTTGTGATGTCAAAGCGTTTGTTTATATATCTCTGCGCATTAAAAGCTTTAATAATTCTTGCACCTGAAATGGCTTCCTCAAAATGGCTTATAATTCTTCCCATCAGTGATTGAGTAATCACAGTACTTCTTCTAAGAGACCTCACAACTCTGGCAATCGCAAATGTTGTAATCGGCAATGCTAGAAGAGTAAAAGCAGTTAACTGTGGCGACATGTAAAAAAGTGCCCCCAGGAAACCTAAAATCATCAACGGATCCCTGAAAAGTATATGGAAAGTGTTTGCGATAGTATTTTGAACTTCAGTGACATCATTCGAGACGCTTGATAAGATATCCCCCTTTCTCTTCTCATGAAAATAGCCTATGTGAAGTTTTGAGATCTTAAGAAAAAGGGCTTTACGAATGTTATACATCAGTTTGGTCTTCACACTTACAAGTATCCTTTGAGCAATATAGTTTGACAGGTTGGAACAAAAAGACATAAACAGCATGAAAATAGAAACAAACAGCAAGCCGTTCAACAAAGAAGATCTTCCAATTATCTTGGTGAGATAATACTGAAAAAGATTAGTAAAGTAGTCGACACTTATGGAGAATTCAGGCATGGTCAACTGCTGTACAATTGCATTTGGACTGAATATTATTCTTACAATTGGTGCAACGAGGGCAAAATTAAAAATTCCAAAAATCATGGAAAAAACAGAGATAAGCAAATATGTCGGCCAATATCTCCCATATGGCTTTGCGAAGGATAGCAATCTAAAAAAAGTTTTCATACTCAATCATCTTCTTTTGTCTCTACAAAATCCACATACTCACCGACGTTTTTGTCTATTATTTTATTTTTTCGCTGCTTCCCGTTTGAAAATCCCGAACTTTCTTGTTGATTACCAAATCTGTTCAACTTCCTTTTAACCCACCAACTCAGCATGAGTGGCAACACTCTCCCTACAATCCAAAAGAAAAGTATTATAAAAAGAAGAATAGTTAATAATGTTCCCATTTATAATTATAAGTCGCTTTTTTTCAATTTACTTAATTTCCCGCTTTCGAGGTCTAATACAGCCTCCTTTCCCTTGCGAGTGGTAACTGCCACTTTTGTGCCATGCAACACACGTATCCCGGAATCAGGAAGGAGAGTCTTATCACCTTTAAAATCTCCAACAGGTTCTCCATTTTCCCGGTAAATCACAGTTTTAGTTCTGGTTCTCAAAACCCAGAACGTCTTACCATCCACAATCAACATTTCGGGAAAATTTTCAATAGTTTCATCTAAAACAATATCTTTCCAGTCTTCAACAGGATGACATTCTTTGTCATACATCCTTAAAGTGTTGCCCGGGTGCATGAGCATGATGTTAAATCCTTCTCCATCAGGTTTTTCGTAAACTTTCGGACCAAGGACAATGACTGAATCAACACTCTTTGGAAACCTCCCGACAAATCGACCTCTTTTATCAAGCAAATATAGTTTGTTTCCACTTGCAAACAGCATTTGATAACTCTTATGTGAAAAATAATCTACCTCTTCAACAAATCCTCTCAGAGGTCCTTCAAACGGAATTGTCCAAATCCCTTTACCATCCGCATGTTTTAATCGCAATTTATAATCTGGTAACTGTTCAAGAATTAATTTGTCATTTCCATCTTTTGACAATATAAAAGGTCCTGAAGGTATTCTAACTGTATCTGGTATATTCACAAGGTCTGTATCCGGTTCTCTTAACTTGGCCACTCTTTGAGAAGTAAAATTCAAAGAAAATTTTGCTTTATTATCATAAGGAAAAAGTTTGAAAATTATAATCTGATAATTTTTTTCATGCAATTTCGCGGAAATTTTGGCATTGAAAGGTTCTCGAAAAATATTTCCAACCGAATCAGGCATCATAGACACATTTGCAATGACTGTCAATGGTGCATCCAATTTTGCCAGGGCATCATAAGCCTCCCCCTGAGCAACAAAATCTTTTAAGGAATATCTTTCAAAATTACCAGAAGCAAATGCATGCAACATATCCTCGTCTCCAATAAACATCCAATGACCAAACGTTAAAACAAAACTTTCATTATTGTAAGAAAATGCCTTTCCAAACAATCTCTCAAGTGCCCCCTTATGTTCAAATAAAGTAACAGATCTCTTCTTCACTTCTTCTTTACACCTAATAAGAGTCACCCATCTGTAACTGCTCTTGTATGGTAAAAGAGCAAGCACAAGTTCTTCTGGATTTTGTGACATAAACCACTGTTTATCGTTTTCAAATAACGACGGATCAATAACCTTATATGAACGCTTATATTCATAAAACGAATTAAGTAGTTTATCAAAGTCCTTAACTGATATTGATAAGGCACCCAATGTGTTATATGGCAAAACATCACTCAACTGAGAGCTGCCTGCCTCGGCATATTGAAATATGGTTGCAAAATCTCGTCTTCCTCTTGTATTATACATATCTCCCGATATGTATACACCACTACCATTGACTTCATATTTAAAAGAACACCACGAAGAGACTTTTGACAAAAAATCAGCATATTTCCAGTAAGGGTATTCAGTAAAGCTCGAAAAAATTTTCCCAAATTGCTGAATATTAAAAAAACACATGTGATCTCCATTTGGAGTAGATGCAACTATTTCTTTGAAATTGGAATTATCCATAATGGAGGCACCACTTTTAACATGTCTAATTGAAGACTGAAGAATAATCAGAGAATTGCTGGCAACTATCATCCTTCCTTGTTTAAAATATTTCATCCCCCCTCCTGCAAATATATCTACACCATTATATGAACTCTCCTTAACGGCAGACATCTTCCTGAGAATATTACCGGAATTTAAAGTAAAAGAAGAGTCCGAATCAAAATACAGTATAACTAATGGAGACATCTCATTTTTGGCAGAATAGTGAAATGAAACAGTCAATTGTGATACTCCTCTTGAAACTGAAAGATTAATTAATTTACCTACAGGCGACGAAGAAGGATATAAAGGAGGAAACATATGAGATGTATCTGACAGTAAATCGATGGAATTGTTAATGCTGTTAAAATGCAAAACAGCAATCGCATCGGTCGGAATGACAGAGACTGTACTTAACTCAAACCCGGAAACAAAAGTATTATTATCATTATTATTGTTTTTAAAATGAAAAAAAACGACAGTAACAATAAGGGCTAGCAAAAAAAAGGCAGCCGTAATATATATTTTATTTATCTTTCTCATCAGGCTGCAAAGCTATTAAAAATAAAAAAGGTGACAAAAAGCAATAAATTATCCAAATCCTTACTTTTTTGCATTAATTTCGTATTAAAATAAAAAAAATAATAAAATTTCATCACATTTATGGATCAGTTTCTTAACTACAACATTAATCCTGTTGTTGCATATTTAAATAAAAATTCATCCGATTTTACTAAAAATGACATCATTAAATTTGTAACAAACAACGGAATACGACTAATAAATTTTAGATATATCGCTGCTGACGGGAGATTAAAAACATTAAACCTACCGGTAACAAATTATAAATACCTTGATACTATCCTTTCTTATGGAGAAAGAGTTGACGGTTCCAGTCTCTTTCCCTATATCGATGCTGAATCGAGCGATCTTTATGTAATACCAAGATTTTCAACTGCATATTTAGATCCTTTTTCGACAATTCCAACGTTGGGACTTCTTTGTTCCTACTTCAACAAAGACGGCTTTCCTTTGGAAAGTTCTCCCGAGAACACTCTTCGCAAAGCGGCAAGATCCTTCAGCAAGAAAACAGGTTTTGATTTTGAAGCCATGGGAGAGCTGGAATTTTATATTGTTGGAGATGACAGTGGGAAATTTCCAATTGAAAATCAAAGGGGATATCATGAATCTTCCCCATTCACAAAATTTGAGCAATTTAGATGTGAAGCAGTAAATGCAATAGCACAATCAGGCGGAGAAATAAAATATGCTCATTCAGAAGTTGGAAATTTCACAATGGATGGGAAAATTTATGAACAAAACGAAATAGAATTTATTGTATCACCGGTTGAAAAAGCAGCAGATCAACTCGTAATGGCCAAATGGATTATTCGCAATCTTGCCTTTAAATATGGGATAGATGTGACTTTTGCACCAAAAATAACTACAGGCAAGGCTGGTAGTGGTCTTCATTTTCATACAAGAATAGTAAAAGATGGTCAATCACTGATGATAAAAGAAGGAGGACTTTCAGAAGAAGCAAAAAAAAGTATCGCAGGATTTATGAAATGCGCCTCATCTCTTACAGCATTCGGAAATACCAATCCTATGTCATATTTCAGACTTGTGCCTCATCAGGAGGCTCCTACAAGTATATGCTGGGGAGACAGAAACAGATCTGTGCTGGTAAGAGTTCCTCTGGGATGGACCGGGAAAAACGATATGATGAATATTGCTAATCCTAAAGAAGATACAAATAAGGAGACCATTTCAGACAAACAAACTGTTGAAATGCGGTCACCAGACGGATCAGCAGACATTTACCAGATGTTGGCAGGTCTTACAGTAGCAGCCCGAACAGGGTTTGAAATGGAAGATGCTCTTGAAGTTGTACAAAAGACATATGTTGACGTAAACATCCACAGCAAAGAACACGCAAAAAAATTGAATTCTCTTCAACAACTTCCTTCATCATGTGTGCAATCCGCCAGTGAACTTGATAAAATGAGAGACATCTATCGAAAAGACGGAGTTTTCAACGATGTTCTGCTTAACGGGATTATAGAACGCCTCAAATCATTTAATGACGAAAATCTAAGATCTGAGACAGAAAAGAGTCCTAAATTTCTTTCGGAACTAGTTAAAAAATACTATTACTGTGGTTAGTTACCCACTTCTGAGATAAACTTTATTCTCACCAGACGTATCTCTTCCTCAGTATAATTTTTCCCAAGCTCATCCACAGCCTCTTTAAGAGAGTCTGTGGATGCTTCTGTTTTGAAATACTCGTATATATCATCAACTTTGTCATCATCTACAGTCTGACGTATATAATAATCAATATTGAGTTTTGTGCCTGAATTGACTATTGATTCTATTTCTTCCAACAGTTCATTCATTTCTAAATCCTTGGCCTCAGCGATGTCTTCAAATGGCAGTTTTCTATCAATGCTTGTAATTATGAAAACCTTGTTCAAAGACTTATTGACCACACTTTTTACAACTAAATCCAACGGCCTGTCGATCTCGTTTTCTACAACATACTTTGAAATAAGATCAATGAATTCTTTCCCGTACTTTTTTGCTTTACCCTCACCTACTCCCTGACAGTTCTTAAGCTCGTCAAGAGTAATAGGATACTGAATAGACATATCTTCAAGTGAGGGATCATTAAAAATGACAAAAGGTGGAAGATTAAGTCTTTTTGCCATTGACAGTCTCAAGTCCTTCAACATTGCCAGTAAAGTAGCATCTCCCCCTCCTCCGCCTTTTCGCATTTCTGCAGTTGCCATCTCCTCCTCTTCATCAGCTTCCATAAACTCCCTGTCTTCTGTAAGCATTATAGTAGTGGGATTCTCTAAGAATTTGATTCCTTTATCAGTACAGAACAAAAGTCCATACCTCTCAATATCCTTGTCAATTAAATGATGAATAAGAGCTTGCCTGATGACTGCCATCCAATACCTTACACCTTTGGAGCTGCCAATGCCAAACAGTTCGTGATGATGGTGATTATAGGATTTAATTATTGAATTACTTACTCCGGCAAGAATGTTGGCAATATGTTCAGCCTTGAACTGCTCCTTCATACTTGAAATCAGATCGAGCACAAGCAAAATATCCTCTTTGCCGTCAAATTGTTTCTTTGGATATAGACAGTTATCACATGAGCCACAATTATCATGATCGTAATCTTCGCCAAAATAGTTGAGCAAAACTTTACGGCGGCAAAGATTTGATTCAGCATAAGAGACTGTTTCCATCAATAGTTGCTTACCAATCTCCTGTTCTGATATTGGTTTCCCCTGCATAAATTTCTCCAGCTTCTGAATGTCCTTATAAGAATAAAATGCCACACACTGCCCTTCACCACCATCCCTTCCTGCACGTCCTGTCTCCTGATAATATCCTTCAAGACTTTTGGGTATATCATAGTGAATCACAAACCTCACATCAGGTTTGTCAATACCCATTCCAAAAGCTATCGTTGCAACAATCACATCTGCCTCCTCCATAAGAAATTTGTCCTGATTGGAAGCTCTTGTAGCAGCATCAAGACCTGCATGATATGGCAGAGC
Source organism: Bacteroidales bacterium (assembly GCA_018434395.1). Lineage (GTDB taxonomy): Bacteria > Bacteroidota > Bacteroidia > Bacteroidales > UBA932 > Bact-08. Next base: position 4,212 of record JAHDPK010000004.1, on the reverse strand, counting down.
TCTTATCCCGTTGACTACCAGCAGTTCTGCTACGTCTTCGACCTTTTTCCTGCTTAGACAGTAAATAATACCCGACTTACCCGGATTGGATTTTATAAACTTAATAATCTCCCTGTCAACATTAACCTTAGGCCTAATCTCGTAATAGAGATTTGGTCTGTTAAAAGAGGATTTAAAAACTTTAGCATCCAGCATATCCAAATTCTTCTGAATATCATGCTGAACTTTAGGAGTTGCAGTGGCAGTAAGAGCAATTATTGGAGCAATTCCTATATCTGTGGCAATTTGATGAATCCTTCTGTATTCTGGACGAAAATCGTGTCCCCACTCAGAAATACAGTGAGCCTCATCAACAGCATAAAATGAAATTTTAATCTGCTTGAGAAGTTGAATGTTCTCCTCTTTTGTAAGAGACTCTGGAGCGACATAAAGCAATTTGGTATTTCCAGCAAGAAGGTCATCCTTGACCTCCTGAAGTTGCGACTTGGTGAGAGAAGAGTTTAAAAAATGAGCGATACCTTCTCTCTCTTCTACAAAACCCCTGATAGCATCTACCTGGTTTTTCATAAGAGCAATAAGCGGAGATATAATAACAGCCGTGCCATCCATAAGTAAAGCCGGAAGCTGATAACATAGAGACTTGCCCCCGCCTGTAGGCATCAACACAAATGCATCACCTCCATTAATAAGATGTGTAATAATATCCTCCTGCTGCCCTTTGAAAGAGTCAAACCCAAAAAACCTCTTCAACTGATCATGCAAAAATTCAGAAGTAATTTGCATATAATAAAATAAGGAATAATTGTCTAAAAACAGAACAAAATAAGTTACCTTTGCAATACTAAGTTATCCATTAGTTTTTTTATCTCAAAATTTTTATGACCATTTCAAAAGAAGAACTTGCTCAAATTGCACAGGAAGTAATTAATAAGGAGGCAACTGCAATCGCACGCCTTGCAGGTTTTATTGACAGTCAGTTCATAGATATACTCAATTTAATATTCAACAGTAAGGGAAGATTGATAGTTACAGGCATAGGCAAAAGTGCTATAATTGCCAACAAAGTTGTGGCAACTCTCAATTCAACAGGTACTCCTGCCATATTTATGCACGCAGCAGATGCTATTCACGGAGATCTTGGTATTATTCAAAAAGATGATATAGTTCTTTGCCTCTCAAAAAGCGGTAATACTGCCGAAATCAAGGTTTTGGTGCCATGGATTAAGAAAATGGGTAACAAGATAATAGGCATGGTATCCGATACCAATTCATTTTTAGCTAAAAATTCAGATTATCTTATCAGAGCAACAGTCGATTCTGAAGCCTGCCCAAATAATCTTGCTCCTACATCAAGTACTACTGCTCAGTTAGTAATGGGCGATGCTCTTGCAGTTTGTCTACTCAAAATGAGAGGATTTTCACAGGAGGACTTCGCAAGAGTCCACCCAGGAGGTTCACTGGGGAAAAAACTCTATACAAGGGTATCGGACTTGATAGACAGATCTGTAAAACCGATGGTTGGAGAAGACGATTCTATCCAGAATACAATATTAAATATCTCGGCCAACAGACTTGGAGCTACAGTAGTATTGCATGAAAATGGAGAGATTGCAGGTATTATTACAGATGGAGACGTAAGAAGAATGGTTGAAAAAGGAATCGATATACAAACACTCCGGGCAAGGGATATAATGTCGCCCAACCCTAAAAAAATTGATGCAGAAGAATTGGCCGTAAAGGCTTTCAACATGATGGAGCAGAACAAAATTACCTCTTTGGTTGTTATTGAAAAAGGAAAATATATAGGACTTGTACACATTCACGACATACTCAGAGAGGGCATAGTATGACAGAATTCAATCCTAATGACATAGGAGTAGCTAATGGCAATTTTTTTGGGCTACCTTTCAAACCCGAACAATCAGAGATTGTTCTAATCTCTATTCCATGGGATGTCACTACATCTTATAATTCCGGCACAAGTAATGGGCCACAAGCTATCATGGATGCATCACTGCAGGTAGATCTGTTTGACAATCATGTTAAAAGTGCATGGGAGACTAAAATTGGTACAATACCAGAAGATTATTCAATAAGACAAGAAAATAAAAAAGTACGCAAAATCGCAGAGAAAGTCATTGAGCATCTCGCTAAAGGAGAATCTTTGCAATCAGTCCAGGGCGAAGTGGATACTGTCAACACTGCATCAGCAGCTCTCAACAGCAACATTTACAGAATTAGTAAAGATTATATCTCTAAAGGATTGACAGTAGGAATTGTAGGTGGAGAACACAGTGTGCCGTTTGGATATTTCACAGCTCTGTCTGAAATATACGAAGATTTTGGAATACTTCAGATAGATGCTCATGCAGATCTCAGAAAAGCATATGAAGGATTTAAATATTCACATGCCTCAATAATGTATAATGCTTTGAATGAAATACCTCAAATTTCTCAACTTACTCAAGTAGGCATCAGGGATTATTGTCAGGAAGAGGCAGATTTCATCAATAGAGACCCACGCATCAGAAGCTTCACTGATTATGAAATCCGCACTAATATCTTTGAAGGTAAAGTCTGGAAAAGACAGTGTGAAGAAATCATTTCTTCTCTGCCTCAAAACGTATACATAAGTTTTGACATTGATGGTCTTTCTCCCGACAATTGCCCCAATACAGGTACTCCTGTGCCGGGAGGACTGAGCTTTATGGAAGCAGATTTCCTGCTGTACATGCTGGCTTTATCCAACAAAAAAATCATCGGTTTTGATTTATGTGAAGTAGCGCCAGCTTCTGACAACGAATGGGATGCCAATGTCGGAGCAAGATTACTTTATAAATTGTGTATTTATTCACAATATAATTCAAAAAGACAATTAGATCGATGAGCCAGCAAACGACTCCTATTACGAAGATCAAACGTCCGTCCACCAAGTCTGCATTTAGATCCTTTCTAAACAATCAGCACAGTGGAGGAATAGCATTGCTGATTTTTGCATCTATTTCGATTATTGCAGCCAATTTTGAACCATTAAATTTTTTAACTAAGCTGTGGGACAGAGAAATAGGTTTTTCTTTGGGCAGCTTTGAGCTTAAGATGTCTCTCCTGCACTGGATCAACGATGGTTTAATGGCTCTCTTTTTCCTTTCTGTGGGTCTTGGGATAAAACGTGAGCTTGTTACAGGGGAGCTTTCATCAATTAAACGCGCGTCTCTCCCAATTATCGCGGCATTAGGAGGCATGATATTCCCCGCTTTAATTTATTCGGCATTCAATTATAATACTCCGACCCAAAATGGATGGGGAATACCAATGGCTACTGATATTGCTTTTGCAATAGGAGTTATCTCATTAATGAATAAAAGAGTTCCCCATTCATTGAAAGTTTTTCTCACAGCTTTGGCCATTGTCGACGATTTAGGCGCAATCATCGTAATAGCGATCTTTTATCCAACACATGATATTAACTTTACAATGCTTTTATGGGCATCTGCCATAATGATAATCCTGATAGCCATGAACAAGAAGAATGTTCAAAACGCTGTTTTTTATATTCTTCCAGGCTTATTGCTTTGGCTTTTCATATTGAAATCGGGAATACATTCAACTATTGCCGGAGTACTTCTAGCTATGACTATCCCGGTAAAAATGAAAGAAGATAATTTAACGAAGAATAGAGTTCCTCTTTTAAAGAAAATGGAGAGTTTCATTACTCCAATAGTTACATTTATAATAGTTCCTGTGTTTGCCCTTGCTAATGCAGGAGTTAAATTTTCAATAGACTTAAGCGGACCACTTCAGAATATCTCAAAAGGTATTTTTTGTGGCCTGGTCTTTGGTAAACCAATTGGAATATTCCTCTCATCTTATGTCGCCTGTAAAATAGGTTTGGCCGATTTACCAACAAATTCCAACTGGAAAATGTTATTTTCAGTAGGAATAATTGCTGGAATTGGTTTTACAATGTCTATCTTTATCGATAATTTAGCATTTGAAGATCCTGACATAGTTGCAGCAGGTAAAAGAGTTGTTTTGCTTTCCTCATTAACTGCTGCCATAATTGGATCCTTAATTCTATACGCTTCAACTAAAAAAACAATGGAAACAAACAAACCAAATAAACAAAAAAATGAAAACAATTAAATTTATTTCTGTAATCTTAATTGCACTCCTTGTGTCAACTTCTTGTGGTAAAAAGGAGAGCACAAGCAC
>JAHDPK010000016.1:0-47838 GCA_018434395.1 Bacteroidales bacterium | reverse complement strand
TTAAAAGAGCGAAAAAGATGTTTAATGTTGCAATGGCTAAAGTGGATTATAATGGAGACTACCACTATTGCTACTGTACTAAAAGCTCTCATTTCTCGTTTGTTATGGAAGAAGCTTTAAAAAATGATATTCATATTGAGACTTCCTCTGCTTTTGATTTGAATCTTATAGAATCATTATATGAACAAGGCATTGTAAATCAAGATCTTTATATTATTTGTAACGGATATAAAAAGGATACTTATATCGAAAATATTGCCAATTTAATTAATAACGGTTGGGAAAATTTAATCCCTGTAATGGATAACAAGAAAGAGTTCGATGATTTGGATCTATGTATCAAGGAACCTTGCATGTTAGGCATAAGGATTGCTGCGGAAGAGGAACCAAAATTTGAATTTTATACATCACGACTTGGTATCAGATATAGTGATATCATTCCTTTTTATGAACAGAAAATTAAAGGGAACAGTAAATTTATTCTTAAGATGCTGCATTTCTTTATAAATACGGGAATTAGAGACAATGCATATTATTGGAACGAATTAAGTAAATGTGTATCTGTATATTGTGATCTTAAGAATATTTGCCCGGAACTCGATTCACTTAATATTGGAGGCGGATTTCCTATTAAAAATACTCTTGCTTTTGACTATGACTACGAATATATGGCAGAAGAAGTTATTGCCCAAATCAAGAGTATTTGTACACAAAGAGGAGTTGAAGAACCAAACATTTTCACAGAATTTGGGAGTTTCACTGTTGGTGAAAGTGGAGCAATTATATATCAAGTTTTAGACCAAAAACAACAAAATGACAGAGAAAGATGGTATATGGTTGACAGCTCTTTTATGACTACATTGCCAGATACATGGGGAATTAAACAGAGATTTATTCTGCTGCCAATAAACAGATGGGAAGAAGAGTATCAAAGAGTCTTTCTAGGAGGTTTAACATGTGATAGCCAAGATTATTATAATGCAGAAGCTCATGCAAATGCGATATTTCTTCCTAAACTTGACAAGGAAGAGCCTCTTTATATAGGATTTTTTCACACAGGTGCATATCAGGAATCTATTGCCGGATATGGAGGGATCCAGCACTGTCTTCAACCTGCGCCAAAGCATATAATTATTGATGTAGATGAAAATGGAGAGTATTTTACAAAACTCTTCAGCAAGGAACAGACGTATAAATCCATGTTGAAAATATTGGGTTATTAATGCTATCTAATAATGACATAAAATTTATTCGTTCTCTTTCTCAAAAAAAGAATAGGGATGAAAGTGGACTTTTTATTGTTGAAGGCGAAAAAATGGTCAGTGAAGCATTAAGTTCTGATTTTACAGTTGAAAAAGTAATTTATATGGATGAAATTGGAGAAGAGAGGATGTCGAGGATAACTCAATTATCCTCTCCTTCTCCTGTTTTAGCAATTGTTCGGAAAAAAGACTATAAATCATTGACAATTGAATGTAATGGACTTTATCTTGCTCTGGACTCAATAAAGGACCCGGGAAACTTGGGCACAATTCTTAGAATTGCAGACTGGTTTGGATTAAATGGTATTTTTGCTTCAAAAGATAGTGTTGAATTATATAACCCCAAAGTTATTCAAGCATCCATGGGCTCAGTATTCAGAGTACAGTTACAATATGCCGATCTCGCGCAGATACTTGAAGATGCCAAAAAATCACTTATGATATTCGGCACATTTCTTCATACTGCATCTAATATTTATAAGGAAAAACTAGATAAAAATGGTATTATAATTCTTGGAAATGAATCTTGTGGCATTTCACAAGAAATTGAAAAGAAAGTTGACAAGAGACTTTATATTCCAAATTTCTCTTATTCTGATTCATATCGCCCTGACTCATTGAACATTGCAGTCGCTGCTGCTATAGTCTGTTCTGAATTTAGGCGTGTTTCTGTCTGACTGCTTCATACATAATAATTGCTGCAGCTACAGATACATTTAATGAAGCAATCTTGCCTAATTGTGGTATTTTAATTTTTTCTTCGGCAAGAACAGCTATCGATTCCGAAACTCCTCTTTCTTCAGAGCCCATTATTACAGCAGTTGGTCTTTTAAAGTCTACATCATAAATACTTTTTTGACTCTTTTCATCTGCAACAAAAATCTTAAACCCGCATTGTGAAAGATAGTAAACAGCCACTCTTAGATTGGTAACTTTAGCTACTGGCACTCTCAATAGAGCTCCTGAAGAAGTTTTGACGGCATCAGCATTTATATTGGCCCCTCCTTTAGCAGGTAAGATGATTCCAGATACGCCGGCACACTCAGCACTTCTTGCTATAGCACCGAGATTTCTAACATCACTTACCCCATCTAGAAGAATGATAAATGGAGATTTAGAGGTTGATAATGCATCTTCTACCATTTTTTCAATAGGAGTATAATCAATCTTTGACATTATAGCAATAACGCCTTGATGTCTTCCATTAGTAATTGAATTGAGTTTTTCTACCGGGACAAACTGATAGACAACACCCTTACTTCTTACAATACTTATAAGCTCTCTAATTTGTGGATTGTCAATCCCCTCTCTAAAAAAAACTTTTTCAATCTGTCTGTCAGAATGTAATGCTTCATAGACAGAGTGTATTCCAAATAAATATGTGCTATCTTTATCCATATATTTTATGATTGTAATTTTTCCCACTCTTCCATTTGTTTTTCAATTTTTGCCTTTAGCTGATTATACTCGTTAAGCTCCTTTTGGAATGTTTTACCGTCTTTGGGATTAGACAACGATTCTTCAAGTATTTTTATTTTCTCCTCTGACTCTTCAATTGCTTTCTCGCATCTTTCTATAGCATTTTTTTTCTTTCTTTCTTCTCGTTCTTTCTCTCTTTGTTCCTTAAAAAAAATTAGTTCCTGATTTTTAACTTTATCTTCAATTTGTTGTTCTTTTTTAGCGGCTACTTCATTTATTTCAAGGTCATTAAGATGCCCGAGCTTCTTTTTCTGAAGAAAATCCACAACTCCTCCAAGATGTTCCTTTACCTTGCCATCCTTAAATTCATAAAGTTTATTGACCAAACCGTCAAGAAAATCTCTGTCATGCGATACTATAATAAGGGTTCCGTCATAATTAACAAGAGCTTGCTTCAAAACATCTTTTGATCTGATATCCATATGATTTGTAGGTTCGTCAAGAGCAAGAAGATTGTAAGGTTTCAAAATTAGTTTAGCCATTGCAAGTCTGGATTTTTCACCACCACTTAAAACAGCAACTTTTTTATCTATATCCTCACCTTTAAATAAAAACGCTCCCAATATATCTCTGAGTTTTGTTCTTATATCTCCTACAGCTACTTTGTCAAGAGTATCAAAAACAGTATCATTTTTATCTAACAGATCTTCCTGATTCTGTGCGTAGTAACCTAATAATACATTGTGTCCCAATTTTATGGTTCCTCTGCTAGGCAACAATTCATTGATAATAAGCCTCATCATGGTCGTTTTGCCCTCTCCGTTCCTCCCCACAAACGCAACTTTTTCTCCTCTTTCTATTGTTATATTTACATTTTCAAAAATAATTTTTTTGTCAAACTGCATTTTTAGATCAACGCTTTTAACTACAACTTGACCAGACCTAGGAGCAGGAGGAAACTTAACATTAAGTGAAGAATGATCTTCAGGTTCAATCTCAATCCTGTCAATTTTCTCAAGCTGTTTGATTCTTGACTGAACTTGGTTGGACTTAGTTGCTTTATATCTAAATCTTTCAATAAACTCCTCACTTTTTTCAATCATCTTTTGTTGATTTTCAAATGCAGCTCTTTGTTGCTCAGCTCGTTCTCTTCTTAAGTCGGTATACTTAGAATATGGAACTTTATAATCATATGCCTTTCCTAACAACAACTCTACAGTTCTGTTTGTAACATTATCCAGAAACTTTCGGTCATGTGAAATAATGACAAGAGATCCGGAATAAGTTTCAAGATACTCCTCCAGCCATTGAATTGATTCTATATCAAGGTGATTAGTCGGTTCATCCAGAAGCAGCAGATCGGGTTTTTTAAGAAGAATTTTTGCTAATTCAATACGCATATTCCATCCTTGGCTGAAGGTACTGGTTTGCCTGCAAAATTCATCTCTCTTAAAACCAAGACCTAAAAGTGTTTTCTCAGTCATGCCCTCAGGATTTTCTTGACTGAGAAAATTTATGCGATCGTTTAAATCATTAAGTTCAACTATCAATTTATGATAATCTTTACTTTGATAGTCGGTTCTTTCAGCAAGCAGAATGCTAATTTCATCCATTTTCTTTTTAAGATCAAACAATGTCGAAAATGCAGTTAAGGCTTCTTCAAATACAGTTTTGTCTTTTTCGTGTTCCATTTGTTGAGGAAGGTACCCAATGGATAAACCTGAAGGTTTTAGAATCTGACCTTTTGTTGGTCTCTGAATCCCGGCAATGATTTTTAAAAGAGTAGATTTCCCGGCTCCATTTTTACCTACAAGACCTATACTATCTTTCTCTGAAATATGAAAATTTATATCATTTAGCAGAGTAAATCCACCAAAAGCGACAGTTAGATTATTTATTGATACCACGACAAATCAAAATACTAAATTCATAAAGCAAATATAGCGGACCAGCAACAATAAAAAGAGTAAAAGCATCTCCACTTGGAGTAATAATTGCTGCGACAATCAAAAGGATAATTAATGCATGGCGCCTGTATTTTTTCAAAAATGAGGCTGATATAATTCCGAGTTTTGCAAGAATGAGTGCAAGTGCAGGCATTTCAAAAACAATTCCCATAATCAATATTAATTGAGTAAACATCGATATGTAGGATTTAAGGGAGATGGTGTTTTGAATTGAAGAACTCACCTGGTATGATCCCAAAAAACGAACTGTAAGTGGAAAAACAAACATATAGCCGACTACTACTCCTATAAAAAATAGTATTGAAGCAAATCCAAAAGCTTTTTTAACAACTCTTTTTTCATTTTCGTATAACGCTGGCCTGACAAAATTCCATAGCTGATAAAGAATATATGGCACAGCCAATATTATTGATAAAGCCATGGAAACACTCAAATGTGTAAAAAACTGAGCAGAAAGTTCAATGTTAATAAGGTCAAGGTGAAATCCAGAAAAACCCGGCAGTATTCTGTACAGAAAGAAATCAGGACGAGAAGGTGCAAGTATTATTTTTTCAAAAACAAAAGTTTTATTGACAAAAACAACAATCATTAGCACCATTATGACAATAATAGACCTGAACAAGACTCTTCTGAGCTCGTCCAGATGCTCCCAGAATGTCATCTCATCTGCCACTATTTTTTCTCTTCCTCGTTGTTAACGTCCTTAATATCGTCTTCAATGCCTTTCATTCCATCTTTGAAGCTTTTAACTCCCTTTCCAATGCCTTTCATCAGCTCGGGAATTTTTTTCCCTCCAAAAAGTAACAAAACAATCAGAGCGATTATAATTATTTCAGGAGCACCAATGGTTCCAAATAATAAAAGAGTTTTCATTGTTTATTGTTTTTATTGTTTGTCAAAATATTTGGAAAATTTATCCAGAAAGAAATGCGGAGCACGGATTGCCTTTCTTGTCACGCTGTTAATAAACCCAAGAGTTACACTTCCACTGCACAAAAGTTGACCTTGAGCATTGAATATCTCATTGTAAATTAAAATTTTTGCCATCGGGGGCTCCTTAATCATAGTCACAATTTTGAGTCTTTCTCCATTTCTTGCAGAATGTTTGTAATTACATTCAACCCTTATAACGGGAGTCATTACACCCATCTCTTCGATTTTCCAAATTGGAAGTCCAACGGAAATTAAAGCATCATTTCTTCCACATTCAAAATACCGAATATAATTTGAGTGATGAACAATACCCATCATATCGGTTTCATAGTACCTGACATCCAATTCTGTTTCGTGTACAAACATATCACCTTGTTAATGATCTTTTAAGTTCACTTAGCTTCCTGATTTTGTCTTCGGCATCTTGTTTTTTCTTTAACTCCATGTCTACTACATTTTTAGGCGCACAGGAAACAAATTTTTCGTTTGAGAGTTTTTTCATAACATTTTCTATAAAACCATTATAGTATTGTAATTCAGCTTCAATTTTATTTAACTCTTCATTCAAATCTATTTTCTCTTCAAGAGGGATAAAAAATTCAGTTTTATCTACAAGGAATGAAACTCCCAAACTGTCAACGATTTTACTGTTCATTGACTCTATTGTGCCAATATTTGCCATCTTCCCAACCACTCCAAACATCTCTTTCTCAAAATCTCCCCTGTAAAACAGAGAAAGAGACTCTTTTGGAGAGATCCTCTTTGATTGTCTGATATTTCTCACATTCACAACACATTCCTTAACACTTTCAAATTGTTTCAAAAAGGCTGTATTATAACTTTTAGCTTTTGGCTGATCAACAATCATTATACTTTCGCCGTCTCTTCTTTTAGTAATGTTTTGCCACAACTCTTCTGTAATGAAAGGCATAAAAGGATGAAGAAGCCTTAGCAATTTATCAAAAAATTCAATAGTGGCATTATATGTACAGACATCAATTCCTTCTCCATATGGAGGCTTTACAAGTTCTAAATACCATGAACAAAAATCATCCCAAAACAGTTTGTAAAGTTGCATAAGAGCATCAGATATTCTGAATTTATCAAAATGATCATTAATTATATCAATACATGAAGAGAGTAATTCATCAAACCATTTGACTGCAACTTGAGCTTCAATAGATTGTTTCAACTCATTGTCAATGTTCCACCCATTGACAAGACGATACGCATTCCAGATTTTATTTGCAAAATTTCTGCCTTGCTCTACTTGAGATTCGTCAAAAAGAATATCATTCCCGGCATTACTGCAAATCAGCATTCCTACCCTTACTCCATCAGCTCCGTATGTCTCCATAAGTTTGATGGGATCCGGAGAATTTCCCAAAGACTTGGACATCTTGCGACCAAGCTTATCCCTTACGGTACCTGTTAGATAAACATTTTTAAAAGGCCTGTCACCACAAAATTCATGTCCGGCCATTATCATTCTGGCGACCCAAAAAAATAGAATTTCAGGTGCAGTTACTAAATCATTAGTTGGATAATAATATGCCAAGTCCCTGTTAGGCTTGGCATCAGGAAATCCAGGCTTTTCAGGATCAAAAACCGAAATAGGCCAAAGCCATGATGAAAACCAAGTATCTAAAACATCCGGATCCTGCTTTAAATCATCTGATTTTATATTTGGATTAATCTTTCTTGCAGCATTCAGAGCTGCATCAAAATCTGCTTCGACAACAAAATCTCCAGAAGGAAGGTACCATGCAGGGATTCTCTGTCCCCACCACAACTGTCTTGAAATACACCAGTCTCTGACATTTTCCATCCAATGTTTATAAGTACTTTTATACTTGTCAGGTATAAGTTTTATTCTTCCATCTTCAACATATGCAAGTGCATTTTTGGCTGCTTCATCCATTTTGAGAAACCATTGCAGAGAAAGTTTTGGTTCAATAACAGCATTTGTTCTCTCTGAATATCCGACTTGTGACATGTAGTCTTCTTCTTTCAAAAGATGACCTGTATCTTTCAGTATCTGTACTATCTTCTTTCTTGCCACAAAGCGATCTTCTCCAACAAGAATCTTAGCATTCTCATTTAATCTTCCAAATTGATCTAAAATATCTATAACCGGGAGTTTATGTCTAAGGCCAATTTCATAGTCATTAACATCGTGAGCGGGAGTAACTTTAAGACAACCTGTACCAAAATCCATTGAGACGTAATCATCTTCGATTATTGGTATTTCTTTGTTAATAAGTGGAATAAATACTCTTTTACCTTTAAGATTAAAATATCGCTCATCTTCCGGATTAATGCAGACAGCAGTATCGGCCATAATAGTTTCCGGTCTTGTTGTGGCAATTACTAAATATTCTTCAGATGGTTTGCCATTACTTGATATAAAATACTTTAAGTAATATAGTTTTGATGGAGTTTCCTTATGAATTACCTCCTCATCACTTATGGCTGTCTGACCAACGGGATCCCAGTTAACCATCCTAACACCTCTGTAAATCCACCCTTTTTTGTAGAAATAAACAAAAGTATTAATAACTCCCTTGCTTAAGTCAAAGTCCATTGTAAACCTCGTTCTGTTCCAATCACAAGATGCTCCCAATTTTTTTAACTGTTCAAGAATTATTCCTCCGTGTTTCTCTTTCCACTCCCAGGCATATTTAAGAAACTCTTCTCTTGTCAGGTTACTTTTTTCGATGCCTTCCGATTTTAATTTTGCAACAACTTTAGCTTCAGTGGCAATTGATGCATGATCTGTTCCAGGTACCCAACATGCATTTTTTCCCATCATCCTTGCCCTTCTGACAAGCACATCCTGAATTGTGTTGTTTAACATGTGCCCCATATGAAGAACACCTGTAACATTTGGAGGAGGAATTACTATAGTATAAGGCTCTCTTTCATCTGGTTCAGAATGAAAAAACTTGTATTTCAACCAATAGTCATACCATTTATTCTCTGTTAATGAAGGATCATATTTCGCAGATAATTCCATATACTCTATCTATCTATGAATTAATTAAACTTCAAAGTTAAATATTTAATCACCCTTCTCAAAATTCGCTTTTAAGAAAAAAAACTATCTTTGCAGGAAATAAATTAATAAAAAACGTCATGGACTCTGATAATGAGATAAATATTGAATTAAGTAGTGAGGTTGCATTAGGTTCATACTCAAACTTTGCGATAATTACACATTCAAGCAGTGAATTTATCCTTGATTTTTTGAGTATGCTTCCTGGTATACCTAAACCACAAGTAACCAACAGGATAATAATGACACCCGAGCATGCCAAACGACTAATGGTTGCTCTTGAGGATAATATTGCCAAATTTGAAAACAAATTTGGAGAGATAGTCTTATATAACGAACAAGAAAAAATATTTCCAATGGGCTTTGGTGGCAATTCCGCTGAAGCATAATTAATTAACAAAACATGAGTAAAACCTTCAAAATTGTTGTACTTGCAAAGCAGGTTCCTGACACGCGCAATGTAGGAAAGAATGCCATGAAAGAGGATGGAACTGTTAATAGAGCCGCACTTCCTGCAATATTTAACCCTGAAGACATGAATGCCCTTGAGCAGGCTTTACTAATTAAGGACAAATTTCCCGGTACCAGAGTTGAGTTACTGACAATGGGCCCCTTAAGAGCTGCAGATATTATAAGAGAGGGTTATTTTAGGGGTGCTGATGGCGGAGTCCTTTTAACTGACAGAAAATTTGCAGGAGCTGATACACTTGCCACATCATATGCTCTTTCAATGGCTATAAGAAAAATGAATCCTGATATAATTATATCAGGTAGACAGGCTATCGATGGAGATACTGCCCAAGTAGGCCCCCAAGTAGCTGAAAAATTGGGAATTCCTCAGATTACTTATGCCGAAAATATTATTTCAATTAAAGACGGCACAATTACTGTTATAAGAAGACTTGAAAGAGGCATCGAGGAGGTCAGAAGTATTTATCCTGTATTAATTACGGTAAACTCATCTGCACCAGCATGCAGGCCAAGAAATGCAAAACAAGTTATGAAATATAAACATGCCAGGACTGTTTCGGAACTCAATGATAAGGAAGACCATTCCTATTTCCCTGTCACAAGCTTTCAGGAACTCGTTATTCCTGAATGGGGAGTTGCAGATGTTGGCGGTGAAGAAGAAAAATATGGTCTTTCTGGATCTCCTACAAAGGTTAAAAAAATTGAAAATATTGTATTTCAAGTCAAAGAGTCCAAGAGACTTACCTCTTCTGATGAAGATATAGACTCACTTGTCAAAGAGCTTATATCATCTCACACTATTGGTTAACAAATAAATTGATAAAAATGAATAATATAATAGTATATATAGAGGCAGAAAACGGAAAAATAGCAGATGTGAGCCTTGAACTTTTGACAAAAGGAAGAGAACTCGCCGCCAAACTAAGTTGCAATCTTGAAGCATTACTTATTGGAAATAACGTAAAGCCTCTGGTTGAAGAGCTATATAATTATGGAGCCGTAAAAGTTCATCTGGCTGAAGATAAACGTCTTGAATTTTATTTAACACTTCCATATGCTTCAATAACTACATCTCTTTTAAAATCAGAAAAGCCTCAAATAGTGCTTTTTGGGGCTACCAGTATCGGAAGAGATCTTGCTCCAAGAGTATCAAGTGCCCTTTCAAGTGGACTTACAGCCGACTGTACTGCTCTTGAAATAGGTGACCATATCGAAACCAAAAGCAATAAAGAGTATAAAAATTTACTCTACCAGATAAGACCTGCCTTTGGAGGGAACATTATTGCTACAATTGTCAATCCAGACCACAGACCACAGATGGCAACAGTCAGAGAAGGTGTAATGAAAAAGGAACCTCTCAATAAGCCTGTTGATGGAGTAATAAATCAATTGGATGTCAATTTAATATTAAATGATTCTGATTTTGTAGTTGAAATAATCAGAAGAGACATACAAGAGAAAAAAATAGATATTAAAGGTGCATCAATAATTGTTTCAGGAGGCTTTGGCGTAGGTTCAAAAGAAAATTTCAATCAATTGTTTGAATTGGCCCATCTGCTCGGTGGTGAAGTTGGAGCGTCCAGAGCAGCTGTAGATGCAGGATTTGCAGATCATGCAAGACAGGTTGGACAAACAGGCGTCACAGTAAGGCCCAAACTTTATATTGCAGTTGGAATTTCCGGTCAAATTCAGCATGTAGCAGGAATGGATCAGTCTGCCATGATTATTTCAATTAACAATGACCCCAATGCTCCAATTAACAATATTGCTGACTATGCCATTATTGGCGACCTGAATGAAGTATTACCAAAGATTATAAAATCTTACAAGAAAAACATCAAATAATATGGCTAATTTTTACAGAGATAATAAAGATATTCAGTTTCAGTTCTCACATCCCCTGATGAAAAAAATAATACAGCTTAGAGAACAGGAATTTAAAGATTTTGGTAAATTTGATTATGCTCCCTGTTCATTTGAGGATGCTTTAGACTCTTATGACAGAGTCATGGATATTCTGGGAGAAATATGCGGAGATGTCATAGCCCAAAATGCAGAAGAAGTAGATAAAGTTGGGCCTCACCATGAAAATGGGCATGTAACCTATGCACCAGGAACGCAACAGAATCATGAAGTGTTGACACAAGCCGGTCTTTATGGAATGAATCTTCCTCGCGAATACGGAGGGCTTAACTTTTCAATGGTTCCCTATATAATGTCTGCTGAGATTGTTGGAAGGGCTGATGCAGGATTTTCAAATATTTGGGGCCTTCAAGATTGTGCTGATACCATATACGAATTTGCCAATCAAGAGATTAGGGATGAATTCCTTCACAGAATAAACAAAGGAGAGACATGCTCAATGGACCTTACAGAACCTGATGCAGGAAGCGACTTGCAAGCTGTAATGCTTAAGGCAACTTTGGATGAGAAAAGCGGTATGTGGAAATTGAACGGTGTTAAAAGGTTTATTACTAATGGTGATGCACAGATCAAGCTGGTTCTTGCACGTTCTGAGGAGAATACTACAGACGGTCGAGGTCTTTCTTATTTTGTTCACGATCAGAAATGGGGAGGCGTCACAGTTCGAAGAATTGAGAATAAACTTGGCATCAAAGGGTCACCAACTTGTGAACTTGTTTTCAATAATGCTCCAGCCAAACTAGTGGGCGAAAGACGTATGGGCCTTATTAAATATGTCATGTCCTTGATGAATGGAGCAAGACTTGGCGTGGCAGCACAAGCAGTTGGCATCTCGGAAGCTGCCTATAGAGAAGCTCTCAAATTTGCAAAAGAGAGAAGACAGTTTGGTAAGCCTATTATTCAATTTCCAGCAGTTTATGAAATGCTTTCAATAATTAAGGCAAGACTTCAAGCTTCTAGAGCTCTTCTCTACGAGACAACCCGTTTTGTTGATGTGTACAAAGCATATAACATGATTGCTGAGACCAGAAAACTAACTCTTGAAGAGAAAAATGAGGCCAAACAATATCAGAGACTTGCAGACATGTTCACGCCTATGGTCAAAATGATGGCGTCTGAATATTCTAACCAAAATGCATATGATGCACTTCAGGTTCATGGTGGTTCAGGCTTCATGAAAGATTATCCTATCGAACGAATATACAGAGATGCTCGTATTACAACAATTTACGAAGGGACATCTCAATTGCAGGTAGTGGCTGCACAAAGATATGTCACAAACGGAGCTTATCTCAATCAGATTAAAGAGTATGAAAAGATTGAAATAAAGTCAGAATTCACACAATTGAAAAAGATACTTGTTGCTATGACAGAGCAATATCAGCAGGCCGTTGCAATTGTTTCAGGTGGTGATACAGAATTTATTGATTTTCACGCAAGAAGACTTGTGGAAATGGCATCCCATATTATCATGTCTTATCTTCTTATAATTGATGCCCAGTCAGACAGAAGATTCAGAGACTCTGCCATTATTTTTACAAATAAGTCTAAAGCCTGGAATGACGAAAGATACTCTTATATTGCTGATTTTGCACCATGTGATCTTAACCAGTTTCTTGCAGTAAAGGAAGAATATCTGCCGGAATCGTAATTGTTTTATAAAATCTGTACATTTGCAAAATTTGATTAATCTTGCTTATAATTCATTTATGTACAGAATTTCAATATGGGGAACGGGTAATGTGGCCTATCGGCTTTCAATTGAATTGAAAGCCGCTGGTCACTCTATTCCTTTTATTTGTGGAAGAAACGTGACATCCGGGAAAAAGTTGGTACGCATCCTTAACAAAGAAGAAAATAATCCACATAAAGTTGAAGAGGCAACATGTTTTACTAATGACTTCCATTCTTTGAAAGACTCTGACATAATAATTCTTGCAGTATCTGATGACGTAATACAAACTTTGGCAAAAGAATTTGCCACAATTACTTTTAAAGACAAAAAAATACCACTCCTGATACATACGAGCGGTGCAACTTCTATCGAAGCACTCGAATGTTATCCATTTACAGGTGTTTTATATCCTTTAATGACCTTAAGTAAAATTAAACCTGTAAATTTTAAATTAGTACCATTTCTTATTGAGTCCTACTCGCCCGAGGGAGAAAAGATCCTCAAAGATATTGTGTTGTCTTTGGGTTCTGAATATATGATATCTACATCTGACGAAAGACTTAAAATGCATTTAGCCGCTGTATACGTGAGTAATTTTGTCAATTACCTGATTGGATTAGCATTCGATATTTCAAAACCAAATCAGGAACTACTTATGCCATTGGCAATTGAGACTGTCAGAAAAGCTTTTTTATACGAACATCCTTCTATTGTTCAGACAGGACCTGCCAAACGAGGTGACATTCAAACAATTTCAAAACATCTGAAGCTGCTCGAAGGAATGAGTGAACACAGATATGTCTATGAAATGCTCTCTAAATTGATTTCGAAACAATAATCATATAATTATTAATGTAATGTCTAACTATAAATACAAACTTTCTTCTATTAAAGCTTTTGCCTTCGACGTAGATGGTGTATTCACTGACGGCAATGTGCTTGTAACTGATAGTGGGGACCTACTTAGAAGTCACAATGCCAAAGATGGATTTGCAGTAAGAATGGCGTTGCTCAATGGTTATCCTGTTGCCATCATTACCGGTGGAATTTCCAATAGTATTCTCAAACGTTTTTATCAAATAGGAATTGACAAAGAGGATATTTATCTTGACTCACATCATAAAATTCCGGATTTTATTGATTTTTGCAAAAGGCACTCTTTTGATCCTGAAGAAGTACTTTTTATGGGAGATGATATTCCTGACATTGGGATACTTAAAGAGTGCGGTTTACCTACCTGTCCATCTGATGCAGTTAATGAAGTTAAGGAAGTTTGTGAATATATCTCACTTTACCCTGGTGGAAAAGGATGCGTAAGAGATGTGATAGAACAGGTTTTGAAGATTCAAGATAATTGGAATCCAAGTTCTGAAGCATATTCAGGTTGAGGAGGTTTAAAATGCTTAAAACACTGCTTGAAGGCAAAAAAATTATTTTAGCATCCTCTTCTCCACGCAGGAAACAGTTGTTGGACGGTTTGGATATCGAATTTACTGTTGAGGAAAATGGCAATATGTCAGAACAATTCGATCCAAATATGGATTTATATAAGATACCTGAACATATTGCCTTACTCAAATCAAAAGGATTCAAAAGAAAGTTGAATTATAACGAGTTACTTGTCACTGCAGATACAATGGTCATTTGCAATAATGAGATTATGGGAAAGCCCAAGGACAGATCAGATGCTTTCAAAATGTTGCAAAAACTTTCGGGTAACAAGCACACAGTTCTGACAGGAGTATGCATGAGAAATAATTATAAGATTAGATCATTTACATCCTCAACGGATGTCTTTTTCAGGCATATAAAAGATGAAGAGATAGAACACTACATCGACAAATATCTTCCATATGATAAGGCGGGAGCATATGGAGCACAGGACTGGATCGGACTAGTTGCTATTGAACGTATTGATGGATCTTTCTTTAATGTAATGGGTTTACCTGTTCAGAAACTTTATACAGAAATGGAAAGTTTCCTATCAGATAACTGAATACTTTCCTGAAACTTCTTTTATTATTCCTCTGTCAATCATGTCTCTCATAATATCAATAATGAGATCTGTCTCTTCCGGAAAATTTAATAATATCTCTTCCATTGATAGAGATTTTGCAGATAATTGTTGTCTGATCAATTTCTCAACAGTATTGTCTCCTTTTATGGAGAGTCTTGTGAAATCGTCCTTTCTTTTGAGACAAACATCACAAATGCCACATTTTTCAGCTCCAATTTCACCAAAATATTCAAGCAACATTTTGGACCGGCATTGTTCTTTGGAAGATGCATAGTCAATAATGGACTTTACTCTTTTTTCAAAATTTGCTTTTCTTTTTTTATAATTTTCATAGGAAAAAAGCAGTCCCCTGTTCTCAAGTCTCTCAACCTTTAAAATTAAAAGAGGAGATATTACAGAAGGGATATAACTAATGACATGCATTCTAGACAAAGTAATAAGATTGGCAGTAACATTTGCCTTGCTGTTTCTAGAAACTCTTGCAATATATTCTTCATCTATAGGAACATAGGTTGAAAAAATGGAAGTGTAAAGCCTCATGAGAATTTTTATGAAAGAATCAAGATAAGTACTTTTAAGTTGAACTTTATAAAGTTCATCTCTTGATACTGTAAACATAATTCTGGAAGGAGTTTCAATCTCTTCTGTCAATTCCCAGTAGCCTTCACTCTCAATATATTTTATCGCATGATATGCTGAAACTAAATGTAGCTTGGCTTTAAGTGCAAAATCGCCAATGTCGAATCGTATCACGTCACCTTTTCCCGTACCAAATTCATATCCAATATAATTGAAAAGGCGCTGATAAACTTCAGTCAAATATTCAAATGAAGGAAATGATATTGAAATGATTCTATTCAGCCTTTTAATATCATGCTTGTTCCACAATAAAACAGCGTACGCCTTTTTTTCATCCCTGCCTGCTCTACCAGCTTCCTGGAAATATGATTCAATGGATTCAGGAAGATCAAAATGACATACAAATCTAACATCTGCTTTATCAATACCCATTCCAAAGGCATTTGTGGCAACAATGATTCTGGTATCTCCCTTCATCCATCTTTCCTGTTTTTTAGCCCTCTCTTCAGATCCATAACCGGCATGATACGAATCGGCACTAATTCCTTGAGCATTAAGAAATGCCGAAATCTCATCTGCTTTTTTTCTTTCTCTGACATATACAATGCCTGAACCTTGAATAGAAAAAACCATTTTAAGTAATTGACCATTTTTATCTTCGACCTCCCTAACTACATAAGAGAGATTTTTCCTTTCAAAGCCAGATCTGATAATATTGGATTTAGAAAAATTTAACTGTTTCATTATATCGTTGGCAACTTCGGGTGTTGCTGTAGCAGTTAGAGCAATAACAGGAACATTCCCGACAATATCTCTGATATCTTTTATTAACAGATAGTCGGGACGAAAATCGTAACCCCACTGTGAAATACAGTGAGCTTCATCCACAACAAGAAAACTAACATTCATGTTAGATATCCTGACCCTGACTATCTCACTTTGAAGCCTTTCAGGAGATAGATAGAGAAACTTGTAATCTCCATATATTGCGTTGTCTAACGTATAATCTATCTCATCTCTTGTCATCCCTGAATGAACCTGCAAAGCTTTTATCCCCCTTTTCTTCAAATTTTCAACCTGATCTTTCATTAATGCTATCAGAGGACTTACAACCAAGCAAATACCTTCAACCATCAATGCAGGAATCTGAAAGCAAATAGACTTACCTCCACCTGTAGGAAGAAGAGCCAGTGTGTCCTTCCCTTCAAGAGCAGATTCAATTATTTCTCTTTGAAGAGGACGAAATGTTTCATAGCCCCAGTACTTTTTTAGAATCTCATTTTCTCTTACCATACATTCACAACATTAACAATATGGTTTGATTTTTGTTGCTAATTTACTAATTTTACATCTTCTAAAGAAACGGATAGTAATATTAACCAATAATTTAAAAAATGCTCTATGACAAGTATTGATTTGACTAAGTATGGTATCAGAAACGTAAAGAATGTGTTACACAATCCCTCTTACGAGGAACTTTTTCAGGCCGAAGTTTCAGAAAAAAATGAAGGATATGAAAAGGGTATTCTTACTAAAACAGGCGCAGTATGTGTTAAAACAGGTATCTTCACAGGTCGTTCACCTAAAGATAAATATATTGTAAAAGATGCTACCAGCGATCAGCATATGTGGTGGGATGGAAACATTAACCAACCGGTCTCTCCTGAAATATATAACGAATGCAAGGCTCTTGTTCAGAAACAGATGTCTGATAAGGAGACAATATATGTCATGGATGCTTTCTGTGGCACTAATGAAGATACCAGACTAAAAGTCAGATTTATAGTGGAGGTAGCATGGCAGGCACACTTTGTTAAAAACATGTTTATTCGCCCATCCAGATATGAACTTGAGCATTTTGGAGAACCAGACTTCGTTTTCATTAACGGCTCCAAAGTAACAAATCCTAAATGGAAAGAGCAAGGACTTCATTCTGACGTATTTGTCATGTTCAATCTTACTGAAAGAATAGCTATATGTGGTGGAACATGGTATGGAGGTGAGATGAAAAAGGGAATTTTCTCCATGATGAACTACTTTCTTCCACTCAAAGGCATCGCTTCAATGCACTGTTCAGCCAATGTTGGTGAAAATGGTGATGTGGCTATTTTCTTCGGTCTTTCAGGAACAGGTAAAACTACTCTTTCAGCTGACCCTAAGCGCTATTTAATAGGTGATGACGAACATGGCTGGGATGATCATGGCATATTTAACTATGAAGGTGGCTGTTATGCTAAAACGATAAATCTTAGTCAGGAAAATGAACCGGATATATGGGATGCTATTAGAAGAGATGCACTTCTGGAAAATGTGACAATTAGAGAGGATGGCACACCAGATTATTCTGACGCTTCTGTTACTGAAAACACCCGGGTATCTTATCCTATTTATCATATTAATAAGATTGTTCTTCCTTCAAAAGCAGGTCACGCAAAAAAAATTATCTATCTTTCCGCAGATGCCTTTGGAGTACTCCCTCCTGTATCAATTTTGGACAGAGATCAGGCTCAATACCATTTTCTGTGCGGTTACACTTCTAAATTAGCCGGTACTGAAAGAGGAATTACAGAACCTGTTCCATCGTTCTCTCCTGCTTTTGGTGAGGCCTTTTTAACCTTACATCCAACTGTTTATGCATCTACTCTTGCCAAAAAAATGGACGAACACGGAGCTAAGGCTTATCTTGTAAATACAGGATGGAATGGTACAGGAAAGAGGATTTCAATTAAGGATACCCGAGCAATTATTGATTCTATTATTGATGGATCTATTGAAAAGACTGAAAAAAAACATATTCCTATTCTCAATCTCACTGTTCCGGTAAAGCTGGACAATGTTTCAGACATTCTTGATCCAAGAGATTCTTATGCTGATAAAAACGTTTGGGAAGAAAAAGCCAGATCATTAGCTGCCAAATACATAAAAAATTTCGAACAATATTGTGATAATGATGCCGCAAAAAAATTAGTTAAATCTGGCCCACAACTCAATAACGAATAAAATATGAAAAAGGGACTGTTAATTTTGACACTGTCAGTAATTATGGCGAGTTGCTCAAAAAACGATGAGAAGAGGCTTCAGGAGATTATTACAAGCACTGAAGATACTATCCGCCCATTAGCCAAAATGGCAGCTCTTGCTTATTGGAACGGAACAATAACAGGAGACCCTGCAGAGTTTAAAAAATATTCGGATGCCACAATACAAATAACTAAAGTGTTCTCAAATCCTGATACTTTTGCTGAATTAAAAACAATAAAGGAACGGGGGAAAGTTAAAGATTCGCTATTGACCAGACAACTCACTGTGCTTTATAATCAGTTTCTTGCAAACCAGGCAGATACTTCTCTTCTAAATGCAATAATCAACAAAACTTCTGCCCTTGAACTTAAATATGCAGAGTACAGAGCTAACTTCAAAGGCAAACCAATAACAGACAATGAGGTTGAGAGTATTCTTAAAACTTCTACTGACAGTAAGGTTCTTGAGGAAGTGTGGAGAGCGCACAAGGAGATTGGACCGGTTGTTGCCAATGATATTATAGAACTTGTAAAGATGCGCAATAAAGTTGCGACATCTCTTGGATTTGACAACTATCACAGCATGACTTTGGAACTCTCGGGACAAGACCCTAAAGAAATTTCTGCTATTTTTGATGAATTAGATTCTCTTACAAAGGATGCTTTTGTGAAAGTCAAAGGAGAAATGGACTCCGTACTTTCTTTACGATATAAAACTGCTTCGGCAGACCTTATGCCTTGGCACTATCAAGGAAGATATTTTCAAGAATCTCCAAATATTTACCCGGTTAATCTTGACTCGTACTATAAGGGTAAAAATCTGGAAAAATTAACCTCGAATTTTTATAACAGCATAGGAATTGACATTACTAAAGTAATGCAAAACAGCGATCTGTACGAAAAACCAAAGAAAAATCAACATGCATACTGTACTGATATTGACAACGAAGGCGATATCAGAGTTCTATGTAACATAAGAGACAACGAACAGTGGATGGGAACGATGCTTCATGAATTTGGACATGCTGCCTACTCTTTGGGACATGATAATCCAAATAATCCTTATTTTCTGAGAAGTGCTGCTCATACATTTACTACAGAAGCAATAGCAATGCTATTTGAACGCCTGTCTCGAAACCCTGAATGGATGAAACAGGCACTTGGTCTTACTCAGGAAGAAAAAGAGAATATTTCAAAAGATTGTGAAAAAGCTGCCAGATTAAAACAGCTCGTTTTCAGCCGGTGGGTTCAAGTTGTATACAGATTTGAAAAATCGATGTACGAAAATCCAGATCAGGATCTTAACAAATTGTGGTGGGATTTGGTTGAAAAATATCAGATGCTCAAAAAACCGGTAGATAGAAACTCTCCTGACTGGGCAACTAAGATACACATTGCACTTTATCCTTGTTATTATCACAATTACCAGTTAGGAGAACTGCTTGCTTCTCAAATTCATTACTATATAGTTGATAGCGTCACTAAATCAGGAGACTACAAAAATGAATGCTACATTGGCAATAAAGATATTGGCAATTGGATGAAAGAGAAGATTTTTAATGTAGGAATGAGATACGAATGGAATGACATGATTGAGAGAGCAACAGGAGAAAAACTTACTGCAAAATACTTTGCAAAACAATTTATTGATTAATTCAATATAGTATCAGGGTGTCGGAAATTATTGCTTTGACACCCTGATTTATTTTTGTTCATTCAAAAACTTTTCAATCTCGCTATCGAGATCTATCCCCTTTTTTAAATGTAGAGTTTTGAAACCCAGTGAATTAGCTGTGTTAATATTCATTTCTCCATCATCAATAAAAAGAGATTCTTCTGCCTTAATTCTTGAATCCTCCATCATTTTCAAAAATATTTCGTTGTTTGGTTTAACCATCTTCATCTGATATGAAAGATACATTTTATCAAAGCAGTCGTTCATATCAATCCCATAAGCTGAAAAAATATCTCTAACTTTACTCATTGCTATGGGATTGGTATTGCTGAGTAAAAAAACATTGTAACTCTTTTTAAGTCTCAACAACGTTTCAAACCTTTTGACAGGAATATCAGAAAGAAAGTCACCCATTGCATTGTCAATTTCATAATCCTTGACAATGTGTCCTATATGATCGCAAATTATTTCTCTAAACCTTGCTGCATCAATAGCTCCTTTTTCAAATTCAAGAAAGAAACCATCCTGAACAAAATCATTCAGAATATCATCAAAATCCTTGAAGCCTAACTTCTTAAAAGAATCTACGCAGGCCTGTCTGTCAAGAGTAATTATTACTCCTCCAAGATCAAAAACAATATTTCTAATCACAAATCCGATATTAAGGAGACAAACAATTGGGTCATCTTATCAGCGGCCCTGTTGGCAGCAGCAATTACTTCTTCCCCATCATTTACAAAATCTTCTGTAAAATCATGAGCCTCGTTTGTAATTACAGATATCCCAAAAACCGGTATGTTGCAATGTCTTGCAACAATTACTTCAGGAACAGTAGACATGCCTACTGCATCAGCACCTACTATGCCATAGAAAGCATATTCAGCAGGAGTCTCATAAGTTGGACCTGTACCTGCAAGGTAAACCCCCTTTTTTAAAGTAATGTCCAAAACGGATGCAATTCTTTCTGCTTTTCTTATTAGTTCCAGGTCATATGGCCTCGTCATATCAGGAAAACGTGGACCAAATTCATCTAAATTCTTTCCAATCAACGGATTAGGCATTAAATTGATGTGATCTCTAATTATCATAAGATCACCAACTTTAAAATCATGGTTTACACCTCCTGCCGCATTTGAAACGAAAAGAGAAGAGATTCCAAGTTTTTTCATAACTCTTACCGGAAGTGTAACCTGATTCATGCTGTATCCTTCGTAATAATGGAACCTTCCCTGCATAGCAAGTACATATTTGCCACCAAGAATACCACCAATCAAGTTCCCTTTATGACCTATGGCCGTGGACTGGGGAAAATGTGGAATTTGTGTATAGGGAATTATACATTTCTCTTCAATTATTTCTGCTAATCCTCCCAATCCACTGCCAAGAATAATACCGACTTTAGGTTTCCTGCCAGAAAGTTTATCACTAATAAAGGCTGTTGCCTCTTCAATTTGTTGAATATATTCCATAATATGAATCTATAATAGTTTTTTATACAATTTGTTAACCATTTGAATAATTTCCTCTTCCTCATCAATTTTTTTATTCTCCATTAAAATATTTCCGTCACATATTACAGTGTCAATACATGAGCTGTTAGCGGAGTATATTAGATTAGCCAAAAAATTGATATTTGGAGTAAATGCAACGCTATTAACATCCACAAGTGAAAGATCAGCAAGATATCCCTCTTTTATTATTCCAGTTTCAAGACCAAGAGAAAGCCCGCCATTGAGAGTTGCCAGAGATAAAAGTTCCTCCATCGGAAGCACTGTTGGATCCTTCCGCCAGGCTTTCTGGACAAGTGCTGTAGTTTTCATGGTCTCAAGCATGTCAAGATTATTTGAAGAAGCACAACCATCTGTTCCTAAAGATACGATAATCCCGGCTTCTTTGAATTCTCTATACTTGAATCTGTAGCCAGAAGCAATTTTTAAATTGGAATTTATGTTATGAATTATCTTAACTCTTCTTTTTGCAAGTATTTCGATATCTTCATCGTCTATCCAAAGACAATGGGCAGCAAGAGTCTCAGGTCCCAATGCACCAAGAGAATCCAGATATTTTGTAGGAGACATTCCATACTTTTTAAGTGAATCCAAATTTTCAGATTCTGTTTCAGAAAGGTGGAGATGAACAAGCAACCCTCTTTCTCTCGCAAAATCACTTGCCCATCTTATCATATCTTCAGAAACGCTGTAGGGAGCGTGTATGCCTACAGCAAAAATGTTTCTTTCAGGCCAATCCCTGGAAAAATCATACATCTTTTTACATTCATCCTTCATTTTTTCAGATTTAGACTTATCCATTAAATCCAAAATAACGTACGAATGAACAGATCTGAGTTTCATTTCGGCAGTTGCTCTTTGAGCAGCAGGAAGATACCAATATTGATCATTGTAGCAGGTTGTTCCTGATCTTATCATTTCCACACAAGCTAACTTTGTCCCCCAATATACAAGTTCTTCATCAAGCTTTTGTTCGGTAGGCCAGATAACATTCTGCAACCAGTCCATTAAAGACATATCCTCACCAATCCCGCGCAGAAGAGTCATAGCTGCATGTGTGTGCATATTAATAAACCCGGGAATTACATATTTTTCTTTCCCTTCAATTATTCTGTCAGCACCTTTGTCAATATGCTCCGAAATCTTTTCAATACGATTATCCTTTATAAATATATCCGTTATCTTATTGTTGTTATTGACATTTTTAATTAATAGTGTAGACATGTTTCTTTGTTATTAGTAATGTAAAAATAATCAGTTTTTTTACTCTAACTCAAAAATATTTTTTTAATGTCATATTCGTTTTGAAATATAAATATATAAGTCAAAATGGATTTTTATTTATAATTGCATCCTGTTAATTAATAACTCTTTCTTATTATTACCTTTGTGACAAATTTATTAACATATGATAACAAAAGAATTAATATCTCCTAAAAGCATTGTTGTTGTAGGTGGTTCGGATGAGACACAAAAGCCCGGCGGTGCAGTTCTAAGAAATCTCAGAGAATCCAATTATAAAGGAAAACTATATGTGGTTAATCCAAAGTCAGACTTCGTACAGGGAATTAAATGCCATAAAAGAGTCGAAGAGTTGCCTCAGGTAGATTTAGCAATTTTAGCCATTGCAGCCAAAATGTGTCCGGACAGTGTCGAGATATTGTGCAGCAAAAAAATGTGCAAAGCTGTCATAATATTGTCGGCAGGGTTTCATGAAGATGGGCCGGAAGGAGCAATTTTAGAAGAAAAAATTGTTGAAATAGTCAACAGAAACGGTGCATCTCTTATAGGGCCAAACTGTATAGGCGTTATGACTCCCAACTATACTGGCATATTCACAAAACCAAATCCCCCTCTTTCAGAAAATGGAGTTGACCTTATTTCCGGTTCCGGTGCTACCGTTGTTTTCATTCTCGAAACAGCCCTCCAGCTTGGCGTAAGAGTCTCATCAATTTTTTCTGTTGGCAACAGTGCCCAGACAGGTATAGAAGATGTACTCGAATACCTTGACGAAACATATATTCATAAGAAAAGCGCCCCTGTTAAGCTTCTTTACATAGAGAGCATAAGCTATCCGGAAAAATTGTTAAAACATGCCGTTTCACTTATCAATAAAGGAGCAAAAATTGCTGCAATTAAATCCGGAACAAGTGATGCCGGAAGCCGAGCAGCATCTTCACATACAGGAGCAATGGCAACTCCTGATTCTGCTGTTTCTGCCCTTTTTCAAAAAGCAGGTATTGTAAGGTGTTACAGCCGAACAGAACTTGTTACAGTAGGCGCCGTAATGCTTAATAAATTGCCCAATGGAAACAAAGTTGCTATTATAACTCATGCCGGCGGACCAGCTGTGATGTTAACAGATACTCTTTCTGAATACAATATATCAATCCCCCACATTTCAGGGGAAAAAGCCGATAATCTCCTCAAAGAGCTCTACAATGGTTCTTCAACTTCCAATCCTATTGATTTTCTTGCTACGGGGACAGCGTCACAACTTGCAAAAATCATAGATGCTTGCGAGAAAGATTTTGATGTAGATTCGATGGTTGTCATATTTGGCAACCCTGGCTTAACCAGCGTTTATGATGTTTATGAAACTTTATTCAATAAAATAAAAGAGTGTAATAAACCGATATTTTCAATACTTCCTTCAATAGTGAATGCTAAAGATGAGATTGCCAAGTTCAAGGAAATGGGTGGAATATGTTTTCCCGACGAAGTTATATTTGGTAATGCATTGGGAAAAGTAATAAAGTCTCATAGCCCACTTTTTGACTCTCAACTTCCACCTGTTGACAAAAAAATTATTCGTGACGTAATTAAAAAAGCAGAAAACGGATATCTGTCACCTTTACAAGTTCAGACTCTGCTCGATGCTGCAGGTATTGGCAGGGTAAAAGAGATTGTTGTAGATAAAATGAACCAGCTTAGAAAAGCTGCTCTCGAGATAGGATTTCCTGTAGTAATGAAAGTTGTCGGTCCTGTTCACAAAACAGATGTAGGAGGAGTTATCCTTAATGTGACTGACGAAGAAACGATGATTTCAGAATTTAACAGGATGATGAATATACCCGGTACACATGCTATAATGTTGCAACCAATGCTTACCGGCATACAAATCTTCATTGGTGCAAAAAGAGAGGAAAAGTTTGGTCATCTTGTTATGTGTGGTCTCGGTGGCATATTTATTGAAGTTTTAAATGACGTTCAGAGTGCACTGTCACCAGTGTCAAAGTCTGAGGCTAAAATAATGATAAGTAGTCTTAAGGGTTATAAGATGATAAAAGGAAGTAGAGGCATTGAAGGAGTCAATGAAGCCATCTTCATTGAAAATATCAGGAGAGTTTCAGCTCTTTGTAATGCAGCTCCGGAAATTTATGAAATGGATCTTAATCCTCTTCTCGGAAATTCAAAACAGATAATTGCAGTTGATGCAAGAATTAGAATCGAAAAATAAAGAAAATAATTTTTTTAGAGTTATTTGGCAGAAATTCAGGAATCTTGACCCAAAAATTCAAGGAGCCTTAATTCTTATTTTGGTGTTACTAATCGGAATTATTATTAGATGGAGTTTTATAATTGAAAGTGTTATAAGAAGTTTTAATTTTTTTTCTAAGTAATTATAGCTATTTAATAATAAATTATTGCATTTTATAGCATAATTATATAGTTTTGTAAAAACAATTTTAAAAATCATAATAATATGGCATTAAAAGGAGCGATAGTAGTTGACAATGAAAAATGCAAAGGTTGCGGTGTTTGCGTTGTGAATTGTCCTACTAATGTAATTGCCTTGGCTAAAGAGGTAAACAGCAAGGGATACAACTTTGCTTATATGGTATTACCAGAATCCTGTACAGGTTGCACTAATTGTGCAGCAGTATGTCCTGACAGCTGTATAACAGTATACAGAGTCAAAATTTAATGAAGTTAAAAACTAAGTAATATGGCGGAAAAGATTTTAATGAAAGGCAACGAAGCCATTGCACACGCTGCAATACGTTGTGGATGTGATGGCTACTTTGGCTATCCTATTACACCTCAATCAGAGGTCATGGAGACACTTATGGAAGAAAAGCCGTGGGAAACTACAGGAATGGTTGTTCTGCAAGCGGAAAGTGAGACATCCGCAATAAATATGCTGTATGGTGGAGCATGTTGCGCAAAAAGGGTCATGACCTCTTCAAGTAGTCCCGGAATCAGTTTGATGAGTGAAGGTATGAGTTATTTGGCAGGTGCCGAGTTGCCATGTCTCGTAGTTAATGTTGTGCGTGGTGGCCCAGGACTTGGGACAATTCAACCAGGACAGGGTGATTATTTCCAGGCAGTAAAAGGTGGAGGACATGGAGATTATAAAAATATAGTTTTGGCTCCGTCTTCACCCCAAGAAATGTACAATTTTGTAGACAAAGCATTTGAACTTGCTTTTAAGTACCGCAATCCCGCAATGATTCTTTCAGACGGCATTGTTGGTCAGATGATGGAGACTGTTGAAATGGGGCCAATGAAACCTCGATTGTCCAACGAAGAGATTATTAAGAGATATCCTTGGGCAACCACCGGCAAGACAAAGGAAAGGAAACAAAATGTGATCACTTCATTAGCAATGGAAGCAGAAGTCAATGAAAGGAACAATCTCAGACTTCAAGCAAAATACAGAGAAATTGAAAATAATGAAGTAATTTTTGAAACTATTCACTGTGAAGATGCAAATCATCTGATGATAGCATATGGCTGTATGTCGAGAATATGTGAAAATGCTGTTGAACAGGCAAGAAAAGAAGGGATTAAGGTCGGACTTCTTCGCCCTATCACTCTCTTTCCTTTTCCAACTAAAGAGATTCAAAAATTAG
This sequence comes from Bacteroidales bacterium, assembly GCA_018434395.1. Lineage (GTDB taxonomy): Bacteria > Bacteroidota > Bacteroidia > Bacteroidales > UBA932 > Bact-08. The sequence goes on along the minus strand of JAHDPK010000016.1, from coordinate 21,478 downwards.
TTCCTCAACTTGACACAATCATGACAGTTGAGTTAAGTGCCGGGCAGATGGTTGAAGATGTAAGGCTTGCTGTTAATGGTGCTATACCTGTTAATTTTTATGGAAGAATGGGAGGCGTTGTTCCTTCACCTGAAGAGGTATTGGAAGCCTTCAAAAAATCAATTTTGAAATAATTTGCAAAACGGAATATCATGGATATTAAAGATATTATTAAACCGGAAAATAAAGTATATGGTAAAAGTTCTGTTCTGACTGACAATATAATGCATTACTGTCCCGGTTGCTCCCATGGAACTGTGCATAAACTCATTGCAGAAGTTATAGAGGAGATGGGGATCCAGGAACAGACTATAGGAATTTCCCCGGTTGGCTGTGCAGTTTTTGCATATAATTATGTTGACATAGACTGGCAACAGGCAGCTCATGGACGGGCACCTTCACTTGCCACTGCCACCAAAAGACTTCATCCTGAAAAATATGTATTTACTTATCAGGGAGACGGGGATTTGGCATCCATTGGGACAGCCGAAATTATGCATGCATGTAACAGAGGAGAAAATATTGTTGTTATTTTCATCAATAATGCCATTTATGGTATGACTGGTGGTCAAATGGCTCCAACAACACTTATCGGGATGAAGACAGCAACAACTCCATATGGCAGAGATCAAAAATTGCACGGTAATCCTTTAAAAATAACTGAGCTGATAGCACAACTTGAAGGCACATGCTACGTTACACGACAGTCAGTTCACAATCCTGCCAACGTAAGGAAGGCCAAGAAAGCTATTCGTAAGGCATTCGAAAACTCTATGATGAATAAGGGAACTTCATTTGTTGAAATCGTCAGTACATGTAATTCTGGCTGGAAGCTTACACCAGTTCAGTCAAATGAATGGATGGTCAAAAACATGTTCCCCGAATACCCATTAGGAGACATTAAGGACAGATAAAAACTGAACAACAATATGAAAGAAGAGATAATAATAGCAGGTTTTGGTGGACAGGGAGTCCTATCAATGGGTAAAATTCTTGCATATTCAGGTATCATGCAAGGAATGCAGGTAACCTGGATGCCTTCATACGGTCCGGAAATGAGAGGAGGTACAGCAAATGTAACTGTAATACTGAGCGATACAAAAATAAGTTCTCCACTTCTCAGTAAATTTGACACAGCTATAATTCTCAATCAACAATCAATGGATAAATTTGAAAATAGTATCAAACCTGGTGGCATGATGATCTATGATCCAAATGGTATTGTACGCAAACCCGTACGCAAGGATATTAAAATTTACTCCATAGATGCTGTTGAGATATCAAACGAGCTAGGAAATTCAAAAGCTTATAACATGGTTGTACTTGGTGCATATCTTAGCAAAAAACCAATAGTAAGCATGGAGAACATTATAAAGGGTTTGAAAAAATCTTTGCCTGAAAGAAGCCATCATTTGATACCTCTGAATGAGAAAGCAATTAAAGTTGGTATGGAAAAGGTAAAAGAAGGATAATTTTACTTTTTTTCACTATAAAGTGCACTTAAATTAATTTAGGTGCACTTTTTGTTATAATTTATTTAATTACTATCTTTGCTATGGCGCATTATAGTTGTATGAGTGGAGATTATCATATAGTAATAGACAGTATTAAAAGTAAAATAGAATTACTAATATCAAGATACGAGCAGGTAGTTGCTGAAAACCAAAGATTATTATCTGAACTTCTTGACTGTAAAAGCGCCTTGGATGAAAGTAATAACAAAATTAAGGAACTGGAAGAAAAAATTAATAAATTACAGTTAAGTGAGGCTTTTAAAGCATCATCACAAGACGTTAAAGAGGCAAAACAGAAGATAAACATGATTGTGAAAGAGATTAACAAGTGTATAGCATTGTTAAATGATTAACATACATATGGAACAGCAGTCAATTAGAATATGTATCGCCGACAGATATTACCCGCTTAAGGTAGCGGTTAACGACGAAGAAAAAATACGCTCAGCAGCTCGTATTATTAATGAGAAAGTTGACCAGTACAAAAGCAGATATGTTAGTCGTGACAATCAGGATGCTCTTTCAATGGCTATCCTCCAGTTTGTTATCCGCCTTATTGAGGCAGAACAGAAAGAGGAAAGCAAACAAATAGTCGAAGAACTTCAAAACCTTGATACGCTTCTGGATGAGTACATTAAAGTCAATATCACTTGACTGAATATGAGAAGTTAGCCGTTGGTTTAGCTCTTTGCCAAAATCAACACTAATAACATACCGAGCAAACTCGACAGTCAAAAACAGGCCTAGGTTACCCTTCGGGGGATTCCGAGTTCGGGACGTTGGAAGTTTGCGACATATGTCGGAGCTCAAATCTTATTTAATTAAGGTTTTCGTTAAATAGCTTTACCAACGGCTTTTTTAATGTACAATGAAAAACATATTTTTACACAATGGAAGTACTATTAGCAATCGTTTTACCTGCTATAGCAAGTTTTATTCTGACTTACTATATTACAAATAATTTTATTCTAAAAAAACGCAGAGAAGAGATTTTAAAATCAGCAGAACAAGAAGGAGAGAATATAAAGAAAGAGAAGATATTTCAGGCAAAAGAGAAATTTCTTCAGCTAAAAGGAGAACATGAACAACAAATTCTTGAACGTAACAACCAGATTATTCAAGTTGAAAACAAACTCAAACAAAGAGAACTTGTATTAAATCAACAAAATGCAGAACTTCAAAAAAAGCTCAAAGAAATAGAAAGTGCCAGGGAACATATTAGAAATCAGACAGAGTTTCTTGAGAAGAAACAAGAAGAATATGAAAAGTTAAGAATTGAAGCAATTCAAAAAATTGAAAATATCGCCGGACTTTCAGCACAAGAGGCTAAGAATCAACTCATTGAGACAATGAAAGCTGAAGCTAAATCTGAGGCTATGTCTTATATTAGTGAAGTAATGGACGAAGCAAGACTGACAGCAAGCAAAGAATCTAAGAGGATTATTATAAACACTATCCAGAGAATAGCTCCGGAAACAGCAATTGAAAACGCTGTCACAGTTTTCAATATTGAAAGTGACGAAATAAAGGGAAGGATTATTGGAAGAGAAGGGAGAAATATACGTGCTCTCGAGGCAGCAACTGGAGTGGAAATTGTCGTAGATGATACTCCTGAAGCTATTTTGCTGTCTGCATTTGACCCAGTAAGAAGAGAAATTGCAAGGCTTGCTCTACATCAACTGGTTACAGATGGAAGAATACATCCTGCAAGAATTGAAGAAGTTGTTGCAAAAGTCCAGAAACAACTTGATGACGAGATAATGGAAACCGGCAAAAGAACATGTATTGATCTTGGCATTCACGGACTTCATGTTGAACTTGTCAAGCTGATCGGGAGGATGAAATATCGTTCTTCATATGGACAAAATCTGCTACAACATTCAAGAGAAGTTGCCAATATTTGTGCTACACTTGCATCTGAACTTGGATTAAATCCAAAAACAGCCAAAAGAGCCGGGCTTCTTCATGACATAGGAAAGGTTTCTGACGAAGATCCCGAGTTGCCACATGCTATTCTTGGAATGAAATTAGCTGAAAAATATAAAGAAAAACCAGATGTTTGCAATGCAATAGGTGCACATCACGAGGAAGTAGAGATGACATCTCTAATATCGCCTCTGGTTCTTGTCAGCGATGCAATATCAGGATCCAGACCTGGTGCAAGAAGGGAAGTTATTGAATCATACATCAAGAGGCTTAAAGAAATGGAAGACCTGGCCTTATCCTACCCTGGTGTAACAAAAACTTATGCAATCCAGGCTGGGAGAGAATTAAGAGTCATCGTAGGAAGTGAACAAGTTTCTGATAAGGAATCAGAACAATTGTCACTTGACATAGCTAAAAAAATTCAGGACGAAATGGTCTATCCTGGACAAGTTAAGATAACCGTTATTAGAGAAACAAGAGCTGTAAGTTTTGCTAAATAAGCAGCAGTTTTAAAGTTATTCAAATAGCTTTGCTCGTTCAATAATTATTCTCTCCTTTACGATTGAATCAGGAACAAATTTCCAGTTATTCAGTTTTGCAGGAGAGATTTTACCTTCCTTTTTAAGTTTGGCATATATCATGTCTCTGATATCACCCATTCTCATAACAACTCTTTCATTAAGCTGTTCTGCAGGGATTCCGGCTCCTAAAGTTAAAAGATCACCACCTCCACTTGCTCTATAAGATGAAAGTGCAACCTCATATACTTTTTCTAAGTCAAAAGGTGTTCCATCAGTCATTGAAATAACATTAATCCGTTCCCCGTAACCTTTTGTCACATCAACTTTATATATTATCCCGGCAGCAGAATCAAAATTAAAATGCATGTTTCTGAACCTTGTCACCCCATTTTCATCAGTATAAATATTTAACATTGGATATTTAGGAGAGAATACCTTATTAACCCATAGTCTATAAGAATACTCAAGATAATTCTTAATCTCTTTGCCAGAAAGTTTTATGACATATAACTGATTTTCAAACGGATATATATTGGTTAGGCTCTGGAAACTGACCGGTCCTGCATTAATTGTAATATCAAAAGAAAGAGGTGCAGCAAAAGATATGTCTGCTTTGGAATTTTCCAGCTGTATAGAATGGATCATGTCAACATATTCAGATGAACCAAAAAAAGCATCTTTTGAAGAAAAGCCTTTGTCAATATAACCTATAACACTATTTGAAAATTTTTTGACATTATTAAACCTCTCAGAAAAATATCTGTTATAAACAGAATCTGACTTAAAATCTTTCAATGGAATAACAGAGACAGTTATTTTTTTATTTACCACTTTCCCCCTTTTAAATTCCATTTCAACAGAAGCCAATGAAAGGTTCTGAGCCTTGCTTCCTCCCTCAACAACAGGCACTGAATCCTGTTCATTTTTTATAAAACCTGCAAAGGTGTTATGATCGTGTGCCGCAAAAATTAAATCAATCCCTTTAACATGAGCTGCAATATATTTTGAAGGATCTTCCAGCTGGTAATAATTCTCTTTCCCAAGCCCTGCGTGCATTGCCGCAACTACTAAATCCGGAGATTCTTTTCTCCTAATATCAGCAATGTATTTTTCTATAAGTGGAAATATCTCCAAAAAATCTATACCTTCATAAAGTTCAGAAGAGAGCCATCTTTTGATATTGGCATTAGTGAATCCTATAACAGCAATTTTGACCCCATTCTTATTAATGATAGTGTATGGTTGAAAATATGGGCATCCTGTAGTGGTACTTACAGCGTTTGCTGCAAGATATGGCGCCTTAAGTTCTCTTTTAACCTTGTCATAAACCCGATGCCCTGCTTCAATATCGTGGTTACCGACAACTACTGCATCATATTTAATAAAATTAAAAGCTTCTGAAACTAAATTTTTAGATAAAGTATCGATATTATTATAATAAAATACTGAATTATCTCCTTGTAAATTGTCCCCAATGTCGAGTAAAATCACCGATTGTTCTCCTAAATTCAATCTGCTTTTATTGATGAAACCTGAAACTTTACTCATGGAGCTCTCGTTTACACTGCCATTGTATGTCGAATCAAAAAAATGACCATGGACATCATTGGTTGCATAAATGTAAACTACTACTTTACCCTCATGTTTTTTTGTTTTCTGAGGAGTAAAAGAAGATAGAATGATAAGTAGTAAAGAAAAAAATAGAAATTTAATTGTCTTATTCATAGATATAATGAAAATTTATCTGCGTCTTCCCATACACGAAATGTTTCCCGGAATAATCTCAAACTATCTAAATCTAAGTCATAGATAGTCCAAATCCCATTTTTGTCATCAACAAGAACTGGTGGGATTTTATCTCCCTTAAAATTCGAAACAAAACCAATTCTGTTATACTGACAGTTTGGATCTTCTCCTGCCCTGTTTACAAAAGCATAATAAGATAAATTTTCGGCTGCTCTGGCTCTCACCAAAGATGGTACTACCGATTCTCGAGAGGAAGGCCAATTGGCAACATTTATTATTAAGTCATATCCCAGAGCAACATTTCTGGACCAGACCGGAAATCTCAAATCGTAACAAATCTGAAGGAGTATCCTCCAACCCTTGTAATTTACTATAACCCTTTTCTCCCCTTGTGAATAAAGTCTGTTTTCACCTCCATAACTAAACAAATGCCTTTTGTCGTAATACCATTCTTTTTCTGGAGAGACAAAAAAAGCCCTGTTGAAATATTTACCATTTTGAAAAATAGGAATTGATGCTAAAAAAGCAGCAGAATATTTCTCGCTCATTTCTCTCATCCATTCTACAGAAGGTCCATTTATGTCTTCTGCAATACTGTTGTTTTCAACAGAAAAACCAGTAGTAAAAAACTCGGGAAAAATTATTATATCTGTATTGGGAGACTTTTCAAACAACTCTTCAACTATTGTCTGACTGTTAACCAGATTTGTATGTATATCTTCCCAAACTGTAGTAGTCTGGCAGAGCGCTATTTTCATTTTATAGTTAATGTCGTTACAAAGATAATGAATTAAGGAAGTGGCGAAGCTTTAATTGGTCTCAAAATTTCGTTAAATTTGTAATTATTTTAACAGATTGTTCATGATCATATGTTAGTTAACTTCACTATACATTATACGACAAAGTGGGGTGAAAGACTATTTGTTACTGGTAATATTTCCGAACTAGGCAATGCCAATCTTAGAGAAGCTATTCCTCTGAATTTCGACAATTTTTACTGGAGCAAAGAAATTGAAATAGATTCTTCAGAGGATTTTTCTTATTCTTATATTATCATAGATGATTCTAACAACATTTTTTGTGAATCTTCTCCTCCAAGATTTTTCAAACATCAGGGATTTGTAAAATATTCCCTTATGGATGAATGGCAAAATTTTAGTGATGAGACACCATTCATGTCCAATGCAATTAGAAAGGTACTTCTTAATAGAACAGATACTAATTATCAAAAAACAGAAAATAAAAATCTTATTATCAGAGCCTCAGTAACCAACATTGCTAAAGAAGAAGACCTATGCATTGTGGGTTCAACTGATTATCTTGGTTTCTGGTCGCCTGAAAGAGCAGTTACACTGTACCCTGACGGTGATGGAAGTTTTACTGTCTATCTTGACACAAAGTTGCTTCCTGATCATTTTGAATATAAATTTATTGTTAAATCAAGACTCACTGGAGATTTTATTTGGGAAGAAGGAGAAAATAGAAAACTCAATATTACTGACCTGTCCAGACCGACTCTTATTATTAGAACTCACAGAGGTATTAACCTTCCAATAAAAAAGATCAGAATATGTGGAACAGCTGTCCCTGTTTTTTCTTTAAGAAGAATAAATGATGATGGAATCGGCGATTTTGGTTCTCTTTATTTGATGATTGACTTTCTCTCCATGACAAACCAATCAATTCTTCAATTACTTCCGGTCAACGACACAACTTTAACTCATTCCTGGCAAGACTCGTATCCATACAGCCCTATTTCTGTATTTGCCCTAAATCCACTATATATCAATTTAAAAGAGTTGGGACAATTGCATGATTCTGAATTTTTGAAAAATTATACTAAGAAATCCAGAAGACTGAACGCATTAAAAGCAATTGATTATGAAGGTGTTGATGAATTAAAATGGTCATATTTGAAGAAAAGTTTTGAGGAGAATTGGCAAAATGTTAAAAATAGCGCAGAGTTCGAAAAGTTTTTAAAACAAAATTTCGACTGGCTTTTACCATATGCAACCTTCAGCTTTTTAAGAGATAAATTTAAAACGCCTGATTTCAAATTATGGCCAGAATACTCAGTATATGATAACAATGCAATTATTAAGGCAATCGAAGAAGATACTGATTTTGCAAATGGCATTAATTTACATTATTATGTTCAATTTCATCTCTATATACAGCTTAAAAAAGTACATAAATATGCAACTGAAAAAGGTATAATTCTTAAAGGAGATATCCCAATAGGAGTTAACTCTTTTTCTGTTGAAACTTGGTCTGAGCCTCATATCTTCAATATAAACCAGCAAGCCGGAGCTCCACCTGATTCTTTTTCTGAAAATGGACAAAATTGGGGATTTCCTACCTATAATTGGAGTAACATTGAAATTGAAGGCTATGTGTGGTGGAGAAGACGATTAATGAATATGGAATCTTTTTTCGACGCATATAGAATTGATCATATCCTGGGTTTCTTTAGAATTTGGGAAATTCCTCTTCCTTTCAAAAGTAGTATAATGGGTCATTTCAATCCGGCACTTCCTTTTTCAAAAGAAGAAATAGAAAGTTATGGATTACATATTGATGTTGAAAAAGATTACAGTCATATTTTACTTGATGATTTAAATTCGACAGATGTACTATTCGTACAAGATCCATATGCTACTGATAAGTATCACCCGAGAATTATGGCGCAATTTACTAGTAGATATAATAAACTGACAAATAAAGAAAGAGAAAATTACAATAGACTTTATAGCGATTTTTTCTACAGGCGAAATAATGATTTATGGTATCAAAGTGCAATAAAAAAACTTCCCCCTCTGATTTCTGCAACAGGAATGCTTGCCTGTGGCGAAGATCTTGGAATGATACCTTCATGTGTACCTGATGTTATGGGCAAACTTCGAATATTGTCACTTGAGATCCAGAGAATGCCAAAAAATAATAATGTCTTATTTGGAAATCCCGATACATACAGCTATTTTTCAGTATGTTCTACCAGCACACATGATATCAGCACTCTAAGAGAGTGGTGGGAAACTCTTGGTAAAGAAAAAGAGATTTATTATCACAGTTATTTACATTTTACGCATAAAGCTCCTAAATCATGTAAAATAGCAATATGTCAGGAAATTATCCGCCAACATCTTGAATCCTCTTCCATGATGGCAATTTTACCCATTCAGGACTGGATGTCTCTAAATAAGAATACAAGAAGAGATAATCCCAAAGAGGAACGCATCAACGATCCGTCAGATCCAAATAATTATTGGCAATTCCGAATTCATTTAAATATGGAAAAGATACTGTCAAATAAAACTTTTCTTAATAAAATAAAACAAATGGTCAATGATTCTGGACGGATAGCAAAAAAATAATATTTTAGTTTATCTCTTGAAATTTCTATCGTCACCTTTAAGTACTCCTACACCGCATGATCCGTCAGATTTAGACCATGCTCTATTCATCGTGCCAGTATTGAACACAATGGATATATTACCATTTTTATCTACAGCTATTATTCCTCCGCCCGAACCTCCCATTGGGGATATTTTCTTAAATATTACTTCGTTGGCTGCTTCTTCGAGTGAGTAACCTTTATAATCCATAAGTGCAGAAATGTCAAAAGCAACCACTCTCCGTATCCACAACTCTCCATGTCCCGTACCTGACACAGCCACGGTTTGATTGTTTGCATATGTTCCGGCTCCAATAACAGGTACATCTCCTACCCTGCCCCATTTTTTACCTGACATTCCTCCAGTGGAAGTAGCTGCTGCAAGATTTCCATTAACATCAAGAGCAACACAACCGACAGTACCACCAGGGTATGGCTTCTCAGATCCCTCTTTTATTTTTTGATTCTGTTCAATCCTCTCGTCTGTGGAAAAATATGAATTATCAACGATCTCTAAACCTTGACTTTTAGCAAACTCCGATGCACCTTCTCCTATAAGAAGTACATGTTTTGTGCTGTCCATAACAAGTCTTGCAGCTTTAATCGGATTTTTTATATCTTTTACCCCGGCAACTGCACCAGCTTTTAAATTGGAACCATCCATTATCGCAGCATCGAGCTCGTGAATGCCTTGTAAATTTGTAACAGCACCTTTTCCTGCATTAAACAGGGGGCAATCTTCAAGATAAGTAACGACAACTTGAACAGCATCAAGACTCTTTCCTCCATCTCTTAGAACACTTTCACCAAGTGAGAGAGCTTTAATCATATGCTCTTCCAATAACTTGATTTTTTCTGGAGAAAGATTTGGTGAAAGTGAGCCTGCTCCACCGTGGAGCGCTATTGCCCAATTCCCTGCATTTTTAACTGTAGAGACATTTTGCGCTATACTGCTATTTTTTATTAAAATAAAGCAAAGCAATAGAAAAATAAATTCAAATCTTTTCATAAATAATTATTGTTCAGTTTAATCAATTCAAAATTATAAAAAAAAGAATAATAGAAAAAGGGTGAATGAAACTTAATTTCAAACACCCTTTTCCCGCCTCAATAATTACTAACAAACTAATTAGGAATAAGAACTTTAATGTCATCTAAGAAAATCCTATTCTTACCAGCTCCTACTCCCGAAAGATTATAATCACCCCCCAAAAACTTTATCTTAGTTTCAGAGGTAGCTCCCGTAATTGTAAATGAGCGCTCTGTATTAGGGTCAGTCCATATGGCGGTGCAAGTCGGATCAGTTGTATAATTTGGCCAGTTATCTATTACAAACTGAGAAACACTTGCAGTTCCCGGACCCATGATAATTATTTGTAAATAATTATCATCTTTGGTCCCAGCTGCTGTCATATAAGGTACAGCCTTAAACTTGACAAGAAGATTATGACTGCCTGCTGGAAGAGCATTTAATGCAGGGGAAATAAGATCTCCTCCATAAGTTGTCTTTCCAATCTTCAAAAAACCATAACATGCATACAGAAGAGGTTCATTCTTAGAAAAGACATTAGGAGTAGTAGTCCATCCTCGAGCTCTCTCCTCATCAGTCCAGGCATCATATCTCTTAGCATCGGTTGTACTGTAAAAAATAGTAGTGCTATATTTAGCCCATGAAAAATCGTCAAAAAGAACAACAGTCCCTTCACCTTTACCCTCCTGAATAACCTTAAGTATTGCATTCAACTCAGGGAACTGTGAACATGAAAATAATATATTACCTTCTCTTGAATCAATTGCATCATTTGCAGTAACTGAAAATGTAAGATCTGTGCTTGTGACACCAACACTTTGCGATACAAAGGTCAACCAAGAAGCATCAGTAGTAAAAGTATATTCTACGTTTGATTTGACATTAATGGTAAAAGTCTGTTCAAGCTGACTGATTTTTTTACCATCAATGTTTGAAATAGTCAAAAATGGAATAGCCTTTGCTTGTGTAACAGTAAAAAGAACAGGCTGTTCTTCGCCGTCAACTATAAATTTAAAACTCATCTGCCTATTAACAAATGTCTTATTCTCAGATACGATTAATTTGACAATGCCGTCATCCTCTCCTTCATCAGGAAAAAATCTTGCCCATGTATCTTGTTCAGTTGCAACAATTTTCCAAGGTCTGTTTGATCTTATTACGAATGGCAAACCTGAGGAATTTCCTGTAAATGCTACATCATATCCGGTAGGGGTGGTTGATTCTGTAGCATCTTTAAAGATGAAATACGGCTCTCCGGAATCGTCAGAATTCTCCTTATCACATGAAGTGAAAAGAGCGACAACCATCAGGAGCAGTATGTGAAATCTCTTTTTCATAAGTAAAGTATTTATTAATTTAATATTATATCATTGTATGTGTTTCCGAAGCGGTCTGTAACCACTACTTTAATCTCCCGGATACCTTTCAAAGGAAAAGCCGCAAAAAAGAATTGAGAAAGACGAGGTTTTAAGTAATTTGCTTTTTCAAACTCCTGTCTTGTTAGTTTCCCTTTTTCAATAAGTTTCTCCATATCACTAATGTATTTTGGATCTGTTGATTTGAATTGTTTCATCTCACCCATATACATTCCATTCCCATACCATTCAACTTTCCATAACGGATCCCAATTCCAGACTTTTGCCACAACAGCATCTGACATGTTTGAAAATGAACCTGGTTTATAAAGTTCCATCTGATAACTTCTATCCTTCCCAATTGTTTTAAAATACCAACTACACTCATTTTCATTAAATTCAAAAATCTGATAGCCGGAAGGAGTTCCATCCATACAGTAAAATGATTTCCAAAATGCACCACATGAAGAAGCAACATTATGTTCCATGACCCCGGGAATAATATCAAGATTATTATTAATATGAGTATGGCCTGTAATAAAACTCAATTTATAATCAGATAAAATATTCAGGATCTGTTGATGTCCCGGCGAAAGCCTGTAATTATCTATCCAGGGTTTATTCACAGGTGCATGCATAACTATGAAAATTTCTGCATCTTTCGGAACAAACTTAAGATATCCTTTAAGCCACTCTATCTGAGATTGTGATACATCCTCAATATACTGTTTGTTTGTATTATAGATTATATTATCAAGAACAATAACATAGTTTTTGCCAAGAACAAATCCATAATATGCAGGTCCGAAACAGTTACCAAAAGACTTACCGCAATTAATATCTCCTATAAGTTCTTTCTGATAATCATGATTCCCAATTGCTGAGTAAACCGGAGTGCCAAGTTTGGAGATACCTTGCTTATGATGATCAAAAAGTTTCATATTATCCCAAACGACATCACCTAAATAAACAGTAACAGGAATTACATTTTTTTTAATATATCCGTCAATCGTTGACTTTAAATCAGAGATAACTGTCTGCTCGAAGATATTATACTGCTCGACAGTTTTTGTTTGAGGATCTCCTACAGCTATAAGAACATACTCATTACAATCAGGAATTTTATTTAATTCAAAATGTAAATTTTCAGATTGCTGGTCAATCCTTTTAAAAAATTGAGATATTCCCTCTTTGGTAACAGCCCTGTACCCAGAAGGAATAAAAATATAAACAAATTCAGACTCTGTTGAAACATTTAGTTTAAAGACTCCATTTTCATTAGTTTGAGTGAAATTAAAACCATCGGTAACAACGACATTCTTAAGACCTTTCCCATCAGAATCAACTACGCCTGAAATATCTCTTCCAAACAGAGAAAGTGAAAATGTGAGAAACAATACTATGCCCAGGAATCTATTCATGACCGTTTCAATAATAATTAATTACAATCCAGATTGAATGGCCTGCTTACTCCACCATACTGGTGTCTTCATGTTGTTTGGCCCTCCCATCTGCTCAAGGGCAATTGCAACATTAGCAGAATTGGTGGAAACAGTTGTTGGAGGATAACCAAATCTTGTAGGGAATACATTGTCATTATATACAGTGCCTTCTCCAATAGTAAGTATTGGATATCCTGTTCTTCGATATTCATGGTATGCTTCCATACCTATCCAAAAGAGTGCAAGATATTTTTGATTACCTATAAGCTCTTCTTTGTTTGAGGCTAAATCCCAAGAACCAAGTTTTGACGAAAGAAAAGTATTAATCTCTGCTGAAGAAATAGATGTTGGGGTCTCACTGTAAGCGCCAAGTGCAGACCATTTTTCCATCGAAGCTCTAACTCCTGCTTCGTAATGGTTTTTTGCAACAGAAGCACCTCCACTTATTAAATTCTTAAGAGCAGCTTCCGCGAGAATAAACTGAATCTCTGCATAATCCATAAATGTTGCAGTCGCATCCTTTCTGCAAAACACCTTATAATTCAACCACGAAGTACCTCTGTCTACAGTAGCCCTTTCAAGATCTGTACAACCTGACTTGGTACCAATCCAGATATTGTAAGGATTGTCAGAAGCTACGGTATTTTTTTTGCCAATGATAGGAAGACGGGGATCAACATATATCTGATTGCCATTTTCTGTAACTACAGTCATACTTATAAGCTGTCTAGTTAACTTTCTTCCACTCTTAGTAAAATCGCTTTCGGTAGTTGTACCAAATGTGTTTATATAAGGGTCTACACCGGAAAATTTTACAGTTGCATTATCAGCATTTGAGGTAAAAATAGGATACTTCGAAGGATTAGTAATAATCTCTGTCATTTTTGCTCCAACATTCATTTCTGAACGACCGCTAACTCTGCAAAGCAATCTTAAATAGAGAGAATTATTAAATTTCCTCCACTTTGTCATATTCCCACCATACATTCCATCCATACTCGGATTTAGGAAAATAGGATTCTGGGCATAAATATCATTTGCGTTTTCTAAATCTTCAAACAAAAATTGATATATATCCTTTTGAGTGTTGAACTTGGGAGTTAAGGTTCCTCCAATCTTACGACCTGAAAAAGCATCTTCATATGGAACACTTCCAAACATATCGGTCATGTTTGAAAAAAAGAGCACTTTAAAGGTTAAAGCAATTGCTTCAAGAGATTTATCTCCTTGCTTTACGGCAAGTTCATGCATATGATCAGTATTATTGCCGTAATTTGCATAGAAATTCCAGAATCCTCCCCAATCTCTTGATTCTTCAAGATAATACTGATGTTCTCTACGAGTCACACCTCCGGTATGAGCAGTAAACTGAACTAATTCATTATTGTAATACCAGGTATCGTTAAGCCAATTGTTTGCAGAATTATATAATAATGGTTCAAACATTCCTGATGCTTGAATCATGCCTACAATTGCTTTGTTAGGGTTTGTATTTGTCTCTTCAAAGTCTTTTGTACAAGAACCCATGACTCCAAGAAGAGCTATTCCAGATATGATAAATATTCTTTTCATCTTATTTCCTCTTATGCTTTAGAATTGCAGTCTTAAATTAACACCATATGAACGTGTCATTGGAAACGCACCGGTTTCAATGCCGTTAAAAACATTTGTTCCTTGCAACATACCTGCCTCAGGATCAAATTGTGGCCAATTATCCCAAGAAAATATGTTTGTTGCAAATATTGCTATTGAAGCTCCTTGAAGAAAACCAACCTTTTTACAAAGAGTTTCAGGTAATGAATATTCAAGTCTTGCCTCTTTAAATTTAAGGAATGATGTATCGAAGGTATTAGCTTCTCCATTGTAACGATCTAGCGTCAATGCCTGATAGTATGTATAAATACTGCTCGTGATTGTGTTATTTTGTGCACATACATAGGAGCCGTCTTCATTTGTAGATATGACATTTACTCCTTCTGCCACCTTGCCGTCATATCTTCCATCCAGAGAATTTTTCAATTTCCCTTGATAGGAGAGAATACCATTAGTTACAGAAAACCTGTGGCCTCCCCACTGATATGTAAATGCCATATTTAAAGTTATTCTTTTATATCTAATTGAAGTATTTAATCCACCTTTCCAGTCAGGATTGACATTTCCAAGACAAACATCTGCAGAACTAGTCAAAGATGGAAGTCCTGTAGATGCATCAATTAATACCTGACCTGAACAATCGACGTTATTACCATTTGCATCAACATAGTAGGATCCTTCTGGAGCTCTTTTGAGTCCGAAACCGTATAATTTGTTCATCTCTTCACCAACATAAGAATAAACATGAAGTCTGCCACCAATTGTTGTACCCATATCTGTTTCAAGTGGTTGCGTTGGATCCCATCCATCTTGTAATGACACCAGTTTATTCTTATTTGTTGACCAGTTAGCATTTATATTCCAAGTCCAATCCTTGGTTTTTACAGGGGTTGCATTAATTGCAAGCTCAATACCCTTGTTGCTTATCTCTCCTGCATTTATCTTCATTGCTGATGCTCCAACAATCGGATCAACATCAACAGCAACAATTTGGTTTGTAGTGGATGAATTATAAAAGGTAATATCAAAACCTAAACGATTCTGGAGAAATTTAGTTTCAAGACCAACTTCCCAACTTTCTACATTCTCAGGTTTAATCATTGGGTTCATAATTGTTGAAGGAAGAGTATAACCTCCACTGATTGAAGAAGCAGAATAATATTGGTCAAGTTGATAAGGAGATGTGTCATTGCCGACATTGGCCCATGACAGACGAAGCTTCGCATAAGTAATTTCCGGAAGATTTGTTGTGAAGTCAAATACTTTATCTAACAAAATACTAGCAGATATAGAAGGATAAAAATAAGACCAGTTATCTTTTGCTAGTGTACTCGACCAGTCATTACGTCCGGTTATATCTAAAAAGTACTTGTCTTCCCAACCGATTGTTGCAAAACCATATAAACTATTCACTATCTTTTTACTTCTATAAGTATACGGATCTGGATAAATCCCTGATGGAACATTTGAAGTATTATATACACCATCAATATCAAGCTCAGCCAACTCAACATCATTTCTTCTGTATGTTGTCACCATATTATTACCACCAAAAGCCCTAGTAATGGTTAGCCTATTATCTAAAAAATTGTTCTGATATTTTAAAAGAAAGTCCATATTGGACTCATAGTTCACAAGAGATTGTTCTCTGTAAAAACCATTTTCCCACCCATAAGTCATTTTGGGCTTCCTTTGTGTACGAAACTCATTGCCAAAGTCCAAACCACCTCTTAAATCTAAAGTCAAATGTTCTGAAAACTTAATATTAAGATTTGCAGAACCAAAAACACGGTCCTGATCAGTTGTATTCAATTCTTCATAAAGCACTCTATATGGATTGTATGAGCCTGTACCTGCAAAAACAAGACTATTGCCATTTTCGGAATATGTAGAATTTCTGTTTATGGCATTAAATCTTCCAAGGAAATATTCGTCTTTCCAATTTTTCATGGAGTTGTTATTTTAACCCCACATAAGATCATACATGACAGTAGTTTGATGATAGCCAGCCATAGGCATATTATCACTGTCTGTTCTATAGTAATTGACCTTTTGTAACCGGTATTTGGAAGAATCCAGTCATTGTCAGTATTGGTTACTGAAAAGCGCACATTAGTACCTTCGCCATTGCTGCCATTTACTGATATAACATTTGTAGTAGTAAGTCCTGTTTGGAAAATGCCTGTAAACCAATCATCTTTATAAACAAAAGGTGTTCTTACAATCAACCCTGTTTCCCAATTCTTTCCTTCATATTGATAACGCATTTTATTAGGATCAAATTTTTCACCCCATGCATAACGTGAAATATTTCTTACTGGATTATCTTCCAAACCTGTTTCAGCAGAAGTGAGAGTCCAAAAACAGAACTCATTGAGTCCCATATCGCTGCCTGAACCATAAATTTTTTGAAATGCCGGCCAGTAACCAGCTTGTTCAGCTGCAACAGTAGAGGTAAATGTTACTCCAACACCTTTCTGTTTTCTTCCCGATTTTGTTGTAATAACAAAATTCAAAAAATAAATGCAAATTATTATCTTTGACATTATAATACTTAAACTATATACATTGATGGACAACACAAAGAAAAAAAGTTATGCATTGCCGATTGCAATGATGTTTTCATTATTTTTCATTATTGCTTTCGTCACAGGATTGCAAAATCCCATGGGCGTTATAGTCAAGAATCAATTTGGAGCTAGTAATCTTCTTTCACAACTTGGAAATTTGGCCAATTTTATTGCTTATGCCTTTATGGGCATACCCGCTGGACTTATATTGCAAAAAATAGGTTATAAAAAAACAGCCTTAACGGCAATAGTTGTAGGTTTCATAGGTGTGACAATTACTTATTTGTCAGGACAGCTTGAAAGTTTTAGTGTATATATCACAGGAGCTTTTATTTCAGGACTATCAATGTGCATGTTGAATACTGTTGTAAACCCATTGTTGAACGGATTGGGAGCTAATGAGAAAAAAGGAAATCAACTAATTCAGTTTGGAGGGTCGATAAACTCTATCGGTGCCACAATTGTTCCTGTTTTTATAGGATACCTGATGGGATCTGACGAAGCTTCCAGAACAATTGCAAAAGCAAATCCTGCCTTGTATCTTGTAATGGTCATTTTCGTAATTACATTTATTGTCCTATACTTTGTTGATATACCACAACCATTCATTTCAAAAGAAAAAAGAAGCACAAGGGATTCACACAGTGCATTCTCATTCCGCCATTTTGTATTGGGAATAATTGCAATATTCATATATGTTGGAGTGGAAGTTGGTATTCCAAATATCACTAATCTTTTTATGACCTCAGATGTTTCATCAGGAGGATTAGGAATAGATCCTGTTGTTGCCGGAACAGTTGTTGGTACATACTGGTTTCTAATGCTGTGCGGCCGCCTCCTCGGAGGAACAATCGGAGGCATAGTTTCAAGCAAAACAATGCTTGTCACTACAACTATTATTGGCTTGATTCTCGTTCTCATGGCTATAACCATGCCACTCGATATTATGGTAAATATGCCTGTTTTCAGATCAGATATATCTTTTGGATGGGCTCTTGTTCCTATTAATATCATGTTTTTGATTTTATGTGGTTTGTGCACATCAGTTATGTGGGGCAGTATATTTAATTTAGCCACTTCAGGGCTTGGGAAATACACAGCAGTAGCTTCAGGTATTTTTATGATGATGGTTTGCGGAGGAGGAATTTTACCAGCAATTCAAGGATGGCTTGCTGATGTTTCAGGATTTATTAACAGTTACTGGATTGTTTTTGCCGGAATTGCTTACATGCTATTCTATGCTTTGATTGGTTCAAAAAATGTAAACAAAGATATTGTTGTAGAATAATTGATTAACCTTAACATAATTATCATGGGTAAACCTTATGTAGTAGGAATTGATATAGGAGGACAGACAACTAAAACAGGGATAGTTGATGCCAGAGGTAATGTATTGGCTCAAAGCATCATCCGTACAGATAAATACACAGACGTCACTCCTTTTATCGATGAACTTTGTGAGTCAGTTATCTCTCTTGCCAAATCAATTGGAGGCATTCAACAGATCAGAGGAATTGGAATAGGTGCACCAAATGGCAATTATTACACCGGAACTATCGAAAATGCCGTTAATATAATTTGGGGAGGGTCCAATTCCATACCTTTTGCCAGAATGGTTGCAGATAAGATTGGGATTCCTGTTGCATTGACTAATGATGCAAATGCAGCAGCTGTAGGAGAAATGACTTATGGTGCAGCTAAAGGAATGAAGGATTTTATTATGATAACACTTGGTACAGGAGTTGGAAGTGGCATTGTAATTAATGGGGAAGTCGTATATGGGCATGATGGCTTTGCGGGAGAATTAGGACATACAACCTCTGTAAGATACAATGGAAGACTTTGTAATTGTGGCAGAACAGGATGTCTTGAAACCTATGCATCCGCAATAGGCGTTGCAAGAACTGCCAGAGAATGGCTTGAAATGAGTAAGGAACCAAGTCTTTTGAGAGAATTCACAGAACCAATAACCTCAAAAGACGTTTCTGAAGCTGCAAGCAATGGTGATGAACTTGCAATAAAAGTGTTTGAATACACTGGACAAAAATTAGGAGAAGCATTTGCTGATTTTGTGGCATTTAGCTCACCGGAGGCGATAATTCTCTTCGGTGGACTTGCTAAAGCCGGAGATTTGCTTCTCAACCCTATTGAGAAACACATGAATGCCAACTTATTACCACTGTGGAAAAATAAAGTTAAAATTATTTTTTCACAACTTAAAGAGTCTGATGCAGCCATACTTGGAGCCAGTGCACTTGGCTGGGAACTTTAGAATGTTTCATAAGCATATTCCACAGCTCTGTTCAGCCAAAAATTGAACGGAGCTGCTTTTTTATAGCTTCCTAAAACAAAATCAAGTAATTGATCACCTACAATTTCTTTATTTTCAATTTTTTTAATCAAGAGATAATCTTTATTCCTAAGATATGTGGCATATGGATTTTCTTTTGGATAACCTGCAGGTATTTTCCTAAGAGAAGAGCTTTGATCCAAAATGAAATCATTGGCAAGTGCTATGGTGTTCATAAATTCCTCCCCATTCAGCATAATCTCCTCTCTAATGCTTTTTAATACGATTGGCTCCGGTTTATAAATCCCAACAGACAGAATATTTGCTCCGATATAATTTGCTCCTTCTGCTTCAATATGAAAATAATATCCTGAATATCCTCCACATTTGCCTTTCGGGGAAATAAATGCACCCATATAAGGTTTATATGGAGATTTATCTTTTGTAAATCGAACATCTCTGTATATTCTATATGTACAACTCTTAACACTCTGTCCTTTTACAGATTGATCAAACACAGAAATACCTTCTATCAGCTTTTCGACAAAATTGTTAAAAATATTCTGAATGCGTTTATACTCCTGTTTATGAGATTCAAACCACTCTCTATTATTGTTCTTATTTAGATCATTCAAAAAAATAATAATATCCTTCATAATTCTATTAAATTATTAGAAAACAGAAGTTCCCAAATAAGTTGTAAATCGTTCAAGTGTTTCAATTCCAAGGGATGAATTTCCATTTAAATTCAATTTAGGAGACCATACTGCAACTGAAAGTTTGCCAGGCATAACAGCAACTATGCCTCCACCAACACCACTTTTTCCTGGCAGCCCAACACGATAGGCAAAATCTCCTGATTCATTATATAAGCCACAAGTAAGCATCAAGGCATTTATTCTTTTAGCATTTCTATAGCTGCACACAACTTTTTCCGAAAATGGATTAATTCCACCATTAGCAAGAAAAAGAAAAGATTGCGATAATTCCTCCGTTGACATTGAGAGGCTACAACAGTGCGAGTACAGGTCTATTATTTTATCGGGACTATTGTGGATATTACCAAATCCTTTCATCAAATGCACCAATGATAAATTTCGGTGAGAGTTTTCAATCTCAGAATAAGCTACTTCGCTATCGAAATCAATTTGTGAGTTACCACTTAACTCTCTAACCATGCTTAATATTTTTTCATATGGATCATTATAAATATCAATTAATCTATCTATCACAACCAAGGCTCCTGCATTAATAAATGGATTTCTTGGAATTCCTTCTTCCAATTCTATCTGTATCAAAGAATTAAATGCAGTTCCTGAAGGTTCGCGACCTACATAATTCCAGATTTCATCGCCAATAGTTTTAATTACCAGTGTAAGTGCAAATACTTTAGAAATACTCTGAATTGAAAACCTTGCAGAATAATCTCCTACAGATATATTTTCTTTTCCCAGTATTGATACTGAGATTGCATACGAATCAGGATTTACTTTCGCTAAAGCCGGAATATAATCGGCAACTTTGGCATCATCCTTAAAATCTTGTAGTTCACGGAAGATCCTCTCAACTGTTTCTCTCATCACTATAGTTAGTAATTATTTGTATTCTTCAAATTTAAATAAAAAAAGAGGTGTCCAAAACTTTCTGGACACCTCTTTTTAAAAAGATGGCGGCTACCTACTCTCCCACTTGGTTTAGCAGTACCATCGGCGCAAACGGGTTTAACTTCTCTGTTCGGAATGGATAGAGGTGGATCCCCGTCGCTATAGCCACCTTAAGCTTGCTTCGTCATTTCTGTATTTTGCTGCGTTTCTCGCTTGCCGTCCTTCTGTCATTTACCATAAGTAAACTCCATCGTACGGCTTCGCTGAGCCTTGCAAAATCCAGCCTGACTCGCAATCTGATCGTCATGTCAGACTGCATTATATTGCTCGCTTTCGCGGTATAGTATGTAAATGAGAGAGAAGAATGAAAAAAACCTTAAAATAGAAAGCGTTCGGGTTATTAGTACTGCTCGGCTTTGACATTACTGCCTTTACACCTGCAGCCTATCAACGT
>JAHDPK010000046.1:0-10471 GCA_018434395.1 Bacteroidales bacterium | reverse complement strand
ACCCTGGTCTTAAAATGGTATAAGAGGTAGGAGGCATTGTTCGGGAAATAAGGACACTGTCAATTCTTATGGCTGCATTTTTATCAATGAGGCCTGCTTCCAGAACGGATTCATAATAGGGACGGAGGTTTATGCTTGAAAGCCCCTTTTTAGAATCGTTTCTGATTTTGTTGCCAATAAGTGGTACTTTGTTGTACCATGGCAATTTTGGATCCTCACTGTGGCATACCATACAACCTGAGTTTTCAATAATGGCTACTGTTTTTCCTTGAAAAGAAAGATCATCTACCGGTTCATGGTCAATTGCTCTAAATGTAATAATAAGCGTTGCAGCAAGCAATAAAACGCCAATGATAGATTTAGAAAGTTTACTCATATTTTTAAGTTCAGTATTTTGCCGCTCTGCTCAGAATAAGTTCAACATTTTTTGAAATGGAAGTGGCGGTATATGTTGCACCCGAATAACTATCGACTGCAGGTTTTTTATTAGTGGCTTCCGACACTTTAAGTCCATTCCATGTATTGAAGAAATTCTGTCTTTCAAGTCTCTTTAGGTAAGCAGCAGTTTCCCAGTTACTGAGAATAGCTACTTTTTTAATTATCTTGTTTTTATCTGTAATCACAATTACCGGAGTCGTGTTGTTATATCCTTTAATATCTTCGGAATATGGCTTACTTGAGAGACAGAAACCAAGTACTTTTTTCTCCTTATCGACTATATTAAACCAGTCACCTTTACTTTTTTCTACCGCTACAGCGTTTGGATATACGCTTTTTACCACTTCAAGACCGGAAATCTCTTTGAAAACAGGAGTGTCTTTGTTTGGGCCATGATTAGTTTGTGCTAAAACTATGTTTACAAATGCGAAAATAATTAAAATTATTGATAAAACCTTTTTCATTGTTTTATTATTGATACTGCTTATTGAGACTTAAAGAGCCGGTAAAGGTTTACTTTCCGGCTCCTGCAAAAATTGTTAAGATTATTATATAATTTACTTGGAAAATTTGATAGCAGCCTGTGCGGCTGCAAGTCTTGCTATAGGAACACGGAATGGTGAACAGGAAACATAATTCATGCCAACAGAGTGACAGAATTCAATAGAGGCAGGATCTCCTCCATGTTCTCCACAAATTCCAATTTTTAATTTTGGATTGGTTTTACGACCGCCTTTAACACCCATGTCAACCAATTTGCCTACCGCTTCAATGTCAAGTGTCTGAAATGGATCAAAAGGTATAATCTTTTTTTCAATATAATCACCCATAAAAGCTCCTATATCATCTCTCGAAAAACCGTATGTCATCTGAGTAAGATCATTTGTTCCAAAAGAGAAAAACTGGGCAGTTTTTGCCATTTCGTCAGCAAGAAGAGCGGCTCTAGGAATTTCAATCATAGTTCCATAAAGGTAGTTTATTTTTGTTCCGGTCTTGGTCTCAACCTCTGCATGTATTTTGTCGCATATAACTTTCTGGAAGTCCAGCTCCTTTACGGAAATTGTGACAGGGATCATAATCTCTGGTTGAGGATTGTATCCATCTTTGATCAATTCTGCAGTAGCTTCAAAAATGGCACGGTACTGTGTTGCACTGATTTCAGGATAGGTTATTGCAAGGCGAACACCTCTGTGCCCCATCATAGGGTTAACTTCATGAAGCGACTCTCCTCTTTTTTTAATTTCATCCACACTTATTCCTAGCTCATTAGCCAATTCTAACTGTTTCTCGAAAGCTTGAGGAACAAACTCGTGGAGAGGTGGGTCGAGAAGTCTGAAAGTAACAGGTTTACCATCCATCACTTTCATTGTGTTTTTGACTGAGTTCTTCATGTATGGCTCAAGTTCGTTTAATGCTATTATACGCTCCTGTTCAGTCTTTGACAAAATCATTTTACGAAGCTTAGCCAAAGGTTGTTCTGAATTTTTGCCATAAAACATATGTTCAATCCTGAATAGCCCAATACCTTCTGCGCCAAAATCAATAGCATTTTGTGCATCTTCTGGTGTGTCTGCGTTTGTACGGACCCCAAGAACTCTATATTTGTCTACAATCTTCATGTATTCGACAAAACGAGGGTTTTCTGAAGCGTTTACGGTTGAAATAGCAGTGTCATAAACAAAACCTTTACTCCCATTCAAACTGAAAACACTGCCTTCGCTATATGTTTTACCATTAATGGTCATTTTTTTTGAATGTAAATCTATATGAAGTGAATCGCAACCCACAATGCAACATTTACCCCATCCTCTTGCAACAAGAGCTGCATGAGATGTCATGCCTCCTCTTGCTGTAAGAATACCATCAGCGGCACGCATGCCTTCAACATCTTCTGGATTGGTTTCTTCACGTACAAGAATAACTTTTTTACCTTTTTTTGCAGCTTCAACTGCGGTTTCTGCCGTGAAGACAATTTCCCCTACTGAGCCGCCAGGACCTGCAGGCAGTCCTTTGGCTACAACATTTGCAACCTTTTCGGCTGCGGGATCCAAAATAGGATGAAGAAGTTCGTCAAGTTGTACTGGAGCTACTCTCATGACAGCTGTCTTCTCGTCTATCAATCCTTCTTGGAGCATATCCATGGCCATGTTCAGAGCTGCCAAGCCTGTTCTTTTGCCAACGCGGCATTGAAGCATCCACAATTTTCCGTCTTGAATTGTGAATTCGATGTCCTGCATGTCGTGGAAATGTTGTTCAAGTTTCTTCTGGATTTCGAAAAGTTCTGCATAAACTGATGGCATGGCTGTTTCAAGAGATGACAGATGTCTGTTATGCTCATTTTTGGTAGCTTCATTAAGAGGATTAGGTGTGCGGATACCTGCTACGACATCTTCTCCTTGAGCATTGATAAGCCATTCTCCGTAAAACTTTGCCTCTCCTGTAGCCGGGTTTCTTGAGAAAGCAACACCGGTAGCAGATTTATCTCCCATATTGCCAAAAACCATCGATTGTACAGTTACTGCAGTACCCCATTCATCAGGAATTCCTTCAATTCTTCTATATGCTATGGCACGTTTTCCGTTCCATGATTTGAAAACTGCACCAATTCCTCCCCACAATTGTTCATATGCATTGTCAGGAAAAGGTTTTCCTAATACTTCAATTATTTTATTTTTAAAATCTTCACATAATTGTATAAGATCTTCAGTAGTTAGATCAGTATCACTCTTGTAGCCTTTTTTCTGCTTGAGTTCATTGAGCATTCTGTCAAGTTGGACGCGTATGCCCATTCCTTCAGCAGGTTCGATGTTTTCTGCCTTTTCCATTACTACATCAGAATACATCATTATCAAACGACGATATGCGTCGTAAACAAAACGTGGATTTTGAGTTTTTTTTATAAGTCCTGGGATGGTTTCGGAGCAAAGGCCAATATTCAGTACTGTTTCCATCATGCCGGGCATGGAGCTTCTTGCACCTGAACGACATGAAACAAGAAGAGGATTATCTTTATCTCCAAATCTCATGTTCATTATTGCTTCAGTTTTTGCAAGAGCTTTATCAACTTCTTCTTTGAGCCCTTCGGGAAATTGCATGTTGTTTTTGTAGTACTCAGCACAGGTCTCTGTTGTTATTGTAAAGCCTGCAGGTACAGGCATTCCAAGTTTGCACATCTCAGCCAGGTTGGCGCCCTTGCCTCCCAGGAGATTTTTCATTGAACCGTCACCTTCGGCTGTTTTACCGCCGAAAAGGTAAACTCTTTTAATATCAGACATTGTGATAAAATTAGGTTATGTGTTAAAAATAATTGGTTTCTTTTTTTAAATGAGGGGGGCAAATATAATAATTTTTACAACAATTTTCCGGCCAATTCCGAAAGAGCACTTCTTTCACCTTTGACTAGATTAATGTGTTCGAATAACTCTTGCCCGTATAGTTTTTCTCCCAAATGTGTCAGTCCGTTGGAATGCATGTCGAGGTAAGGTGAATCGATTTGATAGATATCTCCTGTAAACACAAGCTTAGTTCCTTCACCGGCACGAGTTATTATTGTCTTGACTTCATGAGGAGTTAAATTTTGTGCTTCATCTATGATAAAAAACGAATCGGATAGACTTCTCCCTCTGATATATGCTAGCGGAGATATCAGAAGTTTTTCACTTTTAAGCATCTCTTCTATCCTCACTGCTTCCTTGCTGGTAGGCTTGAATGCTTTCTGGATAACGGCAAGGTTATCGAATAAGGGAAGCATGTAAGGACCCATTTTTTCTTTAATATCTCCCGGAAGAAATCCCATTTCCTGGTTTTGCAGTGGAATTACAGGTCTGGAGAGGAGTATCTGATCAAAATATTGTTCCTGAGCCAGTGCTGCTGCAAGTGCAAGTAATGTTTTACCTGTTCCGGCAGTGCCTGTAAGTGAAACCAGTTTGATTTCAGGATTAAGCAGTGCATCAAGGGCAAAGGTCTGTTCATCATTTCTTGGGTCAATTCCATATGCTCTGACTCTTTTAATCCCTATTACAGAGTTGGATGTTTTTCTGTATCTTGCGAGTATGTTGTTGTTGCCGTTTGGGTTTTTAATGGAGAAAAGTTGATTGGCCGGAAGTTTATTTAAATTAAACTCCTTGACTGGAACTCCATCCTCTTTGTAAAACAATCTGTCAATTATGTCTTTGCTGACATCGTCAAGATAGATAACCTCTTTCTTTATGTTTTCAACTCTCTCCTCTGCAATTTTATCGGTGAGATAATCCTGGGCATCTATTGACAATGCTTTTGCTTTCAATCTTAGATTGACGTCCTTGGTAACAAGCGCAACTATTCTGCCTGGATTCTGGTCTTTGATCCATTGGGTTGTTGCCAATATTCTATGATCTGGAATATCCTCGAAAAACGCCTGTAACATCTGTTCACTGAATGGATGCCCAAGTTCGATTTTAAGAAGCCCTTTTCCCGGACCAATCCTTATTCCTTTATCAAAAAGCTGGTTATCAGTTATTTTGTCCATCTCTCTAAGGAATTCTCTCGCATTATAGTTTATGGCTCCATCACCCTTTTTGAATTTATCGAGTTCTTCAAGAACAACAATCGGAATGACAATATCGTTCTCCTGAAAGTTCTGTATTGCTCTGTAGTCATGCAATATGACATTTGTATCAAGTACAAATATTTTTGGTAGTTTTTGTGATTTCATATAATTATTATTTTAAAATCCATTTTTTTGCATTTACGAACATCTCAATCCATGGAGTAATTTCGTCTTCAATCCTGCTACGAGTGTAATAAGCCCAATTGTGGGGGTATATACATCTTTCAGGATGAGGCATTATGGCCAGATGTCTGCCATCGTTACTGCAAATGCCGGCTACTCTATCAGGAGATCCGTTAGGGTTTGCAGGGTACTCGTCATAGGAGTATCTTAAAGCAACGTTGTAATAAGAGATTGGTTCAGGAAAGCTGAACTTTCCTTCTCCGTGGGCAACCCATATTCCAAGTTCTGATCCGATAAGAGAAGAAAACAAGATTGAGGGAGAAGGTTCTACAGTAACTCCTACAAATCCGCTTTCAAACTTGCGACTGTCATTATGCAG
This sequence comes from Bacteroidales bacterium, assembly GCA_018434395.1. Lineage (GTDB taxonomy): Bacteria > Bacteroidota > Bacteroidia > Bacteroidales > UBA932 > Bact-08. The sequence continues at coordinate 4,943 of JAHDPK010000046.1, read as the reverse complement.
CATTTTGGGTGACCTGTTTCTTTCTTCAGGTGTTAAAAAACCAAGTTCTGCCATTAGCTGACATCCATTGCAAATTCCGAGTGAAAGAGTGTCATTTCTTGAATAAAACTCTTCAATGCTTTCTTTTGCCTTTTTGTTGTATAGGAATGCTCCTGCCCAGCCTTTGGCAGAGCCGAGAGTATCTGCATTGGAAAATCCACCGACAAACACTATAAAACGTATATTTTTGAGATCTTCTCGTCCACTTATGAGGTCAGTCATGTGTACATCCTTGACGGCAAAACCAGCTAAATGCAGCGCCCAGGCCATCTCTCTATCTCCGTTGGACCCTTTTTCCCTGATGATTGCAGCAGTAGGTCTCGAGGACAAGTCAGTAATATCAGGTAGTTTGTAATTGGATTTTTTCCCTGTAAAGTCCTTAGGAAATTTAAATCGAAGAGGTTGAGACAAGTAATTCGTGTAACGTTTATAAGCAAGCTGTTCACCAACTTGATCGACATCGAGAAGGTATGATGTTTTATACCATAGCTCCCGATAATGGTCTATTTCCAGAGAGATGTCCAATTTATGGGATTTAATTTGAAGGCTTCTTTCATCTGTAACTTCACCTATTTCATAAATCACAATTCCATGTTCTTCGGCAATTTCCTCAATTTTTGAGATATAAATTTCCGGTATCTGAACTATAACGCCGGCAATCTCTGCAAATAGTAATCTGACAGGGTCTTTTTCGTTAAAAATTGAAAGGTCTGCCTTAATACCGCCGGAGCAGTTTGCAAAGCACATTTCAAGCAAAGTTGTAACCATTCCTCCGGCAGATATGTCGTGTCCCGCAACTATGTAGTCAGAAGAAATCATCTCCTGAACAGCATTGAAGCACTCTGCAAAGTATTCAGCATTGTCAATGTCAGGGACTTCATTGCCAAGTTGGCCGGTAATCTGTGCAAGTGCAGAACCACCGAGAGCAAAACTAGTCTCATCGATTATTGTGAAAGGCACAACAAATAGCCTAGTGTCTTGACGATTAGCAAGGACAGGACGAACAACTCTTCTGATGTCAGAGCTTTCTCCTGCAGCAGAAATAATAAGTGTGCCAGGTGAAAGGACTTTACTGCCGTCAGGATATTTTTGTGTCATTGAAAGCGAATCTTTGCCTGTCGGAATATTGATGCCTAAAGCTATTGCAAAGTCACTAGCTGCCTTAACTGCTGAATACAATCTTGCATCTTCTCCCAGGTTTTTACATGGCCACATCCAGTTGGCTGAAAGAGAAATACCTCTTAGTCCTTCTTTAAGGGGAGTCCAAACAATATTTGTTAGAGATTCGGATATTGCCATCCTACTTCCTGCTTCTGCATTTATAAGGGCTATGGCAGGAGCGTGTCCGATAGAGGTAGCTATTCCTTCAAGATTGTTATAGCCCAAAGCAACGACACCAAGATTGTTTAGAGGCAACTGAATTTCGCCTGCAGTCTGCTGATTGGCCACCAGTCCGGTAACAGAGCGATCAACCTTATTTGTCAACCAGTCTTTGCAAGCTACAGATTCGAGTTGAAGAACCATTTCAAGGTAATATTCTATATCCTGTTCGTCATATTCAAGAGGATCCCAATGAATTTTAAAATTTCTGTCTTCAATTACTGTTTTGGGTGCAGAACCGAACATGTCTTCAAGTTGAAGATCAATTGGTTTTTCTCCAGTCTGACTATTTATAAAAGTGAAATTCTTTTTCCCGGTTGTTTCGCCAACAATGTATAAGGGAGCTCTCTCACGAGATGCTATCTTTTCGAGATCTTCCATGTCATTAGGCTTAATAAGTAAACCCATTCTCTCCTGAGATTCGTTACCTATTATTTCTTTGGCAGAGAGAGTAGAATCTCCTACAGGAAGTTTGCTAAGGTCTATGTCTGCACCGGTGTCTTCAACAAGTTCTGACAGACAGTTCAGATGTCCGCCCGCTCCGTGATCGTGAATCGATATGATGGAGTTATGTGCACTTTCAGCCAGCGCCCGAATCGCATTGTAAACTCTTTTTTGCATTTCAGGATTGGATCGCTGTATGGCATTCAATTCAATTGAATTGTCATATTCTCCTGTGTCAACAGAGGAGACGGCGCCTCCTCCCATTCCTATCCTGTAATTATCTCCTCCAAGAATTGCAATCTTGTCTCCTGTCCCGGGCTTGTTTTTAGCAGAATATTCTTTTTTTGCAAATCCGACACCTCCTGCCAGCATGATTACTTTGTCATATCCGTACTCGATATGGAACTCGGAATGTTCAAAAGTCAAAACAGAACCGCAAATAAGAGGTTGTCCAAACTTATTGCCAAAATCACTTGCACCGTTTGAGGCTTTGATAAGAATCTCTTCAGGAGTCTGATATAACCATTTGCGTGGTTCGTTGCATTCCCAGTATCTTCCATCAACTTCAAATCGTGGATAGGAGGTCATATAAACGGCTGTGCCTGCCAGAGGAAAAGAACCTCTGCCTCCGGCCATTCTGTCCCGGATTTCTCCTCCGCTACCTGTTGCAGCTCCATTAAAAGGCTCTACTGTGGTGGGAAAGTTGTGAGTTTCGGCTTTTAATGAGATTACACTCTTTTCTTGGCTTATTTCAAAAAAATCAGGTTTATCTCCACTTTGAGGACGAAACAACTGAATGTCCGGCCCCTCTATAAATGCGCAATTATCTTTATATGCTGAAACTATTCTGTTAGGATTAAGCTTAGAGGTCTTCTTTATCAAACCAAAAAGAGTGGACGGCATCTCCACACCATCAATAATAAATGTACCATTAAAGATTTTATGACGGCAGTGTTCTGAGTTGACCTGCGAGAATCCAAACACTTCGCTGTCGGTAAGAGCTCTTCCAAGCTTATCGCTCAATTTTCTGAGGTATTCAATCTCTTCAATGTTGAGAGCAAGTCCTTCTTGTTGATTATACTCTTCAATATCAGTTATATATTTAATCTTATCCGGTTCTCTGCTAATTGTAAAAATCTCTTCGTCCAGATCTTTATAAATTCTTTGCAGCATTTTGTCATGCTTTGCGTCAGGAGAATCTACCCTTATGAATTCTTCCATCCTTTCGATACCTTGAATATTCATATTTATGGTGATCTCAACAGCTGTTGTACTCCATGGAGTTACCATCTCCTTTCTTGGTCCCACAAAATAACCTTGTAACAGTTCTGAAGGTACTTCATCGGCATTTCCGAGTAACCATTTCAATGCTTTTAAATTGTCATCAGATAAAGCTTCTTTAATTTTGACTGCAATAATAATCTGTTGATCTTTGGAAAAAAATAGAATCATAAAAAAATAATGTGATTTGATTCGCAAAATTAATTTTTTTAAGCGATTAATTGCCATTTTTGCAAAAAACATAAGATGTTCGATATTGATTCTTATAACAGGGAAATCGAAAATTTATTTAATCAATTTCCTTCTTACCAAAGGGTGGGCAAGGAGGCTTACAAACCTGGTCTGGAAAGCATGTTAAGGTTTGACAATGCTTTAGGCAATCCTCATAAAAAATTCATGTCAATTCATGTGGCAGGGACAAACGGTAAAGGTTCTGTTTCACATATGATTGCGGCTGTTATTCAGAAAACGGGAGCTAAAACTGGACTTTATACATCTCCTCATTTGACTGATTTCAGAGAGAGAATAAGGATTAACGGGGAAATGGTTTCTCGTGAATTTGTCTATGATTTTCTGTTGAAGTGGAAGCCATTTATGGAAGAAAACAAACCATCATTCTTTGAGATCACAACTGCAATGGCTTTTGATTACTTTGCAAAAGAAGGGGTGGATATTGCAGTTATTGAAACAGGACTTGGCGGAAGATTGGACTCTACAAATATTATTACTCCTATTTTGAGCGTAATTACAAATATAGCACTTGACCATTGTGAACAGCTTGGTAATACTTTGGGTGAAATTGCGAGGGAAAAGGCGGGGATTATTAAGCATAACGTCCCTGTAGTAGTCGGAGAGGTGCTTTATTCTACGAGACCTGTTTTTGTCAGAAAGGCAGAGGAAATGGAATCTAAAATTATATTTGCTCAAGAGTATAAATTTAAGGATGTGAAGATTGCAGATTATAACCTGGATCTCAAGGGAGAATATCAGAATGTTAATATCAGGACTGTTCTTACTGCTCTCAATCTGCTTTCGACAAATGACAAGTTTCAAAATTTAATTCATCATAATTGGAGTGACGCTCTTATAAGAGAAGCATTGCAAAATGTTGCCGTGAGCACTGGTTTGCGTGGACGATGGGAGTATTTGATTAGTAATCCGCCTGTTCTTTGTGATACAGGCCATAATGCAAACGGTTTAGAATTTGTTTTTGCCCAATTGCGCTCTTTGAAGCCAAAGCGTCTTTTTATAATACTTGGATTTGTGGCTGATAAGAAGCTGGATGCTATAATGGGGATTATGCCCCATAATGCATACTATTTTTTGACTCAGGCTAAGATTCCAAGGGCTCTTGATGCAAATATTCTTGCTGAAAGAGTTTTTAAACTTGGCATAAAGGGAGAAGTTAAATCTTCAGTAGAGGAGGCGATAATTTCCTTCAAAAAGGTTCAAAAGGATGGAGATCTGCTGTTTATAGGCGGTTCAAACTTCATTGTGGCCGAGGCAATCAATTTCTTTGAAAACAAACCTGATTTTTTTGCAGAATAAAAAAATGAATCTATATTTGCAGTCCCAAACAGAACAGTAAGTTCTAAGGGGAGCATAGCTCAGTTGGTTTAGAGCATCTGCCTTACAAGCAGAGGGTCGGGGGTTCGACTCCCTCTGCTCCCACAAAAGCGGAAAAAACAAGAAATAAAGGCTTTATAGCGGTTAAAACACCAAAATAAGGCCTTTTTTCATGCCACCCAACCTCACTTGCACCTGTCGGAGTTTGTTGTAAATAGCTAATAATTAATCTT
>JAHDPK010000010.1:0-76304 GCA_018434395.1 Bacteroidales bacterium | reverse complement strand
TCTGTTCTCATTTGCTTTAGATAAATTGCTTCTGGTTACATTTTTACCGAAGCCTAGGTGATAACATTTTGAACTATGGGCATCAATTGCAACTATCAGATCTCTCAAACTTTCCCGATTGGTAAGTTGCCCGAACATCATGGCCAGTAATTGATTCCAGCAAGTAAAATGTTTTACGTATCTATTTCCGTCATATTTATTGACTATTGAATCAAAAATACGCTGTGGAAGAAACTCAACTAATTGTGCAAAAACATATTTACCTGTAAACATAGCTTAAGATATTAATCTCGGCTAAATTATTAAATTCAAGTCGTCACGCAACTAAAAAGCTTATAACTTGCTAAAATATAACGATTTCAAAGAACGAAAATTAATTTTTAGTTGACACTAATGATATAACGTAATAAATATGAAAACATTTAAGACAATCAAATTTTCTGTAATTATTGCATTTGCAGTTGTTTCATTTTTTGCATCCAGTTGCGAAAAAGATGACAATGAGCCAATAGTCATTACTGAAGATATTACCTTCTCCGGAAGAATGACAGTTGACCAGCTTGATGGAACAAACTATACTGTTAACGGAGTCCAAATTAAAATTGAGCCTGCAACTTCTGGAAACATACTGACAATAGAAATGTTGCAAGTATCATTCTCGCCAAAAATGCCGGTAAAACTGGATATGAAGATACAGGAAGTAATGTATTATAGTTCAAGTAAAAAGATCACCATCTCAGGAAACAATATTATTCCGATAGCAATGGGAGGAGAGTTCCCGGCATATACTATTACAAATCTGTCAGGTGAAATAGAAAACGGTAGTATTACCTTGTCAATGATGTGTGGAAATTATCCGTTGACTTACAGTGGTACATTGCAGTTATAGAGTTTCAATATCTATATACCCATGAGTAACGGCATAAATTGTCAATCCTGAAACTGACTTGATGTTCAGTTTGTCAGTTATATTTCTCCTGTGAGTTATAACTGTTGTTATACTGATATTCAGCCTGTCAGCAATTTCCTTGTTCATAAATCCCTTTACGACCAACGTAAGCACCTCAGCTTCTCTGTTAGAAAGCAGCCTGGGTGCTTTGTTCTGAACAGGGGCTTCCTGAACATGATAACCATTGCTGTGGGCACTTTGATGAATACTCAGAATTGACTTGATAAGAGACTCTTCAGCTTGTGTTACGTTGATAATCCTTATTGTGTCGGGAATTTGGCAATCTTCATCTTTAGCCGTAAGAACTATAGTTTTTTTATTTCTCTCTGTGAAAAAAACTTGATTTTGGATAAAAATTCCAGCAGAGACAAAATAATGGAAAAATTCTTCCGGCCGGTCTTCAATAAATGTATTAATATCGGTGTAAATGCTCAACTGGGCAAATGGCACAACTTCATTTAGAATAGTTCGAAGTCCCACACAAGTAACTATATTTTCATCAATAACCGCTAAACGCAGATTCCCATGTGTTTCCACTTGTTTGTTTGCTTTAAAACTTTTGCAAAGGTAATTAATTCAAAAAAGATGACTAAAAAACCTGCAATAATTGTAGTAATCAAAAAATAATTTTGCAAATAAAAAATTTTGTCTATATTTGATACCGTATTCATATCAAAATAATATCACATCATGAAAAAAGAAAAAATTATAAAAGCGCCTAACGGCTATTTAATGTTTGCAGTTTTGTTAGTTATGGTAGCATTCACTATTTACTTCCTGGTAAATAATTTATATCTGATTGGCATAATAATGTTGGTTATTGATATATTTATGCTTCCAGGTTTCTTCGTTATCAACCCCAACAGTTCCAAAGTACTGTTGTTGTTCGGAGCATATCGTGGCACAATAAAAGTAAATGGGTTTTATTGGGTTATACCTTTTTACACAAGATTTGGAGTTTCTTTGAAAGCAAGAAATTTCGAGAGTGAAAGGTTAAAAGTTAATGACAAACTTGGAAATCCAATAATGATCAGTTCAATATTGGTGTGGAAAGTTGACGACACTTACAAAGCTATGTTTGAGGTAGATGATTATGAGGCTTTCGTCAAGGTTCAGACTGATGCCGCTGTCCGCAAGCTTGCCGGATCTTATCCCTATGATCAGTTTGAAGATGAAAAAGCATCTGTTACACTAACCTCCAACTTTGAAGAAGTAAGCAAGAGTCTGGAAACTGAAATCTCTGAACGTCTGAAACTGGCAGGTATAACAGTTATAGAAGCAAGAATCGGATATCTTGCATATTCTCAAGAAATTGCACAGGCAATGCTTAAGAGACAACAGGCAACTGCTATTATTGCAGCAAGAAGTAAGATGGTTGAAGGAGCCGTAGGCATGGTGGAAGGTGCACTCAGACTGCTCTCCAGCAAGAAAGTTGTTGAACTTGACGAGGACAAAAAAGCCACAATGGTTAGTAATTTGTTAGTTGTTTTGTGTGGCGATAAAGAGACCTCGCCTGTTATTAATACAGGAACATTATATCAGTAACAAATCTTCAGATGGGAGAGAAAAAATCATTTGTATTGAGAATTGATCCAGAAACAATGAAGGCAATTGAGAAGTGGGCTGCTGATGAATTCAGGAGTATAAATGGACAGTTGGAATGGATAATCAACAAAAGCCTCAAAGAGGCCGGCAGGCTTAAGGAGGATAAAAAAGAATCTGAAACGTAATATCATCATTCATCATATTTATGCTAACTTTGGCCACTGATAGAGTTGTCATTCTATAGCTCTCTAGCATTAAATTTGATAATTGAAAACATATATGTGGAGAAAATGGCTTCTGATTATCGGAATACTTTTGACGTCGCAACTTTCAATTGCCGGTTATCCTAAAGATACTATCCCTACTTCCAATCGTTATATTCATCAGCTGGAAACAGAAGTCCGTCAAGCATATATATTCCCTTCAACTTCTTTTCTGAAAGGAGAAAACAATAAATCAAAAGCACTGCGCAGTGCTTTTTCTGCTCACCTACGCTATGCTTTTTCATTTCCTCCATTATCATATATAGATCGTATTTATGGAAGTCCTTATCAAGGTATGGGTGTGGCATATTACAATTTTGGCGATCGGCAAGAAATAGGCAATCCTATAGCTGTGTATCTGTTACAGGGAGGACGACTGGCCGATTTTAGCTCTCGACTTTCATTAAACTATGAATGGAATTTTGGTATCTCTGCAGGGTGGCACCCTTATGATGTTAACAGCAATCCTAATAATACAGTTATTGGTTCAAAAGTAAATGCATATCTCAATACAAGTGCTTACTTAAATTTCACGCTGTCGCCACAATTTGACCTGACATCCGGCATTTCGCTGACTCATTTCTCCAACGGAAATACCGACTTTCCCAATGCAGGCCTTAATACAATCGGTATAAAGATGGGGTTAACTTACAATTTCAAGAAGAATAAGGCAATACAATTAAATAATACTCCACCTGTTCTCATCAGTGATTTTCCGCGTCACTTTAGTTACGATCTGATATTTTTTGGTTCATGGCGCCGTAAAGGTATTGTATATAATGACATCCCTCTCGCCTCCCCTTACACTTATGAAGTGTTTGGATTTAATTTCACCTCTTTTTACAACATAAGATACCGATTCAGAGCAGGTATATCTTTAGATGGAGTCTATGACAGCAGTGCCAACATTTATACAGAAGAGTATAATGTGACTGCAGATGGACATGATCCCAGTTTTACTTTTTATAAGCCTCCATTAAAAAAGCAACTATCCTTAGGACTCTCTGCTCGTGCCGAATATATTATGCCCTATTTTTCAATTAATATGGGATTGGGAACCAATATTATCCATGGCGGAGGAGACCTGAGAGGACTTTATCAGATAGTGGCACTGAAAATAGAGACCTCACGCAATTCATTTATCCATATTGGTTACAATCTGCATGATTTCAAAGAGCCTAATTATCTGATGATAGGATTTGGTTATCGCTTTCACAATAAATATCCTTTTATTTATCACTCCTTTTAGTTTTTTGTATATGATACCATAGCCTAAATCTTCATGTTCTTTAACAGGCCTTTGGTGACAGAAGCTATTCTAAAACTGTCACATGCTTTCTGAATTGTTTTGTTATGAACAAATTCTGAGAAGGATCGGTTTTCAAGATACCGAATTGTTTTATCATAAAATTTGACAAGTCCATTGCTTAAAGCCCACGCTATCCCCATATCGACATAGTATTGCCCCTGACGAACCTGAGAAAGATGCTTTAAAGTTCCGTCAATATGAGTAGCATCCATTAAATAATCCATCATAAAGATTACAAAAAAACGCTTTGTAAACTCTCCGTCATCTTCCTTTAGAGGTAAAAAATGACTAAATGCCTCATCAGGACTTTTTTTGAAAATCTTTAAGGCTGAAACAACAGAATCCACATGTGCCCAGTTGTCAAATTTATAAATCAACGGATCAAGATAAGTGAAAAGAGTTTCAATGGAAATATTTTTTAATTCTCCCAAAATCAGCCCATAAAGAATAATATGTTCATATGATTGGTCCTCTGATTTCAGTGCGTTTTTGAGATAAACCTCAATTTCATTGTCCGTCGAAAGTTCTTTTGCCAACTTTTTCAGTGAAGGCATTCTTACACCAAGTAATTCGTATCTTGTAGGAACTATCTTTTGGTTAAAAAATCTGTATTTCTCCTCAGCAAGTGCTTTTAATTGAAAATCAATATTCTCCTTTATGCTCATACTTTATTACCTATGACAGTAAAAACATCAGGTCATAAAAATCACGGCCTTTAGCTCGGGCTAACATGGCCGCAATTTTCATACCGCACAATACACCATCGGAAGGAACGGGAAATGGGAAAAAGAATCCGCGACCCTTGATATTTGTAATAATATGTCCGCTCAACCCCAAATTGAGTAATAGTTCTGGAAAATGAATATTACGCCGTAAAGCCGACAGATAAAAGCCATCTTTCTGATGCTTGGAGTAGAAGAAAGGTAATCCAGAATCATCAACTGCAAATATTCTTTCAGTATGCGCTTATCGAAACTCGAATTTCCACGGATTTGAGAAGGAAAAAAATTTCTTATCTGTTCAATCTTTATCATAAGTGGCTTAACATTTTTAGAGAAAAGGAAAATCCCTGAAATATAGATATCTCAGAGATTTTACAATTATGGAGTCTTTTTGAAGTGGTGTCACCGGGAATCGAACCAGGGACACAAGGATTTTCAGTCCTTTGCTCTACCAACTGAGCTATGACACCATTCTTTAACTTTGGGAATGCAAAATTAGTACTAATTTTCTTTTATACAAAATTTTCGTACTGCTTTGTCGGAATGAGGCGACTCGAACGCCCGACCCCTACGTCCCGAACGTAGTGCGCTACCAACTGCGCTACATTCCGATATTAGTAGTATATTTGTGACAAATATATACAAAAATATGGCAACAACTGCGGATTTTAAAAACGGTTTATGTATTGATTTTAATGGAAAACCATGCAGCATTATTTGGTTTCAACATGTTAAACCAGGAAAGGGAGGTGCATTTGTGAAGGTTAAAATGAGAAACCTTGAAAATGGTAAAATACTTGAAAACACATATACTGCCGGTGAAAGAATTGAGATCCTTAATGTTGAGAGAAGACCTTATCAATTTTTATACAAAGACGACATGGGGTTCAATTTTATGCATACCGAGACATTTGAGCAAATCACACTTGATCCAGAAATGGTTGAAAATGCCGATCTAATGAAAGAGGGTCAATATGTGGAGATGATGTTTCTGGCTGATCAGGAGAGGGCGCTCACTTGTGAACTGCCTCCGTTTGTTGAATTAGAAGTAACCTACACTGAACCTGCCGTTAAGGGGGATACTGCATCCACAAATGCTTTGAAGGCGGCTACTCTTGAAACAGGTGCTGAAATTATGGTGCCACTTTTTATAAACCAGGGCGAAAGGATAAAAGTTGACACAAGGGATAGAAGTTACTACGAACGCTGTAAGTAAAAAGAAAAAAATGAAACATAAATCCATTTTTCTGCCTTTTCTTTTTCTGCTGATCATATCCTGTTCAGGAGAAAAGAGTTACCAGTTGCCTGCTATTGCACATATTAACAATGAAATATCATCAGGTAATTTTACTGAAGCATCCAAATTGATAAAAATCAGATTGATGAGCGATACTCTGCCTGAAATTGAAAGGTGGAATCTCAATTTTGAGCTGGAAAAGATGGATCGGATCAGATACGATTTCAGGGCAAGTGACTCTTCAGTAATCAGTTATATTAAGAGATATTATCCCAACGTCACAAAAAGTGAAATTGAACATTGGGAACAGACTAATGCTCTTGAAAACATGATCATTGATGGCAAAAAATGTTATTTCAGATCTGCAGCAAGAAACCTTTTCAGAATAGACTCCATTGCTGCAAAACATTTCGTCGCTGCTGAAGGTCAAGCAGGAGATTCGTTAACACGATTCCTTGCTAAACACATTCCTCAATTGATTTCTGAACGCCAAAATGTTAATGGCACTTATTTCAAGCCTGTAACAATGAATATTAAATATACATTATCTGTCAAACCCAACGAAGTGCCCGATGGGGAAATTGTCAGGGTATGGATGCCTTATCCAAGAGGCGATGTCAGAAGTCAATCCAATATTCGTTTGATTTCAACGTCACAGCCTGATTTCTTAATTTCTCCTGACAAATATTTGCATAAATCAATTTATATGGAGAAAAAGGCTGTCAAGGATTCTGCCACTATTTTCTCCTACAACTTAGAATATACATGCTATAGTCAGCATTTTAATTTCGACCCCAACAATATTAAGCCTTATAATATTGAAGATTCTATCTACAAAAAATATACATCGGAGATACCTCCACATATAGTTTTCAGCAACAAAATCAAGGATACTGTTGCTAAAATAGTCGGCAGTGAAACCAACCCATACAAAAAAATCAAGCTGATATATGAGTGGATAGACAGTAATTTTCCATGGGCAAGTGCAAGAGAATATTCCACAATTGAAAACATTCCGGAATATGTACTCGCAAATCGCCATGGAGATTGTGGACAAGTATCGCTGCTTCTGATTACGATGGCACGATGTGCAGGGGTTCCTGCCAAATGGCAGTCAGGATGGATGATGCACCCAGGTAATCTCAATCTGCATGACTGGGCTGAAATTTACTATGATGGTATAGGCTGGGTTCCTGTGGATCAGTCTTTTGGAAGAGTTAAAAGTGCATTGGGTAATGATGAAGTCTATTATTTCTATACAAAAGGGATAGATGCATATCGAATGATTGTCAATCAGGATATTTCGGCACCTTTATTCCCTGCAAAAATCTATCCGAGGAGTGAAACTGTTGATTTCCAACGCGGTGAAGTTGAGTGGAAAGGTGGCAATTTGTATTTTGACAGGTGGAATTACGATATGGAAGTGAAGTATCATTGATACTTAAGACATCACTCATAATTTTCTAATGATATTTATCCCGTCACGTAGTGGAAGGATAAAATTTTCCACGCGATTATCTTCCCTGACTCTTTTATTAAACTTCAGAATTTCCTGGGTCTGGATATCGATAGGGATATTGTCCTGATAGACTTTTCCATCCCAGAGCACATTGTCTGCAAGAATAATCCCTCCGGAAGGAACCTTATCTATTATCAAGTCAAAATATCTGGTGTATTCCCTCTTGTTTGCATCTATATAAACAAGCTCGTAGCTGTTATTGAGTTTTGGAATAATTTCCAACGCATCTCCATAATGAAGCATTATTCTGTCTGAAAGGTTAGCTCTCTGAATTGCTTCCTCTATTAGTGTAGCAAGCTCATCATTTTTTTCTACAGCATCAAGAATACCTCCTTCGTCAAGTCCCGTAGCAAGGCAAATGGCCGAATATCCGGTAAATGTACCTATTTCCAATATTCTATGGGGTTTAAGCAACCTCACAACAAGCTCAAGAAACCTACCCTGGACTGCACCTGTCAGCATTCTTGCATGACTGGTTCTCAGATTGGTTTCACGCTCTAACCAGACAAGAGCATCGCTTAAGGGTGATGAATTGTCAAATATATATTTTTCCTCTTTTGTCACAATTATTTGTAAATTAATACTTTCATTTTTTCTTCCGAAAAAATTTCACTTGCTATCTGCTGCAATTCTTCTGCAGTTGTCTCCTCAATTTTTTCTCTAATATAATCAATCGTTTCAACCTTGTTATATGCAAGAAGAGACTTACCCATTGAGAGACATAGATTTTCGGGATTGTCCATGGAAATGGCCAGTTGACCCAGCAATTGCTTCTTAGCAGACTTAACAGCTGTTGCTGAAAGCATTGAAGATCTCATTCTTTCTAATTCATGTTTGACAAGTTTTAAAGCCTTGTCAAGTTTGCTTTTGTCAGTGCCGAAATAAACAGTAAAAATACCGGTTTCCATATAGGGAGTGTACGAAGCTTCTACTGAATAAACTAGACCATTTCTTTCTCGCAAAATTTGGTTGAATCTTGAATTGATAGCCGGACCTCCAAGAATATTTGTCAACATTGAAAGAGCAATTCGTTCCCGATTGTAAAGGCTAAAGGCAGGAGAACCAACAATACAGTGAATCTGATGAGTCTTTTTTGAAATTGTTTTGACTTTATCTGTATTAATTGATAAAAAACAATCACAATTAGTCCATCTGTTAGATTCCATTTTTTTAGCTTTATCAAGACCAAAATAGTGCCCGACTAACTTAAGGCATCTCTCTTCCGGCAACTCTGATACAATTGAAAAAGTCATATTACCCGGAAGATAAAATTTTGATGTGAAGTTTTTAATATCGCCAACATTAATCCTCTTGACAGTGGAAGTTGTTCCCAAAATAGGTCTGGAAAGGGGGTGCTCACCAAAAAGATAACTCTCAAAATCGTCATATATCAACTCTGAAGGAGAATCCTTATATGACTTTATCTCTTCCAAAATCACATTTTTTTCTTTTGTAAACTCTTCTTCAGGAAAGGTTGAATTGAAAACTATGTCAAATAAAAGTCCAATGGCTTTTGAAAGATCTTCTTTCAAGACTGTAGCATGAACTACTGTTTCTTCTTTAGTGGTGAATGCGTTTAACTCTCCTCCACATCTTTCGAGAAGGTTGTTGATCTGTACCGAACTTCTATGGTTGGTACCTTTAAAGATCATATGTTCAGTAAAATGGGCAACTCCATTGACGTCTGGATCCTCGTCTCTTGTACCGGCACCAATAGTTAAAGCACAATACGCTACCGGAGAGTTTATGTGCTTATATGCAAACCTCATAACTATCTTTTATATGGGGCAGATAATTTGTTAATATCATTTCGGGAAAATCCAACAGGTAATTTTTCATTAATCCTGTTTTTTTTGAAATAATATAATTTACCCTCAGCAGGATCTATGACTAATTTATAGTAATACCCTCCCTTATGCGCTCTCAGAGGAGAAATAACCAGACCGATTGCAACATCCTGGGATATTTCAGAAATTGCAGATTCTATAACATCCTGGCTAACCACCTCTGCTCTACCCCTGAATATCCACTTTATCTCGTCTTTTTCAGCAGGAAAGGCAATATCTTCTTCCTTAAACAATAATGTCTTTCCATTAATTCCTGCGAGATCCCCAAGAACCACATTGCCACTAATCGATGCCAAAATGTTCTTCTGAACAGTCATAATATAATCTTGAATTATTTGAAGATATGCAGGAATGAAAGGGATAATTTCTCCAGAATCATCGTCTTTTGCCTGAAAAGGTAATGAAATCAATTCTGCACTCATAAACAGACCTCTTTTAAATTTTGGTCCGCCTTTAATGAGCGAAAGAAACTCTATGGATGGCTCATACTCTTTTGAAAAAATTCCATCTGTCCTTAGCAGAAAAAAGAATGATGTGTCCTCTTTGATCACTTCATATTCTTGAGGCGTACAGAATTCATAAGGAGATATCTTCCACTCTTTTATAGCAGCATCCCTAATATAAGCATCTATAATGCCATCATCAGACAAAACAATCTTTGTCGTCCTGGATCCAAAGTTGCGAAAGTTGTTTTTGACATCTTTTACAGGTCTCTCTGCAGATGCAAATGTGAAGAAAAACAGCGAAAAAATAAGCAGAATTAATCGTCTCATATTGTATTACCGTAATACACAAAATTAGATAAAAATTTGTACTTTTGCCCGGTATGGAAAGATTTATTGTATCAGCCAGAAAATACAGACCGAACAGTTTTGACACTCTAATCGGTCAGGAAAATATTGCAAGGACTCTCAAGAATTCAATACTACGCAAGCAGTTGGCTCATGCCTATCTTTTCTGTGGCCCAAGAGGTGTTGGGAAAACTACAACAGCTCGCATTTTTGCAAAAACCATCAATTGTTCAAACCCTACAGCTGATATGAATCCATGTGGAGAATGCGAATCCTGTATCTCTTTTGCAGAAGGACGGTCATACTCAATTCATGAACTCGATGCAGCTTCTAACAATTCAGTAGATGATATCCGACAGTTAAACGATCTTGTGAGAATTCCGCCACAGATAGGGAAATACAGCGTCTATATCATTGACGAGGTGCATATGCTCTCTCAGGCAGCTTTCAATGCTTTCCTCAAAACCCTTGAAGAACCGCCCGCTCATGCAATTTTCATACTCGCAACCACAGAAAAACATAAGATTCTTCCAACAATTCTTTCCAGATGTCAAACATTTGATTTTAACAGAATATCAGTCGAAGATATTGTTAAAAACCTCAAAATTATTGCCCAGCAGGAAAAAGTCGACATAGATCTGGAGTCCTTACATATTATTGCACAAAAGGCAGATGGAGCTATGAGAGATGCACTTACTCTTTTCGATCAGACTGTTGCATTTTGTGGAAACAAAGTAGCTTATGAGCAGGTCATTTCTACTTTAAATGTGCTTGACTACGATTATTATTTGAGACTGACTGATTGTTTTCTCAATTCTCAACACTCTGAAGCACTGTTGATTTTTGATGAAATACTTTCAAAGGGTTTTAATGCTCTGCACTTTATAGGAGGATTAAGTTCGCATTTTAGAAATTTACTCCTTTGCAAAGATGCAAGTACGCTCAAATTATTGGATCTGGCACCAAGTGTTGCTGAAAAATACAGAGAACAATCTACAAAATGCAGTATAAGCTTTCTTTATACTGCACTTAACATCACTACATCTTGTGAGGCGGGATATAAACTCAGCGGAAATCAAAGGCTGCATATAGAATTTGCTCTTATCAAGCTCTGTCGAATTTCAGCCACTGACAAAACAGCCGAAACTGTTACAGAAGCTGCTGTAAGTTCAAAGAACAACTCCTCCGAAAATGAAACAAAGCAGCAGAAACATGCGACAACTTCAATTAAAAATTTGTACAAGTCAGCCGAAAAAGAGATTTCTACGCAGGAAGAACTAAGATCACAGGAACTCGGAGTTGATGAATTTGATATGGAGAAACTATTGCTCATATGGGAACAGATGGCAGAATCCGAAAAAGATTTTCCTAATCTTGCCAATACCTTGAGGCATTCTAAGCCAACTATTTCTGATAACTATAAGATTCATTTTACTGTAAGCAACAACGCACAAAAGGAGTGGATAGAAAAGAAATGTCTTCCAAGACTTAATGTCTTCCTTCAAAAAAGCCTCAATAATAAAATGATCAATCTTTGTGTAGATGTAGTCTCTGAAGATAAAATCACAAAAAAACCATATCTTCCTGAAGAAAAGGCAAGTTTTTTGCTGAAGAACAATCCTGAACTGGGAGAGTTGCAGAAAGACCTTAAACTTGAGCTTAAATAGCAACGAAAATAATTTATAATGCGTTTACATTGCAGTAATCTTGTTAAAAAATACGGAACCCGCACAGTAGTTAAAAACGTTTCTATCGAAGTAGAGCAAGGAGAAATTGTGGGTTTACTTGGGCCAAACGGAGCCGGAAAGACAACAACTTTCTACATGATAACAGGTCTTATTAAACCTAACGCCGGAAGGATTTTCCTTGATGAAGAAGAGATTACTGATCTTCCTATGTACAAAAGGGCTAAGAAAGGGTTGGGTTATCTGGCTCAAGAGGCTTCTGTATTTAGAAAAATGAGCGTTGAAAACAATATACTCTCTGTTATGGAATTTTCAAACATGACAAAAAAGGAGAGACACAAACGTCTTGAAGAACTTTTGGACGAATTTGGACTTCAGGGAGTTAGAAAAAGTATGGGAATCCAACTGTCAGGAGGTGAAAGAAGAAGATGTGAAATTGCACGTGCACTAGCTATTGATCCAAAATTTATACTGCTCGATGAACCGTTTGCAGGAGTAGATCCAATTGCCGTTGAAGATATTCAGCACATTATAGCAAATCTTAAAACAAAAAACATCGGCATTATCATTACTGACCACAATGTTCATGAGACCCTTGCCATTACTGACAGGGCATATCTTCTTTATGAAGGAAGTATTTTGGAAAGTGGGACGGCCGAAGTGCTTGCAAACAATCCCGAAGTCAGAAAAAAATATCTTGGTGAGAATTTCGAGCTCAGAAAAGCTGTTCTTAAGGAGAAGAAAAATGCCGAAGGCACCACAAACAGGTCAGAAAATAAAATCCATAAACCCAAAACCGCTGAATCGAAAGACCTGAAATCTATACCTGAAAATGGTGCCGACATTCAAAGCTACTCTGACAAGGCAAATGACCTCGAAAGAGGAAAATGATAAACTATTTAACTACATCTTAACTTTAATTACTTTGACAGAATCCTTGTAAGCTGAAGATTCTTTGCAACCAGGACATCCCGGACATAAAGCGTCATGTCTGTTTTGCCCATGCCCTGTCATCATCGGTTTCATGTCAGTACGTATTTGAATCTGACGCTGTGGCCTTCCCTGATTATTCCTCTGATGTTCTCGCATCATGTCCATTCTGACTCTCTGCTCCTCTGTAAGAATTGACCTGACATTGTTCTTGAAAGTTGCATTAAGTTTCATTTTCTGATTTTGAAGATCTGTAATCTCGTCAATTTTTGCATTAATTTTCTTCATATCAGGTTTATCTGCCTGTTGAAGTGTTTTAAGTTGAGCCCTTTTTTCGTTGAGAAGATTATTGATCTGAATAAGCTGTTTATCGCGGGAAAGCTTGAAGTCTGCAACTTGTTTCTTTTGTTCTTCAGTAAATTTAGGAGCTAAATCTTGAGGATTTGCCCTCAGATAGCCCTTCTCCATACCCAGCTTCATGGCTGGTTTAGCCTCTTTTTGAACTCCCTGAGCTGACATGTTTGCAACTATTGCAAGCATGGTAAAGATACTAAGCATCTTTTTCATATTATTGGCAATTTATATTGTTTGTAATTAAGACTTCAAGCCTTATAAAAGGTTTAATTGTTATGAAGAATTGTTACCTTTGCCACAAAATATGGCATTATTAACATAACAATCAATATGGCAGAAAAATTATTCGCTGAGTTTCCGCCTGTTTCCACCCAACAATGGGAAGAGGTGATCGCTAAAGACCTTAAAGGCGCTGACTACGAGAAAAAACTCATATGGAAGACATTGGAAGGATTTCCGGTGCGTCCATATTACCGAGCAGAGGATTTGGAAAATTTAAAACACTTGAAAAGTTTTCCTGGTGAATTTCCATTTGTAAGAGGTACAAAAACAGACAATAATTGGCTTATAAGACAGGATTACTGTGCCCTGGAAAGCTTGGAAAAAGCCAACGAACTGGCAATTGACGGATTGAACAGAGGTGTTGAATCTGTGGGATTTTGCATTGATGGCAAAAAAGCACTTTCTGTCAAAGAAATAGCCCAGCTTCTTGAAGGAATAGACGTCACTAAAACTGAGATTAACTTTACAGGTTGTTCGTGTGCCTCACCTGAAATTATAAAATCTTTCGTTTCGTATATCAGGAGTACAGGAGCCAAAGCAGATGAAGTCAAAGCCTCCTTTGATTTTGATCCTCTAAGGAATTTAACCACAACCGGAGCATTCGGATGTCCTAATTATAAAGCGACTATAAAAGAATGCATTAATGCTGTAGCTGATTTTCCACTAATCCGAGTAGTTGGGGTAGAAGGTTATGCCTTCAATGATGCTGGATCAACATGTGTCCAGGAGCTTGGTTTTGCTCTTGCCAGTGGCAATGAATATATGTCAACTATCACTGATCTCGGTTTTTCTCCAGAAGAAGCTGCCAGAAGAATAAAATTTACATTTGGTATTGGATCAAGCTATTTCATGGAGATCGCCAAATTCCGTGCAGCCAGGATGCTGTGGGCAAATATAGTTAAGGAATATGGTTCGGAAAAAGAGTGCTCACAAAAGATGGTCATACATGCTGTCACCAGTCGGTGGAACCAAACAATTTATGATTCATATGTCAATATGTTGCGCGATACCACTGAGGCAATGAGTGCTGCACTGGCGGGTGTAGATTCGCTTGAAGTACTTCCATATGATTATTCTTTACGTGAGCCGGGAGAGTTCAGCAACCGCATAGCAAGAAATGTACAGATTATACTCAAAGAAGAATCACACTTTAATAAAGTAACTGATCCTTCTGCCGGTTCATACTTCGTGGAAAATCTGACAACATCCTTATCTAATGAGGCTTGGAAGCTCTTTTTGAAAATCGAAGAGATGGGAGGTTACATTGAAGCCTTTACCAAAGGTTTTGTCCAGTCTGAAATTAAGGCAGTATCCAACAGAAGAGATCTTAATATTGCTACTCGCAGAGAAATATTTGTCGGCACCAATCAGTATCCTAATTTCACAGAAAAAGCTGATAAGGATGTTACATTTGATATTGTTACAAGGGGGTCAAATATGGAAAAGAGTCCTTTATCTATAGCCGAACCTATAGAGAAGTACCGTGGAGCACAAGCTTTCGAGGCATTACGATTTGCCACAGAGAGGAGTGGTAAGGAACCTAAAGCTTTTATGCTGACTTATGGCAATCTTGCATCTTGTCGCGCACGTGCACAATTTTCATGTAACTTTTTTGCTGTAGCCGGGATTCAGGTTATTGACAACAACCAATTCTCCACAATCGAGGAGGGAGTCTCTGCAGCACTTGAATCTAAAGCAGAGATTGTAGTTGCATGTTCATCCGACGAAGAATACGCCGAAAGTGTACCTAAAATCAAGAATCTTTTGGGAGACAAAGCAATACTTGTGGTTGCAGGAGACCCTGCCTGTAAAGAGGAATTAATCTCAAAGGGGGTAAATAATTTTATAAGTGTCAAGAGTAATTTGCTTGAAACTCTAAAGAGCTATCAGACACTTTTAGGTATTTTCTAACATTTTACAATATAATTTATAAAATATGCGTCCAAAATTTTCAGAAATAGAATATAACAAAGAAGGTCATGTAAGCTTAACCGGCGATAAATCAGTTTGGATGACTTCAGAACAGATTCCAGTAAAAAAAATATATACAGCTGCCGACCTTGAAGGTATGGAACATCTTAACTATGCTGCAGGTATTCCACCTTTTCTTCGCGGTCCATATAGTACTATGTATGTTCAGAAACCCTGGACAATACGTCAATATGCCGGTTTCTCTACTGCAGAAGAGTCAAACGCCTTTTACAGAAGGAATCTGGCTGCTGGTCAAAAAGGGCTTTCAGTTGCTTTCGACTTAGCTACACATAGAGGATATGATGCTGATCATCCAAGAGTTGTTGGTGATGTCGGAAAAGCCGGAGTCAGTATCTGCAGTGTGGAAGACATGAAGGTGCTTTTTGATCAAATCCCTCTCGATAAAATGTCTGTCTCCATGACAATGAATGGAGCCGTTTTACCTATTCTTGCATTTTATATTGTGGCAGGGCTGGAACAAGGAGTCAAACTTGAGGAGATGTCCGGAACAATTCAAAACGATATTCTCAAAGAGTTCATGGTTAGAAACACTTATATCTACCCTCCTGTCTTTTCAATGCGGATAATCGGTGATATTTTTGCATATACTGCCAAGCACATGCCTAAGTTCAATTCGATTTCCATTTCAGGTTATCATATGCAGGAAGCAGGTGCCACATGTGACATTGAAATGGCCTATACTCTCGCTGATGGACTTGAATACCTTAGGACAGGAATTGCAGCCGGAATGGAAATTGACCAGTTTGCACCAAGACTTTCTTTCTTCTGGGCTATAGGAATGAACCATTTTATGGAGATAGCCAAGATGAGAGCAGCCAGAATGCTGTGGGCAAAACTGATACGTCAGTTCAATCCTAAAAATCCCAAATCCATGTCTCTCAGGACTCATTGCCAAACTTCGGGATGGTCTCTTACAGAACAGGATCCTTTCAACAATGTCGCCAGAACATGTATTGAAGCCATGGGGGCTGCATTGGGTCATACTCAATCGCTTCATACGAATGCACTTGATGAAGCTATTGCTCTTCCTACCGATTTCTCTGCACGCATAGCGCGTAACACGCAGATATACATACAAGAAGAGACTAATATTACAAAATCTATTGATCCTTGGGCAGGTTCATACTATGTTGAGAAGCTTACTCAACTGATTGCTGAACGCGCCTGGGAACATATCAAAGAGATTGAAAAACTCGGTGGTATGGCCAAAGCTATTGAAACCGGTATTCCAAAACTTAGGATCGAAGAGGCCGCTGCAAGAAAACAGGCCAGAATTGACTCTGGTCTTGACATAATTGTAGGGCTCAACAAGTATAGGCTTGAGAAAGAAGATCCTATAGAAATACTCGATGTTGACAATACAAAAGTTAGAGAGTCCCAGATAGCAAGACTCAAAGAGTTACGCGCAAATCGTGATGAGATTAAGGTTAAAAAAGCTCTTGCAGCTATTACCGAAGCTGTTGAAAATAAAACTGGCAACCTGCTTGAACTTGCAGTAGAAGCTGCTAAAGCTCGCGCCACTCTCGGTGAGATATCATATGCATGTGAAGTTGTGGTCGGAAGATATAAAGCAATTACTCGTATGAACACTGGTGTATATTCAAGTGAAATTAAAAATGACAGCGATTTTGAAAAAGCAAAGATGCTCGTCGCTGAATTTGCAAAAAAAGAGGGGCGACAGCCTCGTATTATGGTGGCCAAACTTGGGCAAGATGGGCATGACAGAGGAGCTAAAGTTGTAGCCACAGGCTATGCCGACTGTGGATTTGATGTCGATATGGGGCCTCTCTTCCAAACACCTGAAGAGGCAGCTAAACAAGCTGTTGAAAACGATGTGCATGTAATTGGGATATCTTCTCTTGCAGCTGGTCACAAGACATTGGTCCCTCAACTTATAAATGAACTGAAAAAACTTGGAAGAGAGGATATTATGGTAATCGTCGGAGGTGTAATACCTCCACAAGATTATGATGCACTCTACAAAGAAGGTGTTGCAGCTATATTTGGTCCTGGAACACCAATCTCTGTCGCTGCTATCAAACTCATGGAACTGCTTATGCAAAAGTTTGAACAGTAACAGTTTTTAGCAGTAATAGCAGACAAAAGGTCGCCTTGACAAACAAAATGTTTCGGCGACCTTTTTTTCGATTATTATTTTAGATTATTATTTTACCCTGTAAAAATCTAAATCCTGAAAATCATAACTAAAGTCTGTCTCAGGAGATATGGCTTTCATCTTAAATCCCGAAGGTACTCCTTCAATATTTTTAGAGTACCACACAAAAGCATCTGCGTCAAAACTTCTTTCATCCCATTTCACAATAAATGTGTCGCCTGTATAAAAACAGAGTGTACCTTTGAGCTGTGGAGACATTTCAGATGCAAATCTCAATGCTCCGTTTTCTAAAGTTATATTAACTATCCCAAACCAGTTGTCTCTGTACTTGCCTGTATAACTCTTCAAATCTTCGCTCCCCGGAGCAAATTTGGCTGAACTTGCAACTTTGTTCCACACTTTGCTAACTTCATCACGAGCTGACGAAGAATTTCTTCTAAGAGCCTCTATGTTTTCTTTCAACCTATCTCTTCCCTTAATCCCCAGATAAGTATCTTTAATAGTATTAGTTATAGTAACATAGGCGCCAGATGCCTGTTGATTGGTAAGCACAATTATTCCAAGTTTAAGCTCCGGAATCATAGTTACCTGAGTAACCACACCTGAAAGTCCTCCGGTATGTGATACCTGCTTGTATCCATTTATGTCATTGACTCTCCATCCCAATCCATATGCAGCAAAGTTAGATTTATAGTCATAACTTGAGGCAGGAATTATCGTCTGTGGGCTCCACATCTCACGTCCGACCTTCTGAGAAAAAATAGATTTAGATAAATTATCTCCGTATTTTCCTCCATTCAGCTGCATCATTACCCATTTGCTTAAGTCTGATATGTTGCTGAAAATTCCACCTGCAGCATTACCGACAGGTGTGAAATTCATCGGAATCCTTTGCACTTTCCCATGAGTATATATATGAGCATCAATGACATTACTCTTGTCTTTTATGCGGCTGTAACATGCTGCACTCCTGCTCATTCCAAGAGGAGTCATAATTCTGTCTTCGATAAAATCTTCCCAACTCATGCCAGAGACTCTTGAAACAACTTCTCCGGCAACCAAATACATAAGATTATCATAGTCATACTTAGTTCTGAAAGAAGAGACAGGCTTAAGATATCTCATATTATAAATTATGTCATTCAAAGTAAATAGAGTACCGTCCGGCCAGAGCATAAGATCTCCTGCTCCAAGTCCCAAACCACTTCGATGTGTTAGAAGATCTCTTATTGTAAACTCATTGGTGACATACGGGTCATAAAGTTTAAATTCAGGAATTATGTCTGTTACATGTGTGTCCCACTCGATTTTACCTTCATCCACCAGTATGGCAAGAGCTGCAGCTGTAAATGCCTTGCTGTTGGAAGCAATAGCAAAAAGTGTATTCTCATCAGTCTTTTTCCCAGTGATAATTGAAGAGACACCATATCCTTTCATATGCACAATTCTGTTGTCTTTAACAACTGCAACTGCTATTCCCGGAACATTAAACGATTTCATAGTGTTTTCAACAAGACTGTCAAGCCTGGCAGAAGATATCTCCTGTGAATAAAGAGGTGCCGAGCAACAGATCAAAATGCAGATAATTGCTACAGTTTGTCTTATTAGACGAATGGTTTTCATATTTGAGTATTTTAGTTATTGCAAGATATTTTTTTTAAATTCGCATAAACAGATAAAAATGGATACTTTCCTAATTATATTGGGACTGATTTTTACTCTTACAGGTCTTTTAGGTTGTTTACTTCCGGCAATACCTGGTCCTCCTCTTTCCTTCATTGCACTTCTCCTGGTTCACTTAACCAAGGAGGCAGATCTCAGCAATTCTCTTTTGCTTGCTATGGCTGTACTGACAATAGTGGTAATGGTATTGGACTATATAATACCACTCTGGGGAACAAAAAAATTTGGAGGCACAAAATTTGGCACATGGGGAGCTACAATAGGACTGATAATAGGATTTTTTCTTGGTCCTTTAGGTATAATAATCGGTCCATTTGCAGGTGCTGTCTTGGGAGAAATGGTCAACGGCTCTTCAGGGAGCAGGTCTCTTCGTGCAGGAATTGGATCATTTTTGGGTTTCCTTATGGGAATTGGTTTAAAATTGGTTGTGTCCGGAATCATGACTTTTTACTATTTTAAGTACTCTCTCCCAGTTATAAAAAATCTCATATCAACTCTTTAAATGCACTCGAAAGGTATTCGGCTATATCTCCTGATATTAGAGAATACTCACTTTTGTTCATTACCGCAAAATCTCCTGCAAGACCATGCAAAAATACACCGATGCATGCTGCCTCAGATGCGGAATAACCTTGAGCGCGGAGAGCAAGAATGACTCCTGTAAGAACGTCCCCACTGCCAGCTGTGGCCATACCTGGATTACCCGTTGTGTTTTTGAACAGTCTTCCATCAGGTGCAGATATTGTAGTTTCGTGTCCCTTTAGAACCACTATTGCATGATACTTTTCCGAAAATTGACGCTGCATGTCTATTTTGTTGTTGTCATCAATCTTTACTTCCATAAGCCTCGAAAATTCGCCGGGATGAGGCGTAAAAATTGTTTGTTCAGGAAGTAGTTCAAGAAGATCTCTGTTGGATGCAAGAATATTAATAGCATCTGCATCAATCACTAACCTGGCTGGTTTGGATCTCAGTAAGATCTCTGTTGCTCTTACAGTTGATTCTGCTCTTCCTATCCCGGGACCTACTGCAATTGCATCAAATTTCTCAATTGGTGGAGGAACTGAAAAACAATCAGAAGAAGAATCGACACTACACATGACTTCAGGAATTGATATTTGCATGATTTGATAACCACAGGATGGAACATGTGCAGTTAGTAAACCAACACCTGAGCGCATACATCCCCGAGATGCCAGGACTGCCGCACCCATCATTCCGAAAGATCCGGCTATTATAAGTGCATGTCCATAATCTCTCTTGCTTGAGTCTGCTTTCCGCTCTCGCATGAGAGTCCTTACATATTCATATGTAAGCAATTGGATACTGCTGCTAGATTTTATTTCCATTCATCAGGCATTTTAATGGTGAAATATTCAAAACAACCTCTGTCGGCCATAGTCACAAAAGCTGTAATTTCGCTGTCTGCATTTTTAAGAGCTATGTTAGAGCATAATTTTCCTTTAAGGAAGACTTCCTTAAGCATTTTCCCTTTCGGAGACAAAATTACTACACTACCTTTCCCATGTCTCGTAACATAAAGGTTTCCCCATTTATCACACCGCATGCCGTCCATGCCAAAATCAGTAAATTTATAAAACAACCTTTTACCAGAAACTACGCCATCAGATAATATGTCATAAACCCAAATTAATCTTTTGACGGATTCATTTACGTAAAGCCTGTGACCATCCGGGCTTACCTCAATCCCGTTAGTTGTACCCATATTGTCTTCGAGTAAAAGTACTTTACCTGTCAGATCTATCATCCATAATTTCCCGGTAGAATCTTTCCAATTGGGATCGCTGGCATATATAAATCCCGTAATAGGAGATATGGCTATATCGTTCGGCTGGTTCATGGAGGGCTCATGCGCAAAAAATTCAATTTTTTTTGATGATGGATCTACCTTTAATATATTATGTCCCGTATAATCAGCTATATACATAAACCCTTTACTGTCAAATATTATTCCATTACCTATAGACCCCTCAGGCAGATGCAAATAACAAGAAGCCTTCCCATCTGGAGTTACTACACCAACTGTGCCCTGTTCGCCAAAATTAACTGCATAGAGATTGCCTTTTGAGTCGAAAAATGGTCCTTCAATGCCTTTTGTAAAAGTCCATTCAGGAAGTAAATCTTTGACCTGCTGCGAAAATAGTTGTGTATAAAAAGCTGTTGTTAAAACAGAAAAAAATAAAAACTTTAGTCTTACCATTTCAAAAATGTTATTATAATATTGAAATTATCAACAATAATAGTACAAAAAATTTGTCATTTATTCAACAATTTCTACTTTTGCAAATCGAATAAATGTCATGAGTAGAGATTTCAATCATATAATTTCTTCTTCAAGAGTGTCTTATGACACGCTTTCTACTCTGATTTTGATGTCATCCATGATGATGCGAATGCATCGCGAGATGCTCGGTTAATTTCAGGATCTTATGCAGGTCCCTTGGGTGTAAGCCCAAAAATCCAATAACATTTTCAATTTTTTATAGTGCTAAAGCTCGAATTCTTGTGCATGAAAACCATGAACAGATATTTTTATAAATATAACTCTCCTTTTGAATTAGAGTGTGGAGAAAAGCTTGAACAACTTGAAATTTGCTATCACATAACAGATAATTTTACAACAGATAAAAAAGTCATTTGGATATGCCATGCTCTTACTGCAAACTCTAATCCTGAAGAATGGTGGCCAAATTTTGTAGGAAAAGGCAAATTGTTCGATACTGACAAATACTCTGTGATTTGCGCCAATATACTTGGGTCTTGTTACGGAAGCACTGGACCTGCTTCTTTTGACCAAAACGGTAATCAGTATCTCCTCTCTTTTCCAAATATTACTGTAAGAGATATCGTACGTGCTCACGACATTCTAAGAGAACGTCTTGGAATCAGACATATAGATATAGTCATCGGTGGCTCAATTGGAGGATTTCAGGCTCTCGAATGGAGTATCATGTTCCCTGAAAAAATTGCCGGCATGGTATTGCTGGCATGCAATGCAAAAGTCTCTCCATGGGGGACAGCTTTTAATGAAACTCAAAGAATGGCACTTTTTTCTGATCCTTCTTTTGAGGAACAAAACAGTATCAGTGGAGGAGCTAAAGGCCTTGAAACAGCAAGAGCTATCGCTCTACTATCTTACCGGTCTTATAAAGGTTACAAGTTAACTCAAAGTGAAGAAGATTGTGATAAACTATTCGCAGAAAAAGCTTGCAGTTATCAAAAATATCAGGGTAAAAAACTGAAAGATAGATTTAATGCCTACTCCTATTACACCCTAACTAAATCTATTGACAGCCATAATGTTGGAAGAGGAAGAGGAGGCGTTGAAAAGGCTCTTTCACAAATTAAGGCTAAACCTTTAATAATAGGAATTGACAGTGATGTGCTTTTCCCATTGGAGGAACAGAAATTTCTCGCTGAAAACATCCCAAACTCTCAATTTGAAATAATATCATCAGATTTTGGACATGATGGATTTTTGCTTGAGTGGAAATTAATTACGGCAGCAATAAAAAAACATATTAAAATTATTCAGTAAAATGCAAGTACTAAAATTCGGAGGAAGTTCGGTTGCAGATGCAGCCAATATCTCCAATGTAACAAAAATCGTCAAGGAGAACTTGAAAAGAGACAGAACCATTCTTGTTGCATCGGCAATTGGAGGATGCACTGATAAGCTCATCGAAATAGGGAAGCTTGCAGCAATGCAAGATGAAACTTTCAAAACTTTGATAGATGAGCTGGAAAATAGACATTTGCAAATCATCCTCGAACTTTTTCCCGTAGATTTTCAAAAATCAATATCGATAATAGTCAGAGAGATATTCCATCAGTTAAGAGACGTATGTAAAGGTGTGTACTATCTCAAGGAGTTGAGCAATTCCTCGCTTGATCTTATAATGAGTTTTGGAGAAATATTATCCACAAAAATTATCAGCGAACGCTTTACCTCTATGGGTATTAACAATCTATGGGCTGATGCAAGAGAACTCATCAAGACAGAACCCTGCAATAACGGTAACAGCGTCATAAAATTGGTTAGTTATGCTAATATACGAAAAATGACCAATTCCAGTAGATTAAGACTTATTATTGTTCCCGGATTTATCGCAAGCGATACTTTGAATCATACCACAACTTTGGGACGAGGTGGATCTGACTTTACCGCAGCACTGGTTGCTGAAGCAGTAGAAGCAAGAGAATTACAGATTTGGAGTGACGTCAACGGTATGATGACAGCCGATCCGAGAATAGTTCCGGAAGCAATCACTATAAGACACATTTCATATAAAGAAGCACAGGAGTTGTCTCACTTCGGGGCAAAAGTGATTTACCCTCCTACCATACAGCCGGCTATAAGCAAAGGTATTCCCATAGTGGTTAAAAACACTTTTTCTCCCGATGATCCGGGCACTGTTATTGAAAAAAATCCGCCTGAAAGCAGAGGAAAAATTAGAGGAATATCAAGAAGCAACAAAATAGCTCTTCTCTCCATGGAAGGCAGTGGAATGGTTGGCGTTCCTGGATATTCTGCAAGACTATTTGGTGCTCTGGCCAATGCTGGAATAAATATTATATTGATTACACAAGCTTCTTCGGTACATACTATGTGTGTGGCCATTGAAGACTCTGATGCCGCAAAAGCCAAAAAAACTGTGGATGAAACCTTTGCTTATGAGATATCCCTCAACAAAGTCAATCCATTGAAAGTTGAAAACGGATTCTCTATAATCTCTCTTGTTGGAGATGATCTTAAGAATCAGTCCGGCACAGGAGGTAGAATGTTCAATGCACTTGGACGTGCCGGGATTAATATACGGGCTATTGCACAAGGTTCTTCCGAAAAAAACATCTCCGTAGTGGTCAAGGAAGAGGAATCGGACATCTCTATTAAGGTAATTCATGATGAATTCTTTGGAGTTGAAAAGAAGCGTATTAATCTTTTTATTGCAGGATATGGAAATGTTGCAAAGTCCCTTCTTTCAATAATAAAATCTCGCAGAGAATGGCTCATAGAAAAACGACATTTAGAGATACATGTTGTTGCGATTTGCAATAGCAGGCATATGATTTTAAATAAAAGTGGAATAGAGATAGACTCAATAGATGAAAGTCTTAAAATGGGTGACCCATCTGATATTTACAGATTTCGTGAACTTTGCTCAGACATGAATCTTCCTGACAGTATATTTGTTGACTGCACAGCGGATAGAGGAGTTTCTTCTCTTTATCAGGATTTTATGCAAGGAAAATGTTCTGTCGTTACATGCAACAAGATTGGTCTTAGTTCATCCCAGGAGAGTTATGATGCATTGCAGGAGACTTGTTGCGCAACAGAAGTTAAGTTGAAATATGAGACAACTGTGGGTGCAGCTTTGCCGGTTATTTCAACTATCAAGTCCAGAGTCGAGTGTGGAGATAATATAAGAAGAATTGAAGCTATCCTCTCCGGTACTTTGAATTACCTTTTCAGCAAATATGATGGCTCAGCCAAATTTGTCGATATTGTTCGCGAGGCAAAAAATGCCGGTTACACAGAACCAGATCCAAGAATTGATCTTTCAGGAACTGATGTTTTGAGAAAGACTGTAATTTTAGCCAGAGAATCAGGATTTAGACTTGAACCGGAAGAGATTGATGTTGTACCTATTTTTAATTCTGATCTTTTTTCATACGATTCAGAGGAATTTATGACAAAGATAGAAGAGTGCGAAGACCAAATGCTATCATTATATAAAAGTGCACTCTCAAGAGGTGAAAGGCTAAGGTACATTGCAACAATTGAAAATGGCAATTATAAAATCGGTGTCCAGTCAGTCTCTTCTGACCATCCGTTTTATAATATAAATGGCCGTGATAATGCAATAATGATATTTACTGATGAATATTCTTCTCCATTAACAGTCTCGGGAGCAGGAGCAGGAGCAAGATTAACAGCATCCGGCCTCTTTGCAGACCTTTTAGCTTAAAAATTTATACCTTTGTTGCAAAGAGAGATTAAGATAAGATGGGTACATATACAGAAAAAAATATTCGTACACTCAATTGGAATGAGCATATCCGAAGAAGACCGGGAATGTATATTGGCAAACTCGGAGATGGCTCTTCGCCTGACGATGGAATATATGTGCTCCTCAAAGAGGTAATGGATAACTCAATAGATGAATTTGCCATGGGCTTTGGCAAAATTATCTATGTGACAATTCAAGACAAAACGGTTTCAGTTAGAGATTTTGGCCGCGGTATTCCTCTCGGCAGCCTGGTAGATGCATCAAGCAAGATAAACACCGGAGGCAAATATGACGACGAAGCCTTCAAGAAATCTGTGGGTCTCAATGGAGTCGGCCTTAAAGCTGTAAATGCTCTTTCCGTTTCATGTCTTGTGCAGTCATTTCGGGAGGGAGAAAGTCATTTTGCGAAATTTAGCAGAGGGGAACTTATCGAAGAAGGTAGAATCACTACATCGGAGAAGAACGGTACTTTAGTCACTTTTTTGGCTGATGATGAACTTTTTGAAAACTTCTCATACAATTTCGAGTTTGTCGAAAGCATGCTTAGAAACTATTGCTACCTAAATACCGGCCTAACGATCAAATTTAATGAAAAAGAGTTTTTCTCCAAAAACGGACTTCTGGATCTTCTTAATGAAAGCCTTACAAAAGAACCTCTTTATCAGCCAATTCACTTGAAAGGAGAGGATATAGAGATTGCCATGACCCATGGAAACGACTACGGAGAAAGCATTTCATCGTTTGTAAACGGTCAGTACACTACACAAGGAGGAACACATCTTGCCGCTTTTCGTGAAGGTATTGCCAAAACTCTTAAAGAGTTTTACAAAAGGGATTTTGATCCGAGTGACATCCGTCAGTCAATAATTGCTGCAATAAGTATCAAAGTACAGGAACCACAGTTTGAGGGACAAACAAAGACTAAGCTCGGCTCAAAAGAGATGTCTGTCAACGGAGTCAGTATACGAAATTATATTATCGATTTTTTGAAGGACAATCTCGACAATTTCCTGCATAAAAATCCCGAGACCGCTGATACCATACTTAAAAAGATACTGGATTCGGAAAAAGAGAGAAAAGCCATATCGGGGATTCAAAAACTTGCAAGAGAGAGAGCCAAAAAGGCAAATCTGCATAACAAAAAACTCAGAGACTGCAGAATACACTATAACGATAAGAATGAAAGAGCTGAAGAGAGTACCCTATTCATAACAGAGGGAGATTCTGCAAGTGGTTCAATTACAAAAAGCAGAGATGTTACTACTCAGGCAGTTTTCAGCCTCAGAGGCAAACCTCAAAACTCTTACGGACTTACAAAGAAGATTGTGTATGAAAATGAAGAGTTTAATCTTCTTCAGGCTGCGCTCAATATTGAAGCAGATCTGGATAATTTAAGATACAACAAAATAATAATTGCAACTGATGCCGATGTTGACGGAATGCATATACGGCTTCTCCTTCTAACTTTTTTCCTGCAATTCTTCCCGGAACTTATCCGTCAGGGACATTTGTATATTTTACAGACACCTCTTTTCAGAGTAAGAAACAAAAAGGAAACTCATTATTGCTACTCAATAGAAGAGAGGGACAAAGTAATGAAAAAGCTTGGAGCCAACATAGAGATCACTCGTTTCAAGGGACTAGGAGAGATTTCGCCAGATGAGTTCCGTGAATTTATAGGAGATAACATAAAACTCGAAAGGGTAAGACTGGGTAATGATGACAATATTCCTCAACTACTCGAATTCTATATGGGTAAAAATACTCCTGATCGCCAAAGCTTCATTCGCTCCCATCTTAGACAGGAAGTCATAATTAACGAATTATGAATGCTTGTCCCTAAGATATTCCCTTCTCACCTGTGAGGGAAGTTTGCCATAAACAGCAATAAATGCTCTATTAAGCGATCTTAAATTACTAAATCCGGATTGTATCGCAACATCCGAGAGTGTTTCCATTTTTTCTGATTCAATAAGTTTAAGAGCTTGCGCTGCACGTAACAAATTAACGTATTGTCTAAAATTACATCCCTTCTCGCTATTGATGTAATTTGAAAGATAGGTTCTGTTTGTTGCTGCTTCTTTTGCAAGTTTGGTAACTGTAAGACAAGGATCTAAATATAATCGCTTGGTTAACAGTAATTCTTCAGCTCTCTTGCCACCAACTAACAAAGAGTCGGATAATTTCACAAATTTCAAAACAGGATCTTTCTCAAAAAGACCTGACAAATATAAAACTCTTTTTATCACGCATCTTAAATTTCTATTCATGTTCTTTGAGGAGTCTCTGCTCTTTGCACCAGTCTGCAGGTGTATTTCCCAAATGATATCTAAAAGCTATCGAAAAGGTTGCCATAGAACCAAAACCTGATCTGGTACACAATTCCTGAATACTTAGTGTGGTATTTTCACTAAACAGCCTCTTAACTTCCTCAATTCTGTAGTAGTTGACAAACTGATTAAAATTAAGATTGTGTCTGTCATTAATGATTCGTGAAAGGTATGTCTTGTTGGAATAGAGATATAAGGCGACCTCTCTGATTTTGAGATCTTGTTGTAAATACGGCTTTTTCTGTTCAAAATAGATAATAAGTCGTTTATACAACTCATCTGCCTTGGCCTTATCTGAAAGGCCTCTAATTATTCTGTTCTTATCGTCAGATAGTTGCTCTTCTGACTCGTCAACAACATCTTTTCTAGCTACATCTTTATCATTATCAGACTCGTAGCTGCATGTAGCAAAAACCACATAGCCGTTAAAAAGAAGTAAAAGAGTTAAAGCTGACCATACATATATGTCATTAAATCCTGTAAATAAAAAAAACAATATCGAAATAGAAATCAATGCCTCTATTATTGACAGAAAAAGATCGTGTTTCAATCTTGCTATCCTAATTCTATCACATTCGAGCGTATTTATTATTCCTTTGATAACTTTTATAATAATACCGATTGATTCAGATAAAAACAATAATATCAACACTACTGTACATATTATATTAATCGATTGCGGAATCATTATTCCTTTAATATCAAACAATACTATCGATAGATATAACATTGTGGCAGCTGCTGCCTTTATAAACGAGACTCTGGCCGAACAAATATTAACGCTGATCTTGCTACAAACATATCTTCGCACAGGACTTGTAATCACCATAAGCCCCAAAAGTGTCAAAATCGCACCATGAAACATTTCGTTTCCAGGATGGTGAAATGCTACCATTAGCCTTACAACTAAAATAACAGTAATAAATGAGAATAGATATCCCATCGATTTTACTAACTCTCTGCTTTTGTCGGAAAGAGACTTGTCGACAAAAATGATGAAAGGGAAATAGAGTGAAACGATGAAATAAGAGAGAACAAACAGAAGTTCAATACAGGATTGAACTTCCACAAAGTTTGACGTTAAATTCATAGCTTTTAAGTTAGATTTTGTCAAAAATAAATAATAAATTAAAATTATCCTAACTTAACAAGCTATTATATAATAATTTATCTAAGATTAAATTTTTTGACGTTTTTAAAATGTTGCCTAAAATTATAGAAAATTACTTTTTGATTTGGTCAAATCCTTGCCCATAAACGCCCATAACACTACCTACAGATATAAAGGCATTTTTATCAATTTCTCTTATAACCCTAAAAACAAAATTACTCTCCGTCTTTCTGACAATCACCAGCAGTACTTTACCCTTTTCCTTTGTAAACCACCCCATGGCATCAATAACTGTTACTCCCCGACCAATAGAAGTAATTCTTTCAGCAATCTCTTGATACTTTTTTGAAAAGATAAAAATCTGAACAGACTGTCTTGCGCCAGATAATACCAGATCGATTGTATAGCTCCCCACAGAGATAAGTATGTATCCATAAATAACCACTGCCAGCTTTTCTCCCAATGACATGTCATTTGGAATAAACATTGAACTGGCAATAATAATTACATCACAAAGCAATATTATCTTGCCGGGAGAGATATTTCTATATTTGTTTATCATCAGGGCTATAATATCTGTTCCTCCGGAACTTCCTCCCTGAGTAAAAGTAATAGCAATCCCAACCCCATAACAAACGGCACCCATAATGGCCGATAACAATTTTCCATTGCTGATAGCAATATCCTCTATTAACTCCCGAGGAATAGCCGGAGGGATAATATCAAAAAATATAGAAACAACGATTATGGCAAAGACTGTCTTAAAGCCAAACTGTTTACCCAAAACCTTAAGGGCTATTGCCACGAGAATACCGTTGATTATTATATAGCTATAACTAATTGGGAATCCTGTTGCATACAAAATTATTGCAGATATGCCAGTTGCGCCACCCCCAACAAGATTGTTTGGAACAAGGAAAACGCTCCACCCCAAAACATATATCAGGAGACCAAAGGTTATGATCACATACTCCTTAATTAATCTGAAATAGTTTCTTCCTTTGTTTTCCATGAAATTTTACCGCCTTTAAAATTATCAAATCCTTTGCCATATACGCTCATGACCGGTGTCACAGTCATAAATGCGTCTTTGTCTATCTCTTTAACAAGGTTTGTAATATCTGTTACCTGGTTTTTTCTCAAAACTATTATTAATACGCGCCCCTCTTTCTGAGAATACCAACCCGTAGAATTAACAGCCGTAACTCCTCTTCTTAAATCTTTCAATACTCTGTCTGCAATTTCTTTATATTTCGAGGAAAACACATGAATCTGGACAGATTGTTTGTTTCCTGTTAAAATCATATCGACCACATATGAGAAAGAGACCATTTCAATGTAACCATAAATAACATCTGATAGACTTTTGCCAGGAATGAATATTACCGAACCTATAATTACTAAATCACAAAAAAGAAAAACCCTGCCAGGAGAAGTTTCTTTGTATTTTGATATAATAAGTGCAATAATATCAGTTCCTCCTGTACTCCCGCCCTGAAGAAATATGATGCCTATGCCTATTCCACTCAAAGTACCTCCTATGAGAGCATTAATCAGTTTGTCATCAATGTCGGTTACCCAGGGAATAAAAGGCAGAAATTTAAAGAAGAGAGCAGCAACAGCAACACAATAAATTGTTTTGAATCCAAAACTGTTACCTAGAATGAGAAACCCGATTCCCAAAAGAAAAGCATTAATAACGAGATAAGAATAAAAAACCTTAATCCCGGTAGAATATTGAATAACAGAAGCCAAACCACTGACGCCACCACCGGCAATTTCTTCTGGAATAAGAAATGCCGTCCAGCTGAAGACAAATATGAACAATCCAATTGTCATCAAAGTATAAGACTTTATTGTTTTAACTATTGAATTGTCCATTCCCCGATTTTAAAGATATATTTCAGATTTTGAATAAATGACAGCTTTACCCCTTAATATTACAATCCCCTCTAATACTGTACAGTCAATTATCCCTCCTCTGGCAGAAAGTTGTTTGGCCAGAAGTCTCTCTTTACCAAGTTTTGCAGACCAGTATGGTGCAAGTGTACAGTGAGCAGATCCGGTTACGGGATCTTCAAGAATTGTAGCTTGGGGAGTAAAGAAACGTGAAACAAAGTCACAATCTCTTCCTGGAGCAGTAACTGCAACTCCTCCGGGATCCATGTTGATTTCATCGAAAATTGAACGTGAAATTTCAAGAAGTTCTATTTCTTCCTGAGTTGAATAGACAAGCATATAGTCTCTGGCCTTATAAACTTCATTGGGTTTAATACTTAGACTGTCATAGATTTCTTCAGGCAATGAGGCCTTATGTGCCTCTCTGACAGGAAAATCCATTGCATACATATCCCCTTCTCTTCTTACCTTAATTTGGCCTGAACGGGTATTAAAGATGATCTCTTCTTCTTTATGCTTGTACCAAGAATAAATGACATGCGAAGTAGCCAAAGTTGCATGACCACACAGATCAATCTCTATATCAGGGGTGAACCACCTGAGAGAGAATGTTCCTTTACCTGTAGGTAATACAAATGCGGTTTCAGGCAACATGTTCTCCCTGGCAATTTTTCCAAGCAATACATCAGGAAGTTTTTCTTCGAGAAAAACCACAGAGGCAGGATTTCCGGAAAAAATTCTGTCTGTAAAAGCGTCAACTTGAAAAGCTTGTAATACCATTAGAAAACTATATTAATTATTTTATTTGGAACTACTATTATTTTACTGATTTTACCTTCTCCAAGATATTTGAGAGTCTCAGGAGATTTTGCCACTAAATCTTCAATCTCACTTTTGGGAAGATCTCTCTTCAAAGTCAGTTTAAATCTCATCTTACCATTAAACGCCACCGGATATTCAAAAGTATCCTCAACTGTGTAAGATTGAATATATTCAGGAAATATCGCTTTTGATATGCTGTCACCGTGTCCAAGCAGCGACCACAGCTCCTCCGCTACATGAGGAGCAAAGGGTGAGAGAAGTATTAACATGGGTTCAAGTATCTCACGTTTGTTGCAACCTGTTTCATAAAGCTCGTTGACAGCTATCATGAAGGCACTCACACTTGTGTTGAATGAGAAATTTTCAATGTCATCTTCGACTTTCTTAATGAGTTTGTGCAAAATCTTATACTCTTTAATAGATGCCTTTTCATATGAAACTGAAAATTTGTCCTTGTTAAAGAAAAGTCTCCAAAATCTTTTTAAAAATCGGTGAACTCCATCAATACCATTAGTATCCCAAGGTTTTGACTGCTCAAGAGGTCCCAAAAACATTTCGTACATTCTGAGAGTATCAGCTCCATATTTATCACACACCATGTCAGGATTTACAACATTGAACATAGACTTGCTCATTTTTTCTATCGCCCACCCACAAATATATTCCCCGTTTTCGAGAATAAACTCGGCATCTGCAAATTCGGGCATCCATTTCCTGAACGCATCTATATTGAGCCTGTCATTTGAAACAATATTTACATCAACATGTATTTCTGTAGTATCATATTTATCCTTCAACCCACATGATACAAACTTGTTGGTCCCTTTGATTCTGTAAACAAAATTGGAACGACCTTGTATCATTCCTTGATTAACAAGCTTTTTGAATGGTTCACTTTCACACACATAACCCAAATCGAAGAGAAATTTATTCCAAAATCGAGAATAAATCAGATGACCAGTTGCATGTTCAGTGCCTCCTATATAAAGATCAACGTTCTTCCAGTATTCATCAGCCTCTTTGCTAACCAGTGAGTTGTCATTGTGAGGGTCCATATATCTCAAATAATAAGCACTGCTCCCCGCAAAACCAGGCATTGTACTTTTTTCGAGCGGGTATCCTTCAAATGTCCAGTTCCCAGCGCGTGCCAGAGGTGGTTCTCCGTCCTCAGTTGGTAGAAATTTATCTATTTCCGGCAATTTGAGTGGTAAATGCTCAAATCCCAATGGGGTAGCAATTCCATCCTTATAATAAATTGGGAATGGCTCTCCCCAATATCTTTGACGTGAAAATATCGCATCTCTGAGACGGTAGTTAACCTTTCTCCAACCAATACCTCTTTTCTCAACTTCCTCAATGGCTGCAGGTATTGCCTGCTCGACTGAAAGCCCGTTAAGAAAGCCTGAGTTACACATAACGCCATTTTTAGCATCAAAACTCTCGTCTGAAACATCACATCCCTCTATCAAAGGGACAATCGGCAAATTAAACTGTTTAGCAAATGCGTAGTCACGGCTGTCATGAGCAGGAACAGCCATAATTGCTCCAGTTCCATATCCTGCAAGAACATATTCCGATATCCAAACCGGGATTTTTTCATTCGTAAAAGGGTTAACAGCATAACTGCCGGTAAATATGCCAGTTACTTTACGTGTTTCAGCTATTCTTTCTCTCTCTGTCTTTTTTTTGCAGTAGTTGACATAATCTTCAACTGCTTTTCTTTGTTGTGGAGTTGTGAGTTTATCTACCCAGTCACTTTCAGGAGCAAGAACCATGAAAGTCACGCCAAATACTGTATCAGCCCTTGTAGTAAATATCTCCATGTCAAACTCCTGTAATCCATTGCTGACTTTAAAAATCATCTCTGCCCCTTCTGATCGACCTATCCAATTACGCTGCATCTCTTTAAGTGAATCTGTCCAATCAATGCTGTCAAGATCTTTCAAAAGCCTTTCAGCATAGGCGGAGACTCTTAACTGCCACTGAAGCATTTTTTTCTGCTCTACTGGATAACCTCCTCTTATAGAAATGCCATCCTTGACTTCATCATTTGCAAGAACAGTCCCTAAAGCAGCGCACCAATTTACAGATGTTTCACCAAGATAAGCTATTCTATAACACATGAGAATATCCGCTTTCTCCTTTTCTGAAAATTGGTTCCATTCATCAGCAGTAAATTTTTTAACATTACTGCATGAAGCTTTTATGTTTAAATTGCCTTCCTTCTCAAAGACAGTAATAAGATCCGATATCTTTTCAGCTCTATCTGTTTCAATATTATACCAATGTGCAAACATCTCGAGAAATGCCCACTGTGTCCATTTATAATAAGAAGGATCACATGTGCGAATTTCCCTTGACCAGTCATAGGAAAATCCTATACGATCGAGCTGTTCTCTATATCTTGCTATATTTTTTTCTGTAGTAACTGCCGGGTGCTGGCCTGTCTGAATTGCATATTGTTCAGCAGGGAGGCCAAACGCATCATAACCCATGGGATGAAGGACATTATAGCCTTTTAGCCGCTTATATCTGCTGTAAATGTCACTTGCAATATATCCAAGCGGATGTCCTACATGTAACCCTGCTCCCGAAGGATATGGGAACATGTCCAATACGTAATATTTCGGCTTTGAAGGATCAATTTCAACCTTAAACACTTCATTATCTGACCAATACTTCTGCCACTTTTTCTCAATCTCAAGAAAATTGTACTCCATTTTTCGCTTAAATAATATAAGCTGCAAAGGTAGTCAAAAAAAGCTATTTTCTCAGTTTAAATTCTACAGGAACAGCCATCTTGACACGTACTGCTTCTCCGCCTTTCATGCCAGGTTTCCACTTTGGCGAAGCCGAAATAACTTTAACAGCTTCAGCATCCAAGAGGTCTCCAGCAGATTTGACAACTTTTACTGAAGTAACAGAGCCATCTTTCTCTATGACGAATTCTACAATGACTTTCCCTTGAATTCCATTTTCAATTGCAGCTTTTGGATATTTTATGTAGTCATATATCCATCTGTTAAGAAATTGTTCCTCGCCACCGTTAAGAAATGATGGCTTTTTGTCAACATCATAAAGTGTATAAACTCTTTCACCTTCAGATTTCTCGTGTTTTTCAACACTCTCTTTTTGCTTTGCGGATGTGTCCGAAACAATTATATCCATATTAGCTGCAGTATGTACAAGCTCTGCAATATAGTGAGTCAATGACGCCATGCCTTCTAAATCAAGCTTCTCATTTTCCTCCTTATCATATGGCAGTTTTTTTCTCAGGGCAGTCGTAAACATAATCACCGGTATTCCCTGTGAAACAAAATTAATATGGTCGGAAGAGAAAGTGTCATTTCCTCTTATTTCCGGCAAAATCATAACCGGCTTGGCAGAAACATTTTTAACAATATCAGTGAGCTGATTAATAGAAGGGTATATATAAGCAATCGGATGGTACTCTCCTTCAGAAGTGCCAACCTGGTCAATGTTTATCATCAGCTTAATCCTGTCTTTGAAACTTTCGCCACTCTCCAGGAAATACCAAGATCCTGTAAGTGAGGTCTCAGAAGCTCCAAAAGCAATGAATATAACAGAACGGCGCAAATCAAAGGAAACTTTAACCAACTCTCTTGCAACTTCAAGCATCACAGCTGTTCCTGATGCATTATCATTAGCCCCTCGAAAAATCTGAGTCACTTCTCTGCCGTTAATTTCAAGCTTATTAAATCCAAGGTGATCGTAATGTGCGCCAACGACTATTAACTCATCTCTGAGTTTCGGGTCATACCCCTCAATAATTCCTGCTACATTTTGTGAAGAAATCGTATCCCCAAATGTTGAAAGAAAAGAGAAAATTTCTCCCTTGTCTCCAAACATTGATTCTATCCCCAATTTTGAGAGTTCTTTTTGAATATAGATTGAAGCTGCTTTCTCGCCAGGAGTCCCGGCCATTCTCCCCATAAGAGAATCAGAGGTTAAAACCTCGATATGATTTTTAAGTCTCAAAACAGTCTCTTCCTGCGACAAAAGCGTCAAAGGAAACAAAGAGAGAAGTATATAAAGTGCCGTCTTTTTAATATTCATGAGTTTTCTTAAGGGTGCTTTCTCAATGGTAATACCTCAATCCAATATCCGTCGGGATCATTTATAAAATAAATACCCATTTGAGGATTTTCAAAACATATACAACCCATTTGAGCATGTTGTTGATGAGCAGCATTAAAGTCATCAGTTCTAAATGCGAGATGAAATTCGTTGTCACCAAGATTGTATGGTCTATTCCAATCTCTAAGCCATGTAAGTTCAAGTTGGTGTTCAGATTCTCCGTCCGAAAGATAAACAATTATAAAGGATCCATCTTCAGGAGTGATTCTTCTAACCTCATTGAGACCAAGAGCTTCCTTGTAAAAATCAAGGCTAATGTCCAAATTTCTGACATTAATGTTATTATGAACAAATCTGAATTTCGGCATGTTTTTGTCTAATTATCTTTTGATCCATTTTGATAGACTACATTGGCATTGCAATCACAGTAATAGTACAATACAACTCTTCTGCCCAATTAAAATCGTTCATTATCGGCTTATTGTGCAGTCTTATAAAAAGGTGTTTTCACAACCACTGCCTTTAAAAGCTTTTCTCTAATCTTAATATAAATCTCACTACCAACTTTGCTGAACTCCGGAGTAACGTATGCCATGCCTATCGGCTTCTTAACAGAAGGTCCTACTGTTCCTGAAGTAACTACACCAATTACTGTGCCATTTGCATCACAAACTGAATAACCATGTCTTGGCACTCCTTTTTCAATAAGCTCAAATCCTATCAGTTTACGTTTGACTCCCTCGTTCTTCTGCTTAAGCAGATAATCACGATCTATAAAATCTCCCTTTGAATCATTAAACTTGGTTATCCAACTCAATCCAGCTTCTATTGGAGATGTTGTATCGTCAATATCGTTTCCATAAAGACAGAAACCCATCTCAAGACGAAGAGTATCTCTTGCTCCAAGCCCCACCGGCTTAATGTCAAACTCCTTACCCGCTTCAAAAACAGCATTCCACAGTTTGTCGGCATCTTCATTTGCAACATAAATCTCACATCCACCTGAACCTGTATAACCGGTTATGGAGAAGATCGCATCCTTTATACCGGCTATTGTGAGTTTTCGGAAAGTGTAATACTCCATATCGAAAACATTGACGTCACAAATCTTCTGCATGGCTTTTAATGCAAAAGGACCCTGAACAGCAAGTTGGCAGATCTCGTCTGAAGCATTGTAAAGTTCCTTGCCTGGAGTAATGTGAAATTTCGGAGCAATAGTTGAAAGATGAGCATAATCTTTATCTATGTTAGATGCATTTACTACCAATAAATATGTAAAAGAGTCTATGCAATATACCAGAAGATCATCAACGATGCCACCCTTGCCGTTAGGAAAACATGAATACTGAACCTTGCCCGGAAACAGCAAGGAAACATCATTGGAAGTTGTGTACTGAAGGAAAGGAAGTGCATTAGGGCCTTTGACCCAAATTTCTCCCATGTGTGATACATCAAACACTCCGACAGCGTTCCTGACGTGATTATGTTCTTCATTAATGCCAACATACTCCAGCGGCATATTATATCCTGCAAAAGGGACCATCTTGGCGCCAAGAGCTATGTGTTTCTGTGTAAATGGTGTGGTTTTCATTATAAATAGTGTACAATAATTATTTGTGTTTATTTGTATTGGCATCATATATCCAGAGGTCTCCCGGAGAAAATTCTTTTTCCAGCAATAAGTTCATCTCTTTCATAGCTTCATTCTCCGATGAAAAAGCTCCGGTTGTAACCATTGAAAAGCCGTTTTTCATTTCGAGGGTTACAGGAGTATATCCGTTCTTCCTGAGAATATCTTCCATCTTGCGGGCATTATTCTGATCCTTGAAACTTCCTACAACAATATAATATCTATTGTGGAGTACTGAATCTTTATTTTCGACAGAGGTTAAAGTGCTGTCTGTTTTGCCAGATTTTTCAAATGTTTCAGACTGTGTATCTATCTGCACCTGTGTAGTATTCCTACTTCTTCTTAATGCATCAAGTTCAGAAGAGGTAGGCATTCCGAGCTGTCCTCTTATCCAGTCACACCCACTGATTAACAGCAAGGTCGCAATAATTAACGGAACAACCGCAGACTTCTTCATAATATGCTAATGTATAAGAAATTTGTATATTAACAAAAGTACATATTTTAGCATTAAGAGAAAAATAAATGTATATTTGAAATAATTTATGAGAATCTTCTTTTTGATATATCTGCAGCTGTTTTTCTCATTACCGCTGAATTTCAGGGCGGATACATTAAAGTTGCTTTTTTTAGGAGATATCATGCAGCATAAAGCCCAACTTGATGCCGCACATATCAGGGGCAAGGATGCTAATGACCCTCTATCCTATAACTACACTTCCTGTTTTCAATATCTCAAGGATGATTTCAACAGTGCCGATGTCATAATAGCAAACATGGAAACAGTATTCGGGCCTACTCCATACTCAGGTTATCCTGTATTTTGCTCTCCTTCGTCACTGCTTACAGCAGCATGTGATGCCGGAATTGATATTTTTCTTACTGCAAATAACCATATTTGTGATAAGGGTAAAACAGGTATTGAGATGACTATCAATCTCTATGATACTCTGAACGTCAAATTTACAGGCATTTACAGAAACATGGAAGAGAAAATAACGAGAGATCCTCTTATTATTAATCAAAAGAGTATTAAAGTAGCACTTCTGAATTATACTTACGGAATCAATGGTAACAATATCCCGACACCTTTTGTTGTAAACATCATCGACACAAATCAGATCAAAACAGATATTACCAGAAGTAAAAATCTAAATCCTGATTTTATTATTGCTTGTCTGCATTGGGGAGTTGAATATTCATTGAAACATAATATCTCTCAAGAAAGAGTTGAGAATTTTTTCTTCAAAAACGGAGTAGATATTATAATTGGGTCACATCCTCATGTAGCACAGGATATTGCAATATATCAACTTGACAATGGCGATATTAAGCATATTACTTTCTATTCTCTTGGAAATGTCATATCAAACATGACTGCACCAAATACACGAAATGGTCTGATGGCCAAAATATTATTCTATAAAGGAGTAAATGGAGAGAAAAAAATTCTTCCCCCAGAATGTAAAACCATTTTTACTGCACGACCCGGTCATAAATCCGCTAATTATTCGGTCATCCCTGGGGAAGAATATAAAAACAGAAAAAATATCACTATAAAATGACAGAAAGAATAATCATTCTGGATGAAATTAATCCGATTGAATTTT
This sequence comes from Bacteroidales bacterium, assembly GCA_018434395.1. Lineage (GTDB taxonomy): Bacteria > Bacteroidota > Bacteroidia > Bacteroidales > UBA932 > Bact-08. Next base: position 37,548 of record JAHDPK010000010.1, on the reverse strand, counting down.
ACGGGGTGAACAATAAGCTTTTTGAGCTGCTTTGCAGCTATTTTCCAAAACTTAAAGTAACTGCAAGAGGATCCGAAATACTGGTTAAAGGCAGTGCTGAAAATACTGCCTTATTCGAAGAGGCTGTTCACAAACTAATCCAAATAAAGCAACGGAAAATGCACCTTAATGAGGCAGATATTTCATCTCTGTTTGAGTCTGATACAGTTGAAGGCACCATGTCACAAACAGATTTTAGCAATATAATCGTTTATGGGACAGACGGCAAAATTATCAGGGCAAGGACTAAAAATCAGATTCGGCTAGTAGAAGAATATGAAAAAAATGATCTTATTTTTGCTCTAGGTCCTGCCGGAACAGGAAAAACATATACAGCAATTGCTCTTGCCGTAAGAGCACTCAAAAATCGTGAAGTGAGAAGATTGGTGCTTACAAGGCCTGCTGTTGAAGCAGGTGAAAGACTCGGTTTTCTTCCCGGTGACATGAAGGAGAAGCTTGACCCCTATTTACAGCCGCTTTATGATGCTTTAAGAGACATGCTTCCCACAAAAAAACTTGAAACTCTCATGGAGGATGGTGTTATACAAATAGCTCCTCTCGCATATATGAGAGGAAGAACTCTTGAAAATGCATTCGTAATACTTGACGAAGCACAGAATACAACTTTAGGACAGCTTAAAATGTTCCTTACAAGAATGGGCTTTGATTCAAAATTTATCGTTACCGGCGATGCCACACAAATTGACCTTCCAAGACGAGCCGACTCAGGATTACTTAAAGGTGCCGGGCTGTGTGAACATATTAAAGGCGTGTCAATAATTAACTTCGATAGAGGAGATATTGTCAGGCATCCCCTCGTTTCAAAAATTGTTGATGCTTTTGAAAAAAATGAAACTCTAAGAGAAGATTGAGATTAACTTGTTCTTCCGCCAAGTTTCCCTGTAGGTACTCCATTGCCTATTGTCCAAACTCCGTTGACAAAAATGTGATTAATGCCTGCAGCAAATTGGTGAGGCTCTGAATAAGTGGCCTTATCGATGATTGTCAGGGGATTGAATACCAAAACGTCTGCATAATAGCCAACCTTTAGCAGGCCTCTCTCCTTTAATCCTATTCTCGACGCAGGAAGAGATGTACATTTTCTGACAGCTGAACTTAAATCCATAAGATTTTCGTCTCGACAATACTTGCCAACAAATCTTGGAAAAGAACCATATGCTCTGGGATGAGGCATATTCTCTCCAAGTTTCCCCACAGGAGAATACGCACTGCAGTCTGTAATAGGCATTCCCATAGGATGGGATAAAAACATCTTTAAATTGTCTTCGTTCATCGCAAACCCAACTATGTCCACGACAAGGCGCTCATCTATAAGTATTTTTCGCATAAACTCCCATGGAGAAAGATTTGTCATGGCAGCGCATTCTTCGACATTACGTCCAACAAATTGTCTATTCTCCGCCAAACGTGCTGACGTTACCATAACATTCTTAGCTCCGCCCAGTTTTTCAAGTTTATTGTTTAAATATTTTGCAATTTCTTTAGACTGCTTATCGTCTTTTAAACGGGCAATTATCTCATCTGTAGAGCCCTGACGATAATCCAAAGGAATAAAAACAGACATTCCGGTTGAAAAAGCCGTATATGGATAACGGTCAAAGGCTATATCTATTCCTGATGCTCTTGCATCTTCTATTAGTTTAATAAGTTTGGGTGCTTTGTGCCAGTTAGCAACATTTTGAGTCTTAAGATGCGATATCTGTAATCTTACTTTTGCACGTCTTGCCATGTCAATGCTTTCTGCAACAGCTTCTTCAACTCTGTCATCTTCATTGCGCATATGAATTGCAAATGTTTTGTCGTGTTTAGCAACCACTTTCAACAACTCTACGATTTCATCGTCCGAAGCATATGAACCGGGTGTATATTCAAGCCCGCATGTCAATCCTATTGCTCCTTTTTCAAGTTCTTCCTCGAGAAGATATTTCATCCTCTTAATATGATCTTTAGTGGCCGGAACATTATTATCTCCTATAACAACATGTCTCAACGTGCCCTGTCCTATGAAACTTCTTATGTTAACCCCTATTCCCATCTTTTCCATCTCATTATTGAAATCAGAAATGCTTTTCCACCCCCCAAGAGGGAAAACGCTATCTCCGCAGTTTCCACTTACATCGGTAGTAATCCCTTGATAAATTTTACTGTCTCCTAATTTCGCATATCTGATATTCCCATCAGTATGAGAGTGAATATCTACAAACCCCGGAGACACAGCCATTTCTTCGGCATTAACAATACTGTCTGCACTGTCCCCAATATCTCCGATAGCCGCGATTTTTCCATTTTTAATTCCTATAGAGCCTTTAAATGGAGAAGAACCATCGCCCACATAGATAACTCCATTGGAAATAATCGCATCAAACTGACTTTTGACTCCAATCTTTTTGGAATCGTAAAAGCCTAATCCCAAAGCAGCTCCTGCTACTACAGAACTCTTCAGAAAACTTCTTCGTGAAATAGTATTTGCCATAACAGCCTCACTCTTATTTAATTTTAACAATTTTAACGCCAGCAGTCTTATATACCTTGAATTGACCATTTTCCGAATAAATCAGATAAGCGTCAATATCGCGCCTGTCATTAAGAAATTTTATTGCCTCATCAAGGCCTACAACCATAAAAAAAGTTGCCAAAGCATCAGCAGTCATTGCATCTTGGGCAATTACCGTAGCACTTAGCAATGAATGTGTAACAGGATACCCAATTCGAGGATCAATTGTATGAGAATATTTTTTACCACCTTCTTCATAAAATTTTCTATAATTGCCTGAAGTTGCAAGACCTTTCCCAGAAATTGCAATTACTGCCTGCAACTCCTCTCCGGGAATAAAATTACCCTCTACAGGTTTGTCAATCCCCACATTCCATTCATGCCCCTTAGGATTATGACCCTTGCAGAAGATCTCTCCCCCTATCTCAATCATATAGTTGCTTACTCCCAAACTGTCAAACTTACGCGCCATAACATCTGAGGTATATCCCTGAGCTACAGCATTCATATTAAGAGTAACTCTCGAATCACTTCTTTTCACCCTGCCATTATCTATCCAGATTTTGTCCATTCCTACAAAGGTTTTAATACTATCAATATCCTCCTGAGTCACTTTTTCTCTGTTCTTAAAGCCAAAACCCCAAATATCAAAGAGAGGAGCTCCAGAAATATCAAACGCTCCCGAACTTAAATCGTAAATCTCCCTCGATTTATTGAATAGTTCAACAAAAAACGCATCGGGGGGAATATTTTCCCCCCTGTTGATCCTTGAGATCAAAGAAGAATCATTGTAAACAGAGAGTGAATTGTCAATTGCACTTAAAACTTCGTTGACCACTTCGTCCAAAGAATCCGCCCCGTCAACTGAGTATACTATATGGTATGTTGTCCCTTGAGTGAAGCCGTCAATTGTCCTGTAAATTAATTTCTTCTCACAACTTGTCGTAACAATAGCCAACAACAGAAATACAACTAATTCATTAACTCTTTTAGAACAATTCATAATAAGAACCATTTTGGCACAAATTTAGAATAAATAAAATTATATTTGTACGAAATAAAGACTCTTTCAATCATATGAGACGATTCACAATTCTCCTTTTGCCAATTATAGCTTTCATGCTTCTAACCATTTCATCCTGTAACAAAGACGATGAAGACGAAACTACATCCGAATATATGGAAGGTACACTTTCTTTCAAATGTCAAGAGTACCTGCCTGTTTCTACCCAGATTGAGCTTAATGCAACCGGGATAACTAATCCCACATCAGGTATAACATACAAATGGATAACAGTTGGATTCAGTGCTGACACAACTGAAGGTCAGAATATTATAATTACAACACCATCTACGACAGGTGATTATACTGTAACCGTTTCTGCATCTGCAGATGGTTTTTATTCCAAGTCAAACTCACTGGCTGTTAAGGTTATTGATATTACTTCCGAAAACAGTCTCAAAGGATTGAAAAAAAGCGGAGAATATATAACTGATCCAAGAGATGGTAAAGTTTATTACTATTCAACCATAGGTGACCTTGACTGGTTCAACTACAACTTAAATTATGAAAGTGCCGGTAAGGCATACAAAGATGAAACACTTCTTGCCATATTTATGGGCAGACTTTACACATGGTCTGAGGCAACCGACAACATCAGTAAAAGCGGACTGGGCGAAGGACCTCGCGGTGTGTGTCCTCCCGGCTGGTCTGTTCCTACAGCAGAAGACTGGGAGAATTTGGCAAAGGTACTTAATGGACACACCACTCTTCCTTTTCACGATTCTTGGAGAGGTCTGGGAGAAAAATTAACTGTCAACGCACAGCTAAACGATAACAATATATGGAAATACAGCCCGGATAATGCCCAAAAAAATCTTTTTACCTGGAATGCACTTCCAGCAGGGTGTATGATGAATAATTTAAACCGTTTTGAAAATTTGTTTTCTTTCGGGTTCTGGTGGTCATCAACCGAAAAAGATTCAAATTTTGCTGAATATCGTTACATCTATTTTGACAGTCCTGATTTTCCATATAATTATGTGACAAAAGAGTATTTTGGTGCATCTGTTAGATGTGTCAGAAAAAGTCTCTAACTTGTTTAAATCATTATTAATAAATTAATTAGATTAAATTATGAAATTATCAAAAGGAACAATTGTAATTTTGGTGATATTAGCAATTCTGCTCATTTTTCTCTTTTGGGGAATGCGAGTTTATAACAAAATGGTTGCCCAAGAAGAGGGAGTAACATCTGCATGGTCTCAGGTTGAAAATGTTTACCAGCGTCGTGCTGACCTTATTCCAAATTTAGTGGCTACTGTCAAAGGTTATGCCACACATGAAAGGGAAACTCTTGAAGGTGTAGTCAATGCAAGATCCAAAGCTACGCAGACCACAATAGACCCAAAAAACATGACTCCAGACGCCATGGAAAAATTTCAGGCAGCTCAGGGTGAACTGACAAATGCACTGAACAAATTGATGGTTGTAGTTGAACGTTATCCTGATTTAAAGGCAAACCAAAACTTTTTGGAATTACAAGCACAACTTGAAGGAACTGAAAACAGGATTACAGTAGAAAGACAGAAGTTCAATGACGCTGCACGAGGGTTTAATACCTATATCCGTCAATTTCCAAAAAATATTATAGCTTCTCTCTTTGGTTTCGAGAGAAAACCATATTTCGAAGCAAATGAGGGGACAGAACAACCACCAAAAGTTGAATTTTAATTGTGGCTGCCTCAAAATTTCTTTCAGATTCAGATAAGTCCTTATTGATTAAGGAAATAGAATCTGCGGAACTTAATACTTCCGGTGAGATAAGGGTACATATTGAAAGCAAATGTAATTCAGATCCAATCAGCAGGGCAATTACTGTATTTAATGCTTTAAAAATGTACCGAACAAAGGAGCGAAACGCTGTCCTGATATATATTGCATATGAATCAAAGAAACTTGCAATAATTGGAGATGCAGGGATCAATTCAACAGTCCCGGAAGGGTTCTGGGATGATGTTAAAGATGTTCTTGTCTCTCATTTTGCATCCAATCAAATAGTTGATGGACTTAGAATTGCTATAAGAATGACAGGAGATAAATTAAGAGATTACTTTCCCCATAAAACAGACGACACTAATGAACAGAGCAATGAAATATCGTTTGGTGAATAAGCCACTGACTCTTCTGGTCCTATTGACTATAGCAGTAACTTCAGTACTCGCCCAGGTTCCTAAAAGGCCATCTCCTCCGAGACTTGTGAATGATTTCGCTGTCATCCTGACGCCAGAGCAAAGTACATATCTCGAAGATACTCTGGTGAATTTTGCAAACAAAACCTCCAACCAGATTGTCATCGTGACGTTAAACGATTTCGGAGGCATGGAAAGATCACAGATGGCCTATTCAATTGGTGAAGAGTGGAGAGTCGGACAGGAAAAATTTGATAATGGTATCGTTATACTTATAAAACCTAAAAGACATGACGAACGTGGTGAAGCTTTTATAGCTACTGGTTATGGCCTTGAAGGAGCTCTCCCTGATGCCATATGCAAAAGGATTGTGGAACAGGAGATGATTCCACATTTTATGCTGGGAGAGTACTATGAGGGGATTGTCGAGGCTCTTAAAGTGATTATGCCAATAGCTGCAGGTGAATTCAGTTCCGAAGAATATGCTGCACAAAGCGAGGGAAGTTCTTTGGTCGGTGCGTTGATCGTCATCGGAATTGTACTGATCTTTATAATTTTTTCCATTGTTAACAAAAGAAAGGGACCAACTAATTTTGGAGGGGGTAATAGAAAAGACCCAGGTTTTCTTGATTTGTTAATACTTGGGTCTTTACTTTCTGGACGAGGAGGACGGTTTGGCGGATATTCTGGCGGAGGATTAGGTAGAGGCGGATTTGGAGGAGGTGGATTCGGAGGATTCGGAGGCGGTAGTTTCGGAGGAGGTGGCGCAGGTGGCAGCTGGTAAAATCAACTCTTAGAAAAAAGGTGAATTAAGACAATTTCCGACGAAGTCCCAATACGAAATTCTGGTCCCCACAAACCAAGGCCTGAAGAGACAATGAAATGTGTCTTTCCTCTGACTTTATACCCATATGATAATTCATACATCTTTTTCACAAAAAAACTTCCAGGCCAAAACTGCCCTTGATGAGTGTGACCTGAAACTTGCAGATCTACACCTGCCAATTCTGCTTCATGAAGATTGTAGGGCTGATGATCCATTAAAATTACCGGCCATTTTTTGTCAACACCTTCGATCAACATGCCCAGACTTTTTCTGTGATGGTTGGTTTTGTCATCTCTTCCTATAATATTCAAAATACCATCACCAACATTAACAACAACTACCGAATCTATCAGCAGATGTATTCCCGAAGATCTGTAATATGAATAAAGTGCTTCTTTATCACCACCATAATATTCATGATTGCCCGTAACTGCATATGTACCATAAGTTGAAGTAATACTACCTAATAACTCGGACAACTTTCCATCTATCAGTGGCTTTATGTTCCTGTCGGAAATATCTCCTGTAATTAAAACCAAATCCGGATTTTGCCTGTTTATAAGAGCCACATATTGGGTCAGTTTATCTCTGTTGATAATGGTACTTAAATGAATATCACTTGCAAGCACAATATTTACTCCGTCTGGCGGAAGAGGTTTATCAATCTTTATTGATAGCTCTCTAACCACAGGATGATTAAATTTCCAATTGCCATATATTAATAGAGATGATACAGCTAATCCAACAAAAACAGCCAATATAAGTTTAACAAGCTGATAATTATCTTTAATAAAAGATGGGAAAAATCCAGTAAAATGGTTTATCAACCTAAGCAAATCAAATGAAAGTGCAAAAAGAGAAAAATAGATAACAGCTATAAACCAGGTATATCCAACCCTTGAAAGAAAAAGTGAAATCGAAGAGCTCGTTGTCTCTCCGATAAACATTTTTAACATAAAAGCCAAGAAAGCAAAAATATAAATAGTGGCATATATGACACTTAGCCAGCGTGAATAAGAAAAAGCCTGCAACCCTCTCACAAACGGATAAGCAGCGATTAATGATATTACCGAAAGAGCGATAAGAAAAAAAACAATTTTCAACTTAAATGATTTAATTTATTTATACTGTGCAAAAAAATCGTTCCCTTTATCATCAACAAGAATAAAAGCAGGAAAGTTCTCAACTTCTATTTTCCAAATTGCCTCCATACCCAACTCAGGATATTCAATAAGTTCAACTTTTTTAATACTGTCTTTAGCCAGGATGGCTGCAGGACCTCCTATACTGCCAAGATAGAACCCACCGTGTTTTTTGCAGGCATCTGTAACTTGCTGGCTCCTGTTACCCTTAGCTATCATAATTAGGCTTCCTCCATGTTCCTGGAAAAGATCAACATACGAATCCATTCTGCCGGCAGTTGTAGGTCCAAATGAGCCACTTGGCACTCCTTTTGGCGTTTTTGCAGGTCCGGCATAATATACAGGATGTTCTTTAATATATTGTGGTAAATCCTCACCGGCATCTAATCTCTCTTTTAACTTAGCATGAGCCATATCCCGGGCGACTATAATGGTACCATTAAGCAACAAGAGAGTTGACACAGGATATTGTGAAAGGTCGGCAAGTATTTCTTTCATTGGGCGGTTAAGATCTATCTTTATCCCCTCTGAATAAGCAGCTTTACCGGATCTCAAAGGCTCAGGAACAAGTCTGATGGGATCAGCATCCAAAGTCTCAAGCCAAATGCCCTCTTTGTTTATCTTTCCCTTAATATTTCTGTCAGCACTGCATGAAACTCCCAATCCGACAGGACATGAGGCACCGTGACGTGGAAGACGTATCACCCTTATATCGTGTGCAAAATATTTGCCTCCGAATTGTGCTCCTATACCAAGTTTTTGTGCAGCCTGTAGTAATTTTGATTCAAGCTCAACATCTCTAAAAGCATGTCCCAACTCGTTGCCTTTTGTAGGAAGTGCATCAAGATATTTGGCAGAAGCAAGTTTCACAGTTTTAAGACAACTCTCTGCAGAAGTCCCACCAATCACAAAAGCAATATGATATGGAGGGCAGGCTGAGGTACCAAGAGTTTTCATTTTCTCCACTAAAAATTTCTCGAGAGTATCAGGATTGAGCAAAGCTCTGGTTTCCTGAAATAAAAAAGTCTTATTGGCAGAACCACCCCCTTTAGCTATGCAAAGAAAATCATATTCATCATTATCGGTTGCATAAATATCTATCTGGGCAGGAAGATTACATCCTGTATTTTTTTCGTTATACATGTCGAGAGGAGCATTTTGTGAATATCTCAAATTATCCTGAGTATAAGTATCAAAAACTCCATGCGATATTGCCTCTTCGTCTCCACCTCCTGTCCAGATCTTTTGTCCCTTCTTTGCAATTACAATTGCAGTACCTGTATCCTGACAAAAAGGAAGAACACCTTTTGAAGAGACATCTGCATTTAGTAACATGGTAAGAGCTACATACTTGTCGTTCGCACTGGCTTCAGGATCATTCAAAATCCTGGCGACCTGTTCATTATGTTCAGGCCTTAGCATAAAAGATACATCATGGAAAGCCTGTCTGACAAGCAGTCTTATTCCTTCAAGATCTATCTTAAGTATTTCATGACCCTCAAAACTTGCAACAGAGATATATTTTTTTGTAAGAAGGTGATAGTGTGTTTTATCGTTCCCCAATGGAAAGATTTCCTGAAACTTAAAATTCATATTTCTATAATTATATAACAATTCATATTATCTGTCATTTGAATGTTCCTAACAAAAATGCTTTCATAAAATCATTCAAGTCTCCATCCAACACTGCCTGCACATCAGAAGTTTCATACCCTGTCCTTAAATCTTTCACCATTTTGTAAGGATGAAGAACATAGCTTCTTATCTGTGAACCCCATTCAATTTTCATCTTTGATCCTTCAAGTTCAGCCTGCTTCTCCCGCCTCTTTCTCAATTCAAGTTCATAGAGATGAGATTTAAGAATCCTCAATGCATTTTGCCTGTTATCCAGTTGAGAGCGGGTTTCAGTATTTTCTACAGAAATACCTGTAGGAATATGTCTAACCCGAACACCTGTCTCCACTTTATTTACATTTTGACCTCCGGCCCCACTGGAGCGAAAGGTATCCCATTCTAAATCTCCAGGATTTATTTCAATCTCTATAGTGTCATCTACAGCTGGATAAACAAAAACTGAAGAAAATGTGGTTTGTCTCTTTCCCTGAGCATTAAATGGCGAAATTCTGACAAGCCTGTGAACTCCTGTCTCTGCCTTCAAGTAACCATACGCATATTCACCTTCAAATTCAAGTGTCACAGATTTAATTCCTGCCTCATCTCCTTCTATAAGATCATAGATATGAACCTTGTAATTATTTCTCTCACCCCATCTTGCATACATTCGCATCAACATTGAAGACCAATCATTACTTTCAGTACCTCCTGCACCTGAGTTTATCTTGAGAATTGCTCCAAGATTATCACCCTCTTCACCTAACATCTTCCTCATTTCCAACTCTTCGATTAGTCTCAAAGTTTGAGAGAATGCCTTATCCACTTCTTCCTCAAGTTCAGGATCCTCCCTGACAAGGTCCAATAGTATCTCAAAATCCTCCAATGATGTTTCTATAGATGCAAATTTATCAGTCCAATACTTAATTGATGAGACATTTTTTAAAAATGATTCAGCACTTTTGGGATCATCCCAAAAATCAGGAGATGAGCTCCTGTCTTCAAGTTCTTTTATTTTTTCTCTCTTCCCATCTATGTCAAAGAGACCTCCTCAACGCAGAAGTACGTTGCTGGAGTTCCTTGAATTGTTCCAGATTAACCATTTATTTCAATAATGTTTTATTCAGGCTCTAAATTAGCCAGTGTTTTGTTAATAACTTTTAAAATATCTTCATAAGAAAAGCCCCTTGAAAGAGCAAATCTCAAAAGTTTCTCCCTTAGCTTCTTTGTTCCATCATCCTTTGACTCCAGCTTTGGCTTCAATTCATTCATTTTCTTAAGGAGAAGTTTTTCAAGTAAGGCAATGTCAGATTCAGACGATATAGAGTCCAAAGCAATCTTAATAACAGTTTGACCAATACCTTTGTTCTTCAATGCATACTCAATTTTTTTTCGCCCCCATCCTGCAAGAGTAGATTTATCTCTTACAAAGGCAAATGCATAACGTTCCTCGTTTATATAATTGTCCTCTATAAGTTTACCAACAATTTCCAATATTTCATGTTCACTACAGCCTTTGTTCCTAAGCTTGGAATTAATATCCTGAATAGTATACTCCCTTATCGCACATAAACGTTGCATCTGGGCAAGCAAAGAATGATCGTCGTATCTCTTCTTTGCAGCAGACTCACCTTTTTGTATACCTCCTTCCTGCAATGACATCAAATTATTTTTTAATTATTCTTTTAATAATCGCAGCAGCTTCTCCAACTATAAGTACAAGTGAAGTAATAAGAATTATAAGCACCCAATCTCTCAAGCTGATAGGCTCAGTTCTAAAAACATCTCCTCCGAACTGAACAATCAATACCTGACCTGCAACTATCAACAGCCCGACTAAAAGAAATCCCTTACTTTTTGTAATATCTCTGAATGCAGATTCTGAAGAACCAAATCTTTTGGCATTGAACATGTTCCAAAATTGCAACATTACAAAAAAAGTAAAGAACCGCGACGAATCATATCGGGAAATTTCACCTGCATCATTAGTAAAGTACTCCAATAGTCCAAGCATAAAAACGACAAAAATTACTCCCGAAGTAATAATAATTACAGCCATTTTTTTTGTAATTATAAAATCATCAGCTTTTCTTGGCTTACGCTCCATTACCCGTTCATCAGGCGGCAAGGAGGCAAGTGCTCCGGCTGCAAAGGTATCCATAATCAGATTAACCCAAAGCATCTGAGTAACAGTCAATGGGAGGTCCTTGCCAATTAAAGATCCTATAAAGACAATAAGAAGAGCTGCAAAATTAATGGTTAACTGAAACAGTATAAATCTCTGAATATTCTGATACAATGAACGCCCCCACATGACAGCAGTTGCTATACTGTTGAAAGAGTCGTCGAGGAGTGTTATGTCGCTTGCCTCTTTTGCGACGGAAGTACCAGAGCCCATTGAAAGACCAACATGAGCATAATTGAGAGCCGGAGCGTCATTAGTTCCATCCCCAGTAACAGCTACTACAGCTCCTTTCTTCTGCAAAAGCTGCACTAATCTTTGCTTGTCTATTGGACGCGCCCTGCACATGATCTTAAGTCCCATTACACGGTCAAGAGCTTCCTCATCAGTCAAAGCCTCAAAATCCACTCCGGTAATTATGACCTCAGGTCCATCATTGTCATTAATTATACCGATTTGGCGTCCAATTTCCCATGCAGTTCGCGGAGTATCGCCCGTAACAATTTTAACATCAATACCTGCTTTAAGACATTTTGCAACAGCATCCGGAACATCAGGCCGCACAGGATCGGCAATTGCCACCATTCCCAAATAAGTCAGGCCTCTTTCAGATAGAACTTCCATTTTCTCATTGCACGCTTCTGCAGGAATTTCTTTGTAAGCAAATGCCAAAGTCCTCATTGCTTGATTCTGATACTTTAGAAGCAAGTCGTTCAAACCATCAGGTAGTGAAATACATTTGGAAGCTACTATTTCAGGAGCCCCCTTAACAAAAAGAATCCTTCTACCCAAAGATGCTGATTCAGCCAAAGTAGCCATATATTTACGTTCAGTGGAGAAGGTAAGTTGATCGATAATCTTTGCACTGTTTCTAACCTCCAGATAATTTATCCCTCTGTCATGAAGCCAAAGCAAAAGAGCTGCCTCAGTAGGATTGCCAAGAGCCTTGATCTTACCATCATCAGATATTTCAAGAAATGCAGTTGAATTTACAGCAATACTCTCCATAATAATGGGTTCATCATTGCCAACTACAAAGTTAGTAAAGGCAACTCGCATCTGATTCTGAGTCAAAGTTCCTGTTTTGTCGGTACATATAACAGTTGTAGCACCCATAGTTTCAGTTGCGTGCATCTTCCTTACAAGATTGTTTGTCTGCAGCATTCTCTTCATACTCATTGCAAGACTCAGTGTTACAGACATCGGCAAGCCTTCTGGCATCGCAACTACTATCAAAGTTACTGAAACCATGAAGTAATTTAAAATACGGCTTGCAGTATCTATTGAAATCCACTGATTGGCATCTGAAGGATCAACCCCGAATATCAGATAACCTAACGCCATTAAAATGACAGTAGTAGAAATCCCAAATGTGACCCATCGGCTCCAATCACTCTCTCTCACCAATGCAGGAGTTGTAACTTTTGCCCCCAGAACAGACAAACCGTCATAAATAGCAGGTATCCAAATCTTTGTAATTGCAATAACCACTCCGGTTATAACTGAAACAAGCAGAAAAATTTCACTGAAAGAATAGTTCACATTACCAAGAAACATGTCCTTTACAAACAACATGGCAAATGTCATGACTGCAAGAACAAATCCGGCAAAACCCACAAATTTTGCCAATTTGTCAAGTTGCCTGTTCAACGGAGTCTCTTCAGGGTTTTTCTCAGCTGATTTCTGTGCCACCTTTCCATATTCGGTAGAATCACCAACAGCAAAAACCCTGGCAATGCAATGACCATCTACTATTGTAGTCCCCCTGTAGATGTTGTTCGTGGGATAAGTTGCTTCATCATCAAACATGGCAGGATCTACGCTCTTTTCTATAACAGGCTCTCCTGTCAATGTAGACTCGTTGACCGAAAGAGAAACTGCCTCAATCAAGGTTGCATCAGCAGGAACCTCTTCACCAGTATCAAGCAGAATAATATCTCCAACTACAATGTCTTTTTTGGGTACTTCTCTAATATTACCGTCTCTTATAACCTTAACAAGAGTTTCATCATTAACCTGATTTAAAATATCGAACTTCTTGCTGGCGTCCATTTCAAACCAGAAGGATACGCCGGTTGCAAGAAATATAGCACAGAAGATACCTATTGTTTCTACAAATTCATTGTGAACAAATGATATACCTAATGAAAGAAATGCAGCAACAAGCAAAATCCTGATTATTGGATCATTAAATTTTAAAAGAAATAATTTCCAAAGAGGATCTCTCTTTGGAGGAGTAAGCACATTGCTGCCGAATTTTTTTCTGCTTTCCTCAACTTCACTTATACTGAGACCTGAATGTAATTTACTTGTATCCATATATTGATTCACTTGTTAATGTTTTTACCACTTAACATCCCGCAAGCCGCAAGAATATCCTCACCTCTCGAAGCACGAATCGTTGCGATCAAGCCTTCTTTGTTCAATCTTTCCCTGAACAACTCAATTTTGGCATTTGGAGTTGGTTTGTATGGAAAATCCGGGATTTGATGAAAGCGTATTAGATTTACCCTACACTCAAGTCCTTTCAAAGTCCTTATCAACGCATCGGCATGACGTTTCGAATCGTTCCATCCATCAAACATGATATATTCAAAGCTTACTCTTCTCTGCCCCGTGAAGTCAAACCGACGAATTATCTCAAGCGTCCTTGCAAAAGGCCAGGCCTTTTGCGCAGGTACAAATTCGAGACGTTCCTCTTCAAACGGATTATGTAAGGATATCGCAATATGACATTTGTAATCATTCAAAAAGTCGATAAGTGGCTCGTGAATACCTATTGAAGAAACAGTGATTCTTTTAGGGCTCCATGCAAATCCCCAATCAGCAGTTAAAATGTTTATTGCACCGGATACTTCACCAAAGTTGTCAAGCGGCTCTCCCATACCCATAAATACTATATTGGTGATTTTATCGCTTTCCTCAACATTTTGTAATTGAGAAATAATCTCACCAGCAGTGAGATTACCCTTGTATCCCACTCTTGCAGTCATGCAAAACTTGCATCCCATCCTGCAGCCTGCCTGGGACGAGACACATAAAGTAACTCTATCGTCTTCAGGTATTGTGACTGATTCAATAAATGTTTCACAAAGTGAGGGAAAAAGATATTTTTTTGTTCCGTCCGAAGAGAGTGTAACCTTTTCAGGACTGAATCCGCCAACTTGATACTGTTCCGAAAGTCTATTTCTGTTTGCTTTCGAAATATTGGACATCTGCATTATATCCTTACAATTTTTCTTGTAAATCCACTCAGCAATCTGCTTAGCAGAAAAAGCCGGAAGTGACATATTTACAACGATTTCTCTGAGCTGATCCAGACTCTTACCAAGTAGCCATGTTTTCATTTTACAAATGTAGAGATTTTTGGAAATCATTTGTTATTTTTGCATGAACAAAAAATACAACATTATGGCAAAGGAGAGTGAAGAAGTTAAGAAAGGTGCTGAGATTAGTTCTGAAAAGCAAAAAGCCTTACAGGCTACTCTGGACAAACTTGAGAAGGATTACGGGAAAGGCACTGTAATGAAGATGGGAGATCAGCCAAAATGGGAGGTTTCCACAATACCGTCAGGATCGATTGCCTTGGATCATGCGCTTGGTATTGGAGGATACCCAAGAGGAAGAGTCATCGAAATTTATGGCCCTGAGTCAAGCGGTAAAACTACACTTGCAATTCATGCAATAGCCGAAGCACAGAAGAGTGGAGGTATAGCTGCGATTATTGATGCAGAACACGCATTTGACAGGACATATGCCAAAAATCTCGGAGTAAATGTGGATACACTTTTAATATCACAGCCTGACAACGGAGAACAGGCTCTTGAGATTGCAGATGCACTTATCCGCTCTGGAGCAATAGACATTATTGTCATCGACTCGGTTGCGGCTCTTACTCCCAAAGCTGAAATTGAAGGCGAGATGGGAGACTCCAAAATGGGTTTGCAAGCCAGATTGATGAGTCAGGCTCTTAGAAAGTTAACTGCAAATATCAGCAAAACCAACACATGCTGCATTTTCATAAACCAGCTTCGTGAAAAAATCGGGGTAATGTTTGGAAACCCTGAAACAACCACAGGTGGTAATGCGCTTAAATTTTATGCTTCAGTTAGGGTAGATGTACGAAAGGTTACCCAGCTAAAGGACGGTGAGGAAACAACAGGCAACCGCACACGTGCCAAAATTGTCAAAAATAAGCTGGCTCCTCCTTTCAGAAAAGCAGAGTTCGACATAGTTTTCGGGGAAGGAATTTCAAAAGTTGGAGAGATAATAGATCTCGGAGTTGACCTCGATATCATACATAAAAGCGGTTCCTGGTTCAGTTACAATGACACTAAAATAGGACAGGGAAGAGATGCTGTGCGCCAGATTCTTTTGGACAATCCAGCTTTGATGGAAGAGATAGAGGTAAAGGTTAGAGAAAAATTATCTCAAGTTAAGGATTAAAGTAATTAAATGTTTTCATGGAGAAAGTATTAAGCGGTATAAGATCTACAGGACATCTTCATCTTGGCAATTATTTCGGGGCATTGAAAAACTACATCAAAATGCAAAATGAATATGACTGTTTTTTCTTCATAGCCGACCTTCATTCCTTAACTACCCATCCACACCCCGCTGATTTACACTCGGGAGTAAGAACTATTCTGGCCGAATATCTGGCAGCTGGACTTGACCCCGAGAAATCTGCTCTTTTTGTTCAAAGCGATGTACCGGAGGTGTGTGAGTTGTATGTGCTTCTCAATATGATAGCATATAAAGGAGAGCTTGAACGTACTACTTCTTTCAAGGAAAAAGTGCGCAAACAAGAAGATAATGTCAACGCCGGACTTCTAACTTATCCTGTATTGATGGCTGCCGATATACTAGTTCACAGAGCTAACAAAGTGCCAGTTGGCAAGGACCAGGAGCAGCACCTTGAGATTGCAAGAACTTTGGCTCGAAGATTTAACAACCTTTATGGAGTAAATTTATTCCCTGAGCCTCAGGCATTCAATTTTGGGGATGACCTTGTCAAAGTGCCGGGATTGGATGGATCAGGCAAAATGGGCAAAAGTGAGGGAAATGGCATCTATCTTTTTGATGATGAGAAGACGATTTACAAAAAGGTTATGAAGGCCGTTACCGACTCGGGACCAACAACACCGAACAGTGAAATGTCTGAACCGGTGAAGAATATATTTACACTTCTGAAAATTGTATCCACTGCTGATACTGTGAACTATTTTACAGAAGCATACAACAAATGCACAATTAGATATGGAGATCTGAAAAAACAGCTTGCTGAAGACATCTGTAAGCACACCCTCCCCATCAGAGAACGCATTGAAGAGATTTACAACGATGTCGACTATCTTGGAAAAGTTGCAAGATCCGGTCGTGATAAGGCAAGAGAGAGTGCCGGTTTAACGATGAAAGAAGTCAGGGCGGCTGTCGGCATCAAGAGCTTTTAAGCACTGATGATAAGCAAAAGCACAATAGACAAAATTCTGGACACTGCACAGATTGTTGATGTAATCAACGATTTCGTTACCCTTAAGAAAAGAGGAGCGAATTATATTGCTTGTTGTCCTTTTCACAATGAAAAGACACCTTCGTTCTCAGTATCACCTTCTAAAGGTATTTTCAAGTGTTTTGGTTGCGGAAAAGCCGGCAATGTGGTCAATTTCATAATGGAACACGAGCAGCTTGGCTATGTTGAGGCATTAAAATATCTCGGAAGAAAATATGGCATTGAAGTAACTGACCAAGAGGAAAGTGCTGAAGAACAGCAAAATCGTCTTAAAAGCGAAAGCTTGATGGTGGTCTCACAATTTGCAAGTGAATTTTACTCCAATACTCTATGGAATTCTCCTTCTGGTCAAGCTATCGGCCTGACATATTTCAAGGAGAGAGGTTTCAGCGAAAAGACTATCAGAAAATTCATGCTCGGCTGGGCTCCTTCTGAAAGAGATGCTTTAAGCAATGCTGCAATCAGAACAGGTTATAAAAAGGAGTATTTGGTCTCCGCAGGTCTCTCCATTGAAACTGAAAATGGGAAACTTTTTGACAGATTTTACGAAAGAGTCATTTTCCCCATACATTCTGTTTCAGGAAAAGTGATAGCATTTGGAGGACGCACTCTTAAAACTGACAAGTCGACAGCAAAATATATCAATTCTCCTGAAAGTGAAATTTATGTTAAAAGTAAATCTCTCTATGGGATCTTTTTTGCAAAAAGTGCTATTTCCAAATTTCAAAATTGCTATCTCGTTGAAGGTTATACAGATGTCTTATCACTACATCAAGCCGGAGTTGAAAATGTTGTAGCATCGAGTGGAACCTCTTTGACAAGTGACCAGATTAGGCTTATCAGAAGGTTTTCACCTGCTGTAACCATACTGTATGACGGAGATGCTGCAGGTATAAAAGCCTCTATCAGGGGGATAGACATGCTTCTCGAAGAGGGTTTGCAGGTAAAGGTAGTGCTCTTTCCCGACGGGGAAGACCCAGACTCTTTTGCTAGAAGCCATTCTCCGGAAGAGCTTAAAGAGTTTCTCAAAGACTCCGAACAGGATTTTATTACTTTTAAAAGCAATCTCCTGGCAGAAGAAGCAAGGCAAGATCCTATAAAAAAAGTTCAACTTATCTCCGAAGTTGTTGCAAGTATAGCAGTTATTCCTGACGCAATAAGCCGTTCGGTATATATAGAAGATTGCAGCAGGCGACTAAACATTGATGAAAAGGTACTAGTTCAAGAAGTTAGGAGAATCAGACAGAAAAAACAATATGGAGTTTATTCTCAAACACTTCCAAGTGAAGAGAGACGGTATGCTCCGGAATATATTCCAGTCATAAGGACTGGTGAAAAAGTTCCTGAATTTGTAACTGAAACTTTCTGCGAACCCGCAGAAAAGGAACTTTTATATTATCTGCTGAAATTCGGAGAGTATCCACTTTATGGAATTGAAGAGGGTAAAGACAGGGGGATAACTGTATCACAGTTCATACTCACAGAGTTGCAGAATGACGATCTCGAACTCAAGAATCTTGTCTACAAAAACATGTTCAATGAATATTTTATCGTCAAAGAATTGGGACAAGAATCCATACAGAAGCATTTCCTGAATCATGAAAATCATGAGTTCGTCCAAGTTGCTCTTGAGCTTCTCCATCAAGAACATACATTAAATATCAAACAATTAACAAAAACCTTAATCCCAGAAGAAAACGTACTGAGTCAGAGTGTACCAAAAGCTATTCTTGTATACAAAGCCAAAATCACATCTCTGGCTTACAAAAAGTTATGTGAAGAACTCGAAAAAGATCAAAATGAGGGGGCATCTGCAGATGAACAAAACGAAGTACTGAGAAAGCTCCAAATACTTATGCATATCCGCAACTCTCTCTCCAAAGAACTCAAACGGCTTAATATTTGACATTTTTTTTACCTTTGCCGACTAATAAAATATATTCCTTAAAATGAAAAAGAGCTTTAAAAGACATCTTGTTACTGCTGCGCTTCCATACGCTAACGGTCCTGTTCACATTGGTCATCTTGCAGGTGTATATGTGCCAGCTGATATTTATGTGAGGTATCTTCGAATGCGTGGTGAGGATGTTAGATTTGTCTGTGGCTCTGATGAACACGGTATTCCAATTACCATTAAGGCGAGACAGGAAGGTGTTTCTCCACAACAGATTGTAGATAAGTACCATGAAATCATCAAGAAATCTTTCGAAGGTCTCGGTATTAGTTTTGACATATACTCCAGAACAACTTCCAAAATACATTACAAGACTGCATCAGCTTTTTTTAAAAAACTTTATGATGAGGGAAAATTTATAGAAAAAAAGAGTGAACAGTTTTTTGATGAAGAAGCGGGACAGTTCCTTGCCGATAGATATATTATTGGAACATGCCCGAAGTGTGGTGCAGAAAACGCATATGGGGACCAATGCGAAAAGTGTGGCTGTACACTGAGCCCCAACGAACTGATAAATCCCAGATCTGCACTAAGTGGTAATCCTCCTGTAATGAAGCTCACAAAGCACTGGTATCTTCCTCTCGACCAATATGAATCATGGCTCAAAGAGTGGATACTTGAAGGTCACAAAGAGTGGAAAAGCAATGTCTACGGTCAGTGCAAGTCCTGGCTCGATGGGGGATTGCAACCAAGAGCTGTCAGCAGGGATCTTGACTGGGGTGTCCCGGTTCCCGTTGAAGGAGTAGAAGGAAAGGTTCTCTATGTATGGTTTGACGCTCCTATTGGATATATATCAAATACCATAGAGTTAATGCCTGATGAGTGGGAAAAGTGGTGGAAAAGTGAAGACACTAAAATGGTTCACTTTATTGGTAAGGACAATATCGTGTTTCACTGTATAATGTTTCCGGCGATGCTGAAAGCATACGGTGATGGATTTATCCTTCCCGAAAATGTTCCTGCAAATGAGTTCCTTAATCTCGAAGGCAATAAAATATCCACATCCCGCAATTGGGCAGTATGGCTTAACGAATATCTCGAAGAGCTTCCCGGCAAGGAAGATGTTCTAAGATATGTTTTATGTGCAAATGCTCCCGAGACTAAGGACAACGACTTTACCTGGAAAGATTTCCAGACCAGGAACAATAGCGAGTTGGTCGCAATTTTTGGCAATTTTGTCAATCGTTCAGTAGTTTTGACTCATAAATATTTCGGAGGCAAAGTGCCTGCTATCTATACTTTAACTCCTTTAGACACAGAGGCTCTTGCTCAAATTCCACAAATAAAAAAGGCTATCGAGGAAAATCTGGAGAATTTCAAGTTTCGCGAAGCCTTGAAAGAGGCTATGAACCTGGCAAGATTGGGAAACAAATACCTGACAGATACTGAACCTTGGAAAGTTGCCAAAACAGATATGGATAGAGTGGCAACTATTCTGAACGTTTCATTGCAAATATGTGCCAGTCTGTCTATAGCATTAGAACCGTTCATGCCTCATTCAACACTTAAACTGTCTCAAATGCTGAATATCGGACAGCTTAAGTGGGACAAGCTTGGCAGTGACGCCATTTTGTCTGTCGGACATCAATTAAATGAAGCTAAGCTTTTATTTGATAAAATCGAAGATGATGTGATAGCTGCACAAATTGCAAAACTTGAAGCTACAAAGGCTGCTAATAAAAAGTCTACAGCAGTCAACATATCCTCTCCAGAAGTTGAACCTCAAAAAGAGGAATGTTCTATTGAGGATTTTATGAAGATGGACATTAGAACTGCCACAGTCCTCGAAGCTGAAAGAGTCCCGAAAACTGACAAACTCCTTAAACTCACTATTGACACCGGTATAGATATCAGGACAATAGTGTCCGGTATTGCTGAATATTATACCCCAGAAGTGATGGTAGGAAAGCAGATCTGCATCCTTGCAAATCTTACTCCTCGAAAGATAAAAGGCATTGAGTCAAAGGGGATGATTCTGATGGCAAAAGAAAAGAACGGCAAGATGAGGATAGTATCACCCGAAGAGGTCGTCGCAAATGGAAGCATGATTGGATAAATGATTTGAAATATAACGATCTGGATCCGATTAACAAATTAATGTTAAAGGAGTTTTAACAGTTCTCTTTCCTCTCTTGAATAGAGAATCCACTCCCAAACAGGTCTTATTTCTTCCTTGAAGAACACCATTAAAGCTATAATTATTATCAATATCACCAGGATAATGAGTAAAATTAAGCCCAAGCGATGTTTCTTTTTTGGCTTGGCTGATGTTTTTTTAAGAATTTCCAAACTTCCGCGTTTAGGAAGTATTTTAATATTTAGTGGCTCAAGCCCAAAAGCCTCCGGATATATAAAAAGATCTTTATCAGCCACAAAAAAATAATCGTTCTTATCTGTCGCTTTCATAGTGCCAAAACCAGGTAGCTGAATGCTTTTCAGTCTGTTAAGATCAGACCTGAGATCCTTAATAAAGGATTCAATCTCATTGGCCGCCTCCTCCAAGGTTATATCAGCCTCATCAGCATAGAGGTTTTCAAGAAGTTGATCATTCCAAGTCTCACTCATCCGAAAAAGAACTCTACGAAAAGGAGGGTTGATTACCCTTGCCTTATCAGAAAAAACAGAAGGAGCTATTTCAGTAACAAATCCACCCATGCCGGGAAGAGACACTCTGTCATTAACTGTTATTAAATCCTTTATGAGTCTTGAAAGGGTCTGAAGATCCATGATGCGGTTTTAGCTTGTAGTGACAAAGTTATAAAATCTATTAAATTATAATAAAGATTTGCACTTTTATAAAAATCAAATTACATTTGCACTCCCAAGCCGGAACAGTATGGCTTTTGGATTGGGGAACATTCCTCGTTAGCTCAGTTGGTTAGAGCACCTGACTGTTAATCAGGGGGTCCTAGGTTCAAGTCCTAGACGAGGAGCTTAAAAATAAAGCACTTCAAGCTACATTTATATCAGCAACCGAAAAACTTCTCCGAATTTTTCTAAAGATCGTTTCAATCAAAACTGTGATACAATCCCTACTGCTCGCGCAGGAGCACCGTCACTTTCGGCAATTTTCAAAGGAAGAGTTATAAAAGTTAATGGTATGTTTGGCAACTTGTCGAGATTACACAAATTTTCCACAATAATAATCCCATTTCCAAGCAGCAGCTTATGATTAGGCAAACCTGACGAAACTACGGGATCGGCTGAAATTACATCAAACCCCACTCCTTTAAGTTTAAAATTACAAAGATATTTGGCAGCTTCAGGAGATAATGTCGGAAAACCTTCAAAATATTCGCTCCTTCCCCATTTTATATCCCATCCGGAATAAAATAAGACAAACTCAACTTTGGATATGACTCTTATATTTCTATCAATCAATTCCTTGCCTATCAATTCGTTCTCACATGAACTAACATCAATTACTACAGCCTTACCTATAAATTTATCAACAGTTAATTTGTCGAGAGAGCAACTGTTCTCAAAAATATGAGAAGGTGCATCTATATGAGTCCCTGTATGAGAACAAAATGAAAGAGATTTCTCTGCATAATTATCCCTTTCAATAGTGCTCTCCTGAGTTATGACAGGTGTAGATGTGCCTGGAAAAACAGACATGGTAGATTCTATAGTGTGTGTCAGATCTATAACTCTTAATGAATTATTTCGCATAGTACAAAAATATCTGATTATATTTCAAATATACTGCATTTAATAAAAAATGACATTCTTAAAGGGCACGGCTTTTGAACAACGCTTAAAAATATTTATACTTGAAGTTTAATTACAACTTCAGCAAATCATGAATCCAATCATTCATATCAATCCAAAATACTTATATTTAAAAGATTTCATATTAAATATACCTGCACAATTTTATGAAATGGGTATTCCTATTCATACAGGCAGAAATGAACTTCGTCTTGTAGAAACAGAAAATGTTAAAATTGTTATAAAACATTTCAAAAAAATAACAGAAATAAACAGAATCGTTTACGCAAATTTTAGGAAGTCAAAAGGCCGGAGATCTTATGAACATTCAATGCAACTGATTGAAAAGGGATTCGCTTCTCCTGAGCCAATTGCTTATATTAATATAATAAAAGGCGGAATACTTACTGATGACTACTATATCTGTCTGTACTGTGATTTCAGGCCATTCAAGGAATTGCTTTCCAAACCTTTGGCCGAAGCACAAAAAGGGCTAGAAGAATATGCAAAATACACTTACAGATTACATAAGTGCGGAATATTCCACAAAGATTACAGCACGAGCAATATTCTTTTTAATGATAACGGAAACAATTATGAATTTTCGCTAATCGATGACAACCGTTTATTATTCCGATCATACAGCAAGACAAGAAGTATGGTAACCATGGTAAAAAGGCAGGATATCTCTGTCGAACAAATGGGTATAATAGCCGGCTCCTATGCGAGAGCTGCAGGTGAAAATGAATATAGTATTTTAAACAACATGACCCGACAAGTACTGATAATTTCAAAAGTATTTTCTGTAAGAAGACGAATAAAAAAGAGTTTGAAGGCAATAAAAGTTAAAATGTAGTTGAACTATATAATATTGATACATTTGCAATTCATAATCAGACTTAAATAAGTACCATAAAATGACAAACTATTTAACAAACGAAAAAAAGATCGCTAACCTTAAGGGACTTATTGGTAAAACCCCTCTTCTGAAAATACACTATTCCCATAAGGGAGAAGAACGTAATTTATATGCTAAAGCTGAATTTCTCAACTTTACCGGCAGTATAAAGGACAGAATGGCATACTACATAATGTGGGATGCTGTCCTCACAGGGAAACTGAAACCCGGAATGGTAGTTGCTGAAGCAACCAGCGGAAATACCGGTATCTCAATAGTTGCAATAAGCCGTTTTCTAGGTCATAATGTTTCAATCTACATGCCTGACTGGATGAGTAGCGAAAGAATAGAGCTTATTAAAAGTTTTGGTGCCAATATCTGCCTCGTTTCAAAAGAAGAAGGAGGATTTATTGGTAGTATAGAAATGACAAACAAATTGAAAAGGGATGATCCAGACGGAGTTTTTCTGCCGTTGCAATTTGATAACGAGATAAATTGCAAAGCTCACTACTTTTCAACCGGTCCTGAAATATACAATCAATTGAATTCTCAGGGTATAATACCAAATGCATTTATTGCCGGAGTTGGTACAGGCGGAACAATAATGGGAACAGGTCTATTTCTCAGAGAAGCATATCCCGACATCAAGGTTCATCCTCTGGAACCTGCCAGTTCACCAACTCTTTCTACAGGACATTGCGTAGGAAAACATAGAATACAAGGCATTTCTGACGAATTTATACCATCGATTTTGGACCTCGACAAACTTGAGAAGTGATTCAGGTAGACGATGGTGATTCGATTATTATGGCGCAGATGCTTGCGAAATCATTCGGTCTTGGAGTTGGAATTTCTTCAGGTGCAAATTTCTTGGGAGCTGTCGAACTTAAGAATCGTCACAATAGTGATTATGAAGTAGTTGCGGTATTTGCAGATGATAACAAAAAATATCTTTCTACTGATTACTCAAAGGAAGAGCCTGTTAAAACAAACTTTCTTAGCAAGGATATTCGTTTGCTTGAGATGGTTGCAATTCCTTATTATTAATAGATAATTACCAATGAAAAAGTTATTTCAAAATAGTGTAATAGTCAGTATTCTGATTGTATTATTTTCCACCCTAAACATTTCCACATATGCTGCCGTTGGTGGCAAACAGCTTGACAGCACCGTTTTTGAAACTTGGAGAACATGCGAATCAATAAAAATCGCTGACGATGCTTCATGGAGCATTGCCGAATATAAAAACAAGGAGGATAGCAGTATTCTCGTTATTAAAATTGACAAGATTAATTTCAGGAAAGAGATAAAAAAAGGCAAGAATCCTCAGATGTTTAACAATATGGAATCAGCTGTTTTCTTTGTTAAAGATACTCTTTTTACAATTAATGGACATGAAGGCACAATTCAAAAAATTGGAATAACAAAGAGTGCCTCGGTCAATGACAAATCCCCTTTTTTCACATATAAGAGGGGAAAAACTTTGTTCATTAGCAATGTTAAAAACGGCTCAACAGATTCAATTAAGAATGTAGGAACATCGATATTCATAAATCCAGAGACATTGACTGCCACAGTCAATGAAGGCAAAAGCAATATTATACTGATAGTCAGACTTGGAAATAAAAAGGGTATTGACACAACACAAATCTATAAGACTGATAAATTTATTACTGATGTATCCTCTAATAAAAATGGCGACAAACTTATATTTTTTACATGCATCGATTCTCTGTTGAAATCACCTGAAGTGATAATGATAAAGATCAAAGAGAGAAGTGCCAATAAAATTAACCTCAATGAAAGTCTGTTGCCTGAAGGTATGCAATTCAATATCAAGAAAGGCATAGTCTTTTCGCAAGATGACAGTTATCTAAAATTCGAAATCGAACCTGCAAAAGCTAACCACGACAAATCGAATGAGAAAGTCAGCAAGCCTCCATTTGATCTTGAACTCTGGAGATGGAATGATACTTTGATCCCTTTACAGCAAAAGAGAGGGCCTAAAGCTTTTGAAAAAAGTATGAAATGTGCATTTTATCCTGAAACAAATAAATTTGTACAACTTTCCACAGGCAAAGGTGTCTATCTACAGATAGATGATAATTCTCCATACGGCATTGAATTCAACGAACGTCCTTACCTTTATCGTTCCAACTGGGAAGATCCTACCCCGAGAGATATAATATGCATTGATGTTAAAACGGGAGAGAGAAAGATACTGCTAAAGGAATTTAAAGGCTCTATCGCCGTATCACCCAGAACACCTCATCTATTTATTTTTGAACCGGAAAATGGGGAATGGTCAATAATAGATACTAAAAGTGGTGCAAAAACTCTTATTTCAGACCTGATTGACTATCCACTGCAAGATGAAGAGTTTGACCGCCCTCAGCCAGCAGGCAGTTACGGTCAGGCAGGAGTTTCAAGAGACAATCAATATTTTCTTGTTTACGACAAGTATGATGTTTGGGCACTACCAACTTCTGGTATTGGAGAGCCTCTCTGCATAACTAACGGATATGGAAGAAAACATAATATTCGCTTCAGAATACTCAAAATTGAAAGTGACAGTGATCAAAATAAAAATCGAGGGGTGAACTTAAAAGAGACAATCTTTCTCGAATCACTCAATCTAAACAACATGTATTCTGGATATTACAAGGTGGCTCCTGGAAAAGATCCTGTCAAGCTTATAGAAGATGCTTGTAAATTTTCTTTCTACAAGAAATTGGGTAAAGACAACTATATCTTCAAGAAAGAAAGCTTTGATGAAGCACCTGACTTCTGGCTTAGCAGTAAAGATTTTCAACCTGTAAGAAGACTTACTGACCTTAATGAACAGATCTGCGGATATTTTATTGGAAAATCAAAAGTAATAACATGGAGTGATGGCTCAGGAAAAGAACAAAAAGGGGTTCTTTATACTCCTGCAGATTATGATTCATCAAAACAATATCCTGTAATAGTCTATTTCTATGAAACAATGACGGAAAACACTTTCCTGTTTTATCATCCTCTTCCTACAGAATCCACAATCAATCCAATTCTATTCGTTAGCCGAGGGTATGTGGTCTTCATGCCCGATATTCATTATGAGATAGGATGGCCTGGAAAAAGCTGCGTAAATACAGTGGTAAGTGGCACAGAATACCTAATAAAAGAGGGCATTGCAGATCCAGAAAGAATAGGAGTCCAGGGACATAGCTGGGGAGGCTATCAAGTAGCATTTCTCATAACTCAGTCAGATATATTCAAGTGTGCATGTTCTGAGGCAGCAGTTACAAACATGACATCTGCATATACTGGAATAAGATATGGTTCAGGTTCACCCAGAATGTTCATGTATGAATGTTCTCAAAGTAGAATTGGAGGTAATCTTTGGGAAAAACAGAATAACTATATATTGAATTCTCCTACTTTCTTTCTGAACAGAGTAACCACTCCTTTGCTTTCAAGGCACTGTGATGCAGATGAAGCTGTACCATACTCTCAAGGTTTGGAATTATTCCTGGGGCTCAGAAGGCTCGGCAAAGAGGTTTGGATGTTCAATTACGAAGGCGTAGGACACAATATCAAGCCATGGGAAGTCAAAAAAGACTGGACTAAAAGAATGGATGAATATTTTGACTATTACTTGATGGACAAAGAAAAACCATCCTGGATGTAAAATTAATTTCCAATATCGAAATTATACTTTCTAATCAGCTCCTTTAACGACTTTTCCGGTAATAGAGTATTAAAGTTTCCCCAGAAGGCTTCATCATAACTATATGACACTTCTGAGAGAAAATTTTTGTTTGAAACTATTTCTTCATTTGCAAATCGCTTTACTCCTGATGTATTAGTTTCGCAGTTTGCCATTTCAAACCAGACATGTTCATTTGAACTAAATAGACTGCCTCTCTTTTTCATTTTAAGGGTCAGGTCTGCTCTTACGTGATTAAGATAGTATTTGCCATCGACTGGCACATAGGAAACTTCGTAAATGGCACTTTGAGGTATAGCTTTAATATGACGACTCTGCTTCAAAACAAGTATATCCGCTGCATCTTCAACATAGAGAGGATTGATTTGGAAAGTTGCCTTGAGAAGAGCATAGTTTTCTGCATCAATGTAAAGTTTACCCATAAAAAGAGGATCTTTTATTTCTTCTTTTTGTTCAAAGAAAAAAACGAGCACTCTTCTCTCATCAAGCACTGTTATGTCAGTATGTGAGTAATTATAGTAATTGTAATACTGAGGATCCAGAAAATCAGGCAGATTTTTTATAATATCGAGCATTTGACATGAATAAATGCTCGATTTAAGTCGCACAATAAGTGAATCATTATAATTGGGAGTTCCAAGACGCCTCATTTTTAATATCTTGACCTGTTCACTCGCCAATGTGCTATGAATACCTGTTTTATATATTTTTAAAACTGCTTCGGTAAGATTAAATCCGTGCCTATTTTCTATACCCTCTCTAAAAAATGAGGTTAAATAGGCTGTCTCGCTATTATAATTATCCTGTCTGCGTTTTAACATCTCTCTCAATACCTTCTTTGGATCTACCATTCTTACCACTATCTCCTGAAGAGGTATGATCTTCTGATCAAGATATATGTCTATATTCTTACCGGCAATTACATCAGCACTTATCATTCTGTTGAGATAACCAATATGTGAGATTCTAATAACCGAGGATTGAAGGGAATCAGGAAGTTTAAGCATAAAGTTGCCATCTTGGTTGGAAACAGTTGTTTTTTTCCCACAAGCTACATCGATTGTACCATAAACTACAGGCTCTCCAGTTATTCTGTCAAGCAGCCTCCCCTTAACAATAAAAACAGAATCGGCTGAAGATTTTAATTTCAATTCAGATGTAATTTCTGTATTACCCTTTGAAATAAAAAGGAGCAAATATTTATCCTGCAACTTAACATCAACATTATTACCAGTTATTTCTCTTATTAAATCCTTGAGTTTATAATCACCTGGATTGATTCTTACTTTCCGGTCATTATTTATCAACTCGCTGTCATATACAAAGTAGTATCCTGTAATATCTGACAATCTGTTGATCATCTGATATACTGTCCCTTTTTTAAGATCAAACCTGATCATCTGTTCTCCTGGATCATAATTAACCAGCTCCTGAGACCAAACCAAAGGAGAGGTCTCTACAATAATACCTATTGTCAACAAAGCACAGATAAACAATCTATTCATAGATTACAATAACATCTCCTCTTATCTCATAATTAAGATCAAGTGCAAAACAAATCATTTGAGCAATTGATTCAGTGGATCTGTCAATAAATGTAGCAGTCAGACTGCGCTCAGGCAATTTTTCATCATCTGCAAGAGTCAAAGTTAAGTCCCCGCTTTTTTTCATTTTATTTACAACCTTTACTACATCTCTCAACTTTTCATCTTTGAAATGTATTCTTTCAGAATAAACAGCAAATTTAGATAAGTCCAATGTGGGAACTATCCGTAAAGAGTGTCTCTCAACAAAGGCTGTCTCACCTGCAACAACCTTCTGGTTAGTGCCATTTTCTTTAAGTGTAATTTTGACAATACCGCTCCTGACAGAGAGTGATGGACATGAATGATTCTCCGTCTCTACACTGAAAGAGGTTCCAAGTACTTTGATTTCAACCATACCGGCATCTACAATAAAAGGTGTTTCTGTATTTCTGACAACTTCGAAAAAAGCATTCCCTCTCAGATAGATCTTCCTGACTTTTCCGAACTTGGCAGGAAAGGTAATTTCAGAACCATTTTCAAGGAACACTATTGAACCATCTTCAAGAGTTTTAACCAGAGTAGAATTGTCATTGTTGCTGTATGAAAGCATTTTTCCAACATTATTATACCGGTCTATGCCCAAATATACGGATACTAAAACCACAATCATCCCAATTAAAGCCCAACGTAGTGTTATGTTGTGCAACATCTTCCCTCTCCTTCCTTTAGAATTTTCAGTATATAACAAACCCTCGTTATTAAGACGATCATACAATTTGCTCCACGCAAGGTTTGTCATTTCACTGTTCTTTTTTGAATTCATGATGTTCAATCATTATATTTTTTTACCTCTCTTCGTAATGTTTTTAAAGCCTTACCAATCTCTGCCTCAATAGTTTTAATAGAAAGTGAAAGTTTTTCTGCAATTTCGGAGTAGCTCATTTTATCAAAACGGTGCATTCTGAAAATTTGCGCTCTACGTATCGGCATCATCTCCATACTCTTTAAAATAACATTTTCAAGATCTTTCAACTCCATATTACTCTCTCCATCTTCACCGGTGTTCATTTCAACTTCCGAAGAACTCTTGAACTGCATATTGAAACATTTACTGTGAAGATATTGAATTGACCTGTTTTTCACCGATTTATACAAATAACCTTTTAGTGAACTCATTATTTGAAGTTTATCCCTCTCTTTCCAGATATAATAAAACAACTCCTGAATTATCTCTTCTGATATCTCTTTACTGCCGGTAATACTTATCGAATAGTAGAGAAGGGACATATAGCTTGATTTGAAGAGCTGTTCAAAAGCAGCTATATCCCCCTCCTTAATTCTCTTAACCAGCAAAAGATCCTGGAGCATATTGAAAAATAAATAAATATTTATTCAAATATAGGAAAAGGATGTGGTTATTTTTTATTAATCGTTTTTCTAAGTTTATTGACCGCATTTTCAAGAGATTGCTCAGGTTCAATAATGTTATAATCTTCCCAGAAATTCTCATCATAGAAGTCATCTACCTTGTCAGAGAGAGAGTAGTTATCGTTGAAGGCATATTTCTTTGTAAATTTAAGTGGTATATCATTAGACACCTTAGTTATAACTGTTTCTGCAACTATTGCATAATTTGTAGAGAAAAGCTTCTTCTTCCAGTCACACTTAAATTGTATTTCGCTTTTAACATAGTTAAGATAGCTTTTGTCTCCCAGTCTCTTGTATGTTACCAGATACGAAACCTCCTCTGGCTTAAATCTCAGGCTAAAAGGTTTTTTCTTGAGAATCATCTGTGTTACCTTGTTACGGTCATCCATGCTCAGGCTGAATTCAATCCTTGAAAATGTAAGCGATTCTCTATCAATGTAATATTTGCCGTAATAAAGTGGATATGGCAGCACAACCTGCGGGGCAAAACTTACAACATAATTTTGTCTATCATCAATCATAACCGGCATTTCCATTTTATAAGTATAATCTCCCAGAGAAGCAGGATTTAACATTAAGTCGGGATTTTTGACAACATCTAAATAGATTGATAGATTAGGACCTCCAAGAAGTTTTACTACTAGTGTATCATTTGCCTTGGGAGATACAATTCTTCTTCCTTTATATACCTGTACTCGGTCTCCTTCATAATTATCAGTATATTTTGTCTTAAATATCTCAACTATGGCCTCGGCCACATTTACATAAGTGCTTCTTTTCCTGACAGTTTCTCTGTAAAATCCGGAAAGAAGGTTTTCCTGATTGCTGAAATTATCTCCTATTCTGCTGATTGCCTCACGTATAATCATTTCAGGGTCCATTCCAAGAATAGTTATCTCCGTCAGAACATTATCCCTTGGCGAAAGATAAACAACGAGGTTATCAATATTTACACCCTTTACGGCTATCACCTCTGATGAATATCCTATACGAGATACTTCAATAGTTTTGGCATTAAGTTCGTTTTTTATCTTAATCGAAAATTCGCCATCCTTGTTGGAAACTGTCCCAATATTAGTACCGCTCACAAATATGTTGGCATACTCGAGAGTTTTATTAGTCGTCTTGTCTTTAACAACACCCTTCACTGTGTAAAATCCCTTTTCAGCCTGAGACAATGCAGGTGTAACTGTCAATATTGGCAGTAAGAGGGAAAGAAGAGTAGCTAAAATTTTAATTCTCTTTTTCATATCAATTTGCATTAATGTATCTATTCGGTTTACATAAATAAGACTGTCAAAAAAGGTAAAACCCTATAATTTTTTCAATTTTTCTTTGATTTTGTAATCATATTATAATTTTTGTAAATTTACTCGGGTATTTTAAACAAACACACAATTAAATGGACACTAATGCTGAAATTCTTGTCGATAAAAGAACTATCGACGAGATTATTTCCAGAAATGCAGGCAAACCAGGGATGCTGCTCACCTCCATGGAAGAGATTCAGGAGGCAAATGAGTATAAATTTCTTGACCAACAGAGTATGGAACACCTCTCTTACAGAACCAAAGTGCCGCTTTCACAAATTTACAGCGTAGCAACTTTTTACTCTTTTTTCAACCTTAAACCTCAGGGTAAGCATACTATAATTGTATGCAGAGGCACAGCCTGCCACACAAAAGGTTCCAAGGTGCTGCTTGAAGACCTTAACATTCTTCCGGGATGTAAGGATGCTTTTGATAACGGTGAGACCAGTTTCACTACTGAAGATAGACAAATAACAGTCAAAACCGTTGCCTGTTTCGGACAGTGTGCCCTTGCACCTGTAGTTGCAGTAGACGGCATGATCTACAGTAATGTTACTTCCGAAATGATTCTGAAATTATTACAAAATCTTAGAGAGGACAAAAAAGATGAGAATATCAAATTATGCTGACTTGGAAGAGATACGCTTAAAAGCTGCCACAAAAATTCTCCCCGACAAGCCTTATATTGCTGTAGGTATGGGGACTTGCGGCATAGGCAGAGGAGCTGAAGTCCTCTACGACAGTTTTCAGCGTATAATTAACGAACGAAAACTAGACATTATCCTCAAAAAAACAGGATGCTTCGGTTTTTGCGCCGAAGAACCATTAGTCAACATTTACATACCTGGAAAACCACTCGTCATATTGCACAGACTGGCCGAGGTAGATGTAATTCCAGTCGTTTCTGCCATTCAGAAAGGCTTGATGCCTTTCAGAAACGTGCTTTGCCGCATAGAAGACTGGGATTTTATTACAGGGAAATTTGAATTTGGCAAGGGGTTGACTGAACATCCTCTTTGGAATGAAATTCCATTTTTCAAATGGCAAAAGAAAATCGTGCTTCGCAACTGTGGACTGATAGTGCCCGATGATATTGAAGAGTATATTGGAGTTGGTGGATACTTTCCTTTATATAGCGTTCTTACGGGTAAATCTCCACAGGAAGTCATAGATGAGGTTAAACTCTCCAAACTGCGTGGACGTGGTGGAGCAGGATTCCCTACAGGTCAAAAATGGGAACTAATGGCCAAAGTCAAAGCTGATCAAAAATATGTCATATGCAATGCCGATGAGGGAGACCCCGGAGCATTCATGAATAGAAACGAAATAGAGAGTGACCCGTTTATGTTGTTGGAAGGCATGACTATAGGCGCTTATGCCATGGATGCATCGAAAGGCGTTGTATACATAAGGGCAGAGTACCCACTTGCAGTAAGACGCCTCAAGGGAGCTATTGAGCAGGCAAAATCTCTGGGATTGCTTGGTGAAAACATATTGGGAAGTGGATTTAATTTTGATATTGATATTGTTGAGGGAGCTGGAGCTTTCGTGTGCGGTGAAGAGACTGCTCTTATTAAAAGTATTGAAGGCAAAGCAGGAAGACCAGTCCCAAGACCTCCTTATCCGGCTGTTAAAGGTCTGTTTGACTACCCTACAAATATCAATAATGTTGAAACATGGTGCAATATACCTGTCGTCATGTCCAAAGGAGCCTCCTGGTTTACAGAAACCGGGACTGACAAAAGCGCGGGAACTAAAGTATTCTCTCTGGTAGGGAAAGTCAAAAATACCGGTTTAGTAGAATTGCCTCTCGGTTCTACTCTTGAAACAATTGTGTTCAGAATTGGAGAGGGAAGTGGTTCACAAAAGAGAGTGAAGGCTGTTCAAACAGGCGGCCCATCCGGAGGATGCATACCTGTGGACTACATGAAGACTCCTGTTGACTATGAATCTCTAAATGCTCTAGGAGCCATTATGGGATCAGGAGGAATGGTAGTTATGGACCAGGATAATTGTATGGTTGATGTTGCAAGATACTTCACTGAGTTTTCAAATTCCGAATCCTGTGGAAAATGTACACCTTGTAGAGAAGGGCTTGCACAGACACTTGAAATTATTAAAAAATTTACAAGTGGCAAAGCGCAGGAGGAGGATATAAAAACATTGGAGGAGCTCGGACAAGTGATTAAAGCTACAGCTCTTTGTGGCCTTGGACAAACAGCTCCCAACCCTGTACTTACTACTCTGAGATACTTCAGGGATGAGTACGACCATCATATGATTGAAAAGAAATGCGAGCCTGGTATTTGCCAGGATCTATTTACTGCTCTTTGTGAAAACAGCTGTCCGATGCATATGAATATCCCCCGTTATCTCCAGCTGCTTAAAGAAAATAAGCTTGAAGATGCATTTGAATCATCATTAAGAGACAACCCTCTGCCTTCAACAATTGGGCGTATCTGTCACTTCCACTGTCAAATGAAATGCCGCAGAGAGGGAATAGATGCACCTGTATCACAGGGCGAAATTCACAGATATATATCTGATACTGTCTATGCCAAAGAAAGTTATAGGAAAATTTATGACAGACTGATTAGCGAAAAGATGCCACCAACTCACAAGAAAATTGCAATTGTGGGAGGAGGACCTGCAGGATTGACTGCAGCATACTATCTTGTTAGACTCGGACATGACGTAACAATTTATGATTCTGAATCTGAAGCAGGAGGTATTCTCAGATGGGGTATTCCAAAATACAGGCTTCCTCTCGATATTCTTCAAAGAGAGATTGATTTCATAAAAGAGCTTGGTGTTAAATTTGTCATGAATACATGTGTGGGAAAGGATATCTCACTTGAACAGTTAGAACACGACAATCATGTGGTCATTCTTGCTGTTGGAGCTCAAAAGGACACTGAATTGCAGATACCTGGTTGCAATCTTAATGGGGTTATCTCTGGTATGGATTTTCTTAAAGAAATAGCTCATGAGAAAAAACCCGAAATAGGGCATCATGTAGTAATTGTCGGTGCCGGCAATGTAGCCATAGACGCAGCTCGTACAGCCTTGAGATTAGGTTCCGAGGTTACAGTTGTCTATCGGAGATTGAAAGCTGATATGCCTGCCAATAAGGATGAGATCAAGGAAGCTGAGAACGAGGGCGTTAATTTCTTGTTCCTCTGCAATCCTGAAGAGATACTTGCAGACGCAAATGACAAAGTTAGAGGTGTCAGACTTATGAAAATGGCTTGTGGAGAGGTAGATCTTTCTAACAGACGCAAACCTGTCCCTACAGGAGAATTCTTCACGCTCGACTGCGACAATGTTATTATGGCCATTGGAGAAGAAGTTGATGCTGAATTTGCAAAAGAATATGGTATAAACCTTAAAAGCAATGGAAATATTCTGGTTGACCATTTCACTCATGAAACCAATCATCCTAAATTCTATGCAATAGGCGATGCAATCACAGGACCTGCCACTGCGGCTGAGGCCATGGGAATCGCCAAGAAAGCTGCAGAAGTGATTGATCTTAAGTTGATGGATAAGAACCGCTTCCACAAACTCTTCAGAGAATTTGAATACAGTAATGAGGTTCCGCTCAAGCCCGAAGGAGGAAACCGTCATTATTCAGTTAAGCTGCCTTTAGAAGAGCGTATTGGTAATTTTAAAGAAATAAGTTTGGGTTATACACCTGCCCAGGCATATGCTGAGGCAGCAAGATGTCTTAGATGTGATGTTCGCACTACCGTCAAAAGAGAGGAGGAATAATTATGGAAAACAATAAAGTTAATATTACAGTGGACGGCAGAGAATATCAGGTTCCGGCCGGAGCCACTATTCTTGAAGCATGCAGAGAAATTGGCATTCAGATTCCGTCTCTCTGTTATATGAAGGACGTGTCTCACAACGCCTCATGCTCCATATGTGTTGTCGAGGTTAAAGGAGCTAAAACTCTTGTAAGATCTTGCATCAGTACAGTTGCCGAAGGTATGGATATAAAAACACACTCTACTCTTGTAGACCAGGCTCGGAAAATAAATCTTGAGCTTATTCTAGCCAACCATCCTAAAGATTGTCTTATATGTGAGAGAAATGGAAACTGTGAGCTACAGGATTTGACGTCAATAATAGGGATAAAGGAGACTCCTTTTTTAAAAACCAAAACGGCCGCTAAGGTTGACGATACCTCACTTTCACTACTTAGAACGCCTGAAAAGTGTATTCTTTGCGGAAGATGTGTGGCAGTATGTGCTGAAGTTCAGACAGTTAATGCGATAAATTTTACAGGTAGAGGATTAAAAACCAAAGTCTCTACATATCTCGACAAGGGACTTGGCAATGTTGCCTGCACAAATTGCGGACAATGTGCTTTGGTCTGCCCAACTGCAGCAATCACCGAAAGGGATGAGTCAAGAAATGTTTTCAATGAAATATACAACAAGGATAAATTTGTCGTTGTTCAGACTGCACCTGCAATACGTGTTGGCATCGGAGAAGCAATGGGCATGGAATATGGCGCCCTTGTTACCGGTAAAATGGTGGCAGCTTTAAGAAGAGTGGGATTTGACAAAGTTTTCGATACTCAGTTTGCTGCTGACCTCACAATAATGGAGGAAGGATATGAACTTATTGAAAGAATCAAAAATAATGGAGCCCTGCCAATGGTGACTTCCTGTTCTCCAGGATGGATAAAATTTATTGAGCATTTCTTCCCTAAATCTCTAGACCACCTCTCAACCTGCAAGTCTCCTCAACAGATGTTCGGAGCTGTTGCCAAAACATATTATGCAGAAAAGTTAAACATAGATCCCCGCAAAATTGTGGTTGTTTCCATTATGCCTTGTACCGCAAAGAAATTTGAATGTAAAAGGCCTGAGATGAAATCTGCCTTTAAATACTGGAAAGATAAGATAAATCTCAACGAAAACGAGGAGTTCTTTGACGTAGATTATGTATTGACAACCCGAGAGCTTGCAAGAATGTTCAAACAGTCCGGGATTGACTTCAAAAATCTCCCAGAAGAAGAATTTGACGAACCTCTTGGCATATCATCAGGAGCTGGTGTAATATTCGGAGCTACAGGTGGAGTAATGGAAGCTGCAGTACGTACAGCTTACGAAGTCCTTACCAGTAAACCACTTCCAAATATTGATCTAAAAGCTGTGAGAGGATTCGAAGGCATCAAGGAAGCAGAACTCGACATCAATGGCATGAAGCTTAAAGTTGCCGTTGCCCACACTCTTAAGAATGCTCGCACTTTGCTCGATCAGATTGAAGAAGGAAAGTCGCCATACGCATTCATTGAGGTTATGACCTGTCCTGGAGGGTGTCTCGGAGGTGGCGGACAATCTATTCCTACTACTTGGGAGATCCGACAAAAAAGAGCCGACTCTATCTACAGGGAAGATTCATTGAAACCAATCAGAAAATCTCATGAAAATCCTGCCATTATAGCAATATATGAAGAGTTCCTTGAAAAGCCTCTCGGCCATCATTCACACGAATTACTGCATACAAGCTACGTTGAGCGAGGCATTTTCTAATAGATAAATATTTTAAGAGGGTTCATGATTTTTTCTCATGTTCCCTCTTTTATTTTAGCAGTATAACCCAAATGGTATAGTTTATGCGAGGGTTCTTATTCGTCCTAATATTATAAAATCATGAAACATCCATGACTAAAAAATAAACGCCAAAGGGGATGAAAATATATTGGGATAATTTAGATTTGTATCGAACAAATCTAAATTACTAGGAAATGGAAGAAGTATCCTTTCGTCAAGTTGTATCACGAGGCTGTGGTATAGACGTACACCAGAAAGTAGCAGTGGCTACAATCTCAGGAGAATCACTTCGGACTCAGACCCGCGAGTTTGGTACTACAACAAGTTCTTTGACAGAAATGAAAGAGTGGTTATTGGGCAATGGCATAACGCATGTAGCGATGGAGAGCACAGGGGTTTACTGGAAGCCTGTCTACAACATTCTTG
>JAHDPK010000062.1:0-21224 GCA_018434395.1 Bacteroidales bacterium | reverse complement strand
GTTGATTTGGGATGAAGAAAAGCTATTTTAAGATTTTCTGCACCATTGCGAGGAGATTTGTCAATCAGTCTTATTCCTTTTGTTTCCAATTCATTAAGAGAATTTTGAACACCATCTTCTACTGCAAATGCAATATGATGAACTCCCTCACCTCTACTTTCAATGAATTTTCCTACTGCTCCTTCAGGATCCGTACTTTCAAGCAGTTCAATCTTAGTTTCTCCAATTTTAAAAAAAGCTGTTTTAACTTTTTGATCTTTAACCTCTTCTACGGCATAACATTTCAAGCCAAGCACTTTTTCGAAATAAGGTATTGCAGTGTCAAGAGATTTAACAGCAATACCAATGTGCTCTATATGAGACAATTTCATAAAATTTTATTGTTTAATATTTTTAGACTGCCATTGTGTGATATACATTCTGAACATCATCATCGTTTTCAAATCTTTCTATCAACTTTTCTATCTCTGCTTTCTGATCTTCATTTAACTCCTTCAATTCGGTGTTGGGGATTCTTTCAAAACCACCTGAAACCAGTTCATAGCCACCCTCTTCTATGTATTTTTGAATGGCACCAAAAGCCTCAAAAGCGCCATAAATGACAATATTGTCGTCTTCCATAAACATTTCTTCTCCACCATAGTCTATAAGTTCAAGCTCAAGCTCTTCCAAGTTAACAGGTTTTGAACTTCTAATGCGAAAAACACATTTTTTATCAAACATAAAATCTACGCTTCCCTGTGTTCCAAGAGATCCGTTGAATTTGTTGAAATAGCTTCTTATATTGGCCACAGTTCTCGTTGGATTGTCAGTGGCAGTCTCTATAAGGAAAGCAATTCCGTGGGGACCATATCCTTCATAGACAACTTCCTTATATTCACTATGTTCTTTTTCAACAGCTCTTTTGATAGCTCTTTCAATATTTTCTTTGGGCATATTTTCTGAGCGGGCAGTCGAGATAATAGCTCTAAGTTTAGGATTGTTGTCAGGATCAGGTCCACCTGATTTGGCAGCAATTGTGATCTCCTTACCCAGTCTGGTAAAAGTGCGGGACATATTTCCCCACCTCTTGAATTTTCTCTCTTTTCTGAATTCAAATGCCCTTCCCATATATAGGAATCATATTATATTTGCTACTTCTTAATTCTATAAATATATTTATCAATGTCATATCCTTCAATAGTGTTAGGATATTTAGCCTTGATCTCTTCGTAAGTTTTAAGAGCGTTGTCAATATCTCCAAGTTCCTCATACATTATTCCTGCCTTGAGCAGATAGCCTGCTGCATAGTCGTTATCAGCCAATTTAGCGGCCTTGTTGTAGTAGTTGAGAGCTTCCTTGTTGTTTTCCAGGAAAGCATATGCATCTCCAATGTTGCAAAGTGCCCTGGCTTGAAGAATTGGATCTTTTCCTTTGTATTTTTTAAGGTATTCAATAGCTTCTTTGTATTGACCAAGCTGGAGTTCACATATCCCGGCATACAGATAAACTGCAGCGCCGGATTTGTCTCCGTATTCTTCAATTATCTGTTTAAAACCAAGTGCATTACCATCACCATTAAAGGCCAATGCAAAAGAATCTGCACGGAAATAACGTTCGGCCACAAATGATTGTGCCATAGCCTCATTGGTCTTAGGTTTGCGGTAAAATTGGTTGTATCCTAAAATGATAGCTGTTATAGCTAATATTGTAATTACGGAATACAATAAAGGTTTCTTGAATCTTTCGATAAAATGTTCAGTTTGATTTACAACTTCAGAAACTGCCTCTTGTTCGTTTTTTTTCTTCTTAGACATATAATTTTTCTTTTATGCAGTCTGCAAAATTACAATAATTTGTCTAAACACAAATATTTATTAATTGAAAAAGGAGTAACTTTGCTTGTAAACAGAATGATTGAAAAATGTATCTAAAAAAAATCACGATCAATAATTTTAAAAATATTTCAGAAGCACAAATTATCTTATCTCCCAAGATTAATTGCATTACAGGAATAAATGGCTCTGGTAAAACAAATCTACTTGATGCTGTGTATTATCTTTCAATGACCAAAAGTTTTTTTTCTTCTATAGATCATTTCTCAATTAGATATAATACTGATTCTGCGACAATTAATGGAGAGTATGTTAGAGAGAACAATAATGGAGTAGATATTATTTCTCTTTCATTTAATATAAATGGTGAGAAGCACTTAAAAAGAAATTCCCGAAGTTATAGCCGTTTTTCAGATCATATCGGACTTTTACCAATTGTAATGGTCTCGCCGGCTGACACATCTCTTGTAAATGAGAGTGGAGACGAGAGACGTAAATTTATGAATGCCATTCTTTCTCAAATAGATAAAGAATATTTACGACGTCTTCAAAATTATAATCAGCTTCTTGCCCAGAGGAACAGATTGCTCAAAGGTGATGTTGTCTCTGACCTGCTTCTGTCGACTTTAAATGAGCAAATGTCTGTTAATGCAGAGTATGTTTATTTAAAAAGAAAAGATTTTATAAATAAAATGGTCCCTGTTATTAAAGATTATTATGATATGCTTTCAGGTGATAGAGAAGAGGTGAATGTTGAGTATAAATCCGATCTACATTTCTGTTCGCTTGACGAGCTTTTTTTAAGAAATTTGGAAAAAGACAAATTTCTTGGGTATACATCGTCCGGGATTCACAGAGATGATTTGAATTTTACTATGGATAAATATCCGATAAGAAGAGGAGGGTCTCAGGGACAGCAGAAAAGTTTTCTTATTGCACTTAAACTTGCTCAGTTTACAGTTATGAAGAATATTCACTGTGCTTCTCCAATTCTTCTGCTGGATGATCTGTTTGACAAACTGGATATGTTCAGAGTGGAGCATTTGCTAAGGCTTGTTTCTTCAGATTTTTTTGGGCAAATATTTATTACAGACAGTAATAAGGTGCGTATATCCAATATTTTAGAGGAAATTGATGGTGAATCTGTGTCATTTGAAATTGAGGATGGGAGGGTGAAATGAAAAGGGTCAATTATATGCCTTTGGGTGATCTTCTCAAACTGTTTGTTAAAGAATATGGTCTTGAACAAGGTCTTGAACGGACGAGAATCTTTGCGGCATGGGATAAAGCAGTTGGGGAAAAATACGCAATGATGACGACAAAGAAATTTTTTAAAAATGGGAAATTATATTGTTCAATAAACTCCTCTGCAGCAAAGACTCAACTTTTTGTTAATAGAGAGAATATTATAAAAATGATTAATGCTGAATTAGAGAATGATGTTGTTGAAGAGATTATTTTGAAGTAAATAGATGAAAATTATTATAGACAAGGACATACCTTTTATTAAAGGAGTGATAGAGCCTTTTGCTGATGTAGTTTACAAAGAAGGACGTGATATTTCTTCTTCAGATCTGGTTGATGTCGATGCCATGATCATAAGGACAAGAACAGCATGCAATGAATCTCTTCTTCATGGAAGCTCTGTTAAATTTATTGCCTCAGCTACTATTGGTAAAGATCATGTAGATATGGACTACTGTAAAAACAATAATATTTATTTTACCAATGCCGCCGGTTGTAATGCTTGGGGTGTGGTTCAATATGTACTTACATCTATTTTCACAGTATCGCATATAAAACATTTTAATGTTTGTGGTAAAACAATAGGTATTATTGGCGCAGGAAATGTAGGAGAAAGATTGGCATGGATTCTTGAACTATTAGGTTTCAAAATCATGCGGTGTGATCCGCCGGTTAGAGATATTCTGGTATCAGGGCAGATTCCGGAAGGAGACTTACTATTCTCTTACAGAAGTTCTCTTAAGCCTTCTGATTATTATTCGATTGAGGAGGTTGTTAAAAATTCAGATATTGTTTCTTTACACTTGCCTTTGGATTGTAACACTTTTGCGATGTTGAACGATGAGTGTTTTTCACTAATGAAACCGGGTTGTATTTTCATTAATTCCTCAAGGGGAGAAGTATTGGATGAAGAGGCACTTGTTTCGCATTCTGATAAATTAGGGGCAGTGATTATTGACGTCTGGTCAAATGAACCGAATATTAGCCTGCCATTGCTTTCAGTAGCAGATATTGCCACTCCACACATAGCAGGATATTCACTTGAAGGGAAAATCAATGCTACTGTAATGTCTGTGAATGCTTTAGGTATTTTTTTTGGAATAGAAAGTTTATCCAACTTCAGAATAGAGTATCCGCCATATATACGAATGTCAAGTCTGGATGATAAAATTGATGATGTTCAGGAATGGTTTTTTAGAATATTATATGAATCTTTTCCTGTCTATGAAACAGATTTACTTCTTAGAAAGGAGCCTTTGTCATTTGAAAAAATCAGAAGTGAGTATGTTTATAGGAGAGAGATTCCGGAAAATTTATATAAGGAAATAGCAAATAAAATAAAATTCAATTCATATGTTTAATAATGAAGATGTAGAATATATTAAGCAACATGGTTCCAGTGTTGAGAAAGTTTTGAGAGAGATAGAATGTTTTAAATCAGGGTTCCCTTTTTTGAAAATTGTTTCACCTGCTACAGCTAGTAGAGGTATAAGAGTCCTCAATCAGGAGGAACAGTCTGAAGCAGAAAAAAGATACCTCAATTATGATGGTGTTCCTTGCAAATTTGTTCCGGCTTCCGGTGCTGCTTCAAGAATGTTTAAAGATCTGTTTGATGCAAAAAAAGAATTGGAACTTGGGAATGATATTAATGGCACATCTGCAGAGCTGTTTTTTACAAATATCGAAAAATTCGCATTTTATGATGATTTGACTAAACTTAAAGGATTTGACAAATCAAATCCTTTAAAAGTGCTGGATTTTCTATTAAGTAACTCTGGACTTAATTATGGCAACTTGCCTAAAGGTTTGATAAAATTTCATAAATATTCTGATGGATCAAGGACAGCTTTTGAAGAGCATTTGGTGGAGGCTGCACTTTATGCGAGACAAAAGAGTGGAGAAGCATCTCTTACTATTACCGTTTCACCTGAACATCTTGAAGCTTTTAAAAAACACTTTGAAGAGGTAAAATTTAAGTATTTCGAAAGATTCAAGACAAGTTACAGGGTTAACTTTACTCTTCAAAAGCCTGATTCAGACACTATTGCTGTAGATTTGGACAACAATCCCTTCAGATCAAATGATGGAAAGTTACTCTTTAGGCCGGGTGGACATGGTGCTCTTATTGGAAATTTGAATGATTTAGATTCGGACATAGTATTTATTAAAAATATAGATAATGTTGTTAGAGAGCAGTATATTGATGAGACAGTAAAATGGAAGAGGATATTGGCAGGTGTTCTTATTGAAATGCAAAATAAAATTTTCAATTATTTGAAACTTTTGGATGAAGAATTTAATGAGGCTCTCAACAGTGAGATAATCTCATTTCTTGAAAAAGAACTTTGTATAACCATTCCTTCTCTTCCAGAACCAATAGTTCGGGAATATCTGAGAGAAAAACTGGACAGACCCATTAGAGTATGTGGAATGGTAAAAAACCTTGGTGAACCTGGTGGCGGACCTTATATCGTCTATGATGCAGATGGCTCTACATCATTACAAATAGTTGAATCGGCTCAATTAAACATGCTGGATCCTCAAGTTGCCAGGATTGTTGAAAATTCAACTCATTTCAATCCGGTAGATATAGTCTGCTCATTAAAGAATTATCAGGGAGAAAGATATGATCTTTACAAGTATGTTGATTCTGAGACTGGGTTTATTTCTTATAAAAGCTATCAAGGGCGTAGCTTGAAGGCTTTAGAACTGCCTGGATTGTGGAATGGAAGCATGAGTCAGTGGAATACTGTTTTTGTTGAAGTCCCCTTGATTACATTTAATCCTGTAAAGAGTATAAATGACCTTTTAAGAAAAGAACATCTTGCCTAGTCTTTTCTCTTCATTTTTTTTGAAACAATCTGTTCTATAGTAAGTAGAAATGCAAGATTTGCACCAATGATAATCCATTCCTTGAATCCTGGATTATTAGAAAAATTGGCAAAAATTGAAAAACTGCTCTTTAAATCATTTGTTACTGTTAAGATTGACAGGCTTAAATCTTGGAGAAAATATCTAATAATCAGTAATATAGTCACCATACCAATACCAATAAGTGCCGTAATCGCCAATTGATTGAGAGTTTCTTTGCGTTCTTTTCTTTTTCTATCCTCAATTGTGATTTTTCTCATCACTTCATCTTCGAATCCCAATTCTTTTTTTTCGTAATCTTTTGACAAAGATTTAATGAGTTTTAATAATATATCTTCTTGCTCATCCATAGCTCACCTCCAATTTTTCTTTAAGAATTAGATTTAATTTCTTTTTCATTCTGTGCAATCTAACTTTTACGTTTGATTCGCTCAAACCTGTTATTACAGAAATTTCTGCAATACTTTTTCTGTGCATGTAAAAAGAAATAATTATAAAGCGATCAGATGGAGTCAGATTCTTAAGAATGTCATTTAGTAACTTTTGAATTTTCTTTTCTTTAGATTCAACTTCTGCAGTAGTGAAACTCTTATCAGGAATTGATAACTTATCTATCTGAATAAAAATTTTTTTCTTTTGTCTTGCTTTAGATATAGCCATATTATAAGCAATTCGGTATATCCATGTTGAGAAGGAAGAATCACCACGAAATTTTTTTAATGAAAAAAAGGCCTTGACAAAAACATCTTGTGCAATTTCTTCTGCATCTTCCCTGTTACAAAGAATACCCCTAATAACTGAAATGACCAATGGAGAATACTCAATTACAAGTTTATCAAATAGTGATTTATCTCCTTTTTTTATTTTATCAATCAGTATATTTTCTTCTTCTTTTTTCATTTGACATATTGACGCAAATGAATATTCAAGGTTACAACTAATATTATATTTTTTTGTTTAACCATTTTGTAACCTCCATTAAAAGATTTCGTCAAAAATATAAATTTAAATAATATAAGTTATGCTTGATTTTATTACAGTTCCATTAGTTACAGGAATATGTATCTTTGGATTTTACAAACTCGTCGAACTTTTCGTTAGAAAGAGAGAAAGAATAATGCTTATTGAACGTATATCTCAATTAGAAAATATTGATAGCAATAAAATTGATCTTTCTCGAATTTTTGGTAATGAGCCTTATCGTAATGGTCGTTTTGTAGCATTGAGAGCAGGTATGTTGTTAATAGGCGTTGGATTAGGCCTTCT
The DNA here is from genome assembly GCA_018434395.1 of Bacteroidales bacterium. Lineage (GTDB taxonomy): Bacteria > Bacteroidota > Bacteroidia > Bacteroidales > UBA932 > Bact-08. The sequence goes on along the minus strand of JAHDPK010000062.1, from coordinate 14,028 downwards.
TGTGGGCTTTATCATTGTTTATAATACTTTTGGCCCGTTAGAGGGAGATTTTTACGATAGATCTAATGGAATGGCTGAACTTATTTATGGTTCTACAACATTGCTGTTTGGTGGATTGGGTCTTATTGCTGCATTTATCATCGAGCATAAACTTCGTAAAGGTTAGATAAATGACTCTATTAATAATAAAAGGAGCGTCTTATTGTGGATAATCAAGACGCTCCTTATTATATCAGAAAAGTGTTAACAATTGCTTTTTAAAAGAATTCCAGAGCCTTGAGTGCCATTTTTAAAAATTAAAGCGTGATTTCTTCTCTCGCGGTTTTTCCAGTTTCCCTTTTGATAAGCATAAGCAGCAATCATAGGAACAACAGTTGTTGCTTCTGCGTATACCATCTGTTCGTTAGCAGTATCAACTTTTCCCCATGAGTTTGCCTCCTTGAGGGTAGATGACGAGCAGGCTCCATCTCTGACATCCGCAACAGTGATTTGAACGGCATATTTGTGCATTGGAACTTCAAATCCCAAGCATTCTGCACATACAACAGTGTCTTGTGCAAAGTTCTTTGGAACACCACCTCCAATCATAAACAATCCACTGTTTTTTGAAGATAATTTAACCTCAGTAAGTTCTCTAAAGTCGGCCACAGAGTCAATGGATAAGTACGGTTTACCTTCTTTCATTCTTTCAATTTGATGCATGACCAGACCAAAACCGGCACTGCAATCACTAAATGCAGGAACGAATATGGGCACATTCAGCTCATAGGCTGTTTGAATAAGAGAATTCTTTTTAACAGAATTTTTTGTCAACCATTTACCCATTTCGTGAATAAATTCTCTTGAAGAATATGGACGTGGTTCGAGAGAATCGGCAATCGCTTTGATAGTTGCGTCACACTTTTGAAGCTCTTCTTCGTCGATAAATGTGTCATATATTCTGTCGATATAGTTTTCTCTAAGATAAGTATCATTAATAAACTGAGATCCTTTGTAGTGTTTAAAACCCAAAGCTTCAAAGAAATCCATATCAATTATGGATGCTCCAGTTGAAACAACAACGTCTATCATATTATATCTTAACATATCCACATAGACTTGCATGCATCCTCCTGCAGAAGTGCTGCCGGCAATTATCAGCCAATTTGAACATTCTTTGTCTTTAATCATTAGTTGAAGAATATCCGCAGCATTTGCAGTATCTCTTGATGTAAAGGACATATCCCTCATTGCATCTATAAATGGAATAGCATCTATTTTGGAGATATCAATGTGTTTGATTGTCTCTTTTAAAAGATCTTTTTTTGTTGGTTTCATTTTTATATATAATAATTTTGTGGCAAAGATAGATAATTTAAGTTAAGAACAAGTTTTTTGCTATTTTTGCAGCATCTTACAATATATTAATTACTACATGTTTGACACACAAACTTTAAGGAGATTTGAAACTTTAGATACTCCTTTTTACTATTATGATCTCTCTCTCTTGAGACAAACATTGAAGGTATATACCTTTTATACAAGAAAATATAATTATAGTGCTCACTATGCGCTAAAGGCTAATGCAGATGAGAAAATCCTTTCGATTATTAAGGAGGCAGGACTTGGGGCAGACTGCGTAAGTGGCAACGAGGTTTCTCTTGCACTTAAAATCGGCTTTCCACCGGAAAAGGTAGTTTATGCAGGAGTCGGGAAATCGGATAAGGAAATAATTACTGCTCTTAAAGGCAACATTTTCAGTTTTAATTGCGAATCCATACCTGAAATTGAGGTAATTAATGCCTTAGCCTCTTCAATGGGAAGAATAGCCAATATTTCCTTGAGAATAAATCCGAATATAGATGCTCATACTCACAAGTATATTAGTACAGGAAGAGCTCAAGACAAGTTTGGGATAAGTCCATGGATGTTTGACTCTGTTCTAGAAACCATTAAAAGATCTGCAAACATACGTCTTATTGGTCTGCATTTTCATATAGGATCTCAGATAACAGACCTTACTGTCTTCAAACTTTTGTGTGAAAGAGTGGATTCACTAATGCACTGGTTTATTGACAGAGATGTGACAATAAGCAATATAAATCTTGGTGGGGGTATTGGTGTGGATTACAGTAATCCTGATGAATACCCTATCGCTGATTTTGAAGATTATTTTAAGATTATATCTCAAAATCTCAAAGTTTTACCGGGGCAAAGAGTACATTTTGAACCAGGTCGCTCGATCGTAGCTCAGTGTGGGACCCTCATTTCAAGAGTTTTGTATGTTAAAATCGGAAAAGGAAGAAAGTTTGTTATTTTAGATGCAGGGATGAACGATTTAATCCGGCCAGCCCTTTATCAGGCATCACATGCAATTCAAAACTTGTCTTCAACAGGAAGAGCTATGAGGTATGATGTAGTAGGCCCTATATGTGAATCCAGCGATGTTTTTGGAAAAAATATAAAGTTGCCAAAAACTCAAAGGGGAGATATTATAGCGATAAGAAGTGCCGGTGCGTATGGTCAGGTGATGGCAATGAGGTATAATCAACGCGATTTTGCTCCTCAATACTATTCTGAAACTTGATTTATGAGCAGAGTCAGTTATAAGGAAAAATATGTAATTCAGCTATACAGACTTTTCAGAAAGAAGGGTTTAAGATTAACAATGGATCAAATTGCATCAGAGTTGAATCTTACCAAAAAAACTCTTTATAACAATTTCAAAAGTAAAGAAGAACTCATGCGGATTGTTATGCAGCATGTACTAAGCGATATTGAATTTAGAATGATAATTTCTCTGACTCAAGGCAAAAATGCAATTGAAGCACTTTATAACACAAGTTCTATGATGAATAAGGCTCTTGAAGAGATTGGGCCTTTATTGCTAAATGATACTGCAACTTACCTTCCTGACCTTAAGTTGTTGAATCACACTGACAGGATGAGTTTTTATTCAAGAATTATTTTTGAAAATCTTGAGAGAGGAATTTCTGAGTCGCTTTACCGGGATGATTTGAATCCCAAATTAGTAACTATTTTCTTTACTTCTGCAATGGCAAAAATTTATTCTTGGAATGGTTCTTATCGTTATTTAAAAGATCCCTATAGGTTTCATTCAGAATTGATAAGATATCACCTAGAGGCTATTGTAAATGATGAGGGTAGACTAGTTCTGAGACAGTATCTAAAAAAATGACTATTTTTGAAACGTAAAATGTGAAAGATGTTTGAGAATTTAATAGACCGATTAGAGAAATCATTTAAGATACTCAAGGGTGAGGGGAAAATTACTGAGATAAATGTAGCTGAAACACTAAAAGAGATACGTAAGGCATTACTTGATGCTGATGTCAGCTATAAAATAGCCAAAAATTTCTGTGACGAAGTTAAACAAAAAGCCTTGGGGCAGAACGTTCTTAAGTCGGTTAGTCCCGGGCAGATGATGACCAAGATAGTTCACGATGAGCTCACTCGTCTTATGGGTGGTGAAGCTGTAGATATCTCAGTAAAAGGTAATCCGGGTATTGTTCTTGTTGCAGGTTTGCAAGGTTCAGGTAAAACAACATTTTCAGGTAAGCTGGCACTTAATTGCAAGAGCAAAAGAGGGCTTAAGTGTATGCTGGTTGCATGCGATATTTACCGTCCTGCTGCGATAGAACAATTGAAGATAATTGGAAATCAGGTTGGTGTGCCGGTATACAGCGAAGAGGGTAACAACAATCCTGTTCAAATTGCAAAGAATGCAATACAAAAAGCCAGACAGGATGGATTTTCACTTGTGATAATAGATACAGCAGGACGTCTTGCTGTTGATGAACAAATGATGACAGAAATAGAAGCTATCAAAAAGGCTGTTAATCCTACGGAAACACTTTTTGTTGTTGATTCTATGACTGGCCAAGATGCAGTTGAAACTGCCAAAACCTTCAATGAAAGGCTGAATTTTGATGGTGTTGTACTCACAAAACTTGATGGAGACACGCGTGGTGGAGCAGCACTGTCAATAAGGGCTGTGGTTGACAAGCCTATCAAGTTTATATCTGCCGGAGAAAAAATGGAGGCTCTCGATGTTTTTCATCCGAGTCGTATAGCTGACAGGATTCTTGGAATGGGAGATGTAGTTTCTCTAGTTGAAAAAGCTCAGGAGCAGTTTAACGAAGAAGAGGCAAGAAAGTTACAAAAAAAACTTGCCAAAGACCAGTTTACTCTTTGGGATTTTTACAACCAGATACAACAGATAAAAAAGATGGGTAATATCAAAGAGTTGGCATCTATGATTCCCGGTATGGGTAAAGCTCTGCGAGACATTGATATAGATAACTCTTCTTTTAAAAGTATTGAAGCCATTATTCAGTCAATGACTCCTGAGGAACGTGAAAATCCAGCTATTTTGAATGGAAGTAGACGCAAGCGGATTGCTACAGGAAGTGGGACGACTATTGCAGACGTTAACAGGTTAATCAAACAATTTGACGATATGCGCAAGGTAATGAAAAACATGTCGACTGGAGGGAAGAGTGCTATGAGAGCTGTGGGGGCTATGCGTGGCAGATAAACAGTTAATTACAAAGGTAATGATAATACTAGATGGTAAAAAAACGGCGGATGAGATAAAACGGGAGATTTCTGCAAAAGTTGAGCAAATTGTCAAGGATGGAGGCAAAAGACCACATCTTGCGGCTATTCTGGTTGGAGAAGACGGTGCTTCTCAAACCTATGTGAACAATAAGGAAAAAACTTGTTTTCAGGTTGGATTCAAATCTACAGTTATAAGAATGCCTGAATCGACTACTCAACAAAGACTTCTTGAAGAGATTAAAAGGCTTAATGAGGATGAAGATATCGATGGCCTGATAGTTCAGCTACCTTTGCCCAAACATATTGACGAGCAGAAAATAATAGAGGCTATTGATCCTGAAAAAGATGTTGACGGATTTCATCCTATGAATGTTGGTAAAATGGTTCTAGGCATGCCCTCATACATTTCTGCTACTCCAGGAGGAATATTGGAACTTATATCACGATACGATATTAAAACTTCTGGAAAGCATTGTGTTATAATTGGTAGAAGCAATATTGTCGGTAGGCCTTTGGCTAATCTTCTTTCTCAAAAAACTCAGCCCGGGGACTGTACAGTCACTATCTGTCATAGTCATACTAAAGATATTAAAGAGATAACCCTACAAGCAGATATTTTGATTGCCGCTATAGGAAAACCAGGCTTTGTCAGAGGTGATATGGTTAAGAGTGGGGCAGTCGTTATTGATGTTGGTATTACTAGAGTTCCAGCAAATAACAAATCCGGATTTAAACTTGCAGGAGACGTTCTGTTTGATGAAGTTGCGCCTAAGGCTTCTTTCATTACCCCCGTTCCGGGGGGAGTTGGTCCCATGACAATTATTTCTTTACTCAAAAACACCTTAAAAGCCTCAGGTAATTGATATCTCTGAAAGTCTATTTTTTTGCATTATCACTTTCTGCTCTTTTTGCCTCTTCGCTTTCACCAACTTTTCTTGCTTTTGTTGCAATTCCGTTACCGAAATGATAGAGGAAACTTATGGATATTTCTCTGCTTTTCCATTGTGATTTAAATCTATAATTTTCAATTATGTCTGTTGCAAGAACTGCACGGCTGTTTTGAGTAAGAAACAGATCACTACAATTTAATATTAAAGTTCCTCGGTTATTAAGCACTCCCTTTTTAATGCCTAAGGATATATCTCCTTGAGGTTTTACCTTAAAATAACCATAGGGAATTCCGCTTTGAAATATACCGGATAGCTCAATTTTTGTGTCTTTTGGAAGAGAAAATTCTGCATTCATGTTAATTGACGAGAATAATGATTTTTTTTCATATCCATCTGTTTTACTTTTAACTTGAGCTACCAAAAGGCCAGAATTTATGGTTAACCACTTAGTAACAGGAAGTTCTGTGACATTTAAAACCCCTCCATATAAATTTAGATTTCCAAAATTTTCCCATATCAATAGTTTTTCACCTGTTACAGAGTTAAATTTTGTATTCTGGATGATAGACTTAGTGTTAAATTGTCCATAAAAACCCAAACTGAGAAAATGCTTGTATATTAAAGAAAGACTTGCTTGATGAGTATATTGTGGTAATAAATTTGGATTGCCTTCTACTGCAGTGTTGGCATCGACATATATTCTGAATGGATTGAGTTGACTGAAATTGGGTCTCTGAATTCTTAAATTATAAGTAGCGGCTATAGTTGTATTTTTATTTGGATTGAACCCAAAAAACAGAGTTGGAAATATATCGAGATATTTTTTTTGTGTCATTGTATCAGCACTTATCCAGTCACCATCGGAAATAGTGTATTCAGCCCTTATTCCGGCTTTTGCACTCAATTTTGGTCCAAATTGTATTCCTGCTGATATGTATGATGCGACAATATTTTCCTTGTAGTTAAATTTACTACTTAATAAATTGTTTTTTACCCAAACATTATCAATAAAGTCCTCTCTTTTTAGATTATTGTCAGTTTGACTCTGTGCCCACTTTCCACCGACTTCCAGCATAATTTTATTCAAAACTAATTGTTCATAATCCAACTTTGTTGAGACAATGTTGAGATATTGTCTGGAATAGCTATTAAATATATTTGATGGATCATCAGTTCCTTCTATTACATTGAAATATTTGTTTTCCTGATGACTGTCAGAACCTATGTCATAGTACCCATAATCAGCATTTACTGTAACTTCATGATTATCTTTAAATATATGAGTGTAGTTTAAATTTGTATAAATGTTATTAAAATTACTTTTGCCATCTATTGAAGTATTAATGGTTTTAATTAAAGTTCCGTTTTTGTATAGTTTACTTCCAGTAATGTCATTGTCTGTATTTTCATCATTCTTACGGTTTAAGCCACTGATAATAACACCTATAATATTTTGCTTGTTTATATAATAGTCGTGTGAAACCTTGAAATTGAATCTTTTATTGATATATTTGTTCAATGTTATCCCTTTAAGCATTTGGGCTTCATCCAAATTTGTCACAGAGGTAAACTTATCGTATGACTCATCGAACTTTGGGCTGTAAGTCACTGTTGTGTTGCTCTTATTTCCTCTGTAGGCCAGATTGATTGAACTGCTTACACTATTATACAATTCTGATTCAAAAGGAGATGCGCCATAAGTGGCTCTTAAAGAGCCGCTTAGCCCCTTTGCGAAATTCCTCTTTGTTTTTATATTAACAATTCCACTGCTTCCTTCTGCATCATATTTTGCTGAAGGATGTGCAATAATTTCAATTTTATCGATTGTACTTCCATCTGTGCTTGAAAGAAGAGCCTCCAAATCAGCTCCAGTCAAGTTTGATGGCCTATTGTCAATCCATATTTGGACAATGTTTCCGTTCAAAAGTATATTTCCTGATGGATCCACACTTATCCCAGGAGCCTTTCTCAGTATGTCAAGAGTGCTGCTACCCTGAGTCGACACAGCTTCGCTAACGTTCATAACTATTTTGTCAACCTTCTGTTCAATAACTGGAATTTTTTCTGTTATAACGGCGGCTTTTAATGTTGATGCATCTGGAGAAAGCGCAATAATCCCAAGATTATTGTCAGTTAAATTATCCATATTAACATTTATGGTAGTATCCTTGAATCCAATAAAGGAGATTTTTACCATAAATGAATCTATCTCTATATTATTGATTGTAAATTGACCCTCTTCATTTGTTGTTGTTCCTCCTATAATTTTTAAATTGTTGTCCTGTACACTGATAGTTGCATATGGAAGAGCTTTGCCATTCTCTTTTTCAATTATCTTACCTTTTATATTGTTGTCTTTTGCGGCTAAAAGATTAGTGTTAATAAGTAGTGCTATCAGCAAATAAGCTAATTTGTTATACATAGTAAAAGATGTTTTATGGTACATTGTTAAGCATAATAATTGGTTTTGTTATTACAGGACGATAAAGAATAAAGTTTGTGACATTTTTAATTAATTATCTATATTGTTTTTTAACAATTCTGATGGATTTATGCCAAGTAACTTCATCCTTTTGAGAATCTTGGGCAGTTCTTCCTGAATAAATTGCTGCTTTTGTACAGAAATGATAATTTCCTTTGCGTCTTTGGAAATAAAGTAGCCAACTCCACGTTTGTTGAAAATTATACCGTAGGATTGCAAATAATCATAGACTCTCATTATTGTATTAGGGTTTACTCCCAATAACATTCCCAATTCTCTCACTGAGGGAATTCTCTCTTCGGGTTTCCACTCTTCACTGAGTATTTTATCACATAGATTATCTGCAATTTGAAGGTAGATTGGTTTATGTTCGTTAAACTCCATACATTAATAATATTGTTGATTTTTCATTTTAAGCAAGGTCCCGCCAAGACAGCCAATGGGAATTATATAGTAGACAATTGCTTTTGTAGTATATAACAACAATCTGATTTTGTTTTCTTCATCATAAGAATTGTTTGCTAAAAAATCACTAAGATTGTTTATCTCCATAGAAAAATTAACAGAATTGTCTACTTGTCCAAAAACAACCGATTTAACTGTCGAGGCAAGAATTAGCCCTAATACTAAATATATTCCTATTCCAAGTGAAATGGTTTTTGTAATCTTACTTTTTTTAAAAAGGAAATTTCCAAATATAAAAGCCCACTGCACAATTAGAACATCGTAGATTGAACTAAAGCTGATTTCATCAATTTTCCCACTAAATGCAAAACCGTAAAAAACGGAAGGAGTAATAATAGAAAGAACAAAGTCTGTCAGCATAAGTGCTGCTAAAATTGTGATTGGAGTGATTATGACTACAATAGTCAGCATACTAAAAAATTTTTCGTAAACCGAGGCAGGTAAAAGTGCATAGTCAATCCCTTTTTTTGGATGATTGTAGCTTTTATAAAGATTAAATGGTGCAGCTATCATAGTTATAATCAAAATTATAAGCATCATAGAAAACCTGAATGATGGCGAAACCCCAGTACCACCTTTAAGAAGAATTGAAGTCAGCCATATGCCAAGTACAATAATAGATACTATTCCGGCCATTTTGAGTATTATAATTCTTCTCTCTTTTAACTCCTTTGTTAAAAGCTTTGAATATCTTTTAAAGGAAAAAATTTCATTCATTGTTTTAAGTTATTTATTGAGCATTTGTTGAATTATTTTTTTGTTAGTTAAAACAGTATTAAACAAAGCTTCTATGTTTACTTTTGTTTCAATATTGTCTGTATTTGGATAAACAGAGATGTAACCTCCCAAAGATGGTTCGTTGTATAGAGCTTTTTCGTCCAGAGATTCTCGAAGTTCAAATTTTAGTTTTTTACTGATCTCTTCAATTGAAGCGTTTAACAGCACATCGTTTGTGTCAAGAATAATGATTGGATCAATAAGATTTTCGAGATCTCTGACTTGATGAGTGGACAATACGATGCAACTTTCATCAGTAGAGGCTTGAGCAATAATCTTTCTTAACTGTGTTTTTGAAGGAATATCGAGGCCGTTACTTGGTTCATCCATCAATATTAGTTTGGTATTGGTTGCAAGTGCAAAAGAAATGATTGCCTTTTTTTGTTGCCCAAATGATAGTTTTGTAAATTTTACTTTTTTGTCAACTTCAAAATCAATCAACGTTTTCTCAAATTTGTTTTTATCGTATCTTGGATAAAACATACCTCTCAAATCTGCATATTTATAAATTTCCAAATCAATACCTGCAAAATCTTCTGGAATGAAAAACAATTCTTGCAAGAAACTTGGTTCTCTTTTATAAGTGAAATGATTCAAAAGTTTACACGTGCCCGATGAAGGTCTTAATAAACCACTAATAATTTTGAGAAGAGTAGTCTTTCCAACCCCATTTTGTCCGAGTAAACCGTAGATTTTTCCACAGTCAAGTTCAAGAGTGATTCCTTTGAATACTTCATGTTTAGAGTAGCTAAAACTTAGATTATCAATTTTTAACATAATATATTAAAATTAATTATAGTGTATTAGTGAAATAGTACACTGCAAAGGTAGTAATGATTTTATTAGTTCCAAATTTTATTTACTTTTGGATCTAATTTTTTTTATAAAGTAATTTGATGAAAATAAAAATATTGGTTTTTCTGTTTATTTTCTTTCAGACAATCAATCTCTATGCGCAAAGGCTATATTCTAATGAAGATAAATTAAAGAAAACTCTTTATTGTCTTGCTGATGATAAAATGGCTGGGAGGGAAGCCGGGACAGAATATGAATTTAATGCTGCCGGCTATATTGTCAAGACACTTTACTCTTATGGATTCAAACCCGTTTTTAACAACAATCCGCTGGTCAAATTTAAATTGGGAAAAGGAAGAATTTCTGGAAACAATTCAATTTTGGAAATTAATGGTGAGGATTTTATTTTAAAACAGGATTTTTTTGTTCCTCCCTTTTCTTCATTATCTGATGTTTCAGGACGACTATCGACAGTGCCGGAAGCTGAATCGGTTTTGCTTTTGAAATCCTCGACTGACTCAATAAGATTGAAGGTTGCTTCATTCAGGGATCTGGGCGTAAAGTCTTTAATTTATTATTCAGGATCAGAACTTGACACTCTCAAGTATATGGAGACTGTTCCAACTTCAATACCAGTTGTTCAGGTTACCGAAGAGTGTGCCAAATTGCTTCAAGAAGCATCAGGAAGTATTATCCATATTTATACTGATGTAAAATCTGTTGATCTTATGTCAAATAATGTTTTGATGTCAAAGGGAGGGAGACTTGATAAACCATATATATTGATAGGGGCACATTATGATCATCTTGGTTTTGGAGGTGAGGGAAGCATGAAAAAAGGCATAAATGCAATTCACAATGGTGCAGACGACAATGCAAGTGGAGTTGCTGCTATGATGGAAATCGCAAGAATTCTTAGAAATAGTGGCGATGGTCTTTATGATTTTGTCTTTGTAGCTTTTGGCGCAGAAGAAAAAGGGCTTGTGGGTTCTGGTTTTTTGGCTGATACACTTAAACGGTTGGGACGATTGCCAGTTCTTATGATAAACCTTGACATGGTTGGCAGGTTGGTAGATAATAAGCTTCAAATAAGTGGTATGGGTACTTTTAAAGGTGCTGACTCTCTGTTGCAAAATGTAAATCAGAAGTTTAATTTCATGTTGTTAACAACAAAAGACGGATATGGCCCTTCTGATCAATCTTCGTTTGTCTCAATGGGTATTCCAGTTTTATATTTTACAACAGGGGTACATTCAGATTATCACACTCCTGATGATGATCCAGATAAGATTAACTATTCAGGACTTAAAATGATAACTGATTTTGTGGCTTCTTTGTTGAGAGATTTATCAATGAGCGGAATGAAAATGGAATATGTTAATTTACCACCGCCTCCTAGTATGATGACTAAAAAATCTTTAAAGGTAACACTAGGGCTTATTCCGGATTTTACTTATGATGTAGGAGACGGGTTCAAAGTCGGCCCTGTCACTGAAGGAAAGCCTGCAGCTATGGCCGGTTTAAAGGCAGGAGACATCATTACCGCAATTAATTCAAAGAAGGTTAACAATGTTTATGAGTATATGTCAAGACTTTCAGAACTCAAGATTGGAGATAAGATAGTTTTGGATGTAAGGAGAGACGGGAAGGAACTTAAACTTATAGTGCAATTGTAGTTATGTATAATATCAAGATTAAAAAGATTCTTTACTGGTTTGGCGCAGTGTTAATAACATTAGCTTCTGTTGTGTACCAGAGAGCAACGGGTCCGACAAATCCCAAAAAGTATTCTTTTAATTTGGCTGGCAAAACATATGAAGTGAAACTTCCCAGGAGTCTTGAGACAGAAATCACACCTGAACAGGCAAAGGGAGATTATGAGGCTCTTGGAAAGATATCATGTTTCGATGTTGAAGTCAAAGGAGCTTCTGATTCAATGCAAATGACTGTGTTTTTCAGGAGATATCCTTCACAGGATACTATTTCTATTGTTAAGTCTGAACGTTCAGGGGATATTTTTACAATTTGTATTCCATCTCAACCTCCTGCTGGAAAACTTGAATATTTTGTTGAATTTTCTGACAGAAATGATCACATTACACTTGGATATGGAGAATATCTTACAATCCGCTTTAAAAATTTAGTTCCTGTTTGGGTGCTTTTGCCTCATGTTCTACTAATGTTTATTGCAATGCTTTTATCAACTTATGTTGGGATAATTGCTTTTGACAAAACGCAAAAGACTAGAGTACCGGTTATGTTGTTGATGATATCTTTGTTCCTGGGCGGTTTACTTTTTGGGCCTATCGTTCAAAAATATGCCTTTGGAGAGTTTTGGACAGGTTGGCCGTTCGGGCATGACATGACAGATAATAAAACATTAGCTGCCATGTTGGTATGGATGGTTGCCATTTTGGGCAATAGATCAAAAAAGAAAAGATGGTGGTATGTTGTTGCGGCAATATTTATGTTGCTCATTTATTCAATACCTCACAGCACATCAGGCTCTGAATTCGATTATTCAAAAAAAGAAGTAGTTACCGGTGAAAGTGTTAATATTTGTGAGCATCCTGTGAATTCAGATCTTCGATGCTGATGTTTTTTCTGGTTAATGCTCTCCAAACATATACAATGTATGCAATTACAAAAGGTAATAAAAGAGTAACCCAAGCCATCACTTTGAGGGTAAACAAGCTGGATGAACTATTATAGAGCGTAAGTGAATCCTGAAGATTGTAAGTTGAAACGAAAAAAGCAGTGTTGTTGAAAGCGGCGCAAATAAGTATACTCCAAACTGAAAAAACCACTCCGGCTGAGGCTAAGTAAAAACTATACTTTCCTTTTCCATAATAATTGTTACCTAGACCCCACAGAACAAGGACAACTCCAATAAGAAGCATTACAGCAGGCCAGCCAAGTTCAATCATATTGAAAAAATATTTGTATTGAACAGGAGTAATAAGTCCGGATTCTGGATTTACAGAGTAGCCTACACGTGTAAAAAGAGATACTAAAAACAGAATAAAAGCCACAACGAATCCGATTCCAGTCGCTTTTACACGAGATTTGCATTTAGATTTAAGAGATTCGGAATCAATTTGCATAATCACATAAAGTAATCCAAGAGTTCTTGCAGCTAAAAATACAACAATCCCCATGAGGAAATTAAAAGGCACTGTAATGGCTTCAAGACCATGCCAGCTTGATGTCCAGTAAGATATAGAAGGTTTTGCCGTCTCTGTTATGCTCATTTTATCCATGACGAAAGATCCACCTGTGAAAAAAGTTGCAACAGCAACTCCTAAGAGAATAGTTCCCAGAGTACCGTTAAGGAATAAAAAAACTTCATATGTCTTTGCACCAAGAAGATTACCAGCCTTATTTCTATATTCATATGATACTGCTTGTATTACAAATAAAAACAGTATAGTTATCCAAAGCCAGTAAGCTCCTCCAAAACTTGTTGAGTAATAGAGTGGGAAGGAGGCAAACATAGCACCTCCAAATGTAACAAGAGTAGTAAATGTTAACTCCCATTTGTGTCCCAGAGCGTTAACAAGCAAAGTTTTCTCCTCTTCATTATTTGCAGTACCAAATAGAAGGGTCTGGCCCCCCTGAACAAACATTAGAAATACGAGCAGGGCTCCAAGCAATGAGACTACAAGCCACCAATAATGCTGAAGGAAATATATCATAATTTAATGTATTAATTAGTGTGAAGAAGGACCTTTAGCTATTACCTTGAACAAGATACTAAGTTCTGCTGCCAGCAGCACTGAGAACAGAACAAAGAAAAGAATAACTGTTGTAAGAACAGTAGAAGAACTTACTCCTGAAACAGAAGCTTGTACTGGGAGCAAATTTTGAATTGTCCATGGTTGTCTTCCAACTTCAGCGACTATCCAACCTGCCTGAGAGCATATGTAAACTAGGGGAACACTTATAATGGCAAGTATCTGAAACCATCGGCATCGACCAATCATTTCTTTCTTTTCGAGCCATAATGTCAGTATGAAAAAGAAAAGAAAATATCCTCCAAGAATCACCATGATACGGAAT
>JAHDPK010000026.1:0-37185 GCA_018434395.1 Bacteroidales bacterium | reverse complement strand
GTGCGCTAGCCAACTGCGCCACACCCCGATTAATTAAAACAAAATAAGAACTATCTTCTATTTAAGGAATGCAAAGATAAAGAGTAAAAATAATATTGCAAAATTTTTAATAAAGCCTTCCTTTTTATTTCAAAAATGATAGTTTCTTACATAATATGTTTTTCCCTTGTAATTGATGCTTTTTATAAGTTCCTGGGCAATGAGCGAATTAATTACAGAAAGGCTGGTTTTGTTTTGTTTCAGAAGTTTTGTAATGGTATCTTCCCTTAATGGATGGACAGCTGTAATATTTAAAATATCATCAAAAGCATTGCCTGTAAATCCTGTATCAGTTCCTTCAAAACCGGTAAGAAGTTCCGTGGTAAGGCCTGCTTCCTGATATATTTGCCAGGCTTCTGTTATTTTTTCTTCCGAAACAGGCTTAACATCTTTTAATGCCGGCGGACGAGTCGGGATTGAAAGATAGGCTTTTTGCGGGTTTAGTTTGGCAATAAATGAGGCATTTTGTTTCAACAGGCCGGTTGAATCATTAATTCCTTCAACGAGCATGGTTTCGGTATTTAGTTTACCCTTATAATTTGAAGCAAAACTCAGCAACCCTTCAATAATTTTTTCAAAATTTATTCCTGTCAATGGCCGGTTGATTTTATTCCAGATTGCTTCAGCAACTGAATCAACCTTAACCGAAACCCAGTTAGCTTCCATTAAATCGTCCTGGACATGCTTATCCTGAATAAGTGATGAATTGGTAATAACTGCTATGGGAATGCCGAGCTTCTTTAACAAAGTTATTTCTATTCCCAGGTTGATATCCAGCGTTGGTTCACCATTGGCAACAAAGGTGAGAAAATCGGGCGCATGGTCTTTGTCTAGTTTTTTTAAATGGTTTTCTACATCTTCCACCAGCTTTTCCGGTTCATAAAAATTTTGCCGCATTAGTGTTTTATTCTTTGTATCACCAATCTGGCAATATACACAACTATAAGAACAAATCTTATGCGAAACAATATTATTAATTCCAAGGCTTAAACCAAGCCTGCGTGATGATATGGGGCCAAAAGCAATCATATTTTCACTTTTAATAATTCATTAATCTGGCTTGAAATCTTATCAAACAATTCTATAATTGTCTGGTCGGGCTGGTTGTATATAGTTGTACCTTTGTCAGATACTTCTCCTATTTCCAGTACGATGGGAATTTGTCCTAAAAGCCTTGTTTGGAACTCTTGAGCCATTTTTTCTCCACCTCCTTTTCCAAAAATAAAATATTTTTCATCCGGATGGTTGGCTGGTGTAAACCATGCCATATTTTCAATTATTCCAAGTATGGGAACGTTCAAATCAGGATTTGTAAACATGGAGGCTGCTTTCCTTGCATCTGAAATAGCAACTTCCTGTGGGGTTGTAACTATTATTGACCCAGCAAGGTTAAGTTTCTGGATCGTGGTAAGTTGTATATCACCGGTTCCCGGCGGAAAGTCCACAATCATAAAATCTATTTCGCCCCAGTCTGTATCCTTGAATAGTTGCGTTAACCCATTTGATGCCATGGGGCCACGCCAGATAAGTGATTGTCCAGGTGAAATAAAAAAGCCGATGGAAACCATTTTTACCCCGAATTTCTCAATGGGTAGAATTGTTTCTTTGCTGTCTTTTGTTATTCCTAAAGGCTTTGCGTTCTGTACACCAAACATCATGGGTATCGAAGGTCCATATAAATCGGCATCCACCAAAGCTGTTTTATATCCCTGCCTTGCCAGTGAAACTGCTAGGTTTACGGCAATGGTAGATTTCCCGACACCGCCTTTTCCCGAAGCTACTACAATAATGTTTTTAACGCCGGGCATTTCTATTTTTTCAAATGCTTTTGTGTTCATATATTTTTGTTGTTATGTTGTTCCATATTTCATTAAGTTTGTTTGCTATTAATCCGTTCGGCTCAAACTCATTGATGGTTTTGGCTTCCAGCAATGCATTAATCATTGATATATCATATGGGATTCTGCCAAGAACTTCTACATTCATGTTATCGAGCTTGTTTTCAATAACAGAACACATATCTTCATTCAAGTCATATTTATTAATAATTACTTTAACAGGAGTATGAAATTGCTTAATCAGGTTAATAAGCCTTTCAAGGTCATGCCAACCCGACAGGGTCGGTTCGGTAACAGCAACTACAAGGTCGGAACCAGATACCGATGAAATAACAGGGCAGCCTATGCCCGGAGGGCCATCTGTAATAATCATTTCAGAATGATGTTTTTGGGCAATATCTTTAGCATATAGCCTTATTTTTGAAACCAGTTTGCCTGAATTTTCTTCGGCGATGCCTAATTTCCCGTATATCATCGGGCCAAAGCGGCAATCTGCAAAGTAAATGTGGTTTTTATCGTAATTTTTTATTGTTATTGCTTCAACCGGACAAGCAATTGAGCATAACCCGCAACCCTCGCACGCAAATTCATCAATTTGGATTTCATTGTCAATTATACTAATGGCATCTAAGCGGCACAAATCTTTGCACAAACCACATACGGTACATGTGTTTTTATTGACAACAGCTTTTGCGCCACTTGGAAAGTTTTCCTGATGATAAACTTCCGGTGACAGAACCATGTGTAAGTCAGCAGCATCTACATCACAATCGGTAAAAACAGCATTCTTTGCCAAAAATGCAAATGCTGCTGTTATGCTGGTTTTCCCTGTACCTCCTTTACCGCTTAAAATTACTATTTCATAAGGCTTTTCCATTCAATATATTGTTTAAAATACCTGTGAAAATATTTTTCATTTCATCGCTGTTTTCTGCAATTATTTCGCCTTTTGAGTATGCCCCGGCCAGTTCTTTCCTGAAGGGTATTTCACCAATAAGGTAAATATTGTTTTGCTGAATATAATCATACAAGGGCTTATAGTCGAGGCCAGCCTTATTCACAATTATCCCGTGTTTTTTGCCAAGTTGCCTTACCGTATCAACCATTAGTTTTAAATCATGCAGGCCGAAAGGTGTGGGTTCAGTAACCATAACCACATAATCGGCTTTTGAAGCTGTTGCAACGACAGGGCATGATGTTCCCGGTGGGGAATCAAACAATATAATGCCTTTATCTTTAGCATGCTTAATCGTTTCCTTTATAACAGGAGTTTGCAACGCTTTACCAATTTTTAGCCTGCCTTCAATAAATTCGTCTTTGGCAAAATAATCGAAGTGAGCAATTTCGCCTATTTTTATTTGATTTTCAGAAATTGCACCGTCAGCACAAACATAGGCACAAGCTCCACATCCATGACATAAACTTTCATTAACCTCTATAAAATTTGCAGGAGGCAACATAACAATGGCATTAAAAGTACATGCAATTTTACATTTACCACAAAATGTACATTTTTCGGTGTCTATCCTTGGAATAGATATATTTACAGGAAATCTTACCGATTCGGATGCTTTAATAAAAATGTGACAGTCAGGTTCTTCTACGTCACAATCCAATAACTGAACATTATATTTCATATATTTTGTGAGGATGTGGAATAATCCGGTGCTCACCGTTGTTTTTCCTGTTCCCCCTTTCCCGCTGGTAATGGCAATTTTCATTGTTGTTATTAATGCTAAATCTCTTTTTCAATGGGTGGATTTTATTAACAGCTTCGAACAATGCCTTGAAAACGTCAAATTGTTTTGGCGGCCCGAAATCAATTCTGTTACCTGCCAAGGCATGCCATAACCTGACAATTATATCCTTGGCAATGTCATAGGGTATATTATTCAAGAAAGCATTTAATACAATCGGTATGCGTAATCTTAATGATCGCAGGCATTTACTCCTGTTGTAAGTTTATCTTCTAAAAATTCTTCGGCTAAAATCCTGGCTGGTTTTTCTTCGGCTCCGGTAATCACCTGTATATTCTGTTGATTAAACAATGAAACGGCACGCTGTCCCATTCCCCCGGCAATTATATGCGTGGCTCCCTGCTGTGCCAGCCATGCCGGTAAAACGCCCGGCTCATGTGGTGGCGGGGTCAGGTATTTTTCACCTGTTATTTTTTTATTTTCTGTCTCAAAAAGTATAAACTTTTCACAATGCCCGAAATGCTGGCATAAGCAATTGTTAATGGTTGGAATAGCTATTATTTGTTTCATTTGATTGATATAATTAAATTTTAGTTTCTAAAAAACTCAGTTTTTAATTGAAATGCCCGGCAAGTAGTTTAATGATTATTGTCTATAGACTAACTACTACCGGACATTCAGTGCCAATAATCTATTCATTCTCTTTTTCAAGCTCACTCAATCTCTTTTCAATATCTTTCTGGCTACGTTTCAGCGATTCAGCCTGGGCTTTGAGCATTTTTACTTCATCTTCTTTACTGGTTGATTGTGTCCATGGTAAACCCTGAAAGAATCCGGTAAAGGCACTTCCAAAGTTACGGCCTCTTCCAAAACCATATCCTCTGCCCATACCTCCTCCGAATCCTTTTGTGTAGCCCGGGGTATCATATCCCGAGCAAAAACCTAATGCTCTTCCGGTTCTGGAACCTTGTCCCATTGGTCCGGTACGATCTCCTTGTGGCATAATTCATTAATTTTAAAGGTTAAACAATTCAATTATTTCACGTACAGTTTGTTTGCTATTTACTACCTGTGTTTCAATTTTTAATTTATCAAGCATCTCTTTTGCTTTGGGGCCAAACTCCACCGCATAAACTTTGTTTACGCCGTTATTCGCTAAAAATTCAACTACCTGCGGACCTACGCCCCCAGAGCCGTTTTTCATGCTGTTTTCCAGAAATTCAATTTGTCTGGTTTCTAAATTATACAAACAAAAAAACGGACAACGCCCGAAACGGTCGTCCAACGATGAATCAATACTTTTATTTGATACCGGTATTGCTATTGTCATTTTTTTTAATTTTAAAAATTTTCGGTACAAATATAACATTTTAAAAGAACATATGTTCATTAAAATACTTTTAATATGATATCATGGCTGCCTTTTTTTCTTTAACAACCTATGTTTCAAACCGCTCGCCATTATTAATATTTAACACCTGCACTTTTTCAAACTCAAATAAATTGGCAAGCTGCATCCACTCTTCATCAATGCTTATGCTCCCTATATAATTCCAATCAAAACAGCTATTAATAAGATAATGTATAGATTCTTACTGACAGGATTATTGGCAAATGAAAATAAATGCTTTTTCACGATTTATGCCCAAACCCAATTAAACAATGAATAAAATTGCTGAGATAAGAAATACAGCACCTTCAAACGACATATTTCTTAGTTGCGATATTGTTGAACGTTTAACAAAACAATGGCGATATTCATGCTCATGAACAATCCATCCTGCCGTTAAAGCAATTATAAACAGTACACCGTGCATTACAAGCGCTTACCCGGAAACAGGGCAAACATTACAAATGTTTCATCGCCCGATGTTGCTATCATTACTGTCACCAAACCTGCAAGTCCCATCATACGGTGCGTATATAACGACACTAAGGTGAATGCGCCAATGTAACCCGGAGTTATTCCCAGCAAGGCTGCAATAATAATTTGCAAAAAAGGAGATTGCTGAAACTTATTTGACCAAACATTTTTGCTTTGCACATTTATGTATTCGATAACTACCATCATTAACAGTACAAATACTGTAATCATTACCGATTATTTAAGTGTTGGGATAAATATTTCAGTTATGTTGCCTGTTTTAGAAAGTAAAGACATCTCCGGTTTTAACCGTGTTCTTCCCGAAATTTTTGTGGAATAATTCCATGGCTGGCTGTTCAGTGCAATGAGCCGGATATACGTACTTTACATGGTTCTCCTGTAAATATCGTATTGTTTTTGTGGTTTGCAGGTCGGCTTTTTTCAGGTGAAAACCGCCCATAACCCCGTAAATTTTTTCTTCGCCTGTTACTTTTTTTGCATGTTCCAGGGTATTAACAATCCCCGCATGGCCACATCCGGTGACAACAAACAATCCTTTATCCGACAGCAGGGCAATACCGCTGTCATCCATCACAAAATCAGGGATACCGCCTTCAAGGACAAATGGGGTATGTTTCGATTCAAATACGGTCAGGCGTGGTATTTCACCAAGAAATACAATTTTATCACTGATTTGATATGGCATTGAGGATGTTTCCAGGTTGAATTTCAATGAAAGCTCTTCTTTTGAGTTCTTTAAGCCGATATAGGAATAATCAGCTTTTCGGTAACGTTTAACAAAGCACCCCGGGTGGCAAATCAAATCTCCACCAGCAAGATACTGAAGGCCGTCTCCATGGTCGAAATGCCCATGGCTGAGTACTATTGTATTAATATTTATCATTTCAATACCCATTAACCAGGCATTCTTTAAAAACAAATTGCTTTGTCCTGTATCGAAAAGCAATTTTTTATCATCATGTTCAACCAGGTATGACAGACCATGTTCGGCAGAAGTAATTGCTCCAGGTTTATTATCTGTAAGAACTGAAATAATCATGGCAAAAATTTTATTTAAAATTAGTCTAAAAAATTTTAAAATGAACAAAAGTTCATTTAATTTTGAGATATCAATTTTTTATAAAGTGGAAAATTGTCCGAATGAGGCTATAAATTAATCCAATAAATAATTAAAGTTTATGAAAACATACGATGTAATTATAATAGGAGGTGGTCCTGCTGCCATTGTGACAGGGATAACCATTAAAAAGTATTTTAATGATAAATCGGTATTAATGGTTAAAGAAGAAGCCGAAGGCCTTGTTCCCTGTGGCATACCCTATATCTTTCACTTGTTGGGCAATGATGCCGATAAAAACAAAATGGGGCCAAAGACTTTTATTGACCTGGGCGGGGAAGTGATCATCAATACGGCTGTAAAAGTGGACAAAACGAAAAAGTTGGTCAGCTTAAAATCAGGTGAACAGTTCGGCTATGATAAACTGGTTTTTGCAACAGGTTCTGAACCTGTAATCCCTCAATCAATCCCTGGCTACAATATTCAAAACGTGTTTTACATCAAAAAAAGCTACTCGTATATAAAAGAGTTATCGGCTAAAATGAGTGATTTCAAAAATATTGTTATTGTAGGCGGCGGATTTATCGGGGCAGAAGTAGCCGAACAATTAGCTGCTGCCAATGTAAATGTTACTTTAATTGAAAGTGAGACAACCTGTTTCTCAAAAGCCTTTTCTCCGGAATTAAGCCAGATAGCAACAGATGCATTAAGAAAAACAAAAGTCAATGTCATGACTTCTATGCTTGTTAAAGAAATTGTTGGGGAAAATAATAAAGTTAAACAGGTTATACTTGCCGATGGCTCCAAAATTGAAACAGAAGCTGTCATCTTTTCAATTGGTTACAAAGCAAATTCACAACTAGCTAAAGAAACAGGTCTCGAATTGAACAGGTATGGCGATATTCATGTAGACAATTATGGCCGTACAACTGTAAAAGATATCAGTGCAGTGGGAGACTGCGCCCAGACATTTGGTTTTCTCACCGGCAGGAGCGATATGATAAAATTAGCTTCAACAGCAACAGCCGAAGCACGTGTACTGGGACATAATATTTTTGGAATAAGGATTAAAAAATGTACTTCGGGTACACTTGGGGTTTTTTCTACAGAAATAAATAGTCTGGCCATGGCAGCTGCAGGGGCTAATGAAAAAAACGCTGCTGATGCTGGTGTGGATTTTACTTCTGCTAAATTTTCATCACCCGACAGACACCCGGGCTCCTTGCCAGGCGTGGCGGATTTAACTGTAAAACTTTATGCATCCCCTGTTGATGGAAGTATTCTGGGTGGTGAAGCCTGGGGCGGAAAATCGGTCGGTGAAATCATTAATATTATCAGCATGGCTATTCAGAAATCAATTACGGTTTATGAACTGGTTTCTTTTCAGATTGGAACACATCCCTTGTTGACTTCTTCCCCGGTTGTTAACCCGATCATCAGGGCAGCTGAAGAAATAATTTATAAAATATTGCAGGTTAAAAAACAGTAAAATGGCAAAGACCAAACCTTTTGATGAACATTTGGCAGAATATGAACAATGGTTTATTGATAGCCACTTTGTTTTTCAATCGGAACTGTCAGCTATACAAAAAGTAATGCCTGCCAAATGCAATGGCATTGAAATAGGGGTAGGAAGTGGAATATGCATCCATGCTGGGAATTAAAGATGGGATTGAATCTTCCTATACTATGAAAAACTCTAATTTTGAATGTCCGGATTTTTTGGAACAGGTCATGGGAAAAAATATTACTTTTGGGATAAGATTTAATTTTGACTATAAACTAAAATAATGCCGAACCGCAAACGAAACAGGAAAATTACAATGCCCCCACCAATGGAAGGTTTTAAACCATTTGGGATACCTATGCGGGAGCTTGAACCTGTAATATTGCTTTATGAAGAATACGAAGCCATCAGGCTGGCAGATTATGAAAACCTCACACAGGAAGAAGCTGCAAAAAAAATGAATATTTCGCGGCCAACCTTTACACGGCTTTATGATAAAGCAAGAAAAAATATTGCCAAAGCTTTCGTTGAAGCTAAAGCCATATTTATACAGGGAGGGAACTATGTTACCGATGATTACTGGTACAGGTGCTATAACTGCCATGAAACCATGATATCCATGAAGCCTGCAAAGCATTGCAGAAAATGCGATTCGGATAATATTATTCAATTAAACAAACAACCAGAAAATGCTGAGTAAGTATAAAGAAAATGAATATTGCATTTGTGTGCTTTGTAACACACGATATAATACTTCCCTTATTTAAACCACCTTGAGGAGTTTAAAGTTTATAAAATTGTTTTGAATATTATTATTTCTAAGCTGCATTTTCATACTTTTCCACAGGTCTTATCCTGCCTATACCTTGATAGGTACGCTTGTAGCTATAAAAGCTGATATACTCTTTAATCCCAAAATAGAGTTCCAATCAGTCGTCAGCGGGGTTAAGATAGATGTGTTCTTGTTTGATGTTCTTCCAGAAACGCTCAATATAGATGTTGTCTTTTGCCCTTTATCAAATAAAAAATAGAGACCAAATATTAGGTATTAGTCCCTGATTTGGTCTCTTTTTATTGAAACTTGCTGAAATTCATCAACGGTTGCGGTGAGGGGGGGATTCGAACCCCCGGAACCCTTGCGAGTTCGGCAGTTTAGCAAACTGCTGGTTTAAGCCACTCACCCACCTCACCGTTAATTGGGTCTATTGCTTAAATTAAATACCTCGCAGTGCGAGGGGCTGCAAAGATACTAATTTTTACTTTTTTTCAATAGCTTCAACATTTATTTCTTCACCTGCCACTTCTTTCAATATTGACACGAGGATATCTGCTTCACTCTTGCTGTTAAAAGGCCCTATGTAGTAAATGCTTTTTCCAGCAACAGATTTCATGGCAATATCTTTTTCCGTATTATTTCTGATAAGCTCAAGAACATACTGCGGTATGCCATCGGGAAATGCTGTAATTTTGACTTGATATGTGGCCGATGAATTTATCTTGTCTTCAAGAAGTCTTGCATTTTTTATACTTATAGTCTTTCCCTTATAATATGCAATAGGTAAAACATCTCTGAATCCCATTGATTTAAGCTTTTGTAAGGCATTGCTTAATTCTTTATAGGAATAGAATCGGCCTGCAGTGTAGTTAAACTTACCATTTTGTGTTTTAGTTTCAAATATGGGCGATATTCCCTTGAAAGATGCTGAATCAGCTTTTGCTGAAAGCATAAAAAGCTGGATAGTATAAAAAAGTTCTTCTGGTATCTCTTGCTCATCTTCGATTAGAACAAAATTACCACTTGTTCTGAATGAAAGATCTACCGGTTTCACTGGCTCAACAATTTCCATATATGGAAGTTTTCCATAATGTGAAAGTTTTAACTTAAACGGTTCAGCCTGATTATTGATTATTACCGGTTTATTCCATATCTCTTTCTCCCTTGGTATGATAACGCCCTTATTTAAGAAATCCATTTCCTTTTGTTGTATTGCCCTATTTGCACTCATGAGTTTTGACTGTTTTTCCAGAAGAATCATCTCGTCTTCGCCAATTTTCTTTATCAGATAATTTCTGTCGTCTTCGTTGTTCAAGGTTGCAAGCAAAGCTCTGTTGGAATTAATAGCCCGAATATTTTCATCAATCTCTTTTTGCAATTGTCGGGCCTCTTTAATCATTCTGGTATATTCGTTCGTTTCAATATCCTTTTTCGATGTGTCTGCAGGAGTTTCGAAACTATTAGCTTTTAAATATGAATCAGTGTTTAAAGAAGCTATTTGTGCTGCTTCTTCTATAGATTGTACAGGACTTCTGACCGGATTGGCTTCAAATGAAAGAATATAAATAGTAATGGAATCAGGAGATGCACAATTTCTGTTAGAGGCAAATACAGCATAATCCCCTCCATCACTCTCTACATAAAGATAATCATCAGCTGGAGACGAATAAGGAAATCCGAGGTTTTGGGGGGTATCCCACACATTACTCTTTTCATCCCAGTAACTTACATAAATGTCAAATCCACCCATCCCGGCGAGTCCATTAGAAGAAAAATATAGTTTTTTACCATCGTCACTTTGATATGGTAGAATTTCATCTTCCTGAGAATTTAAAGTATTTACAGGTTCTGGGCTTGACCATGTCTCATTAGCTATTCGCTGAGAAGAGAAAATATCCCATTTTCCTTCTTGATCTTGAGCGGAGAAATATATAATGTCCTTATTGGATGATAGTCTCATGACATTATTTATGGGATAACTTCTCGTATTTTTATTGAGTATGTAAGGAACAAGAATCCAAGTACTGTCAGGTATATCAGGATAATACAAGAAAAAATCCTTAACAGGCACATTAGCAGCGCCCAATACTCTTGGACGTGCGGCGTACTCTAACATTTTAAGTCCATTCTCGCAATTAGCAATCCTGGATTCCACTTTTCTGTTAAATATTTCATCTTTACTTATTTCAAGGAGTTGTTGATATATTGCTATTGCTTCCTCAAAACGATAGTTTTTGCTATGTTCTTCAGCAGAAATAAACTTTGATTTAAGGTCAGGTGTTTGCCCGAAAGATAGACCACCAGCTAGCAGGAAAAGTAATAGCACGCAGATTGACCTATTCATAATATCAACAAAATATTGTATATTACAAAAGTACGAATTTCTTTATATATTGGGAAAAAATAGTATTTTTGTACCTTAATTTTCCTTGAATTTTATATAATTTAAAAACAGATATTCATGCAAAGTAAAGGTGCCATAAAATTATTGGCAATAGTTATCGCCCTGGCTTGTATTTATCAGCTGTCATTTACATTGGCAGTAAAACATCAAGAAAAGAAAGCAGTTCAATATGCCGAGAGGGCAGTTAAGATTGAGCAGACACTTCCTTCTTTCCAAAATGTTCCAGAATTAGATAGAGCCTATTATCTTGACTCCTTGCGTAACCTCAAGGAGAAATTTTATATTGATTCTATCTCTGCTGAGAAGGTTTATCTGGGTTTTAC
Source organism: Bacteroidales bacterium (assembly GCA_018434395.1). GTDB lineage: Bacteria > Bacteroidota > Bacteroidia > Bacteroidales > UBA932 > Bact-08. The sequence continues at coordinate 25,660 of JAHDPK010000026.1, read as the reverse complement.
CTACAAGGAAATAAAAGAAAGAGAGGTGAGCCTTGGTCTTGACTTGAAAGGTGGAATGAATGTTATGTTGGAAGTTAGTGTCGCAGATCTTGTTAATTCACTTGCCAATAATAACACTTCTCCTCAGTTTATAGAAGCCATGAGGATAGCCCGGGAAAACCAGGCCAATTCCAGGTCAGATTTCATTACTCTTTTTGCAGAGGCATGGGACAAGGTTGCTCCTGGACAAAGGTTGTCTCAGATATTCGGAACATATGAAATGAGAGACAAGATAAAACCAGAATCCACAAATGATGAAGTTATTGCAGTTATAAGGAAAGAGGCTGAAAGCGCAATTTCTAACTCTTTTAATGTTTTAAGAAACCGTATCGACCGTTTTGGTGTTACACAGCCAAATATTCAGAAAATAGGAAATACAGGACGTATTCTTGTGGAGCTGCCTGGTGTTAAGGAGCCTGAGCGTGTCAGAAAACTTCTTCAGGGTACTGCTTCTCTCGAATTCTGGGAGACATATGAAAATCCTGAGGTTTACAAATATTTGGCAGAGGCTAATAATGTAATAAAAGATTACTTAGCTTCAGGTATTACAAAAGATTCACTGTCTTCTACTGATACTTTGGCAGCAAGTGCAAAATCTGTTTCTGATTCTTCAAAGAGTGCAGAGGCCGATTCGCTGCTTTCTCAGATTAGAGCTACAGATTCTCTTTCGGTTGATGATAAAACTCTTGCCAAGGACAATCCTCTGTTTTTCCTGCTTAATCCTAATGTTTATCAAGGGCAGCTTATGGAAGGGCCATGTGTTGGAAGAGCTCACTACAAGGATACTGCTAAAATTGGTGCATGGCTAAGGTTGCCACAAGTTCAGGCAGTATTTCCTTCAGATTTAAAGCTATTATGGACAGTAAAACCTATTGATAAAGCAGGTACAATTTATGAACTTATCGCAATCAAGGCAAATACTCGTGATGGCAAGGCACCTCTGGATGGAAGTGTTATAACTGACGCTAGCAAATCATTTGGTAGTACAAGAGGTACTCCTGAGGTCGACATGGGCATGAATGCCGAGGGCGCAAGGACCTGGGCTACAATGACAGCAAATAACATTGGAAAATGTATTGCAATTGTTCTTGATGGGATGGTTTACTCTTATCCGAGAGTAAATTCTGAAATATCTGGAGGAAGGTCTCAGATTACCGGTAATTTTACAGTACAGGAAGCAGATGACTTGGTCAATGTTCTCAAATCCGGAAAACTTCCTGCTCCTGCGAGAATTGTCCAGGAGGCAGTTGTGGGCCCGACACTCGGTACAGAGTCAATTAATGCCGGGATGTTGTCATTTCTTATAGCATTTCTGCTTGTGCTGATTTACATGATCTTTTTCTATAATGGTGCTGGAGTCGCGGCTTGTGTATCTCTTATAGCCAACGTTTTGTTTTTGCTGGGTACACTGGTCTCGTTTGGCGCAGTGCTTACACTTCCTGGTATTGCTGGTATTGTGCTGACTATGGGTATGGCTGTGGACGCAAATGTTATTATTTATGAACGTATTAAGGAGGAGTTAAGAGCAGGTAAGGGTTTAAGACTTGCAGTGTCGGATGGGTTCAGCAACGCATATTCAGCAATTATTGATGGCCAGTTGACAACAATCATCACAGGTATAGTGCTGATGATTTTTGGAACAGGTCCAGTACAAGGTTTTGCTACCACACTTGTAATAGGTATTATTACATCATTAGCCACTTCTATCTTTATTCCAAGATTGATATTTGAGGGCAGACTTGCTAAGAATAAGTCTATTTCATTCTCTAACAAGCTCACTCAAAACTTTATGAGTAATACCAAAATTAACTTCATGAAAGTTCGTAAAATTTTCTATGCCATTTCAATTTCTTTGATAGTCATATCTGTTGGTTCAATGGTATTCAAAGGATTCTCATATGGTGTTGATTTTACAGGAGGTCGTACATATGTGGTAAGATTTGACCAGAATGTTACTACAGAGGAAGTTAGAAAAGCGGTTATGGATGTGTTCAATGAAGGAGTTGAAGTTAAACAGTTTGGTGGAGAAAGTCAGGTGAAGATCACAACAAAATACAAGATAGAAGATAATTCGTCTGAAACTGACGCTTTGGTTGACCAGATGCTTTACAATGCTCTTAAAGGTTTCTTTGCTACATCTATTACATTTGAAGAGTTTACTGCTACTACCGTAAATCCAAATGGTATTATCAGTTCCGAAAAAGTTGGTCCTACAATTGCGGATGATATGCAGAGAAATGCAATAATAGCAGTCTTTATAGCATTATTAGCAATATTTGTATATATAGCCGTTAGATTCCGTAAATGGACATGGGGAACAGGAGGTGTATTGGCACTTTTCCACGACACTATAATTGTAATTGGATTTTTCTCTCTGTTCTCCGGGATACTACCTTTCAGTCTTGACATTGACCAAACTTTTATTGCAGCGATCCTTACGATTATCGGATATTCAATTAATGATACTGTTATTATATTCGACAGAATCAGAGAATATAGAAGACTCTATCCTAAGAGAGATTTGGCAATTAATATAAATGAAGCCCTTAACAGCACCTTAGCGAGGACAATTAATACAGCAGGTACTACACTTGTGGTTTTGATAGCAATTGCTCTGTTTGGTGGAGAGGTTATCCGCGGTTTTGCTGTAGCGCTTATTCTTGGTGTTGCTATTGGTACATACTCGTCAGTATTTATTGCAACGCCTATCGTTTATGATATTACCGGGTGGCTGAACAAAAAGAAGGAAGAAAAAAAACTTGTGGTTAATACAGGGAAGAATAAGAAATAATTTTATCTGAAATAATTTTATTAAAGGAGCTGACCAAAATCTATATTTTTGAGTCAGCTCCTTTTTTTATTTAACTTTGTTGATAAAATTTAATAAAAAGTAATAAAATGGAACTACCTTTTGCAGAATCCTACAAAATTAAAATGGTCGAAAGCATTCGAAAGAGTACACGTTCGCAAAGAGAGCAGTGGATTAAAGATGCTCACTTTAATTTATTTAATTTAAAGAGCGATCACGTATTTATAGATCTTCTTACCGATTCAGGAACAGGAGCCATGAGCGATAAACAATGGTCTGCTATTATGGAAGGTGACGAAAGTTATGCTGGTGCACGTTCATATTATAAGTTGAAAGAAGCAATAGAGGATATAACCGGTTTTCCTTATTTTCTCCCTACACATCAGGGGAGAGCTGCTGAAAACGTCCTTTTTTCTTCAATTATCAAAGCAGGAGATATTTTGCCAGGAAATTCTCATTTTGATACCACAAAGGGACATATTGAATTTCGCAAGGCTCATGCAGTTGACTGTACAATAGATGCTGCTGCCGATACAACTCTTGAACTCCCTTTTAAAGGAAATATGGATCTTGATAAACTTGAAAATGTTCTTAAGAAATATCCAAAAGAACAGATCCCGTGTATTGTAATTACTGTAACCAATAACACTGCAGGAGGGCAGCCTGTTTCAATGGAAAACATAAAAGGCGTTTCAGATTTGGCAAAACGCTATGGGGTAAAAGTTTTAATTGACTCTGCACGTTTTGCTGAAAATGCATATTTTATCAAGACTCGGGAAAAGGGATATGAAAATAAAAGTATAAGGGAAATTGTCCGAGAAATGTTTAGCTATGCTGATTTTATGACCATGTCGTCCAAAAAAGATGCAATAGTCAATATAGGTGGTTTTATTGGATTTCGTCATGAAAAGGATTGGATAAGTTGTCAGATGTACAATATTATGTTTGAAGGCTATATTACATATGGTGGTATGTCAGGAAGAGACATGAATGCATTGGCTGTTGGTCTTTATGAGGGTACAGAGTTTGATTATCTGGAGACTCGTATTTCTCAAGTTGCATATTTGGGCCATAAACTTGATGAATATGGTATTCCATATCAAAGGCCTTCCGGAGGTCATGCTATTTTTCTTGATGCTAAGAAAATTCTGACTCATGTTCCTAAAGAACAATTTATTGCTCAGACTCTTGGTGTTGAACTATATCTTGAGTCGGGGGTAAGAGCAGTTGAAATCGGGACTTTACTTGCTGACAGAGACCCTGATACTAGAGAAAACAGATATCCCGAGCTTGAACTTCTTCGTCTTGCAATTCCCAGAAGGGTTTATACCAATAATCACATGGATTATATAGCTGCAGCTGTAAAGAATGTTTTTGACAGGAGAGAATCAATTAATAAAGGCTATATTATAACAAAAGAAATGCCTATAATGAGGCATTTTACAATTGAATTGAAACCTGCATAAATTTACAGCTTTTTGTAAGTCTTTTAATCAGCCCGTTGCAACCATATCATATCTGCTTCATGCAGGCATACTTGCTCTTGGCCATGAAAAACCTGCAAGAAACAAAAATATTAGTGTCTTTTTTACAACATATTGATTGAAGAAAACAATCTCTGATAATATGCTGCCTTTATATTAAGAGGCATTGGATAAGCGCGCGATGATGATGGTAGGCGATAAAGTTTTATTTGGCGATTTTCCAATTGAAAAAAAGAAAAGTTTCCTATTTCCGGTTCTTTGCAATTAGCGGTTTTTAAAATTATATCAAGCGCTTTTTTCCCTGTGGCAGCTATTGTATTGCATTTCGGAATCTTAAGTAAAAGCTCTTTTAGATTGAGCATATCAACTATTTCAAGATAATTGTCAGATGCGTTGTCTCTAAGTCTTTTAACGGCAGTGGCTGTATCATAGAGGGCAATACCTTTCTTATAGCAAAAATCCTTGATTTTAACGGCATCAAATTTCTTATTTGTAATAAAATATTCTTTCTCTTCGTGGAAAACTATTCCAAAAATCCTCCACATATCATTTTGAAAATTTGGATAGAAGAATTCCATCGACCATTTATTTCGTGGGGGAGGAAAACTTCCGAGCATTAGAATTTTTGCTTCTGGAGGTAAAAATGGTTCTAAGGGATGAAATTCAATGTACATCAAGCAGTCAGTGGGGTATATCCCATATTAATGAATAGTCCAACTCTTTCTGTTCAAGGTTTGCTCTGTCTACTTTTATTCTAACTTTATCACCTAGCACGAATTTTCTGCCTGTTCTTTTGCCAGTAAGGGACATTGAATCTTCGTCATACTCAAGATAATCCTCTTTTATATTTCTCAAAGCTACTAATCCTTCAATCTTGGTATCTTCGAGTTCGACGTATATTCCCCATTCAGTAATCCCGGAAATATTCCCGTTAAACTCCATTCCTACCTTGTCTTGCATAAACTCCACCATCTTGTATTTCACACTCGCTCTCTCTGCTTCTGTCGCAAGCTGCTCTCTTTCACTGGAATATTTGCATAATTCTTCATAATATTTTTTTTCCTGAGACTTTGCATTGTCCAAATACATTGACAAGAGACGATGAACCATCATATCGGGATAACGCCTTATAGGTGATGTAAAATGTGTGTAATAATCAAATCCCAGTCCATAATGGCCTACATTATCGGTAGAATATTTAGCACGTGCCATTGAGCGAAGTGCCATTATTTCAATTGCTTCCTCTTCAGGTTTGCCTTTTGCAGTTTCAAGCAGTTTATTGATTTCACTGGAGATTTCACGACTGTTTTTGGTTGGTTTCATTTCATAGCCAAAATGGTGAATAAAAGTCCTGAAAGCAGCAATTTTGTCAACATCAGGTTCTTCGTGGATTCTATAAACGAAAGTCTTGGCATTTTTTCCTTTTTTACCTATTAAATATGCAACTTCACGATTGGCAAGAAGCATAAATTCTTCGATAAGCCAATTGGATTCCTTGGTTATTTTTGAATATACACCAATAGGTTTGCCATTTTCGTCGATTTCAACTTTCATTTCAGGTCTTTCAAAACTGATTGCTCCTTTGCTAAAACGTTCTTTTCGGAGAATTGTGGCAAGTTTATGAAGTTTAAGTATCTCTTCTTTCATTGGTCCTTCACTTCCTTCAATTATGTTCTGCGCTTCATCATAATTAAATCTGTAGTCTGAATTAATGATAGAGCGACCAAACCATCTGTCAATAATTTTAGCATTATCATTCATGACAAATACGGTCGAGAAGCAAAGCTTATCTTCATTAGGTCTTAGAGAACATAGTTTGTTTGATAGTTTTTCAGGAAGCATAGGTACTGTCCTGTCAACAAGATAGACAGAAGTAGCTCTCTCCTGAGCCTCTTTCTCAATAAGTGATCCGGGTTTAACATAGTAAGTAACATCAGCTATATGAACACCTATTTCCCAATTGCCGTCTTCGAGTTTGCGAATAGATAGGGCATCATCAAAATCTTTTGCATCTGCAGGGTCTATTGTAAAGGTAGGAACGTTTCTAAAATCTTTTCTTGATGAAATTTCTTCTAAAGATATATTTTCCACAATTTTATCAGCTTCTTTTTCAACTTGTACTTCAAACTTATATGGTAGTCCGAACTCGGCGAGAATTGCGTGCATCTCTGTGTTGTTTTCACCCGGAGTCCCAAGAACATCTATAATATGCCCAATTGGTTCGTCTGATTTCCTAGGCCACTCATCAACAACTGCTGCAACCTTTAATCCATTTTGAGTATCTTTTACATTTTCAATGGGGATTCTGATGTCATAGGGCATATTTCTGCTTTCGGTTATCACCCAGGCTTGTGAGCCTGTAATCTGAAGAACTCCAATAAACGGCTTCTTTGACCTTTCAATAATCTCGATGATTTCACCCTCCATGTTGCGAGTTTGGGTCTTTTTAGCTGTCAGAGCTACTTTAACAGTATCTCCGTTTAAAGCTCCTCTCATTTTACGGGCACTGACAAAAATATCATCATCAAAACCATCCCTTATAATAAATCCATAACCTTCACGTGTCATGCTTACGCGACCAATTACTTCTTCTCTTGGGCTCCTTTTCGTGTTTTTATTTTTTTCTTTAAACTTTTTTGTTTTACCTGCGTTTCTGTTTTTACTCATTTTTTTGTATAATTTTGCTAAATCCAATATGGCAACAAAAATAAATAAATCTATGGATAAAAGGGTACTTTTAATGATCCTTGATGGATGGGGTGAAGGCAAACACGATAAATCCAATGTTATTTATACTCAGGGGGCACCAAACATTGATGCTATTAGAGCTAAATATCCTTTCTCGAAACTTTCTGCATGTGGAGAAGATGTAGGACTACCTGAAGGACAAATGGGAAATTCCGAGGTTGGGCATCTTAATATTGGTGCAGGAAGAATTGTTTATCAGGACCTAGTTAAGATTAATAAAGCTTGCAGGGAAAAAAGACTAATGGAAAATCCCGAGATTAAAGCTGTTTACGAATATGTTAAAAATTCAGGAAAGGCTCTTCATTTTTTTGGTTTAATGAGTGATGGTGGCGTACACAGTTCCATGGAACATTTGTTTGGATTTCTTGATGTTGCCAAAGAGATGGGCCTTACTAAAGTATATATTCATGCTTTTATGGATGGTAGAGATACAGATCCCAGAAGTGGTAAAGGGTTTATTGATCAGTTATTAAGATATATTCAAGGGACTAATATTAAGCTGGCTTCCATAATAGGACGTTACTATGCTATGGATCGTGACAAGAGGTGGGAGAGAATAAAGCTTGCCTATGATCTTATTACTGAGGGTAAAGGTGAGGGGTTCACATGTGGCGTTGATGCAATGCAGAAGAGTTATGACGAGGATATAACTGATGAATTTATAAAACCTCATATAGCTCTTGGTGAGGATGGCAAACCTGTTGGTATTCTTGGTGAAGGTGATGCAGTGATATTTTTTAATTTTCGCAATGACCGTGCTAGAGAGTTGACCACAGTGCTTACCCAAAAAGATATGCCCGAAGTGGGGATGAAGACTCTTCCACTCTATTATTGTACACTTACACCATATGATGAAAAGTTTAAAGGACTTCATGTTCTATATGACAAGGAAAATGTGAGCGACACATTAGGAGAAGTCGTTTCAAAAGTCGGAAAGAAACAGTTAAGAATAGCGGAAACAGAAAAATATGCACATGTTACCTTCTTTTTTTCAGGAGGCAGAGAGGAAAAATTTGAGAATGAATTCAGAATATTAATTAATTCTCCAAAAGTTGCTACCTATGATCTTCAACCTGAAATGAGCGCTCCTCAGGTAAAAGATGCGCTTATAGTGGAATTGGAAAAGAGAGAATATGATCTTGTGGTATTAAACTTTGCAAATGGAGACATGGTAGGACATACAGGAGTCTATGAAGCTATTCGCAAGGCAGTGAAGACTGTAGATGAATGTGCTTCTGAGGTGGTAAAGGTTGCAAGAGAGAATGGGTATTCTGTAATTATAACTGCAGATCATGGTAATGCCGACTATGCACTCAATCCTGACGGATCGCCAAATACAGCACACTCTTTAAATCCTGTTCCTTTTATTGTGGTTGACGATGACGTAACTTCAGTAAAGGATGGGATTCTTGCGGACATTGCACCAACAATTCTTAAGTTAATGGGAATTCCCGCTCCTGAGGCTATGACCGGAAAAGTATTGATTTAAAAACAACCTGTTAAATGTCATTTGTTCACCTTCACGTTCATACTCAATATTCTATTCTTGATGGTGCTGCTAATATTTATAAACTTTTTCTCAAAGCATCTGAGGATAATCAAATAGCACTTGCCATAACCGATCATGGAAACATGTTTGGTGTAAAGGAATTTCTCAACACGGCCAAAGAATTTCCTAATGTTAAGCCAATTGTAGGCTCTGAATTTTACTTGACCAGAGAAGGTCGTTTCAATAAAAGAGGCAAGGAAGATCAAGGTGCATATCATCTTATTTTGCTTGCAAAAAATCTCAACGGATACAAGAATCTGATAAAACTGTCATCGTATGCTTATATTGAAGGTTTTTATTATAAGCCTAAAATTGACAGGGAGCTTCTTGAAAGATATTCAAAGGATTTAATATGTACATCGGCCTGTTTAGGTGGAGAGGTGCCACAGGCAATTATTGGATGGAATCTTAGAGAAGCAGAAGAGACTATTTTATGGTACAAAAACCTGTTTGGAGAAGACTATTATCTAGAATTACAACGTCATGAAACCGATATTCCTGGCGCAAACAATACTGTATTTGTCACGCAGCAGTTTGTAAATGAAGAAATTGTTAAACTTGCTGTTAAACATGGTATCAAGTGTATTGCTACAAATGATGTCCATTTTGTGAATCGTGATGATGGAGATGCACATGACAGGCTTATTTGCATCACAACTAATTCAGATCTTGATGATCCCAAGAGACTGCGATACACAAAACAAGAATATCTTAAAACTCAAGAAGAAATGGGGGCAATCTTTAATGATATGCCTCAGGTATTGGATAACACAATTGAGATAGCAAACAAAATTGAAAGATATTCGATTGAATCGAGTCCTATACTTCCAATATTTCCTTTGCCAGAGCAATATTCCGATTCAAATGTGTATTTAAGGGATCTTACGTATCAGGGTGCCTTAAATAGATATGGGACTATTACACCCGAGATTAGAGAAAGGATAGATTTTGAACTAGATACTATTAAAAAAATGGGTTATCCTGACTATTTTCTCATTGTTCAGGACTTTATTTGTGCGGCTAGGAACAACGGAGTATCAGTTGGACCTGGTAGAGGATCAGCTTCAGGTTCTGTAGTGGCTTATTGCCTGACAATAACCGATGTGGACCCATTAAAATATAATTTACTTTTTGAACGATTTCTTAATGCCGACAGAATATCTTTTCCCGATATAGATATTGATTTTGATGATGACGGAAGATCCAAAGTGTTTAAATACGTTGAAGAAAAATATGGTAAAGACCATGTTGCGCATGTTATAACTTTTGGAACCATGGGTGCTAAAACTGCTATCAGAGATGTTGCAAGGATACAGAAACTTCCGCTTAGCGAGGCAGACAGACTTGCAAAACTGGTTCCGATGAGATTTGGCGAGGACGAAAATGGTGATAAAATAGAAGTATCTCTGGAAAACTGCATAGCAAATGTACCTGAGATAGCAGAAGCATTCAATTCTAAAGATCCTCTTCTAAGGACTACGATGGAATATGCGAAGAAACTTGAGGGTAACGTTAGAAATACAGGGGTACATGCCTGCGCTGTAATTATTGGACGGGATGATCTTAGAGAATATATTCCAATTTGTATCAGCAAAGACAAGGAGACAGGTGAGGATATTTGGGTATCTCAATATGAAGGGTCGCACATAGAAAAGGTAGGTATGCTCAAAATGGATTTTTTAGGGCTGAAGACTTTATCAATTATTAAAGACGCATTAGATAATATTAAGAAAACAAAACATATAGTACTTGATATTGATACAATTCCTTTAGACGATCCTGCAACCTATGAACTTTTTAGTCGAGGTGATACAATTGCCACTTTCCAGTTTGAAAGTGATGGTATGAGGAAATGGTTAAAGGAATTAAAACCCAACAGGTTGGAAGATCTTATTGCAATGAATGCTTTATATCGTCCGGGTCCAATGAATTATATTCCAGATTTTGTCGATCGTAAACAAGGAAGAAAAAAAATTGAGTATGATCTGCCCGGCATGGAAGAGATTCTAGCAGAAACCTACGGCATAACTGTTTATCAGGAGCAAGTCATGCTTCTGTCTCAATTAATAGGAGGCTTGACAAAAGGTGATGCTGATCAGCTGCGTAAGGCTATGGGCAAGAAAGATAAAAGGTTAATGGATGACTTGCATACTAAATTTATGGCTGGAGGAGAAGAAAGAGGACATTCTACTGAAGTGCTTGATAAAATATGGAGAGACTGGACTGCTTTTGCAGAATATGCTTTCAATAAGTCTCATTCTACCTGTTACGCATTGATTGGATATAGAACGGCTTACTTAAAGGCTAATTATCCAGCTGAGTTTATGGCAGCGACATTAAGTCGCAATCTTAACGATATTGAAGAGATAACAAAATTGATGGATGAATGCAAGCGGATGGGCATAAGAGTTTTAGGACCTGATGTTAATGAAAGTTCCAACAATTTTACTGTTAATAAAAGAGGCGATATAAGGTTTGGAATGGCAGGGATTAAAGGCGTGGGATCACTGGCAGTAGAGAGTATTGTAAAGGCAAGAGAAGAAAAAGGAGAACCATTTTCCTCTTTGTTTGACTTTATTGAAAGAATTAATTTAGGGATTGTTAATAGAAAAACATTGGAATCGTTAATTTTTGCAGGAGCACTAGACTGTTTTGAGGAAATAAAAAGAGAGCAGTACATGCTTCCTACATCCAAGGAAGATACTTTTCTCGATGCTCTCATTAAGTATGGTGTAAAATATCAGAACGATGTAGTTAATAGTGGGAATTCTCTTTTTGGAGACAGCGAAACCATTAAGTTAGTTTATCCGGAAATTCCGCCTTTAACAACAGAAAGCAATAAATATGATTTGCTTAATCGGGAAAAGGAACTGGTTGGAATGTATCTTTCTGCTCATCCATTAGATCAGTTTGCATTTGAGGTTAAACATTTTACAACAAACACTCTTTCAGAGATTGGAGAGTTAATTGAGAAAGCTTCAAAAGATTCAGGGATACAGGGTAAGGAATTGATAGTGGCCGGGATGACTACAAATGTCAGGATTGCCTATACCAAGAATGGGTCTAAGCCATTTGCCAATTTTACAATTGAAGACTATGGAGGGACTTACAGCTTCACGCTTTTTTCCAGAGATTATGAAAATTACATGCAATACATGCAGCCAAATCTTCCTTTGCTTATCAAGGGTGCTATTATACCAAAATTCTCCTATGATATCGGTAAAAGTGAAGCGCCAAAGAACTTTGAGTTTAAAATAAAGGGGATAAGGCACTTGGCAAATACAAGAGAGGACTTTATCAGGCAGATTACATTCAATATTCCTGTTAACTTACTCACAGCTGATCTAAGAAAGAAATTTGTGAATAAAATCAAGGAGAATCCTGGTAATGCTATGGTTATAGTCAACATACTTGACTATAAAAATAAAATAAGTGTTGAATACTTCTCTAAAAAATATAAAGTATCACTCAATCAGCAATTACTCGATTATCTCGATTCACTATCAATCGGATATGCTTTTACTCCAACCTTGAGCTTTTAATTCGATTTCAGATCCATCCGGAGTAACCAAAACTGGACTATTTATGGAGGATGTCAGGTGTCCTATAATATCTATTTGAGGGAGTTCGCGCTTAAGTTCTTCATACTTGGAAAGAGGTACTGAGTATAAAATTTGAAAATCGTCACCTCCGTTAAGAGCTGCTGTAATTGCATCAATATTAAATTCTGCAGCCATTTCAAAAGTCTCGGATGCTATCGGGATTTTATCGAGATATATCTTGGCCCCCATACTGTGTTTTTTGCAAAGGAACTTCACAGAATCAGCAAGTCCGTTAGTAATAAAGTAACCATCAGAAGGAATAATTCCGTTGCTCGACAAAATTTCTATAATTGAATTATCTAGTTGAGGATTGAGATATGATTTAAGAATAAATTTATAATCATCTAATTTTGGCTGAAGCAAAGGATTGTTATTAAAAACAGTTTTTTCTCTTTCAAGAAGTTGCAATCCCATATAGGCAGCTCCGAGGTTGCCGGTGATACATAGAAGGTCTCCTGATTTAACTTTGGGTGTTTGAACAAACAGCTCTCTTTTTTGTTTTCCTTGGGATGAAATGCTAATGGTCAAGCCTGTAAGTGACGATGAAAGATCCAAGGAAACTAAAGAAATGTTGTATTCTTCAATTGCAGCTAATGTACCAGCCCAAAGTTCTTCTATATCTTCTACACAGAATCGCTTTGAAAGACCAATACTTAATGAGACGGCATAAGGATGGAAATTATGTGCAATTAAAGACCCAAAGGCCTTTAAAACAGATTTATAACCAAGATATTTGAGAGGTGTATAAACAAGGTCAAAATCAATCCCTTCTAAAAGAAGTTTGTGTGAAGATATCCAGCAACAATTTTCATCTGCCAACGATATGGAGTCTGAAATTGAATGATTGGCCTTCGATAAAAGATGGTCAATCAAGTTTATTTTTCCCACCTTTTCTATTGGAGTTCTCCCTTTATTTTTCTCAGCTGTCATTGTCATGATATTAATTTGTTCACAAAAATAGTTTAAAAGATATAACTTTGCGCCACAATGAATGCAGATGATATAATCCATAAAGTAACGGAGACTGATTACGAACACGGCTTTGAAACTGTTCTTGATCAGGAATATTTTCCTAAAGGGCTGAATGAGCAAATAATTACAGGTATTTCCCACAGGAAGGGAGAACCGGAATGGCTGCTTGAATTCAGACTTAAAGCTTATGCCAAGTGGTTGACAATGAAGATGCCGACATGGGCTAATCTCGTTATTCCTAAAATTGATTTTCAGGATATTATTTATTTTGCAGCTCCAAAAAAAAGTGGAGGTGACGCAATATTAGATCCCGAATTACAGACCACATTTGACAAACTCGGTATTCCTCTTGATGAACGGAATGTACTTGCAGGTGTGGCTGTCGATGCAGTATTTGATTCTGTATCAATTAAGACTACTTTTAGAGAATCTCTTGCAGAAAAAGGGATTATTTTTTGTTCTTTTTCCGAAGCAGTAAGGGATTATCCGGATTTGGTGAGGAAATATCTTGCTTCAGTTGTACCATTCAGTGACAATTATTTTGCGGCTTTGAATTCAGCTGTTTTTAGTGATGGGTCATTTTGTTACATTCCGAAGGGAGTAAGGTGTCCGATGGAGTTGTCCAGCTATTTTAGAATTAATGCAAGGGGAACAGGGCAGTTCGAAAGAACACTTATTGTGGCTGATGAGGGTTCATATGTGAGTTATCTGGAGGGCTGTACAGCTCCTGTCAGAGATGAAAATCAGCTACACGCTGCTGTAGTTGAGATAGTGGTTCTTAAAGATGCAGAAGTAAAATATTCGACAGTTCAAAACTGGTATCCTGGAGATTCTCAAGGGAAAGGAGGAATCTTCAATTTTGTTACAAAACGTGGAATCTGCAAGGGAGATAACAGTAAACTCTTCTGGGCTCAAGTTGAAACCGGTTCTGCGATTACCTGGAAATACCCAAGTACTATATTGAGAGGAGACAATTCAATTTCTGAATTTTATTCGGTCGCTGTAACAAATCATTATCAGCAGGCAGATACCGGCACAAAAATGATACATATCGGGAAGAATACAAGGAGTAGAATAGTCAGCAAGGGCATTTCGGCAGGATTTAGTCATAACAGTTACAGAGGACTTGTTAAAGTACTTCCAAATGCAGAAGGAGCCAGAAATTTTACACAGTGTGATTCGCTGCTTCTTGGAGACAAATGTGGAGCTCATACTTTCCCTTATATAGAAAATGAAAATGAGACAGCAATTCTTGAACATGAGGCAACAACTTCCAAGATAAGTGATGATCAGCTTTTTTACTGTCAGCAAAGGGGTATTGGTATGGAAGATGCTGTGGGTTTAATAGTCAACGGCTATGCCAGAGAGGTTCTAAATCAATTGCCCATGGAATTTGCGGTAGAGGCACAAAAGCTCTTGCAGGTAACCCTTGAGGGCAGCGTTGGATAAAAAATTTGTATGGAAATTTTCAGTGTTGATAATATTATATTTTCTTTAGGGGGACAAGGTGTAAGTCTGCTTGAATTTATTTGTGTATTAACTGGTCTTGCTTGTGTCTATCTTGCTACAAGATCCAAAGTGGCTAATTTTTGGATTGGATATTTATACAATATTCTTCTATTTATACTTTTTTATCAGAAGGGATTGTATTCTAGCATGGTAGTCCAACCAATATCTTTTGCAATCAATTTTTTTGGTCATTATAGATGGACACATCCACGTAAGGGAGAAGAGAATAATAAGAATCAATTAAAGATATCACTCATGTCAAATGGCAAAAGATTATTTTTCTTATTGCTGATCCTTGTGCTTGGAGCTGTGTGGGGTACTGCACTTACCTATTTCAACGACATTTGGCCGTCCATATTTAGAGAGGCAAGGATTCCGTATCTTGACTCTGTTATAACATTCACAATTCTTACAGCCCAATATCTTTCTGCTCAAAAGAGACTTGAGTGCTGGGTGGCTTGGTTTATTGTGAATACAACCAATATAATACTATATATACTTGCAGGTTTGATATTTATGCCTTTAGTAAGTGCAGCATATCTTGTTATTGCTTTTTTCGGATTTTCAATGTGGCTAAAAGAGTGGAAAAGTTACAGTAATTAAAAATGAATAAAATATTAGAAATAAAAGGTTTACGAGCCTCAATAGAGGGCAAGGAGATTTTGAAAGGGATAGATTTTTCCGTAAATGAAGGAGAGGTTCACGCCATTATGGGACCAAATGGCTCTGGGAAGAGTACTCTTTCTGCAGTTCTTGCTGGAAGAGAAAATTTTGTTGTTACTGCAGGCGAGGTTATTTATTTAGGCGAGAATCTTCTTGATCTTGCTCCAGAAGAGAGGGCACACAGAGGGATATTTCTTGGTTTTCAATATCCTGTGGAAATACCGGGTGTAAGTAACGTTAATTTTATGAAAACTGCTATTAATGAAAAAAGGAAATTTGCAAACCTTCCTCCACTCTCTGCTGCAGAATTTCTCAAGATGATGAGAGAAAAAATGGCTGTAGTTGAGATGGATAGTTCTTTTTCGGGAAGAGGAGTGAATGTCGGGTTTTAAGGAGAAGAAAAAAAACGAAATGAAATTTTTCAAATGGCAATGCTTGAGCCGAAACTGGCTATTCTCGATGAGACAGACAGCGGTCTTGACGTAGATGCTCTTAGAATTGTTGCTACAGGCGTAAATAAACTTAAAAGGCCTGATAATGCATTTATTATCATAACACATTACCAAAGATTGCTCAATTATATTGTTCCGGATATAGTTCATGTTCTTTATGATGGTAAAATTATCAAGACAGCAGGCAAGGAGCTTGCTCTTGAAGTTGAGGAAAGGGGATATGATTGGTTGATAAACGGTTAAATCATGGCACTTCAATATAAATACAATCCTGCAATCCCGGATGTTTTTCGCTGCAGAGTACCACTACCTGGTACTCATCAGGCGTATCTATCAAATGGGTTATTGCATGAAGAGGTGAGCTATGAAGATAAGCTTCATCTTTCAGCGTCCAGTCCGATGGGATTCGATTTAAAGATTTCCCCCGGAGCCCAGATCCCTGAGACTTTGCAAATAATTAGTGTGCGTGAAACAGGGCAAACAGTTGATCTTCAGTTTTCAAATTTGCTCGATTTTGGAGCGGGTTCTGATTCCAATGTACTGCTTTGTACTCACACTCTGTCTCTTGATGAATTTGTTACATTATCAGAGCTAAATATCAATATCCAACAAGGAAGCAGAGTGAATATTGTAATAATGCAGAACGAGCATAACGGGTCATCTCATAAGATGAATTTTAAAATCAAACAAGCTCAAGATTCATATCTCAGATTGAATATAGTTTCTCTTCATGGTGCCAGGCTGGAAAATAATATTGATGTGAATTTGGAGGGAGAGGGTGGGATCTGTGAACTTAATGGAGTATATCTTGTAAGTGGAAAGCAAGAGATTTTAACTTATGTTAACATGAGACATGTGGTGCCAAATTGTCATAGTTCACAACTATTTAAAGGCATTCTTGATAATGAGTCGAGAGCTGTATTTAGTGGTTTAATAAATGTAGCAAAGGGTGCTCAAAAGACTGAAGCCTACCAGGCAAATCACAATCTATTGCTTTCCAGAAAGGCAAAAGTTTATGCTCAACCACATCTCGAAATTAATGCAGATGACGTGAAGTGTTCACACGGAGCAACAAGCGGACGTTTGGACGAATTAGCTTTGTTTTACATGAGGTCGAGAGGGATTGGTTTAGAGGAAGCTAAATTGTTGCAACAACTTGCATTTATCTATGACGTCCTTGAAAAAGTAAATAATGTTCCTTTAAGAAATCGCCTGCAGGAACTGGTTGAATCGAGGTTAAGAGGTGAATTCGAACAGTGTGCAAATTGTAGTATTAACTGTTGTTGATTAAGTGTTGATAAGATTTAATACTTTCACTAACTTTCTCCATCATTTTGCTATATTTTTGTAAAAGTCGGTAGAGCAATCTTTCGACTTTTTCTATCATTTTCGTATAATAATTACAAACTTATGAATACATATACCTATGAAGAGGCAATGGCTGCCAGCCTTGCGTATTTTAAAGGAGATGAACTTGCAGCATCTGTCTGGATAAACAAATATGCCATGAAGGATTCTTTTGGCAACCTGTACGAAAAAACTCCTGAAGATATGCAATGGAGGTTGGCTAATGAGTTTGCCAGAATAGAAGAGAAATATCCAAATCCCATGACTGCTCAGGAAATTTTCGAACTTCTCAAGGAGTTTAAGTACATTATACCTCAAGGGGGACCAATGACAGGAATAGGTAACGGTTACCAGATTGCCTCATTATCAAACTGTTTTGTTATAGGACACACTAAACCTGCTGATTCATATGGCGGTATAATGCGTATTGATGAAGAGCAGGTTCAACTTATGAAGAGAAGAGGAGGAGTAGGGCACGATCTTTCTCATATAAGGCCAGCCGGAAGTCCGGTGCTTAACAGTGCTTTGACATCTACTGGAATTGTCCCTTTTATGGAACGTTATTCAAATTCAACGAGAGAAGTTGCTCAGGATGGCAGGAGAGGTGCATTAATGCTTACTATTTCGATAAAGCATCCTGATTCAGAGGATTTCATTGATGCCAAGCTTGACCAAGGCAAGGTAACAGGTGCTAACATTTCTGTCAAAATTGATGATGAATTTATGCGGGCGGCTTTGCAGGGGAAACCTTACAAACAACAGTTTCCGATTGATTCAGACAATCCGAAAGTCGTAAAGGAGATTGATGCTTCAGCTCTTTGGAAAAAGATTATTCATAATGCCTGGCAGTCTGCCGAACCAGGTGTGCTGTTTTGGGATACCATAATAAGGGAGTCATTAGCTGATTGCTATGCAGACTTAGGTTATAAGACTGTCAGTACAAATCCTTGTGGAGAAATTCCTCTCTGTCCTTATGATTCATGTCGTTTGATAGCTATCAACCTTTATTCTTATGTTGATAAACCTTTTACACCTGAAGCAAAATTTAATTTTGAGCTTTTCAAAGATCATGTCCAAAAAGCAATGCGACTCAATGATGATCTGATTGATCTTGAAATGGAGAAGATTGATCAGATTATTGCTAAAATCAGTGCTGATCCGGAAGAAGAAGAAGTTAAAGAAGCTGAGCTTAATCTATGGAAGAAAATTCAGAAAAAAACATTAGGTGGAAGAAGAACAGGCCTGGGGATAACTGCTGAAGGTGACATGCTCGCAGCTCTTGGTTTGATATACGGAGCGGAAAAAGCTATTGATTTTGCAGTAGAAGTTCAGAAAACACTTGCCTTAGAGGCATACAGATCCTCAAATATTATGGCACAGGAGAGGGGAGCATTTCCTATTTTTGATGCAAGGAGGGAGGAAAATAATCCTTTTATCCAGAGAATAAAAAGAGAAGACGAGGAGTTATACGACCTAATTGTAAGATATGGAAGAAGAAATATTTCAATGCTTACCATTGCGCCGACGGGTACAACATCGCTGATGACTCAGACAACTTCCGGAATTGAACCAGTTTTCATGCCTGTTTACAAGAGAAGAAGGAAAGTCAATCCTAATGACAAGAACGCTGTTGTCTCATTTAAGGATGAAGTGGGTGATTGCTGGGAAGAATATTATGTTTTTCATCACAAGTTTTTAACTTGGTGCCAAGTAAATGGTTATGACAAAGATAAGGTAATGTCCATGAAAGGTCCCCAAATTGACGCTCTTGTTGCAAAGTCACCATATTACAAAGCAACCTCTAACGATATTGATTGGCTGGCCAAGGTTAAGATGCAGGGTAGAATGCAGAAGTGGGTAGATCACTCAATAAGTGTTACTGTTAATTTACCAAATTCCGTTTCGGAGGAGCTAGTCGCCGATGTGTACAAAACAGCCTGGGAATATGGTTGCAAGGGTGTTACTGTATACAGGGAAGGTTCAAGATCAGGCGTACTTCTTTCAGCGAAAGATAAAGATACCAAACCTTCAGTTAGAAAGGTTGAAAGGCCTAAATCTCTTGAGGCAGAAGTAATAAGGTTTAAAAATGGGCCAGAGCAATGGATTGCACTTGTTGGACTTATGAACGGTGCTCCATATGAAATATTTACAGGGTTACTTGACGAGGATACAAGAAATATCCCTAAATCAGTTACCATGGGGTATATTGTCAAAGAAAAAGACGAAGTTACAGGTAAGTCAAGATATGATTTCCAGTATATTGACCGTTACGGTTACAGAAATACTGTCGGGGGTATTTCACATATGTTCAACAAGGAATATTGGAACTATGCAAAACTTATTTCTGGTGTACTTCGCAACGGGATGCCAATAGTCGACGTAGTAAATCTCGTTCACGGACTGCAATTGGACAGTGAGGCCATAAATACTTGGAAGAACGGAGTTGAAAGAACTTTGAAAAGATATATTCCTGATGGCACTAAAGATGACACGGGAGCAAAATGTGAAAAATGTGGTTCATCAGAACTGGTGTATCAGGAGGGATGTCTTTGCTGCATGAACTGTGGATATACAAAGTGTGGATAATGATAGTCTATCCTTGTGCAAAAATCAATATTGGTCTTAAGATCACTGGTAAACGTTCTGATGGTTACCATGATCTTGAGACTTTCTTTTTTCCTGTAGAACTGACAGATATTCTCGAAGTTGTTGAAGCAGAGGAAACTATTCTTTATGTCTATGGGAAAAAACCAGACTGTTCTATGGAAGATAATTTGTGTTACAAGGCTTACCAACTTCTTAAAAGGGATTTCAATCTTCCTCCGGTTGAGATTCACTTGTTTAAGAGAATACCTTATGGAGCAGGACTTGGAGGAGGTTCTTCAGATGGCTCAAATATGCTGATAGCTCTTAATAAACTGTTTAATCTTGGCCTGACAGACCATCAGTTGTGTAAATATGCATCTAAACTCGGTAGTGATTGCCCTTTTTTTATTTATGCTTCAAAGTTGAACTCAAAGGCAGGAGAGGGTATTTATGCTGAAGGCAGAGGAGATATTCTTACTCCAATGATTATTCCTGATCTTGCAAATCATAAAATCAGACTCGATTTTTCTGATATTTATGTATCTACTGCTGAAGCTTATGCCGGTTTGAATCCGACCAGGCAAACAGAATCATTAAAAAAATTACTTGGCTATCCAATATCAGAATGGTCAAAGAGAATTATTAACGATTTTGAAGAACCTGTATTTAACAAGTATCCGGTTCTTGCTGAAAAGAAACAGAAATTTTATGAGGAAGGTGCAGTCTATGCTTCTATGTCTGGAAGTGGTTCTGCAATCTATGGGATATTTGCTGCATAGATGCAATAAGATCCTGTTTCGTTGCATCAACAATTATTATAAAATCTCCCTACTCTCAATAATTTTTTTAAAGAGACGTTGTGGAAGTTTTGAAGCAAAAAGCCCAATTAATGAAACACCAATAAAAGTTGCCAATATGTCACTCCATTTAATGACAACCGGGTAGGCTTCAATAATAAAATTACCGGGCATTTTGATAAAACCAAATTGTTGCTGGAGCAGGCATATAATCAGGCCTGCAACAATCCCGGCAATAATCCCTGTGAAGGAGATAAGGCAACCTTCATAAAAAAAGATGTTTTTTATACATTTTTCGTTTGCTCCCAAACTCTTCAAAACACCCACATCTTCTCTTTTATCCATAATTAGCATTGCAAGAGAGCCGAAAAGATTACATGAAATAATGATTATTACGAATAAAAGTATAAGATAAATTGAGAGTTTTTCAGAGCCCATCATTTTATAAAGGGTTTCATTTTGCTCGTATCTGTTTTTTATTATATAATCATTCCCTAATAAGACAGAAAACTGAGCTTTGGCTTTTTCAGGATTAATTCCGGCTTTAAGGTAAAGTTCAACAGAGGTAACTTCGCCATTGTCATATTCTATGAGATTTCTGGCCACTTCAATGGGGATGTAGATATATTTATCATCAA
The DNA here is from genome assembly GCA_018434395.1 of Bacteroidales bacterium. Lineage (GTDB taxonomy): Bacteria > Bacteroidota > Bacteroidia > Bacteroidales > UBA932 > Bact-08. Next base: position 4,465 of record JAHDPK010000026.1, on the reverse strand, counting down.
ACTCTTTTTCTATGGAAAATACTCCGGCAGGATATACTCTTTCGCTATTGAGAGAGGAAATAGGATTAATAAAGGACACAGGCCTGAAGCGAGAAGGAAAGTAAAAATCAATTCCGTTTAGAAAGAAAACCTTAAGCCCGATTTTTTGAGCGATGCCTCTTCCTACAACTGCTTGAGGTATCTCTCCATGGTACATTGAGAATTCGCCTTCGACTACATGATTTTTTAAAGCTGTAACTTTTTCAAAAGAAGAATCGACTCCTTTTATTGTTGCAATTGCCTCTTCCTGATCATATTTAATAAACACGTTTTCCTCGACAACTTCACAGAAGTTGGCTACCATTGAAGAGCCTTTTATCTGGTCAAAAGTCACCGACTTGGGTACAAAACTTTTGCCTTTGGCCGGTACAATCAAAAGATCACATTCATGAACACTATAAAGAGAACGGATTAATCCGTCAAATCCGTTGTAGATAGATAATATAATGATAAGTGCCATAGTTCCCAACATGATTCCCACAGCACTTATTAATGAGATTATGTTGATGACATTATGCGACTTTTTGGCAAAAAGGTAATGCCGGGCTATAAAAAATGAAAAATTCAAATTATTTTTTCAGAAGTTCATCAATTTTTTCAACATAATCCAGAGAATCATCAATAAAATATTCCAACTCAGGGACAATTCTCAATTGCTTTGAAACTCTATTTCCCAATTCGCCGCGTATTGATTTCGATTTGGAATCGATAATTTTAAAAACATCCTTGGCTTTTGTGGAAGGGAAAACGCTTAGATAAACTTTCGCTATTGAAAGGTCAGGACTGACTCTGACAGAAGTGACAGTGACCATTGCCCCGTCAAAAAAAGCCATGCCCTTTTCACGAATAATTTCAGCCAAATCCTTCTGAATCTGTTTGGCCACTTTCAGTTGCCTGGTGCTCTCTCTCTGCATCTTCTATAATAATTTAATAATGAAATAGTTCTTTTTGCCTTTTTGAACGAGTATATATTTATTATTTAAAAACTCATTTTCTGTAATCTGAAGATCTGTAGATTCACATTTTTCCTTATTAATCGATAATCCTCCTGCCTGAATCATCTTACGACATTCGCCCTTAGAGGTAAATACATTACAATGAATAGATAACAGCTCAACAATATTTAAAGGTAGTCTTGTTTTCGATATCTCAAACTGAGGAACACCTTCGAAAACTGAAAGGAAAGTTTGTTCATCAATGGTTTTTAGTTTTTCATAAGTTGAATTGCCAAAAAGGATCTGAGAGGCATCTAAGGCCTTTTCATATTCCTCATATCCATGTACCATTACAGTTACCTCTTTTGCAAGAAGTTTTTGCAGTTCCCGTAAGTGAGGAGCCTTAAGATGATTTTCTATGGTCTCTTCTATCTCCTCTTTAGTAAGCATTGTAAATATTTTTATAAATTTTTGGGCATCTTCATCACTAACATTCAGCCAAAATTGATAGAATGTATATGGAGATGTATAACGAGCATCCAGCCAGATATTTCCGTTTTCGGTTTTGCCAAACTTACCTCCGTCTGCCTTGGTAATGAGTGGGCAGGTAAGAGCAAAAGCATCTCCTCCTTCCTTTCGCCTTATAAGTTCTGTTCCTGTGGTGATATTGCCCCACTGGTCACTTCCGCCCATTTGAAGTTTACATCCGTAATGCTGATAAAGGAACAGATAATCATAGCCTTGAACAAGTTGATAGGCAAATTCCGTAAATGACATACCTTCACGTTCTTCTCCAGAAATCCGTTTCTTGACTGAGTCCTTGCTCATCATATAGTTGACAGTAATATGCTTGCCGATATCTCGTATAAAATGTAAAAAAGAATAATCTTTCATCCAGTCATAGTTATTCACCATAATTGCTGCATTAGGAGAGTCAGATTTAAAATCGAGAAATCTTGAAAGTTGCTTTTTTATGGCTTCCTGATTGTATCGTAAAGTCTCTTCATCCAGTAATTTTCTCTCTGCAGATTTCATGGATGGATCTCCTATCATTCCTGTAGCTCCTCCTACAAGTACTATTGGTTTGTGACCGCAAGCCTGAAAATGCCTGAGCATCATTATACTTACCAGGTGACCAATGTGCAAAGAATCGGCAGTTGGGTCAATTCCCACGTAACCTGAAGCAGATTCTTTGCTAAGCATCTCTTCTGTACCGGGCATAATATCATGTATCATTCCGCGCCAGGCAAGTTCTTGTACAAAGTTGTTCATTGTTGTGCCTCTATTATTCTATCTTTATAATTTCTACAAAAATAGGGTTTTTTCTTTACTTTTGCAGTATGAAAAAAACAATAAGAAAAACAGGGATTCTGTTCATCGCAGCAGTATTTCTTCTATGTGCATCAATCTTTACTGCCACTGCACAGAATCAATCTCAAGATACTCTTAAAGAGATAATTGCATCAATGCCCGGTGTTAGCGGAGTTGAAAGACTCAAAACTGACCAGTTTAAGGACAAGTATCTCCTTTTTGTTGAGCAGCCAATAGATCACAAAAATCCTGACCTTGGAAGTTTCAAGCAAAGAGTTTTTGTTATGAATGCAGGATTAGACAAACCAACTATAGTTGTAACAGAAGGATATGGAGGGGCTTATGCAAAAATGCCTCGTTATAGGGAAGAATTGTCCAGTATATTTGATGCAAATATTATATTTGTGGAACATCGCTATTTTCTCGAATCAACTCCAGAACCGCTCGATTGGAAATATCTTACTGCAGAAAATTCTGCTAACGATTTACATAATGTTGTAGTTCTTTTTAAAAATATTTATAAGGGTAAGTGGATAGCTACTGGGATTAGCAAGGGTGGTCAGACATCATTGATATACAGAGCATTCTTTCCTGAGGATGTCGATATTACTGTTCCATATGTTGCTCCATTGTGCAGAAGTCGTGAAGATGGACGTCACGAGCCCTTTATTGAGAAAAAAGTTGGTACATCTGAGCAAAGAGTCACTATTCTCAATTTCCAAAAAGAGATTCTCAAAAAAAGAACTCGTCTTCAACCCAAATTTGATTCACTATGTTTATCCAATAAATATGCATTCAATTTACCTCTCAATAATATTTACGACTATTCTGTGTTAGAGTTTTCGTTTTCTTTCTGGCAATGGGGCAATTCAATACATGAGATACCAGACAGTACTGCTTCTGACGATCAAATCTTTAAATATTGGATGAAAATTAGTTCTCCGGATTATTTTGTCAATAATAGTTCAAGTACGCCTTTTTTTGTACAGGCAGCCAGAGAGCTTGGTTATTACGGATATGACACAAAACCTTTTAAAGAACTTTTATCAATTAAAAATGCTGAAGGCTACCTTACTAAACTGTTTCTTCCAGAAGGAGCTGAATTTAAATTTGATAAAACCCTCTACAAAAAATTGAAGAGATTTGTTGCTACAACTGATAAAAAAATGCTTTTCATATATGGGGAGTATGATCCTTGGAGTGCTGTAAAAGTTAATGAACCAAAACACAAAAATGTTGTTGTAATGGTGCAACCAAAAGGAAGCCACAGATCCCGCATAAGTAATATGCCGGAGGAACTCAGAAATGAGGCTATAAAAACACTCGAACAATGGCTTTCGGAATAAATAAATTTATATGATAGATTTTAAGCAGATTACAATTTCGGACAAGGTCTGGATTGATGAATTGCTGAGATACTCCGATTACAGAGGAGCAGAGTATTGTTTTACAAGTCTTTTTATATGGGATGAGTCCTATTTGTCGCGTTGTGCACGGTACAAGGATTTTTTTTTGTTAAAGTCGGGGAGTGGAGAAGAAACCCGGTATTTGTATCCTGCAGGAAGAGGTGACCGACGTGAAGTAATAGAGGTGTTAATGCAGGATGCAGATGAGAGAGGCAACCCATTCAGTTTAATATCTCTCACTCCACAGACAAAAGTAGAATTAGAAGAGCTTTTTCCCGGAACATTCAATTTTAAAGCCGTTAGAAACAATTTTGACTATATATATGAAAGTGAAAAATTAATTTCATTATCCGGCAAAAGGTTGCAGTCCAAAAGGAATCATATTAATTATTTTAAGGATTTTTTTAAGGGATGGAGTTATGAGCAGCTTACTGAAGACAAAATCGACGAGGTAATTGGTTTTAATGAAGAATGGTGCAAGGAAGTAGATTGTGGTAAAAGCCAGTCACTCTGTCTTGAATCAGCAGCTGTTTCTAAATGTTTGGCAAACTTTGGCAAGTTGTCAGTTAAAGGAGGGATTCTCAGAATTGAAGGTAAAATTGTTGCATATACAATAGGTGAGCAACTTAATTCAGACACATTTATTATTCATATTGAAAAGGCTTTTGCTTCAATCAGGGGTGCGTACCCAATGATCAATAGAGAATTTGCTCAAAGAGAAGCAATAGGTTTGAAATATATCAACCGGGAAGACGATGCTGGAGATGAAGGTTT
>JAHDPK010000008.1:0-72851 GCA_018434395.1 Bacteroidales bacterium | reverse complement strand
TGATGTACTCCGGATTCTCAGCATGTCTCTTTTCGATAAGACTCCGATAAAAGAGCTCTTCGAAAGGGCAGAACAAGTCGGTGATACGCTTGATGATGATCGTCTTCAATTAAGCTTTAATTTTTAGTGGACACTAATGATTTGTTATTATGAATGACGGTGACATTAAAAAAAGGATTCGGGAATTGAGAGAATCTCTCGGATATACTCAAGAGGAAATGGCTAATTATCTTAAAATGTCATTAAACTCTTACAGACAACTTGAATCTGGCAAAACTTCCATTATCAGTAAAAGAGTCTTTTCAATTGCACAATTATTCAACATGTCACTTTCTGAGCTTATCTTTGGAACTAACAAAGAAACTTCTACAGACGAAAAAATTGCCGAAATAGAAAAATCTTATAAAGAACAAATTGAGAAAATCGAAGCCGATTTCAGAATAAAAATGATTGAGCTTGAGGATGAAAATAAAATACTCAAGATGGCTCTCGAATCTAAAGAAAGTATAATTGGGATTCTAAAAGAGAGTTTAAATAAATATCGCTAAATATATCTCTTTTTGCTAAATTTCGGAATATTTCCAAGCTCATGAAAGAGGATCATCATTTATTATCCTATCTCTATGACGACATGATTGAAGCAGGTTGTGACGAGGCTGGCAGAGGATGTCTGGCAGGCCCTGTCTTTGCAGCTGCAGTTATACTTCCTCATGATTTCTTTCACCCTTTGCTCAATGATTCCAAACAAATGACACGAAAGAACAGGGAGTTATTGCGTCCAATTATTGAGAAAGAAGCAATATCCTGGGCTGTAGCATCGGTCAGTAACATTGAGATTGACAGGATTAATATATTAAACGCATCAATTTTCGCAATGCACAAAGCTCTTGATGCACTTGATACAAGACCGGAATTTATTATTGTTGATGGCAACAAATTTCGAAATTATAATAATATACCCCATATTTGTTTTATAAAGGGAGATGGTCGCTTTACCTCAGTAGCTGCTGCTTCGGTACTTGCCAAAACTCACCGTGATGAATATATGGTATCAATTGCTTCAGACTACCCCCAGTATGGATGGGAAAAGAATTTTGCCTACCCTACAGCAGCTCACAGGGAGGCAATTATGAAATATGGCCCGTGTGAATATCATCGGACCTCTTTTAGATTGTTGAAATAGCTAAATTTTACAAAAATGACAAACTTGGGATACAGACTGATAGATCCGCTTGAAATTGAGGAGAATCTTATAAAACTAATCTCCTCCGACTGGATGTTGATAACCGCAGGCAATAAGGCAAAATTTAATACTATGACTGCCAACTGGGGCGGCGCAGGTTATCTTTGGAATCGACCCGTTGTATTTGTATTTGTTCGTCCCGAGCGGTATACTTATCAATTTATTGAGAGTTCCGAAAAGTTCACACTAAGTTTTTTTGAGGAAAAATACCGTTCTTCTCTCGATATATGTGGATCAAAAAGTGGCAGAGATTGCAATAAAATTGCCGAAGCCTCACTAACTCCCGTATTTACTGAGTTGGGAAATCCTACCTTCAAAGAAGCCCGGCTTGTCTTTGAGTGTTATAAACTCTACTCCGAGATGCTGTCTAAAAATTTCTTTCACGATCCCGGCCCCCTTAATGCACATTATGATGAAGGACACTCTGGACTTCATAAACTATATATAGCAGAAATACTCAAGGTTTGGGAAACAGAAAAGAAATAGCATTAAAAGCCATCTGTTCAAGATAATATGAAGCATTTTTGATAGAGTCGTCAATGTCTCGTGCAAAAGTTCTTATCTCAAAAACTTTTGAGATCCCCAAATTGCTGAGTTCACTAACATTTAGATGATTTATCCCACAAAATGCCCATATAGATTTGTTATACATTATACCGGTCATACATACTCCATATACTAGTTTGCCCGAAACACTCTGTTGATCCAGGGATCCTTCCCCTGTTATTACCAAATCTGCAGTAGAAATTAATTTCTCCATATTGGTGAGCCTTGATAGTATCATCCATCCAGGAATAATTTCTGCATCAAAAAATAATTTAAATGCAAATCCAATTCCACCGGCAGCTCCAGATCCCGGATAATCCCTGCAGTATCTACCAGTAAATCTTTCACAAACCTCAGCATAATTTCTCATGCCAATCTCCAGCTTCTCAACCATTTCAGGAGTAGCTCCTTTTTGAGGCGCATAAACAATTGAAGCTCCCTTTTCCCCCAGAAGAGGATTTGTAACATCACAGGCAACGGTAAATTTAACTTTATGTAATGATTGAGAAACATTGAAATCTGATATTTCATAAACTTCATTTAAATATAATGCTTCCTCTCCTCTCCTGTCAAAAAACTGATAACCAAGAGCTTTAAGCATACCCATACCACCATCATTAGTTGCACTCCCCCCAATTCCAACAACAATATCTTCAGCTCCATATCTTACAGCTTCAAGAATTAACTCTCCAAGACCATAAGTTGAAGTTATCATAGGATTATACTCATCTTTGGTTAAAAGCTGAATACCAGAGCACAAGGCCATTTCAATAAATGCTGTTTTATTCTTCAGTAAAAATGGAACTTTTATTTCTCTAAATAAAGGATCACTTACAGAAGCATAATGTCTAATTCCTCCAATACTTTTCTCAACGACATCGAGAGTGCCTTCTCCTCCGTCGGCCATCGGTAGGGCTTCTATTGATAAGTTTAATGAAGGAAATAAATCTTCCCACCTCTTTTCAATGCCCTTTTTAATGGCAAAACAAGCTTGAAAAGATGTGAGACTTCCTTTAAACTTGTCAATTACAATCAGAATTTTAAATGTATCTAACAATTTTGCTTATTTTTGTTAAAAATAGATAAAAATTCATGAAAAAAATTGCATTATTACTATTAGCTGTAATCCTTATTTCGCTAACTCCACTTAGAGCAGATGAGGGAATGTGGTTGCTTCCTTTGCTAGAAAAGCTCAATCAGCAAAAAATGAAAGAACTTGGTTGTAAACTCACGACAAAGGATATATACAATATTAATGGAACAAGCTTAAAAGATGCTGTCATCCAGTTTGGTAACGGATGTACCGGAGAAGTGATATCTGCTGAAGGACTTATAATTACCAATCATCACTGCGGTTATGGAGCAATTCAAAAACTTAGCAGTGTAGAACACGACTATCTTACAGATGGATACTGGGCAATGAGCCGGGAACAGGAACTTCCGGCATATGGTCTCACTGTTACTTTTCTTGAAAGTTTTACTGATGTGACCGATAAAATCAACAACGCTTTGTCAAATGCTGCTACTTCTGAAGAGAAGGTTAATGCAATGAATAATATAATTGCTCAACTTAAAAAAGATGCTATTGGTAACAATAATTATTTAAAGGCAAATGTAGTTCCAATGTATGCAGGCAACATGTATTATCTTGTCGTGACCAAAACATTCAGTGACATTAGATTTGTAGGAGCTCCCCCTTCATCTATAGGTAAATTTGGTGCTGATACCGACAATTGGATGTGGCCAAGACACACTGGTGATTTTTCGATGTTCAGAATATACGCAGATAAGAATAACAATCCAGCACCATACTCTCCAGAAAACGTACCATATCAGGCTAAAAGGCATTTAAATATCTCTATCAAAGGAATAAATCACAATGACTATGCAATGATTATAGGATACCCTGGCAGAACCAATCGTTTCATGACCTCTGCAGAGGTGAGGCAAACAAGTGATATTTCAAATGCCATTACGATCTTTGCTCGAGGACTTCGTCAAGATATTCTTATGAAAGAGATGTTGGCAGATCCCAAAATCAGGATACAGTATGCCAGCAAATATGCATCCTCTTCAAATTTCTGGAAAAAAGCCATTGGAATGAATGAAACATTTAAGAAGAACAACGTCGCAGAAAGAAGGGCCCAAGAGGAAGAAAAGTTTATCAAATGGGTCAATGCCGACAAATCCCGATTGGAAAAGTACGGTAACGCTCTTGAAAATATAAACAATGCTGTAGCCGCCCGTAAAGATATAATCTATAACTATAAATATCTTACCGAGACCCTCATGAATATTGAAATAGCAGCTATAGCCAGCCAGTTTTCAGATGTTGAGAAGGCATTTGTAAACGGAGATGATGTCACCGCCAACACAACTGCTCAAAATCTCAGAGAAAAAGCAATTAATTTCTATAACAACTACTCTCCTGAAGTTGACAAAAAAGTTGCAAAAACATTTCTTAAGATTTTCCGGGAAAAGGTTTCTGCTGATAATCTTCCAGATATTTATTCCTTAATTGACGAGAAATTTGGAGGCAATGTTGATGAATATGTCGATTATCTCTATGACAAATCCGTATTTACATCAATGGACAAACTCTATAGAGCCATTGAAAATGGCAGAGAGGCTGTAGTAAATGATCCTGCAGTCATAATAGGCAGAAGTCTATTTTCGCTAATGAATCAACTCAGTATAAAGCTCAATAGAATAAATTCTCTCTATGCTGAAGCATCAAAAAAATATCTCGCCGGCTTACTCGAGATGAACAAGGGAAAAGCCATGTATCCGGATGCAAATTCTACCATGCGTCTGACCTACGGGAAGGTGCTGAATTATTCTCCCAAAGATGCTGTTTTATATGAACATTATACCACTCTCAAAGGAGTAATGGAAAAAGAGGATCCCAACAATTGGGAATTTGTAGTTCCTGCTAAATTGAAAAAACTTTACAACAACAGCAATTATGGTCCTTATGCAATGAAAGATGGAAAACTTCCTGTAGCATTTATTACTAACAATGACATAACCGGGGGCAATTCAGGAAGTCCGGTATTAAATGCAAAAGGGGAACTCATTGGGCTTGCTTTTGATGGGAACTGGGAAGCTATGAGCGGAGATATCATTTTTGAACCTAATCTCCAAAGATGCATTAATGTTGATATTAGATATGTTCTTTTTATCATTGACAAATTTGGTGGAGCAGGATATCTGCTAAATGAAATGTCTATCGTCAAATAAACTCTTTGGTACAAGAGTTGTTGATTAGTCGAAAGATTTTTAAGAATATTCAGATGACACAAAAAGAGATTGAAGATGTTCTGAGAGGAGTTGTCCATCCTGCTAAAGATAAGGACATCATTTCACTTGAGATGGTTGAAGATATAAAAGTTGAAGATGGGAAGATACGTTTTAAACTTGTCTTCTCATCTCCAGATCCACTTGCCAGCTCAATCAAGCAGAGTTGCGAAGCGGCAATCAGGAAAGCCTTTCCTTCAGGAGATTACAAGATAAGTATCCTCGAATTAGTAAGAGAAAAAAAGATAGCAAAAAGAGTGCATTTAGAACTTGGGCAGGAGGCTCTTGAGAATGTAAATCACATAATTGCAATTGCCTCAGGTAAAGGCGGAGTTGGCAAGTCAACTGTTGCTGTTAATCTTGCTGTAGCCCTGGCTATGAAAGGATTGCGCGTTGGGCTTGCGGATGCAGATGTTTACGGTCCTTCTGTTCCAAAGATGACAGGTACCGAAGACGCCCAGCCTTCGGTTGAAGATTTGGGTGGAAAAGAGATGATTATACCTGTTGAAAAATATGGAGTAAAATGGATGTCTATAGGCTATTTTGCAAGTGCAGGCCAGCCGCTTATCTGGAGAGGTCCAATGGCAAGCAATGCACTCAAACAGATGGTATTGCAAGTTAAATGGGGAGAGCTTGACTTTTTACTGATTGATCTTCCTCCGGGAACCGGAGATATTCATATTTCTACAGTTCAGGATATTCCACTTTCAGGAGCTATTGTGGTAAGCACTCCTCAAGCTGTAGCAATCTCTGATGTTGAAAAAGGGGTTAACATGTTCAGAAACAAGGATATTAATAAACCTGTGCTTGGCCTGGTAGAGAATATGGCATGGTTCACTCCTGAAGAGTTACCTGCAAATAAATATTATATATTTGGAAAAGACGGTTGCAAGGCTATGGCAGAAAAATTTAATGTTCCGCTGCTTGTTCAGATACCTATTGTTCAAAGCATCAGAGAAAGTGGCGACAACGGGATGCCTGTGGCACTTAGAGAAAGAGCTGACAGTATGGCCTTTAGAGAACTGGCAGACAAAGTTGCTGAAATGAAGTTGTAATATTAGCTCAAGTATTTGTGCTTTTCTTGACGCTCTCCTCCCAACGCTCTCGTGCAAATTGCTGCATGTCGGCGACTATGTCTCTATCATCCATAATCTCAATCCCCATAATAGTCTCAATGATATCCTCAAGAGTAACAATTCCCTCAAAACCTCCGTACTCGTCCACAATCATGGCAATATGTGTTTTTTGCGATGTCAACCTCTCCCACATAATGGTGAGTGGCTGACTTGTCGGAGCAATCATAATGGGTTTCTTAATTTCCTTGAGACAAAGATCAAAATTATCATTAGCAAGATGTTCCAAAACTTCTTGTCTGTAAACAAATCCACATATTTTCTCCTTGTCGTTGTCTGAATAGACTGGTATTCTTGAATAATGCAGATATGTTTTATTTTTGTAGAATTCCCCTATAGTAATCTCCTCTGATGCAGTAGCCACAACAACTCTCGGAGTCATAACATCACTAGCCCTCACGCTTCTGAGCTTTATCAAATTCTGAATAATTTTCTTTTCAGTATCTTCAAAAGTTCCCTCCTCTACACCAATGTCTACCATTGCTGCTACCTCCTCGCGACTGACAGTGGCCTCATCCTTAGAACCTCTTGATATAAGCCGTGTCATTTGCTCAGAAAGAATTACCAGAGGATATGCTATAATTATCATGCATCGTATGATATACCCGGCCGGAACAACAAGATGCTTCCAATAGTGAGCCCCGACACTCTTTGGAAGTATTTCAGACAAAACAAGGATCAGAAGTGTAAGAATGGCAGAAATAATTCCAAAATAAGCATCCCCAAACAATACCGTCGCTTGGGCACCTACTCCAGAGGCTCCTACAGTATGAGCAACAGTATTAATAGAGAGTATGGCAGCTATTGGCTTATCAATCTTCTGTTTCAAGTCTCTTAATATGGAAGCAGCCCTAATACCCTGATTGACCTTCATGTTCAAGAATGACACAGAGGCTGTAAGCAGCACGGTCTCCATAATAGAGCATAAAAAAGAGACCGAAAGGGCTAACAGTAGATAAAAAATCAACGTGCCCATATCTATATGTATTTATATAAATCAGTTGCCTTCAAATGTGCTCCTAAGGAAAAGTTCATCCAGCTGAACCTTGTCTATTCTGGAAGGTGCATCTAACATAACATCTCTACCTGAATTATTTTTAGGAAAAGCTATGAAATCACGAATGCTTTCCTGGCCCCCAAAAAGAGCACACAACCTGTCAAAACCGAAAGCTATTCCTCCGTGTGGTGGCGCTCCGTATTTGAATGCATTTATCATAAAGCCGAATTTATATTCAACCTCTTCAGCAGAATATCCCAAGATCTCAAACATTCTCTGTTGTACTGCTGAGTCATGGATTCGTATCGAACCTCCCCCCAGTTCAGTTCCATTCAAGACAAAATCATAGGCATTTGCAGCCACTTTTTCGACATCCTCCTTTCTGTCGCTGTAAAACAGCGAAAGATCTTCAGGCTTTGGTGAGGTAAATGGGTGATGCATAGCATAAAATCTCTGTGTTTCTTCATCCCATTCAAGAAGAGGGAAATCGTATACCCACAAAGGTGCAAAAATGTTGCTTTGTCTTAAGCCAAGACGATTACCCATCTCTATTCTGAGAGTTCCAAGTGCTTCTTGCGTCTTTTTCCTGTTGCCACATAAAATCAGAACAAGATCTCCAACTTTGGCATCAATGACTTTACATAAACTCAACAATTCTTCTGGAGAGAAAAATTTATCTACAGACGATTTAATCCCATCCTCAGTATACCTGGCATATACAAGCCCCTTTGCTCCAATCTGAGGTCGCTTTACCCATTCAGTCAACTCATCAAGTTGCTTGCGCGTATAAGATGCGCAATTATTAACGACTATTGCGCCAATATATTCGGCTGCATCAAAAACTGAGAAACCCTTACCCTGTACAATATTTGTAATCTCCTTAATTTTCATTTCAAAACGAATGTCAGGTTTATCAGACCCATATTCGTTCATTGCTTCCGAATAGGAAATACGGGGGAAAGAATAATTAAAATCTCTTCCCAAAACATTTTTGAAAAGAGATTTAATCATCCCCTCAAACATGCAGAGAATATCTTCTCTCTCGACAAATGACATCTCACAGTCAATCTGTGTAAACTCTGGCTGCCTGTCCGCCCTGAGATCCTCATCACGAAAACATCTAACTATTTGAAAATATCTGTCAAATCCTGCTATCATCAAAAGTTGCTTCTGTTGCTGCGGACTTTGCGGAAGTGCATAAAATTCTCCGGGATTCATTCTCGATGGCACAACAAAATCGCGAGCTCCTTCTGGAGTAGATTTGATAAGAAAAGGAGTTTCTATCTCCATAAAACCCTGTTCGTCAAGATATCTCCTGGTTTCCTGTGCCAATTTGTGTCTAAGTTCAAGTGCCTTTCTAAGTGGATTGCGACGAAGATCGAGGTAGCGAAATTTGGCACGAAGCTCCTCACCTCCGTCACTGTCATCCTCAATAGTAAAAGGAGGAACCAGTGAAGGATTAAGCACCTTAATGGCTGAAAGCTTAACTTCAATATCTCCGGTAGAAATTTTTGGGTTTTTGTTTGTCCTCTCTGCAACTTCACCTGTAGCCTGAATTACATATTCTCTACCCAATTTCCCTGCAACAGCATTAAGTTCCTTTGAATCACTCTCATCAACTGTCAACTGAGTTATACCATATCTGTCTCTAAGATCAATAAAACTCATCCCACCCATCTTTCTAATTCTCTGAACCCAACCGGCAAGCATAACCTGCTTGCCAGCATCATTTATGCGTAATTCTCCGCAAGTGTGTGTTCTGTACATCCTTTAATAATTATTCAATAATTCTTGCAAAGATAATAAATTGACAAATGAGGGGATTGTAAATTCATTATATTTGTGACTTATGAAACAAGATAGCGAAGAACTCATGCTTACCAAAGCCATCATTGATGGTGATAAGAGTTCTTTTAACAGATTCTATTCAAGTGAATACAAACGAGCACTTTTCTATGTCAACCAGTATGTTCATGACATAATTACTGCAGAGGATATTACGCAAGATTCTTTCGCGGCACTCTGGGAAAAACGGAATTATCTCGATCCCCAATTTCCTCTTTTGCCTTATCTATATTCAATACTTAAAAATAAAAGTATTAATCGGCTCCGTAAATTGGCAAACGACAACAGACTCAAAAACGAATGGCTCAAGAAAGAGTATCAGGCAAATCTTTCCGCTCTCATGGACGAGTCATCAGATGCAGTAATACAATTTCAATTAGAAGAGCATATAAGCAAGGCGTTTAAAGAATTGCCCGATAAAATAAGTGATTCTTTTATTTTAAGTAGAGTTAACGGACTCTCTTATCAGGAAATCGCAGACAAAAAAGGGATCTCTGTTAAGGTTGTAGAATATCATGTCACCCAAGCCTTAAAATTATTTAGAGAAAAGTTGAAAGAGTTTTTATAAAATTATAATGTGTTGAAGGATTTGCATAGAATTTGAAAGTTATCAAAGGGTATATTGAAGTTGAAGTGTATATAAAACAGTATGGAACAAAATATTGATATAGAATTATTACTGAAATTCATTTCAGGATCAGTCTCATCTGAAGAAAGAGAAAAGGTGCTGGAATGGATTAACGCCAATGAGGAAAACAGGAAACAGTATTGTCAACTCAAAAATTACTGGGTACTCGAAAGATATAAAACGTTTCAACAAGAAGCCCTTACAACTATAACTAATAAAAAAGGGACTAATAAAAAAATCATAAGATATGTTATAGAAATTGCTGCGGTTTTTCTTGTTCTTATAGCACCCGCCATTTTCTACTTAACCCACTATACGAGAAAACCTGTTGTCCCTCCTCAAAAAATTGCTCAATTTGAATATGTTGTACACTCCGGTGTAAAAGGAATGGTAGACCTTCCTGATGGCAGTAAAGTTTGGCTCAACAGCTCAAGCTCTTTGAAATGTCCTCAAAAATTTGATTCACTGCAAAGAGTTGTGGAGATTGAAGGAGAAGGATATTTTGAAGTAGTGCCCAATAAAAACTGGCCTATGTATGTAAAAACATATAAGGGCTATGGAGTCAAGGTAACAGGAACAACATTCAATATTTCTTCCTATGCTAATGAGAACAAATTAATTGTAACACTCATATCTGGAAATATTTCTTTAATCCGTGAAAAGGATCAAAGTGAAATTAAACTTACCCCTGCGGAACAAATAACTATCGCTCAAGACGAGAAACCATTACTTGTCAGGAAGGCAAATATTGAATACAACACAGCCTGGAAAAAGGGATTTCTTCTTTTCGAAAACACACCTCTAGATGAAGTTATCAGAAAAATGGAGCGTTGGTATGGAGTGACAATCTCTGTTGAAGATAGTTCCATCCTTAGCTACAGATTTACAGCCAACTTTAAGTCAGAGTCAATATCAAGAGTATTAGAAATCTTAAAGCTCTCTTCAAACATCAATTATAAGATTGACAAAAACAAAATAACTCTAATGAATTAAAATTAGTGCTATTTTCAGGGAACTTTTCTCTTGCTGTGTATTTAGAATAATTAATCATAATCCAAAACACAAACTTATGAGAAAAGCTATTCTGGTATCGCTGTTTTGCCTGATATTAACGGCAACCAGCGTGTATGCCCAGGAGATTTCGATCAGTTTTACATCAACTCCACTTAAAGAGGTTTTGAAAGCAATTGAAAAACAGTCGGAATACACCTTTGTGTACAACAACAATCTGGTTGATGCCAATAAAAAGGTCTCAATTGAAGCAAAAAAAATGGAACTGAGACCACTGTTGGATCAAATTCTAAAAAACACAGGCTATGAGTACAAAATCATAGACAAGCAGATTATAATCTCGCCTGTAAATTTTCCTAATCAAGCAAGGTCAGGCAAGGATCTTGAAAAAGTAACTCAACAAGTTACCGGTAATCAGGAATTTATTACTGTTTCCGGAAAGGTTGTCTCAGCCAAAGATAAACAACCGATAGTTGGAGCTTATCTTACAGTTTCTAATACAAAAAAAGGAACTGCAACTGATCTCGATGGTAACTTCACTTTGCAAATACCTGTAAATGCAAAGAACGTTTCTGTTATGTGTCTGGGATATCAACGACTTGACTTAAGCGTAAATCCGGCAAATTTAAGTAATTTTAAGCTTATAATGCTCGAAGAATCAACACAATATCTTAATGAGGTAGTGGTACAGGGATATGGATCAACAACTATTAAGGACGCTACCGGATCTGTATCAAGGTTGACCAGCAAAGAGATAGAAACTGTTCCAATTGGATCAAGTGTTCAGGGTATGCTTCAAGGACGTGCAGCCGGTGTAAACGTTATGATTCAGTCTTCTTCACCTACGTCTCCTATTAATGTAACCATCAGAGGTGTATCAACTCTCTCCAGCTATGGAACCCAACCTCTGTGGGTCATCGACGGGGTTCCTGACTACTCAAACAACACATCCGGCGATATTGCAAACAGTCTGTATAATCTTAACCTGACAGATGTTGAGAGTATCGATATACTCAAAGATGCCTCTGCTACAGCTATATATGGTTCAAGAGCTGCTAATGGAGTAATAATAGTCACAACCAAAAAAGGACAAAAAGGTCTCGCTCCTACAATTGATTTTAACCTCAGAAGCGGAGTACAGTTACAACAAAAAAGTGACCTCAAGACCCTCAATGTCGACGAATTCAAGTACTATACCGAGACTCTTGCCAGAGAAAAAATCAATGTTGACGGAAGTGTTGGATACACAGAAAAATTATTCTTTGACGAGAGTAAATTCTTAAAAATTAACACAAGCCAGTGGACTGCAGATCAGCTTATGCTTCGTTCCGATGCTTATATGACAGGTAATATTGACTGGTGGAAAGAAATGACAGATCCTGCATATACATATCAGGCAGACCTGTCATTAAGAGGTGGCACAGAGACAACAAGTTACTATGTATCATTTGGATACACCGATGTGGGAGGAATTGTTAAGGGTGGCAAAAGTGAACTTTACACTGGACGAATAAATCTCGAAACAGAAGTAGGTAAACTTCTCAAATTTGGAGTTAACGCGTCAGGATCAAACAGAAGAGCGAACAATAAAGATGCGCTCCTTAGCAGCATTCCAAGATTCAGACCAGATTTTGAAGCATATAATCCTGATGGAAGCATCAATATAGTTCCTTCAAATACAACAATTGAGAATCCATATATCACTTATTTGAACAGAAATGACGGTGTTGGAAAAGTTTTGAATGCAACAGCATTTGCTGAACTCAAAATTGTCCCCGGGTTAAAATTTAAATCTGCCGGAACTATCAATTACTCAAGCTCTTCTTACGACATTTTCAATAAAAAGGGTACCCGTGGATATAATTCAAATTATAATTACAGATCTCTTTCAATCGGAGAATCAAATACACTCGTATGGGACAATACCCTGAACTATGCGGCAGTATTAGGCAAACACGACATAGTAGCTGTTCTCGGACAATCTATTGAATCATACAAATACAAAAATCTTAGAGCTAGTGGTACAGGGTTCCCCGACGAAAAGATTTTGATTAACATAAACAGTGCCGCTACAACAGATGGATACAGTGATGAGTATGGAAGCAGACTTGCTTCATTTTTTGCCCGTATCAACTACAAGTATATGAACAGATACTTGGTTACTGCAACATTCCGTGCGGACGGGTCATCAAAATTTGGTCCTAATAATCGCTGGGGATACTTTCCTTCAGGAGCATTGGCATGGATTATCTCAGAAGAGAAGTTTATGCAGCCGATAAATAATATTGTGCCTTACCTTAAGCTCAGATTCTCAATGGGCGAATCTGGGTCTCAGAACCTTGGATACTATGACTGGATGACAACCTTAACTGCTGCTCCGTATACTGAACAAGCTGGTATTAAGCCCTCAAATCTTGGCAACCCTTCTCTTCAATGGGAAAATTCCACTCTTACAGACATAGGCATTGATTTTGGTCTGCTTAGAGAGAGATTACGCGGCACCTTGGGATATTACAGCAAAAAGGTAGAAAATTTGATCTACTCAGGATCTGTCCCTGTTAACTCTTCTTTCCAAACCATCAATCAAAATATTGGCTCCATAACCAATAGAGGATGGGAGTTTGAAATAACAGGTGATGTAATTAAGAAAAAGGATTTGTTGCTTTCAATAGGTTTCAACGTTGCAACTAACAAAGGTATAGTAAATAAACTGGACGGTATACAGAAAGAGATAATTATGCCTTATTATTATGAGTATGTAAAATTGGTTGAAGGAGGTAAACTTGGAAACTGGTATGGCTACAAAACTGCAGGAAGACAGTTTGCGACTGCCGAAGAGATCTATGCACTTAAAACCATTAACCCGACTACCGGTGCCCAAACCAGTTACAGAGTATCGAGAGAATTACCGGGAGATCCTTATGTGCTAGATCAAAATGGAGACGGCAAAATTGACAAGACAGACAGGGTAGTGTTGGGCAATTTCAATCCCAAATTCTTTGGAGGCTTCAATTTGGCATTAACATATAAGAATTTATACGCCTCTGCTGTTTTTACATATTCATATGGTGCTAAAAGATTGTGGAATTACGTATATGATGCAGTTAATTCGGGAACATCTACTTATAATGCTTACAACTATATTGTTAAAAACGGATATGTATTCACAAAGGACCCTATGTCGAGAATCCCGAGAATGAGTCTGTCATATTCTGGATCCATATTGACTGATGCCTATATTTACGATGCCTCCTTTATAAAACTCAACTCACTAAATATTAACTACAGACTCCCACAAAAATGGTTTGAAAAAAGATTCCTCAGCAATGTAGATGTTACATTCCAGGCTGCAAATCTCTTTACAATTACAAAGTATCCAGGATTTGACCCCCAAGGAAACTTCGGAAGCCCCGATATGGGTTCAAGTTATGTTGGAACCCGGAGTGCTCAAGAACTTATTGGCGTTGGTACAGGTGTTGACTACAGCACCTATCCTTCTACCAGAACCTTCAGCCTGGGACTAAAATTAACCTTTAAATAGAAGCTGAATTATGAAACGAGTATTTAAAATAACATTAATATTGTTAACACTTTATTCCCTGTCATCATGTGATGATTTCCTTAGTATTAACCCTCCTCACAAAATGACATTGGATAACTCTGTAACAGACTATGATGGTGCAGTATCGATCCTGAATGGGATGTACGCATCTATATCCACAGGGAATGGAAGTTCCATTGTAGATTATTTTGGAGGGTCACCATATGTATCCCTCTCGGCTCAGGCCGGCATATCAAGGGTTAATGGTTCCGTATTTTACCCGATGTCATACAACTCCACCTACTCTTCATTCTCCAATTATTGGAGACATTGGTACAGTTGCATCAACTCGGCAAATGCTACAATAAGCGGTATTCAAAAACTACCTGACAGTAAATTCCCGTCTGTAGAGACAAAAAACAGAATGATAGGCGAAGCCAGAACCTTCAGAGCTTGGGTTTATTCTCATCTGTTGTGGTGTTTTTCGCATTTCTGGGCAGATGACGAGTATGGAGTTCTCTGGAGAGAAGAGGTGGCAACTTTTGACAATATTTTCATAGACAGAATTTCCGTAAAAGACAGTTATGACAAGATATTCGCAGATGTTGACGCTGGAATTGCAACACTACCTGACTACACAACTTCCAAAAGACTCTCCAAGCAAATGGCTCAGGTACTAAAAGCCAAACTGCTTCTTAACAGAGGCTGGACTGGTGATTATCAGGCTGCACTCGACATTGTAAATACTGTGATCGCAACAGCTCCTGCAAGTTTCAAGATGGATCCAGATATGAAGAAAATGTATCAGGATGCATGGGATTCCAAGGAGGTGCTCTTTGCAAGATATATGGAAGATAATATGGGAAGAGCTTATGGAGAAGGTACTTATTCTCAAATTATTATCCAGAACGGAGATCAATGGACAGCTGATAATCAGAATAACCCTTCATCTCTGAAGTCCTTCTATCCCGAATTTGACAACTGGATTCATGCAGATCAAAGATACAATGTAACTATGGGCTGGGCAAGAGCAATAAGTGCCACCGGAATACTCTACTTCTGTCCTACCAAACTTGCAAGGCAGGGGCGTGCATCCACAGATTTGATGAACGATAAGTTCACAACATACTATTTCCGTTACCCTGAACTTTACCTTATGCAGGCAGAACTTAGAGCAAGAACAAATGCAAGTATAGCAAGCTCCATAGAACCCATTAATACAATGAGGTCAAAGAGAACAAATCCAGTTTTGCCTCAACTTGCAGTCCCGGGGAGTAGGGATGAACTCATGGATTTAATATTCAAAGAGTACTGTCTTGAACTTTATATGGAAAATGGCAGTGAATGGTTTGCATCCTTAAGATTCAAAAAGAATAATCAACCGATGCTCTACGCACTCAAACCTGATGTTACACCTGTCGATCCAAACTTGTACTGCTGGCCTATACCGTCTACAGAGACAAGTGCCAACAAGTTTATAAAATCAAATCCGGGTTATGATAATTAAAAATATGTGATATGAAAAAGATTTTAATAATAACACTCATTGCATCATTACCTCTTATCTTTTCCTGTAAAGATGATTACGAAGTATCGATCCCAATACCCGATGACATAACATTCAATGAACTTCAATTGCAAAGTTATTCTCATGTTATTCCTGAAGGCGGTTTTTCATCAGGAGGGATAAGATTCAACACTAAGAAAAACGCTGATGGCTCCTTCAGTGGCTTTGCCTACTCCAATCAAAACAACAGATCTTTTGTATGGAGTAACTCACAGGCTGCCAGAGACACAAACATTCTGAGCGTTTATACTGCATACCGCAATATGACTCAAGTATATGCAGTTGTATGTGCCAATAATGAAGCCGAGACCTATTTCACTCTCGAAGCTCCAACTGTGATTGAACATATTTTGGTGGCTAATAACACTTACAATTACCTTGCAATGAACTATGGAGCAAATTCGGGAAGCGCCATAGCCAATCCTAACATTCCTTCTGCGCCTGTAGCCATATGGAATACATATGCCCCGGGTGTTACCAGAAAATTAAACTTGACAGGAGATTATTACAAAGTAATAGCCAAAGGTTATAATGGAAGTACCTTAACAGGTTCTGTCGATATCTATCTATGCTGCAGAAAAAATGCAGATCCTCTGAACCCTAATTTTTCGTTTCTTAGAACAGACTGGGTCAAGGCAGACCTTACCTCCCTGGGTGCAGTTACCAAAGTAACCTTCACTACAAGTTGTTCATACAAGGACGCCTCAGGTAATGATCTGATAAATTCCTATTTCTGTATTGACGGTATAAGACTCAAAAAAACCGAATAAAATGAAGCGCATTTTCTTACTCTCTCTTGCAGTATTTGCACTTACCATTGTATCAGCTCAAAACAGAAAGGTAAATTTACTTTCCAACATACCGTTCGAGCAAGCTGCCCAAATGGCAAAAAAGGAGAACAAACTTCTTTTCCTCGACTTTGGCTCTCCAAGATGTTCTCCTTGTCTCTATATGAAGAATAAAATCTTCACCATTGACAGCGTGGCCGATTTCGTCAATAGTCACTTTATCAGTGTAGATTATATGGAAGGAGCAGAAAAAACAAGATTAAGCCAAATCTATGGAGTTTACACAGAACCGGTTTTCCTGATTGTTGACCC
The DNA here is from genome assembly GCA_018434395.1 of Bacteroidales bacterium. Taxonomy (GTDB): domain Bacteria; phylum Bacteroidota; class Bacteroidia; order Bacteroidales; family UBA932; genus Bact-08. The sequence continues at coordinate 55,943 of JAHDPK010000008.1, read as the reverse complement.
TGAAGGAAATCTTATGCACAGAACTGAAGGTAGATGCACTGCCGGAGAGATGTTGGAGAGATTCCGACAAGGCCTTGACAGAGAAAACAACCTTGCTGCCCAGTCTCGTGATTATAAAAATGGAAGAAGAGATCCGGATTTTATCTTATCCTACCTTAACACTTTGCACATAGCAGGTCTTAGAGAAGAGAAGCAGGCAGTACTGAAAAATATTTTCTCAGACAATTTCCCTTTGGATTCACTTAAAAAACCTTCATATTGGAATGTTTATGAAAAATTCGATGAGTCTGCTACCAGCCGTCAGACACTCTTCGTAATGGATCATTTTCAGGAATTCATTGATCTTTTTGGCGAAAAAAATGTATACTCTAAAATTGATCAACTTTATGGTAGCAAAGCGAGAATATATATTTTTGGTAAATCTGCTCCAATAGAAGATCCTGATTTTTTGACAGTTCTAAAATATGCGCAGAAGAGTGATCATCCAAATGCTTCAATCTGGCTTACTTATTTGGTCCCGGCTCAGTATAAATTTTCAGACTGGGTTGAGATGGCTAAGGCAGTTGAAAGTGCGATGTCATTCAACATACTCAAAGGCACTTCTCGAAATCTGTATAAAAAAAGCATGTCAGAACAGCTTGCCTGGTATTGCAATGATGTCAACGCCCTTCTGTATTCAATAAAGTGGATCGACGAACTTATTCCTCAAGTGGATAATGAGATGAAACAATCTCTTCTATATACAAAGAACGAAGTAATAGAAAAAATTAAAGTTTTAAACAAATAGTAATAGCTTGATAATTAAACGAGAAAGAGGGTGCTCAGCTCAACAGGGCACCCTCTTTCTTTTATTTAAAACACTAATATCCAAAGATTTCCTTAAGCTTAGCAGTCAATTGTTCAGTATCAAATTTACCAACAATTCTGCCTTCCCTGTCAATCATTCCACTATTCTTCTCATCAATTGTACTACTAACGGTAAATTTTAACAAACCTGGCCGGATATTAACCTGCTTAGCCGGTGCAATACTGAAAAATGTAAGCAATAAAAGTGCCTATAAAATTTTTTTCATAACATTAAAAAAATAACTCTTTAGTATAATTAACAAACTTCCGGGATTTTCCCCTAAAATTTTGATAAAATATTTTAGGGGAAAATCAAATTCAATTGTATAATTAATAGTATGTTTTCAATATAGTTTAGTTTGAATTTAGTTTTAGTTTGTTACGAAAGGGATAATAAAAATCCCATGTGTAGTTGCTGCAGCCTGCTTGTTAATTCAGGCTGCAGAAGTGCACAGGAAATTTCGATTAAACAGTTTGAAGAGAATGCTTTTGTTCCATCAGAGGGATCAACTGCTTATTCCAAAGATTCTTTGTTAACCATTAAGTTGGTAGTAAACAAAATATACTGTTTTAACTATTCTCTCTTTGAGGGGCATAAAGCCAAAATCAATTATTATTAATAAAGCAAGTTGTGCCGTTTACATTGTAAAACCTGAAGATTTTATAATAACCGGCCGTACAGATAAAATACTTCTTTGCTCCATAATTCTTGATTTTTCCAAAATTAAGGAATCAGATGCTTTACGTCTGCAAAAAACACTGCTCGATCTCTTAGGGGATAATACGCCAGAAGGATTGTCTTGCTGAGGATTTTTTATGCCGGCTTCAAAAGAAAGTGATGGAACGTAGAAAATTTCTTGCTAACTGCGGAAGGGCTGCCTGTGCTTTGAATAAAGGAGGAATTACATATCGTATCATTGGTACATATCTCGATCCGGAGAAAACAGGACCAGCAACAAGGTATGTCTGAACAATAAACCCAGAAAAGTGTAACGGATGCGGTAAAAAGAGAGAATTTCTCGAGAGGTATCGATAGTTCTTTCGTATATACAATTGAAGACAAGTTGTGTGTAGGTTGTCGGAAATGTGTTGCTATCTGCATTTCCAAAGGATCCGGATCTATGTTCTTGATTATCCATCCGGAACTTTGCATTGTATGCAACAGTTGCAATATTGTAGCCAAATGCCCATAACATGCAATTGAAAGAGTTTATATAAGTTATGAAGATGACTATAAGGGCGAATATGAACTAATAGCAATAAAATGATATGAAATTTTTGACTGCAATAATTAGCCGGGAATCTGCAAAATAATAACAGTAGTGATATCTGGGCATACAGAGAAAATTATGTCCCCCAGAAATGCAGCAACGCGTAGTTGTCGTAATAGTATTATCCTCAAAATTGTCTATTTTTGTTTTAATATATGATAATCTCATGAAACAATATCTCTCGCTTCTCCAGCATATCATGGACCATGGAATTCTCAAAGGAGACCGCACCGGCACCGGAACTAAAAGTGTGTTTGGCTATCAGATGCGGTTTGACCTTGAAGAAGGGTTCCCTCTTCTTACAACCAAGAAACTTCACCTAAAGTCCATTATATATGAATTATTGTGGTTTTTGAGAGGAGACACAAATGTTAATTATCTTCATGAACATGGCGTGACAATTTGGGATGAATGGGCCGGCCAGGATGGAGAGCTTGGACCTGTTTACGGACACCAATGGCGTTCCTGGCCGGCCCCCGATGGCAAAAGCATAGATCAGATATCTTTGTTAATAGAAGGGATCAAAACTAATCCGGATTCGCGCAGGCATATTGTTTCTGCCTGGAACCCCGCAGAAATTGATAAAATGGCATTACCCCCATGTCATGCTCTTTTTCAGTTTTACGTAGCAAACGGTAAATTAAGCTGCCAGCTTTATCAGAGAAGTGCAGATGTTTTTCTCGGAGTTCCTTTTAACATAGCATCATACGCCTTGCTCACAATGATGGTTGCACAAGTATGCAGATTGAAACCCGGAGAATTTATACATTCATTCGGAGACACTCACATTTATACCAACCACTTTGAACAGGTAAAAGAACAACTTTCACGCATCCCCCGACCTCTGCCCAAAATGTTAATAAATCCCGACGTGAAGGATATTTTTAACTTCAGGTATGAAGACTTCAAACTTGAAGGTTATGATCCCTACCCTTCCATAAAAGCCCCTATAGCAATTTGAATGACATGACTACAACTAAACCTCAAATATCTATTATTGTAGCACTTGCAGAGAACAGAGCAATTGGCAGGGACAACAATTTGTTATGGCACATTTCCGAAGATTTGCGCAACTTTAAGAAAATTACAAATGGACATACTGTTATTATGGGAAGAAAAACATGGGAATCCCTTGGCAGGCCTCTTCCCAATCGAAGAAATATTGTTGTAAGCAGAAATATGTCAAACAATCTTGCAAACAGCATTCCAGGAGTAGAATTTTACCCCTCAATTAATGAAGCCATAGAGGCAGCCTCTGCAAGTACAGAAAAACATCCTGACTCTTTAGACGAAATTTTTATCATAGGAGGAGGAGAAATTTATCGCGAAACAATTCCAATTGCTTCAAAAATATATCTTACACTTGTCCACACGATTATTAATGATGCTGATACTTTCTTTCCAAAATTAAATCCATCCGAATGGCATGAAATTCACAGAGAATCATTTGATTATGGAGAAAAATATGAACACCCTTTTGAATTTGTTGTCCTTGAACGCAATAGTGTAAAATAATTTAACTGCAGTTTGTTTCACAATTCTCGGCAGATTGACCATATTCGACTTGGATGGTTGCATGTTCTATGTCAAATCTGTCATGCAATTCATGCTGTATTTTGATAATAAAGTCTGTATCGGTTCCAACCCTGGTCAGAAGATGTACAGTAAGGGCTGCCTCTGTAGTACTCAATGCCCAAATATGTAAATCGTGAATACCGGCAACTTCCGGAAGACTTTCAAGAAAACGGCGGACCTCTTTAATGTTTATGTTGTCAGGAACCGCATCAAGCGCCAGATTGACCGAGTCAACGAGCAAATGATACGAGCTGTACAAAATCACAATTATAATAATAAAAGAGACAATGGAATCAATCCAGAATACACCTGTAAGTGAAATAATAATCCCCGATACTACTACTCCAAATGACACAAGAGCATCTACTACAAAGTGAACAAATGCACTTCTAATATTAAGGTCACGCTTTTTGCTCTTCATAAATAATCCGGCAGTCAATCCATTGATAATTATTCCTATCGCCGCAACAATAATTACATTGAGAGAGTCAACTTCAGCAGGTTTCTTCAGTCTCCCTACAGTCTCAATAAGAATGAACACAACTGCAACCCACAACAAAAGAGTATTCAATAGAGCAATAAGAATGGTAGAGCGACGAAATCCATACGTGAACTTCAAAGTGGGCTTTCTTTGGGAAATAATGACAGCAATCCAGGAAAAGACCAAAGCCAAAACATCACTAAAGTTATGGCCTGCATCAGCTATCAGCGCCATTGAATTTGACAATAATCCGTAAATTATCTCAACAGCTATAAATATTACGTTGAGAATAATGCCCCATTTAAAGGCACGGCCAGGATTATCATGAATTTGTATATGGTCATGTTCCATGAAATAATCATTTTTAATCTCATTTTTTTCAATATATAAAACAAAATTGGGTACTCTTTTGTTATGTATATAAAATCAATTTTAATGAAACATTTATTTACAATTCTATTTTTTATTGCTACAGTTCCATGTTTAGCTGTAGCACAAAATAACAACAAATTGTCTAACAATAAAAACAATATCAATATGAAAACAATAAGCACATTAGAATTTCCAGAACTTCCATATTCAACAGACGCTCTTGAACCTTTTATTGACAAACAGACTGTTGAAATTCATTATGGTAAACACCAGAAAACCTATTTTGACAATTTCATGGCAGCAGTTAAAGGGACAGATGCCGAAAACCTCACAATTCTCGAACTCTTCAAGAATATCAGCAAGTACCCTGCTGCCGTAAAAAACAATGGTGGAGGATTTTATAACCACGTACTATATTGGGAAAGCATCAAACCAAACGGCGGAAAGCCATCTGCAAAGCTTACCGATGCCATTAACAAGAGTTTCGGTTCGCTTGACGAATTAAAAAAACAATTTACCGATGCCGGTAAAAATCGTTTTGGAAGTGGTTGGGCATGGCTGTGTGTTGACGAAAAGGGCAACTTGTTTGTCTTTTCAACTGCAAATCAAGAGAGTCCTTTAATGGATGTCGCTGAAAAGCATGGAACTCCTCTTATTGCAATGGATGTATGGGAACATGCCTACTATCTCAAATATCAAAACAAAAGAGCAGACTATATAGAGGCTTTCTGGCAGATAATCAATTGGGAAGTTGTTTCTCAAAAGTACGAAGCACTGGTTAAATAACCGGATTGCCCGTTAACTCATTGAGTGAGCTCACTGATAATGTCCGCCGCGCTTTCTTCAGTAGTAACCATTGACGCAATTTGACCTATCTCGAGCTCGCCTTCTTGAAGATCACCCTCGAAAATACCTTTTTTGGCACGACCTTTACCAAGCAATCTCAAAAGTTCCTCTTTAGAAGCGCCCTTGTTTTCAGCTTCTTCAACAGCTTTAGAAAAATCGTTCTCTGCAAGCCTTGTAGGAACGATTTTTTTTAGAAGCAATTTTGTCCCTCCCTCTCCAATAGCCCTGCACCTCTCTTTAAAAAGAGGGTGAGCCGAACTCTCTGTACAAAGTGCAAACCGAGTACCTATCTGCACCCCTTCTGCGCCCAGAACAAAGGCAGCCTCATAACTTTGACGAGTAGCAACCCCTCCTGCAGCAATAAGCGGAATATCTATAGCCCGTCTGACATTTGGTATAAGACAAAATGTGGTGGTCTCTTCTCTACCATTATGACCCCCCGCTTCAAAACCTTCAGCAACTACAGCATCTACCCCAGCCTCCTGGCTTTTAACTGCAAAAACAGTACTGGAGACAACGTGTACTACTTTAATCCCTTTATCTTTTAAAAAATGTGTCCATTTTTTAGGGCTGCCGGCAGAAGTAAAAACAATTGGTACTTGTTCTTCAACAATGATATCCATAATCTCCTCAATTTGAGGATAGATAAGAGGCACATTTACTCCAAAAGGCTTTTTTGTGGCTGCCTTGCAACTCTTGATATGATGTCTGAGATTGTCAGGATGCATCGATCCGGCACCTATAAGACCAAGAGCTCCAGCGTTACTTACAGCTGCTGCAAGTCGCCAGCCACTGCACCAGATCATTCCCCCTTGAACAATCGGAAACTCTGTTTCAAAAAGTTTACAAACTCTGTTAATCATAGCCCATTAGCAATTAAGATCCAAATATAAGTAAAACCAAACGTTTTTTTATCTTTGCTTCAAACTTAAAGCTTATGACAAACTCAAAAAGAGACGGTTTTAGCAACCGTTTTGGCGTATTGGTTGCGGTTGCAGGTTCAGCTGTCGGACTGGGAAATCTTTGGAGATTCCCTTATCTCGTAGGTAATAATGGTGGTGCTGCTTTTATAGTAGTTTACATCATTATGGCCATCTTTCTTTGCCTTCCAATTATGATTTCTGAATTTGTAATTGGAAGAAGAACTCAATCGAATGCAATAGGAGCAATAAAAAAACTTGCCCCACACTCCGGATGGATTTTAATAGGAATTATAAGTGTTGCCACAGCTTTTATGATATCCTGCTTCTATTCAGTTGTCGGAGGATGGACTTTAGAGTATCTGTTCCATTCATTGTCAAAAGGCTTTTTGATAAATGACAACGTTGCTCTTACATCTTCATTCAAAAACTTTACAGCTTCTCCGGTAAGACCAGCTGCCATGATGCTTCTGTACCTTGGAATAAATGCATTTATTGTATCTGCAGGAATAAAAAAGGGGATTGAACGTTATTCCAAAATCCTTATGCCGATACTTTTTATATTAATAATAATTCTCGCAATTAGATCAATTACTTTGCCTGGAGCAAGTCAAGGTTTGAATTTCTTTCTCAATCCCGACTTTTCAAAATTCAAAGCAGGCAGTATCCTTGCCGCTCTCGGCCAAGCCTTTTTCTCTCTAAGTGTTGGGATGGGATGTATCATCACATATGGTTCATACGTCAACAAAAAAGAAAACTTACTTAATATCTCGTTGACCACTGTTATCGCAGATATCACTTTTGCTTTTCTTGCCGGACTTGCAATAATTCCGGCGGTATTTGCATTTGGTATCTCTCCGAGCGAAGGACCCGGATTGGTTTTCATAACACTTCCACAAATTTTTGCTCAAATGCCGTTCGGGCAATTGATCTCTTTTGTTTTCTTTACAATACTTCTATTTGCTGCTATAACTTCCTCAATATCCTTGCTCGAAGTTATTGTTGCCTATCTGGTTGAAGAACTTAACATGAGAAGAAAAAATGCCACTTTGCTCACCTTTATTGTAATCGGCTTTTTTGGCATTCTCTGTTCACTTTCTCAGGGGACACTGAAAGATTTCACATTGTTTGGTAAAAATCTCTTTGACTTGTTCGATTATACTACATCTAACATTATGCTTCCACTTGGAGGAATGTTAATAGTTCTATTTGTCGGCTGGAAAATGAAAAAATCAGATGTTATGGATGAACTTTTCAATGGTGGTACAATTCAATTCAAAGAAAACCTTTTTAAATGGATAATTTCAGGTATTAAATTCCTTGCTCCTGTAGCCATTGCTTTTATTTTACTCAACGGGTTGGGATTGATCAAGTTACTATAACAAAATTGTAAGAACAAAAAGAGGCTGCTTACTTTTTAGGCAGCCACTTTCTGTTCTATATGTCAAGTTGTGATCAATTAGCCTTCTTGCACCGCTCTATGTATTCAACCGACCTTTTAGCCAAGTCTCCTGTCTGAGTTATCAGTTTTGAGTACTCCTCGTATTTGTGGGGAACAAATTCAAAAAGCTGAAATGCTGCAAACTGCTTGTCGGCAGAATAAATTACATCAACTTTGGCGCTGCCAGTTTGGTCAAATTTAACCAGATGACCCTCATCTACACCTCCTTCCAAAATAGATTTTAAAATTGTAAGTTGTTCCTTATCAAAGAACAAAGACTCTCTCTTTATACGACTTCCGGACGGTTTGTAAACTGTAATTTTTGATTTGGACAGAAAAAAAATAACTGCAAGAATGAACAGAATGCTTGCAAGCAGAAACCATGAAAGTATCAGTGAAACAATACCTGAAAGAGCAATGACAGATGTAATAATAACTGCCTTTTTATCTAATATCTTGACTGTTTCAGGGTGTGATATATTTGTGCTCATATTTTACCTTTTATTTAAATATTATTAATTATAAAAACAACATACCTCAAACTTGTCAATTTGAAGATGCCTTCATATCTGTTTTTAAAACAGATGATTAAATTAAGAGGTAAAACGATTAAATTACTATCTTTCTAAGAGTATAAATAAAAAAATCAGATGAAGGAGCGTATAAGACATTGACTAAAGCAATAAAGCGCTGCTCTATTTTTCTGTTAAGTTTCCCGATAATTTTTTCTCGACAAAGTGAATAAGCCAGGATTTTTTGATAAAGACTCGGACTCACTATTGAATTCCATGGAGCAGAAACAACTGGAATAGTCGGTTCTGAAGAAAATTGCCGCATTTCATCTGAACTCGATGAAGGAGATAAGGTATACATGGACATTTGAAGCGAATCCTCTTCTAACTTAAAATCGACAACATTGTTCCTTTCAAGAATAAGTGCAGAAGGCAGAACAGCTAAAATTAATAAAATTAAGAAACATATAGTTTCAAAGGATCGTTTTAACATATTGTACACATGCTATTTCTTCAAATACAATCTTTTAATTTCCAATAAAATCCCTAAAACCAAAAGAATAATTAAAATGCCGGATGCAATGCTCGAGTAAGTTGCTCCCTTCTCAATTGACTCAGGCATATAGTTAAATTCTATTTCATGCTCTCCAGCAGGAACTCTCAATGCTCTGAGAATATAATTTACTCGGAAAATTTCCACGGGTTGTCCGTCAATTTTCGCACTCCACCCTGCAGGATAATATATTTCACTGAAAACAGCAATTCTCTCCCTTTCTGTCTTATACTTGTAAATCAGCTGATTTGGAGAATACGATGTTAGTTGAATTGTAGAAGACAGGGAATCTTCCGGGAACTTTCCGGGTATAAACCCTGACAATAAATCTTTGAATCTCTCATCTATAACTGCTGAATGTCTCAAATCAACCGAATCGAGCAAAGCAATTTCTTCATCTGCATTTGCAGCCCAAACCAAAGAGTCTACAAACCATGCATTCCCCATTGCCTTGCTATTGCTCAAAGGAGGATTTGAACCGTTAAAAATTATATAGCGGGTATTAAGCATGTTGAGTATCTTATAATCGCCAAGACGTGCCTGCGCTTCAGAAATTGTGGAAGCCCCCTTGATATCTTCCCAAATTCTCCTCATTTCGGGCATAATATGATAATCAATCATATCCTGGTATCTCTGAAGTTTTACTGGGCTGTATCCGCCTATAGTCTTATGATGATAACTTACATGGGAATCGTTAAATGTATTCACACTTAAGTCAAGTACCCTGTAATTGGGATCCTTGTCCTGTAATATAATCTCATCTACAGGTCTTTTCGCATATTGATTTGTAAAATCGACTTTGGAAACAAAATGAGAATCATTAAGATAGCGTCTGTCAACACTCCAGAGATCAACAATGACGAGCATGGCAAGAAAAACATAAAAATATTTAACGCGGATTTTTTTGGCGATGGATAGCCAAAGTGCTCCGGCTGTAAGAATTATTAAAGCAAACGACCTGAAAGCGTCTGCCTTCAAAAGTGAAGCTCTATCATGAACTAACGCTAATCTAAGTTGTTCTGGAAGTTGCGAATCGGATGGTGAAGAAAAAGACCCGGCTATTGATGGCATTAATGCTACTAAAAGTGAAAATCCGGCAGTTATCAACAATGATATCAGAATCCCCCGTTTAACTGTTTGCTTTTCATATTCTCCTGCAAGAACCTTGTCTACAGTAATAAAAGCAAGAAGTGGTACCGTAATCTGAAGAATTACAAGAATCATTGAAACGGTGCGGAACTTATTATAAAGAGGAGCGTACTTAAAGAAAAGCTCTGTGAAAAACATAAAATGGGAACCCATAGAGAGAAGCACCGCAATGAGAGAGACCCCGGCAATCCACCACTTAGTAGAACCTTTTAGCAAAATAAGTCCCAGAACAAACAGGAAAATAGAGATTGCACCCATATACATAGGTCCAGCTGTAAATGGTTGAGGACCCCAGTAAAGAGGCATCTGTTTAATTATTTGATCAGCCCCTTCATATCCTGCATCTTTTAAAATTTTATATGTTTCGGAGTCTTTTGAAAGTTCACCTACTGATGATCCACCATTATAATTTGGAATCATTAAATTTGGTAACTCTTTTGGACTGTATGACCATTGTGTGGCATAGGCGATATCGAGTCCTTTGCTTTTGTCTTCAGATTTTCCGGCAGAAAGCTCCGAACCACCTCGCATAGTAAATTTTGAATACTCATAAGTTGGCCACAGGTGGTTAATGTTAGTCGCAATTCCCAGCGCTCCTGCAATTAAGAGGTAACATGAGATTTTCAAAAACCTTGTAAAAGTATGCTCTCTTATGGATTTTACAAATAAAGCTATAGCATAACCGAGAATAATAATGGCAAGATAATAAGTTATCTGAGGATGATTAGCCTTTATCTGGAAGCTTAGGGCAAATGCAAACAAAAGAGCGCCCCAAAATGGCTTCTTGCCGCGATAGGCATAGGCAACAGCTGCCAAGACCCATGGCATGAACGCAATTGCAACCATTTTAGAATTGTGCCCAACCTGAATAATTTGAGGATTATAAGCACAGAAAGTAACAGCAATTGCTCCTATAAATGAAAGCCAGATATTAACTCCAAATGCAAGAAACATTAGAAAAGCACCTATCATGGAGATAATCAGATAACTTGGAGGTCTAACCCCTATAAAAAGTAAATTATAAATATATTCAGTAAAATCTCCTTCATACTTAACCGAAATAGATGTAGCCGGCATTCCTGAAAACATGGAGTTTGTCCAAAGAGCCGGGTCTTTATCCGGATTAGCTTCATTATATTGAATTATCTCATTGGCCATTCCTCTCCAGGAAGCTATATCGGACTGATTTACAACCTTGCCACTAAAAACTTGCGGCGTAAAAAGATAAGCCAGCACCACAAAAGATACTATGGCTAATAGATAAGGTAGATATTGTCTGTAATTCTTCATGATAATATTATTCATTGTGCTATTACCTCATCGAGTAGAGAGGCCATTAGTTCACACAGCCTTTCTCTCGAATAATTATCAATTTTGCCCGAAGGTATATATATTTCTCCTTTCTTGTACAGAGTATATTGATTCTCTATCCAGATCCTTGCACCTGTATAGTCATTGTAGTCAAAAAGAACACCGGCCTCGCTCTCCTTCAAAGCAATATCCATATCGCCTCCAAGTGGGCCAAAACCCAGAATGGGGCGTCTTGCAGCCAGATATTCAAAGAATTTACCAGTAAGAATACCCTTTGCTTCAGGTTCCTGTCCTCCTGCCAGCAAAAGTATCCGAGCACGTCTTTGCCATTTAATCACTTCTTCATGAGGCATATAATCCATACTGACAAGATTTGAATCAAGAGAATTACCCAAAATGTCACTCCATACAGAGCCGTCAGTATGACCAATAATTCTAAGCAAAAGGTCCTCTCCAAATCCTTGAACTTCTTTTACCATGTCACCAAGTATGCGCCACAAAATGGATGGGTTTCGGTCTTTAACAAACAGACCAGTATAAGTAATAGTAAACTTATCTTCTAAAGATTCATTTATTTGTGCAAAATCAGAGGCATCAAATCCATTAGTAATTACTTTGATTCTCTTAGGCTTGAGTGCAAGAAATTCCTCCTTCATAAAGTTTGTCACTACCACAACTGCATCTGCTTCCCTGATAACGCTTCGCTCCATTCTTTTATGTAACAATTTGGTTAAAGATGTATTCTTCATGTACTTGAATGTGTACATAGTAGTCCAGGGATCACGGAAATCGGCAATCCATTTTATTCCAGTCCTCCGAGCCAGACCTCTTGCAATCAAATGCATGGAATGAGGAGGTCCCGTACTGACAATAATATCAACAGGATTCGTTTTCAAATATCTGGTCAGGTACTTGATAGAAGGTCTAATCCACATACATTTTGGATCTGGAACAAACAAGTTACTTCTGACAAAAAGAGAAAAAGTTTCTTTAAAGGATTTTTTACTGTTTCCACCACTCTCGGCAATAAATCCGGGCTTAATGGCTTCTCCTCGTCTGCCTGTAAATATCTTATAGAGGTTATAAGGCTCAAAAATTTTCCTTTTTATCACCTCTATTCCCTGAGGAATCTCAGCAAGAAGCCCTTGGTCATGAGCCATAAATTCAGGATTTTCCGGCGTATAGACTACAGGTTCGTAACCATATCTTCTAAAGTATTTTACAAACTTTAACCATCGCTGGACACCCGATCCTCCTGCAGGAGGCCAGTAGTAGGTAATAATCAACAGCTTTTTCAATCTACTTTGCGATAAATATGTTGTACAAAGCTCTTATTACCTCACCTTGGATAACTGTAAAACCATCCTTGTAGACAGGAGGGCAACCATTTGTCATCATTACTATTCCGAATCGCTTGTCAGGATTAAAAAACATTGCACTATAGACTCCATATGCCGAACTTGTGTGTCCGGTCATAACCTCCCCCGGAATCAAGTTTGTGACTTTTTCAAGAGCCATACAATACTCAGTAAAATCGTCCACCTTTACCACAGGCGTCTGCATCATTCTTGAACTCTTCTCGGAAATAACCCTCACTTTGCCATATTTACCGTAATTCATATGCATTATCATATAACGTGCAAGATCCTGTGCAGATATTTTAATTCCTCCTGTTGGAGAAAAAATTGGAGTACTGTAGCCAAAAACATAATTGTTTTTAATTTCATCTCCTCTGCTCATATACGCCTCTGGCCTTGCTCCCCATATGCCATTATCATCATTGCCATATAAAGTCACAAACTTTGAAGTGTCAAGAGAATCAACATTGTAATCTGCATATAGACCCAAAGGTCTTATTACGCTGTTTCTTACATAATCATCAAATCTCTTTCCGGACACTCTTTCAACAATAGTGCCGATAATGTTAAATCCGAGATTACAGTAGTCATATGCTGTTCCTGGAGCATAGTCATGATATGCCTCTCCGTACTTTTCATTCTTTTCGGGATTGACTACATCAAGCGTAAAATAACCTGCTGCATCCCGAAGACTTGACGTATGTGAAAGAAGCATCTTAAGAGTAATAGGAATATCGGGGAATTTTGGATTGCGGACTTTAAAACCGATAAGCTCACTTACATCCTGATTGATGTCCACCAGCCCTTTGTCCACCAGAGTCATCAAAGCAGTTGTGGTAAAAGATTTGGAAATTGATGCTATTCTGAAAAGATCATCTTTCTTAAGATCAACATCGTTTTCAATATTTTTCTTACCAAAAGACCCAACATATACCATTTTACCATCTTTGACGACCGCCACAGCAAGACCTACGGCTTTGTTTTCTTTCATTATCTGTTGCAGCCGAGTGACTGCCAAATTTTCTTTGCTATCATTTCCAAAAGCAATGGAAGAGATAGCCAAAGTGATTAAAAACGACGAAATTATTTTCATACATTGTTTTTTTAGAGGGGAATAATACAAAGATAATATCTATTTTTGTAAAGATGAACGAGGATAAAAAAATAGCAGAGACCCCCTTAATGAAGCAATACTTTTCCGTGAAATCAAAATATCCGGAGGCAATTCTTCTATTCAGAGTTGGTGATTTTTACGAAACATATGGTGAAGACGCCATTGTCGCTTCCAAAATTCTTGGCATTATCCTTACCAGAAGAGCGAACGGGTCTGCAAAGCACGTCGAGATGGCAGGATTTCCTTACCATGCTGTTGATACTTATCTCCCAAAACTTGTCAGAGCAGGTTACAAAGTGGCAATTTGCGATCAGCTTGAAGACCCAAAACTAGCTAAGAAAATTGTCAAACGTGGAATAACTGAGCTCGTCACTCCTGGAGTAGTGTATAACGAACAATTGCTTACAAATAAAGAGAACAATTACCTTGCAGCTGCATATTTCGAAGGAGACAAAGCCGGAGTAGCATTCTTAGATATCTCCACAGGTAGTTTTAAAGTATCTTCCGGTGATCTTCAATATATTGAGCTTCTTCTAAACAGTTTTGCACCTAAGGAGATATTGCTCCAAAAGAGTTACAAAAAAGGATTTGAAGAACGCTTCGGCAGAGATATCTATATTTCAACAATGGATGAATGGGCTTTTGTCACTGATTCTGCCAGGGAAAAATTGCAGACTCATTTCGGAGTTACCACTCTCAAAGGGTTCGGTATAGATCAGTATCCACTCGCAGTTACTGCTGCCGGGGCTATACTTTATTATCTTGAACTAACACAGCACGAAGGAATAGGTCACATCTGCTCAATTTCAAGAATTGACGAAGGAGATTTTGTCTGGATTGACCGTTTTACATTCCGAAATCTAGAAGTATTCAAAAGTGCTTCTGAAAACGGATCTTCCTTAACAGAGGTTATTGACAGGACTTCTTCGCCTATGGGAGCAAGGTTGCTTAGAAACTGGCTTGCGATGCCCATAAAAAATGTTTCTGAGATAGAACACAGACAAAATATTGTTGAAAAATTTCTCTCTGACCAAAAAATGAGGGACAGATTACGGCAGTTGTTAAAAGAGATTGGAGATCAGGAACGAATTATTTCAAGAGCAGCAGCCGGTAAAATAACGCCGAGAGAAGTTGTACAGCTTAGAAGAGGATTAGAAAACACCAAGCCTATAAAAGATATTCTTAATTCTTCAGGTTTAAAGGAACTTACTGATATCTCTTTGGAGGTTGATCCATGTGACGAACTACTGGACAGACTTACCAGAGAACTGATTGAAGATCCCGCCAGCCAACTCGGCAAAGGTGATGTTATTGCCAATGGAATAAGCCAGGAACTTGATTCTTTGAGAAAGATTGTCCGCCATGGGAAAGAAATTCTTGACAATATTCAGTCTAGAGAGATTGAAAAGACAGGAATTTCATCCCTGAAAGTCAGTTACAACAACGTATTTGGTTACTATCTCGAAGTTCGCAACACTCACAAAGACAAAGTCCCAAACGACTGGATAAGAAAACAGACTCTTGTCAATGCGGAAAGATATATTACGCAGGAGCTCAAAGAGTATGAAGAAAAAATAATGGGAGCAGAAGAGAAAATTATAAATCTCGAAACCAGTCTTTTTTTTGAAATTATCTCGGATATTCGGAAAAATATCGCAACAATGCAAAAAAATGTTGCATTATTGTCAAAAATTGATCTTCTTGCAAGCTTTGCCGAACTTGCGCATTCCAACAATTACAAAAGACCCTTAGTTAATCTTGAAGATAAAATAATAATTCAAAAAGGACGTCATCCTGTAATAGAGACAATTATGGCCCCTGGAGAAGAGTATATACCAAATGATCTCTATCTCGACAATTCTACTCAGCAAATAATGATTCTAACAGGGCCGAACATGTCCGGTAAGAGTGCACTTCTAAGACAGACTGCCTTAATAGTTCTTCTTGCACAAATCGGTTCATTTGTACCTGCCGAATCAGCCACGATCGGCATGATTGACAAAATTTTCACAAGAGTTGGAGCAACAGACAATATTTCGCGGGGTGAGTCAACGTTTATGGTTGAAATGCTTGAAACAGCAACCATTCTTCATAATCTTTCCAACCGTTCTCTTGTACTGCTAGACGAAATAGGCAGGGGTACAAGCACATATGACGGAATGTCCATAGCTCGTGCCATAATAGAATACATCCACGAACATAAAGAATTCCGCGCAAAAACAATATTTGCTACTCATTACCATGAGTTGAATGATCTTGAAAATATGTTTGAAAGAGTTAAAAACTATCATATTTCAGTAAAAGAGGTTGAAAACAGGGTGGTTTTTTTAAGAAAATTGCTTCCTGGAGGCGTAGCCCACAGCTTCGGCATACATGTTGCCAGAATGGCAGGTATGCCTCAAGAGGTAGTCAAAAGAGCTGAGAGAATCCTTAAACAGCTGGAAAACAAGAAAGAAAAGAAAGATGACGCAATTCAACTTTCACTGTTTCAACTGGAAGAAGACCCACTTCTTACAAGTATACGAGATGAGCTTAAAGAGATAGACATAAATAAAATTTCGCCTCTCGAAGCATTTGATATATTACGGACACTTAAACAAAAGGCAGGTTTATAATTAAAGTCAGAAAGAAAAATGATAAAGTTATACAGACAGATAACAATAATCTCTAAGTTGATTTATGAGAGCATTCTCTTTGCATACAGTTCTCTTAAGGGAGATAAATTTCGCACATTTCTTTCTCTGTTTGGAGTAAGTATTGGCATTTTTTCTATTGTTACTGTCTTTACAGCCATTGATGCACTTAGAAACAACGTTGCCACTGGATTGAACAGTTTTGGTGGGAATACTCTTTATATTCAAGAATTTCCATGGGCTCCACCTGAAGGAGAAGAATACAAGTGGTGGGAATACAGAAAGAGGCCAGCCACAACAATTGAGGAATTTCAATATATCAAGACAAACAGCAAAACTGCTGAAGCCTCTGCATTTGTGATTTTCACATCCAAAAATATCCGGTACAAGCGTAATTCTTTTAATAGTGGATTTATAACTGCCCCTACCAGTGATTGGGACAAAATATCCAATGTTGAAATTGAAAATGGACGTTATTTCTCGCCATTTGAGGCACAGTCATCCACTCCAGTGGCAGTTATAGGCAATTCCGTTGCAGAGGCCTTATTTGCCGGAGAAGACCCCGTAAATAAGATAATAAAGGTTGGTCAAAGCAATGTGAAAGTTATAGGTGTCAACAAAAAGGCTGGTGAAAGTATTATCAGTATATTCGATACAGACAATTCCATAACTGTTCCTTATCGGTTCATGAGCACACTTGTTAACGCTCGTAATACAAGTTCCATGATTTGCGTTAAACCCCTGGATAACGTTGACAGAGATGAATTTCTGCTTGAAATGAAACTTCTCATGAGGTCTGTAAGAAGATTAAGTCCTAAACAGTCCGATAATTTTGCTCTAAACGAAATGACATTTCTGCTTAACCAGACAAAAAGTATTTTTAAAGGAATTAATCTGGCCGGATGGATTATAGGAGGCTTTTCCATCCTTATAGGTGGATTTGGTATAGCAAACATAATGTTTGTCTCTGTTAAGGAAAGAACAAATCTGATTGGTATTCAGAAAGCACTCGGTGCCAAAAGATATATTATTCTTACCCAGTTCCTTGCAGAAGCCACTTTTCTTGCTCTTGCAGGAGGGATTATAGGTCTTCTAATGACTCTGGCTATAGTACTTATTGTAGGAGGCAACGCGGCATTTCCAATGGAACTGAGCGCCTATAATATATTCAGAGGCCTTTTCATTTCATCTATTATAGGCATAACAGCAGGCTTTATTCCTGCATATACTGCAGCACGGTTAAACCCGGTGGATGCTATCAACTCAAAGTGAAGATAACAGTTTTGCCAACTCTACAAATTCTTCAACAGAGAGTTGTTCGGGACGTTTGGCAAAAAGTGGCGACTCTTTTAAAGTTACTGAATCTTTAAATGCTGATTTAAGAGAATTCCTAATAGTTTTTCTCCTTTGATTAAAAGTGCTTTTCACAATTTTTTTAAAAAAAGCCTCATCACATCCAAGAGTATTCCTCGAGTTTCTTGTCAATCTTATTACGGCCGACTTGACCTTTGGAGGAGGATTAAAACAATGTTCACTTACTGTAAAAAGATAATCAATATTATACCATGCCTGCAATAAAACTGAAAGTATTCCGTAACTCTTATTGCCGGGGGGAGAGGATAATCTTTCGGCAACTTCCTTTTGTACCATCCCTACCACCATTGGAATCTTATCCTTATATTCCAGTACTTTGAAAAAAATCTGTGACGAAATATTATATGGAAAATTTCCGATAACAAAAAAATACCCTTCAAAAACACTTTCCAAGTTCAATTTCAAAAAATCCCCTTCAATAATTTTTCCATCCAGCTCAGGAATATTATTTTGAAGATACTCCACTGCCTCACTGTCTATCTCAACCACCTTAAAATTAATATTGTCCTTGTTAACAAGATATTGAGTAAGAACACCCATTCCCGGCCCAACTTCCAAAACATTGAATTTCGGTAAATGAAGTCCTTCCAGAGAACCGACATTCTGAATTAAACACTCGGAACTAATCGGTGAGAGACTCTCCACAATTCTGTTAGCAATTTTCAAATCTCTAAGAAAATGCTGCCCCAAAGCTTTTTTTGGTGTGACGATCATGGAACAAAGCTACCGATTTTGGAAGGATTTTCCCACATTTTATCAATGGTGAGTATAACAGGAAGATGATCACTTATACCTCCGTTATATCTAGGGCCTATGTAGCAACGAAAAGGCTTTTTCCCAAGATAAATTTTATCCTCTTCAAATAAAAACTCAGGTCGGAATATCCGCATAGCACAATCCAAACAGCAAACAGGCTCGTTTCTGTCTAATAAATTTGAAGAGACAAAAAACATATCAATCAACTCCCATGATGCCCTGTATTTTATAGTCCCCTCTCCAAGCCTTCTTATCCCTATAGCCAAATTATACAAATTAGAATTGCCTACTCCGGTTCCAATCACTTTTTTAAAAAGATCCGAATCAGGCGTATCGTTAAAATCCCCCATTATAACAATATTTGCTTTGTTATTAGATTGAAAAATTGAATCACAGGCGATTCGAAGTTTTTTGGCTGCTGCTTGGCGTTTTGGCCCTGAAATCAATTCTCCTCCAAATTTAGACGGCCAGTGATTAACAAAAACATGCAGAGTGTCCAATTCCTCCAATACGCCTTTTACATAAAGAATTAATCTTGTTTTAAAAGAAGTATCCGAGGTTATAACAGGATAATAATTGATACTGACAGGCTTAAAGTATTTTCTTCTATAAAGCAAAGCTACGTCAATACCACGCTCATCAGGAGAGTCTCTGTGAATTATTTTATAATCAAGCATGGCAAGTGGTGTTGCTTTTACAAGTTGTTCCAGCACGAAATGATTTTCAACTTCTGCCAAACCTATCAAAACAGGGTAATTAATCTCACTTATACTATTATCACTGCTTACAGCTTCACCAGTTGAGATAATTACTTTCGCAATGTCATTTCTTTTTTTGGCAAATCTCTTCCAACCCCACCTTCTTTGCCCTTTTGGAGTAAATTCATCATCAGAAGTAGAAGGATCATTAAAGGGATCAAAAAAATTTTCCAAATTCCAAAACATAATTTTATAACTTGAATTTATTATTTGAGCACTACAACGGTTGTTAAAACTAAAGAGCAAACTCGAAAGCAGTACGATTTTTATTATAATTAATATCCTTAAAATCAACATCTCTGTACTATAGTCATTTTATTCAGACTGATATAAAAAATAATTAATGTTATAAAAATACAAATCGTCTGTAAATACTAAGAGCATTTTATGTTAATTATCTGATTTTGTGGCTTTTTTGTTTATTATTAAGTTTTTTGGCAAAAATTAATTAATTTCGGACTTTATAAAATCATAGAAAATGTCACTGCAATGTGGTATAGTCGGCCTTCCTAATGTTGGAAAATCAACACTTTTCAATTGTATAAGTTCAGGAAAAGCTCAAGCAGCAAATTTTCCGTTCTGCACTATAGAACCAAATATTGGCTCAACCCTGGTGCCGGATTATAGACTTCAAGTTCTTGAACAGCTTGTACACCCACACAGAGTAGTTCCCGCAACTGTTGAGATTGTAGACATTGCAGGACTTGTAAAAGGAGCCAGCAAAGGAGAAGGCCTAGGCAATCAGTTTCTTGCCAATATTAGGGAAACTGATGCCATTATTCATGTTTTAAGATGTTTTGATGATCCAAATGTTGTTCATGTAGATGGGAGTGTCAATCCTCTAAGAGATAAGGAAATAGTTGATACTGAACTTCAGCTTAAGGATCTCGATACTATTGAAAGCAGAATGAATAAGGTAATAAAACAGGCTCAGACCGGAGGAGACAAAACAGCTAAGAGACTCTATGAAGTTCTTCTTAAATACAAAACTGCTCTTGAACAGGGTCGCTCAGCAAGGACTGTTGTTTTTGACAATCTTGAAGATAAAAAACTTGCAAAAGATCTGTTTTTGCTTACTGATAAACCTGTTCTATATGTATGTAATGTCGACGAATCTTCTGCCAAAAGTGGAAACACTTATGTTGATAAAGTTAGAGAAGCAATTAAAGATGAAAATGCCCAAATGTTGGTTGTAGCTGCAAAAATTGAAGCAGAAATTGCAGAATTGGAAAGTTATGAAGATAGAAAATTGTTTCTCAACGAGATAGGATTACAGGAATCTGGTGTTAACCGTCTTATAAGAGCAGCATACAAATTACTTAATCTCGAAACCTACTTCACTGCCGGTGTTCAAGAAGTTAAAGCCTGGACTTTTCACAAAGGGACCAAAGCTCCACAAGCAGCAGGAATTATTCATACTGATTTTGAAAAGGGCTTTATCAGGGCCGAGGTCATTAAATATGAAGATTTTATAAGATATGGTTCTGAAGCAGCCTGCAAAGAAGCAGGAAAAATGAACGTTGAAGGAAAAGATTATGTTGTACAAGACGGCGACATTATGCATTTCCGTTTTGCAGTATAAAATAAAACTCTGACGATAAGTTTAAATTAAAAGAACTTATACCTGGTATCCTTGACATTTGCTGCCTTTTCAAGAATCGGAGATAACATTTGCATTTTAAAACCTAAAATTTGATTATTTCTTGCCTTTGCATCATCTTCTGTAAAGAAGGCACCTGTTTGTCTTACATCTACATTGAACACATAAACACCTACAGTCCCATCAATAGGTCCTGTAACTTTATTGACTTCAGCTCCACACACTGATCCAATAAATTTAGGGTCAAACGACTGTGATCCAAGAGCACCAAAAGAAATTCCTTCCTGTTTACTTATTGTTAAACCCAAAGCATTCGCAATTTCATCCATAGTCGCAAGTCCTTTAATCTTCTCCGCAACCTCTGCGACAGCTTTCTTATCACTCTTTTCTTTCTTGATAATTTCGACAATTTTTGGTTCAACGGCACTCATTTCCGGTATCCCCTCTTCATAAGCAGCTGTAAGTGCAACGACAAAGAAATATTTGTTATCTACAGCAATAATATTAGAAACATCTCCCACTTTTGCTTCATATGCCCAACGACTTATTTCACGAGCATTTTTGTAAGTAGCAACATTTTTTGCACCCGGTTCAATGCCTGAAGCAGGAATGGCAATTAAATTTAACTCCTTGACTGCTGCATTAAATTTTTCAATATTGCCGTTTGCCTTAGTAGCAAGATCATTTGCTTGAGAATAATATTTTTGATATGTCTCTTTACTTGCCAAAGCCTCTTTTACCAAAACTGCCAGCTGAACTTTTGTGACCGGCTTACTCATTTCCTTAACCTTAACCACATGAATGCCATAATCTGTCTCCAGCTTGTTTATCTTGCCCGGAACAAGATCAAAACAAGGTTCAAATCCAGGAATTAATTGTTGTTGAGTCATCCATCCGATATCACCCGGAGTAACATTAGGGTTTTTGTCTGCAGAATATTTAGCGGCAAGTTCAGAAAAATCTACTCCCTTGGAGAGAAGTTGAATAAGAGAATCAGCCAATTTATTTGCTGCAGACCTGTCCGAATTCTGAATGAGAATATGTTGAACATAAACGGAATCAGGCATCTGCTTCTTATCATTTATTCTTGCCGCCATATATGTATAATCTTGAAGAAAAACAGGAAGTACTGCATTTACGGAGGCATTAAAGGCAAAACTGTCCAGAATCGGAGATACGGCTGCCAATTCTCCCTCTTTGTAATAATATGGATCTAAAGGTTTATCGGAATTTTTGGCCAAAAAATTCTTAAGATTATCTGTAGTTGCAAATTCATCAAATAGATTATCAATACTTTTCTTTGCCAGTTCCATGTCTGTTTCGGAAGGGACAACATTGAATACTACATATTCAATATCTCTGCTTGCTTTCCTGTAAAAATGTCTTTTGTATTTATTGTAATAATCCTTTATTTCCTGCTTTGAGACAGTAACTGTGCTATCAGGAGCAAATGCATATGGTTGCAATACAAATGAGACATCGGATGTAACATTATTCTCTTCTATTATTCTTCTTAGTTCAACAGGATTGTAGATTGAGCTTTTTACAAGAAGAGAAATGTATTTCGAAAATATTTGCTCAGTTCTGATATTATTTTCAAGGAACTTCCAATATGTTGAAAGATTACCGGAATTATCCTGAGGTATTTGCTTTATAAATTGAACCAGTCTGGATCTGTCAAACTGACCGTTTTCACCAATAAAAGTTTGTTCTCTCAAAAGCACAGGAGAAATATTTGTCCCTTGGCTGAGATCCACCATTTCATCATCGCCAACTTTAACTCCGGCCATATCCATTACAGGAAGTAAAACATTCTCTGTAATGAGTTCCTGCCAGGCACTTTGGTTAACATATTCCTGAGTCTCATCACTCATTGTAGATGAACCGGAAGTTAACTGAAATATCTTTGTAAAATAATCGACTTTCTTCTGATATTCTTGATATGTTATTGATTTCCCATTCATTTCTCCAACATCATACTTTGAAGAAAAAATTGAGAGTGCCGATTGTAACGTTCCTGGATCTATAATAAAAGATAAAAGTGCAATAGCTATAATTAAAGTAATAAAGACACCCATCTTAACCCGGATCTTTTCTAGAACTGCCATCGTGTATTAATTTTAAGTAATTATATGTTTGGCCGCGAAGATACGTAAAAAAATTATTTTACCTCCCCTATTCGTCAACTATTCTAAGTGAAACTGTCTCTATCCTGTTTAATGAAGTTTTCAGTACAGTAAAAACTAAATTTTCGTACTTAATTACATCTCCTGCAATCGGTATATTTTCATTATAAAAAGTTATAAAACCAGCAAGTGTTTCATATTCGTCAGATTCGGGAATACCAAGATCATATTCTCTATTTAAATATTTAACCTCTATCCTGCCGGAAAAAATAAATTCACCGTTTTCCTGTCTTATTTCTATAAGCTCATCGTTATCCAACTCGTCATCAATTTCTCCAAAAATTTCCTCAAAAAGATCTTCAAGAGTTATGATTCCTGCTGTGCCTCCAAATTGGTCAATTACAACAGCAATTGTACTATGACTCTTGATAAGCGTTTCAAGAAGCTCCCTGGCATGTGTCGTTTCAGGGAAGTATCCAATTTTTCTTATTAACTCCCTAACCGGTCTCTCGCCTCTAAAAAGATCCTTAGAATGAACATATCCTGTAATTGCATCGATACTTTCCCTATATACAATTATTCTTGAATAGTTTGTTCTGACAAACAGATCTAAAAGTTCAGCATAAGTAGTCTCCTCATCAACTGCACACACCTCAGTCCGGGGTATCATACATTTCTTCAACAATACATCAGAGAAACCAAGTGCATTTTGAATTAAGACAGCATCCTGA
The DNA here is from genome assembly GCA_018434395.1 of Bacteroidales bacterium. Taxonomy (GTDB): domain Bacteria; phylum Bacteroidota; class Bacteroidia; order Bacteroidales; family UBA932; genus Bact-08. The sequence goes on along the minus strand of JAHDPK010000008.1, from coordinate 32,216 downwards.
TCTTTTGGTTCCTCTCTCATAACAATTTCTTTACTGACAAATGGGGAGAAAATCTTAAATGATATTGAAGCAACTCTATAAAATAACTTGAGAATTCTATTCGGATTAACAGAACCAACAATAATCGGAATCACTTCGGAGATAACCAGCACTATAAATACAATCAGAAAAATTTCTATAAGAAGCACCACATAATTCAAATCATGAAAAAGTGAGCATAATGATCTATAGGTCAAGATATAAAACGAAATACCAAATATGAGCAAAAAAACCATCTTACCAATTCTCAGCGATGAGGTGGCTCTTTTCCTTTCCTTTGTCATACTGTCAACAATTTCTGCATATTTAAGTCCCTGTTTCTTGTCAAACTCTATATTTACTACATTGTAATTTTGTAAAGCAGTTTCCAGTGCAGTAAAAATTGCAACAATAGACAATGAGAGCAATAATATAAAAATAGTCAATATCATTTAACTTCTTTTTTTGGTAAAAGCGGACCGATAAAATTAACAGAATCAATAAATGGCATCTCAAGAGAATCCTTGGCCACAACAGCATAACTGTCGAAAGGATTGAGTATTAGAGCATTTCTGGCCATCTCATCTGACTCCATACCTATACCCTGCATAAAAACATCCGGAGACTTAAGTTTTACAACACAATGAGTATATATTTTTTTTGTAAGTCTGTTCCAATAAAGTGTATCGGTTACCATTTCCTCACCCTTCATATAATTGTTAATCACAACATTGCCATAGGCTTCCCAGATTTCGTTGTTTGCAGCAGTCTTATGCTTTGCCGAATTTGCTCTAATCTCTGTCTCAAGAACTCCGTCTCTTGTATATGCCTTAACATTAATCCCCTTAGGAAAATATTCATACGGTTCTTTTGCCGTAGTATATCGCTCCATTCTTTTTGCAAAAACTCTTAAAACCACAATTCCATTTTCTGTCTGTTGAAAATACATATTATCAACTATTTGGGTTGGAAATTCCTCGGTAGAAATAGGATCAGTAGCAGGAATGTCACTTTTACATGATAAAACGAGTGTAGCAACCACAAAAGTGGCTGCTACAAACATTTGTTTCAGATATCGAGGATTACTTCCCGAAGACATGATCATTTCCTTGTCCTAACTATCGTTGTGGCAGACATGCCGTTACAGTTTACAGTAAATGAACTTCCATCAGTAATATCATACATAAAGGCCTCTTCCTGAAGTGGAAAATACTGACTAAACTGTCTGATCATCTTGTCGGCATCAGCTGCTAATGAAGGATCCGCATTCTTTGCTTTAATAAAATAATCAACAGCTACCCAGAAATGAGCTCTTGATTCAATCTCGTTGCCTCCACATCTAGCCATACCCCAAGCTGTACCAATAATCATATATGCCTGGCCTGCAACCGAAGGATTTTTTTGCATCGCTTCTCTTGCAACTTCTGCAGCTTTATTGAATTGTTCCAGTTTAACATAATATGTTGCCATATCCATTAACAGAGAACCGTCTTCAATATCATTTGACTCCGGACTGTCTATTGCCTCTTGTAAATATTTAATTGCATTAGCAAAATCATTACGCATTACATAAAGCTTGGCAAGTGCGGATGCCGATTTATAAGATGGGTCAATCTTGTACAACTCCTCAACTGCTTTAATGTAAAGGTCTTCAGAGAAACATCCTGCATCACCGAGCAATTTGACAATAATTGCAACCACATCTTTATCAGTAGGATTCTCCTTAAACTTAGGACTATAAAGAGCGACAATATTGTCACAATTTGCCACACCACTGTTTACAAAAATTAAGTCAACCTTTTGTTTAGCACTCATTGCTTGTGTCTTGACATCTGCATCTGCATCTTCACTCTTAATCTGATTATCTAGTATTTGAGATATTCTTGAGTACATATTTAATACGTCTTCTTCAGTAGCAGTTTTTTTTGTGTACATATCGTAAATTTTACCCATGCCTGCAACAAGAACATCGCTTTCTGTCATATCTCCACAAACTTTTAAAGTTTCGTTAAAAGCATCCATTACCATCTGATCATGGTCCGCCATATATTGCAATATCTTGTAAAATTTATATGTGGTGGCAGAAGCTTTTGATTTAGGGAAATTAGCCATACGTATGTCATATAGACCCAATAATGTGTCAATTCTGCTCGCTCTGAGTTTCGGATCCGTAGTTTTATCAATAAGGTAGCTCATAATATTTGCTCCATTCTTGAAAAGATTTTCACTTGCAGTTGGGGGACATAATTTAAATGCCCTTCTCCAATAAACTGCAGCCTCATCATTGTTGTTTGCTTTCAAGGCATCTATATAAAATTGAAGATTTTTCAAACATTCAACACTATCCTTACCATATTTACCTTGAGAATACCCTAGAGTTGAAGTTAAAGTAATAATTACAATTACTAATAAAGTGCGCGCTTTTCTCATAGCTGATATTTTTTAAATTTCAAATTTTCTATAATTATTATTAATCATATTTTACTTTACGGAACCATGAAATATCATGTAACGCAAAACTAATTCCCACCATAAAATAATTTTCTTTCACAAGTTTGTCAGAAGATGTGCCTCTTTGACCAACATCCAACGTCAAACCCAATGAGTTGAACCATCTCGAAATAGGAAAGTTCATCCCTAAAGTAAAGCCGAGTGAATTTACCTGACTTCCAAAAACTTTCATGTATGACTGATCATAATACAGACCAGCTCTATAGGTAATCCTTTTATAATAGTAACGTATATCATAAAGGTTTGGAGTATACTCAGCCCCAATCCTGAAAGCAGAACTATTAACTGCCTTGAAATCTATACCGGGGGTTTCAGTAAAATTAATTCCAGACCAGTTCTGAACTACGTAATCGGCACCAAACATCCATTTTTCACTCTTTCTAACAGAAAATCCTATGCCCAATTCAGCAGGCACAGACATCACAGGGTCATTTTTCTTATCAAATAAGATAGTATCCAAATTACCCGCTATATCAGTTGCCTTTGCATATCTTGTTATATCACCACTAAGTTTGGTCTTAAGAGAATAAGTGATACCCATGGTTGCTTCTATCTCAGGCTTTATTTTCTGCGTATACTGCAATCCAAATTTGCCTGAAAAAGCTCCAACAACATAGTCATACCCAGTAAGAATTTGCCTATATGTTGTGCTTGAAGAAAAAACAACATTGGAATATCTGTCAATTGTGCCAAAATAGTATATTCCCTCTGCACCAATTGCGAAATTCTTTATTTTAACAGACGCTCCAGCAAGTAGTTGACTTATGCTTCCAGTACCATATTTTTGATATTCAACATCGCCCATTTCATTTATTATTTCAGGATCGGTCTCCTTTTTGGCAAATTTATAACCCACACTACTAAAAGGAACAGCACCAATAATAAAAGTTGATCTCTTGTAGATCGGTAAAGTTATAAGCAAATGGTGCATATTGAAACTGTTATAAGCTGATTTTACACCATTGCCCGAAAGATAATGATTATTCTGTTCCATGCCAAAATCAGCCATAAACGAGAGAGAGTCTCGTTCCACAATTGATGCAGGGTTTAAATAATTAATATATCTCATATCCTTAACTCCTATGCCTATACTTCCCATGCTCTTGTTAAATGCAGTACCAGGCCTTGAAACATCTCCTACGCCAAAAAGCGAATAAGGGGTATAGGTACTTAGTGCGTCGGTTGTCTGCGCAACCATTTTGCTACAAATAAAAAGAGTGAGTATTAAACACAGCCCTTTCCCTTTCACTTTAAAACTTGGCATGGTAATCTGCAATCCGGGCTAAGCCCATTATAACTAAATTATAAACCACAAATATCGACTTTTTCATCCTTTTGGCAAAATAAATCGCATCACCCCCTGAAAAAATATAAACAGAATCAGGATTACGATTCATATAACCTTCCAATTCAAATAGTATTCCCAAAATTATGCCAGACTCAACAGCCTCTTTTGTAGATTTTCCCATTTCTGTAATTTTTTCGGGAATATCGATCAGGGGAAGCATATGTGTATAATCATGCAAAGCTCTAATTCGTGTCATCATACCCGGTGAAATATTTCCACCGCAAAATTCCCCTGAGACTGATAATCTGTCAATTGTAAGTGCAGTACCAAAATCAAAAATTATTACATTCATCTCCGGGAAAAAAAATGACGCCCCAACTGCAGCACAAATTCTGTCTGAGCCAAGTGTATTAGGAGTAGAATAATTAATTTTAATAGGAAGATCCATTTTAGAATCTACCACTATCAATTCATCACAAGTCTCTTCGAGTTTCACTTTTTCACCAACATCAAAACCTCTCACGGATGAGATAAAAATCTTGTTGGGCTTTCCATCATTAATTAAATCATATATAAACTCAAAGTAATTGTCATTAAAACAACTGTATACAGGACTAAAATTACCTTTTGAAGCATATACTGCTTTTACAGAACTGTTCCCTATATCAACTAATAGATTCATTAAAAAATATAAAGATAATATTATATGTTATTCATCTCAAGTAAAATTTTATATGCACTTTCCATACTCTTGACATTCTCAACTGAAATGTACAATTTATCTCTTTGTTCTTTCAATTTAAAACGCTTGGATTTGGTCTGTAAAAAAGACAAAATTTTTGCAAACTTATTAGATTGATAATAGGAAGATAATTGATTACTTACGAAATAAGCCAGCATAATCCCATTTTTTAAAGTAATCCTCTCAAAACCAAGTCCAACTGCAATTCTTCTAAGTTTTACAGTGTATGTTAATTGTTCTACCTGACTCGGAACAGGACCAAATCTATCTTTCATCTCCTCAAGAAATTTATCTATCTCAATATCCTCTGTAAGAGAATCAAGCTCTTTGTAAAGTCTTATCTTTTCAGCAACAATATTTACATAATCATCCGGAATAAGTATCTCAAAATCCGTATCAATAACGCAATCAGTAATATATGTTTCCTCAACTTTGGATCTCGCTTCTCCTTCATTTAATGACATCCCATCTTCTTGACGAATCTCATTAAAAGCTTCAGCAAGAATTTTTTGATAGGTCTCAAAACCAATGTCACTGATAAATCCACTTTGCTCTCCACCTAAAAGGTTACCTGCCCCCCTAATGTCAAGGTCTTGCATTGCAATGTTAAAGCCACTTCCAAGTTCAGAGAAAGATTCAATAGCTTTTAACCGCCTCCTGGCATCTTCTGTCAAAGAAGTCAAAGGTGGAACAATCAAATAGCAGAAAGCCTTTCTGTTTGAACGGCCAACTCTACCCCTAAGCTGGTGAAGATCACTCAATCCAAAATTTTGTGCTTGATTAATTATAATAGTATTTGCATTGGGAATATCAATCCCGTTTTCGATAATTGTTGTAGAAACAAGAACGTCGTAATCGCCCTCCATAAAATCAAGAATAATCTTCTCAAGCTGTGTAGATTCCATCTGGCCATGGCATATGCAAGTCTTAACATTTGGACATAATCTTTTCACTATCTCTTCAACACTTTTAATATTTTCCACTCTGTTATGCACAAAAAAAACCTGACCTCCTTGTTCAACTTCATAATTAATAGCGTCTCTAATAATATCTTCATCAAAACTAATAATTTCGGTCTCAACCGGAAGCCTGTTGAGTGGCGGAGTATTAATTATTGAAAGGTCCCTGGCTCCCAAAAGAGAAAATTGAAGAGTTCTCGGTATTGGAGTTGCAGTCAGAGTCAATGTGTCCACATTTGTTTTCATTTGTCTGAGTCTCTCTTTGGCTGCAACGCCGAATTTTTGCTCTTCATCAATAATTAGCAGCCCTAAATCCTTGAACTTAATTTCCTTATTTAGCAGTCTATGTGTACCAATTATAATATCAACTTTTCCATTCTCAATCTGTTTTGAGATTTCAGATATCTCTTTTGAACCTCTAAGCCTGCATATATAATCAATCGTACATGGAAAGTCTTTAAGACGTGCAGTAAAAGTTTTATAATGCTGAAGAGCCAATATTGTTGTAGGGACAAGTAAAGCTACCTGTTTCCCGTCAATAACTGCTTTAAATGCAGCCCTTATTGCAACTTCGGTCTTCCCAAAACCTACATCTCCACATAAAAGACGATCCATAGGATAAGGCTGTTCCATATCTTCCTTTACTGCTATTGTCGCTTTTATCTGATCTGGTGTATCCTCAAACTGAAATGATGCCTCAAGTTCGTTCTGCAAATAAGAATCAGGAGAAAAAGCAAATCCTTTTGAATCCATTCTTTTTGCATATAGCAAAATCAAGTCTTTGGCAATATCCTTAACCTTTGACTTTGTCTGACTCTTGAGTTTTTGCCAGGCACCAGTGCCAAGTTTATATATTTTAGGTGGTTGGGAATCAGCAGATTTGTACTTTGAGATACGGTGGAGGCCATGAATTGAGACAAAAATTACATCTCCGTCCTTGTACATTATTTTTACAGCTTCTTGCTGTTTTCCGTTGATATTTGTCTTTACAAGACCTCCGAAAATACCTATGCCGTGATCAATGTGAACAATATAATCTCCTATCTGATATGAATTGAGTTCATTAATAGTTAGTCTTTCACTTCTCTCAACACTTCTGTTAGGCTTTACCCTGTGATATCTTTCAAAAATCTGATGATCTGAAAAGATACATAGTTTAGCTATATGATCAATAAATCCTTCATGAAGAGATATGGATTTAGTCAGAAAAATCACCTTATCATCTGAAAAGGAAGAAGAAAAAATGCTCCTGAGTCTGTCAATTTGATGAGAGTTATCACTTAATATATAAACTTTGTAACCAGCGTTCTGCCTTTCTTTGATTTCTCTTGCAAGCAGTTCGAAATTTTTATTAAATACCGGTTGTGGGACAGTCTTATAAACGATTTTTTTATCACATGAAATATTTGAAGATACTGATGATAAAAAAATTTTTTTTTGCTTTGTCAGATATTCTAAAAATTCTAACTTTTGAGCAAAAAAATCATAATCACAAAACCATAAAAAAGAGTCGTTTCCTGTGAAAGAAAAAATATCTATTAATTCTTCTGATTCTGTCCCCTCATATATATTAGGATAAATCTCTACGCTTTGTATCTCCTCTAAAGACCTTTGAGTGTCAATATCGAAAATTTTTATGCTTTCAATCTGGTCGCCGAAAAAATCCAGTCTGTATGGCTTACTGTCTGAAAATGAAAATAGATCTATAATACTACCCCTTAGTGCATATTCTCCAGGTTCTTGCACAAAATCAACCCTTCTAAAAGAATTGAGTTGGAGCGTTTCTTTTACAAACTCATGTGAAAGGGCGTCCCCAGTAGAAATTTTTAAAATATTTGATTTAAGTTTTTTCTTATTAACTACTTTTTCTGAGAAGGATTCAGGATACCCAACAAGAATAACTCGCCCGTTATTATTAGTACTATTATCTGAATAAGAACTCAATGCTTTGATAGCCGCAGTTCTTTGAACCTGAGACGAAGAGTCGTAATGTTTATTTCTAAGAGCTGTATTAACTGAAGATGGGAAAAAATAAACACTTTCACTATCTAAAAGAGCAGAAAGATCTGAAGCAAAATAAACCGCATCTTCTCTGCTGTTTAAAATAACCATATGAATCCCTCTTTTCATGGCAGATGCCATGGCTAAAGATTTGGCCGAACAGCATAATCCTTCTACAACAAGAGATCCGTTTTCTGAACTATTTACCCATTTAATAAGCTCTTTATTAGACTCTTGTCCTACGAAATCTACCGCTTCTTCTATAACATCACTCATACACTGCAGCAAATATAGTTTATTAACATTAAAAATAAAGAGCTGTTTATATTAATTTGATTGTGTGTTGAAAATTATTGATAAGTTATTTTTTCTATTTCAGAAAAATTTATATACTAAAAAGTATCTGAATTTTCCAAATTTTTCAATAATTAATTATCATCAATCTATCCAATAATTTTTAACAATAATAATTGTTGAAAAAAATTATGTTATGATATTAACTAATGTTAATAAGAATCCTAAATTATTATTTATTAATAGATTAATTTTAAATATAGTGTTATTAAAATTGTTTATATATGTTAATAAGTAGTTTTTTTAGTTAATAAGAAACATTATAAACATATTAACAGACAATAAATAATATCAAACTATATTATAAAAAGAATAATATATATTTGTATAAAGATAAATTTCAATGAAAGCTTTTGATCCTCGTGAAGAGAGAGAAAACAAAGATAAAGATTTTGATGGAGAGATCAGACCACAGGATTTTTCTGAATTTGCAGGCCAAGAAAAAATTATTGAAAATCTCAAAATTTTTGTAAAAGCTGCGATGCTCAGAGGAGAAGCTTTAGATCATATTTTGCTTCATGGACCCCCGGGCTTGGGAAAAACAACTCTTGCACATATTGTGGCTAATGAGTTAGGCGTAGGAATGAAAATTACTTCTGGTCCTGTATTAGATAAACCTGGTGATCTTGCAGGTCTATTAACATCTCTTAATAAGGGAGATGTTTTGTTTATAGATGAGATTCACAGACTTTCACCTGTTGTAGAAGAATATTTATATTCTGCAATGGAGGATTTTATCATTGATCTTATGATTGACAGAGGACCTGGAGCGAGATCTGTTCAGCTGACTTTAAATCCTTTTACTTTAATAGGAGCTACTACCAGAAGCGGACTTCTTACTTCTCCTTTAAGAGCCAGATTTGGAATTCAGTCGCATTTGGAATATTATGATGTCGATATATTGTTAAAAATTATTATAAGAAGTGCATCAATTCTTAATATTCAAATAGATAGTGAGGCAGCAAAGGAAATAGCTGGCAGAAGCAGAGGAACTCCACGAATTGCAAATGCTCTTCTTAGAAGAGTAAGAGATTTTGCACAAGTTAAAGGAAGCGGAGTAATAAATCTTGACATAACAAAATATGCTCTGGATGCTTTGAATATAGATAGAAGGGGACTTGATATGATGGATAACAAGATTCTCATAACCATAATCGACAAATTCAAAGGAGGCCCTGTGGGAGTAAGTACAATAGCCACTGCCGTTAGTGAGGATGTTGGAACAATTGAAGAAGTTTATGAACCCTTTTTGATAAAGGAAGGGTTTATTCAACGTACTCCAAGAGGAAGAATAGTCACTGATCTTGCATATGAGCATCTTAATATTTCGAAAAATTGTATAGATGACAAATTAACTCTTTTTTAAAAACTTAAGCTATGAAAAAATTTTTGATTTTAATTTTTTTATTAATTTTTCCCTTTGGTATAATAGTAGAGTCTTTTGCCTGTACATCAGCCATTATTACCGGAAAAATTACTCCAGATGGAAGACCACTTCTTTGGAAACATCGTGATACAGGAGAAGATAATAATAGAATTCAGTTTTTTAAAGGTAAAAAATACGATTTTTTAGGCCTAGTCAACAGTCCCGATACTTCAGGGATTGTGTGGGCAGGTACTAATTCTGCTGGCTTTTCAATTATTAATACGGCATCATACAATTTGAAGGAAGATGATCTTAAAAATATGGATATGGAGGGAGTCCTTATGTTCGAAGCACTTTCCCAATGTAAGAACTTGGAAGATTTTGAAAAGTTTTTAAATAACAGAAAAAAACCTCTTAGAGTAGAAGCAAACTTTGGAGTGATTGATGCTGAGGGAGGAGCTGCTTATTATGAGGTTAATAACCAAAAATTTACTAAAGTTGATGCAAATGATCCAAAAATAGCACCTGAAGGATATCTTATATATACAAATTTTTCTTACACAGGCAGGATGAATGAAGGAATGGGTTATATAAGGTTTAGAACGGCTTCAGATATCGTTTCCAAACAAGCTCCTTTTTGTAATATTAATCCGCAATGGATATTTAATAATCTTTCGAGGTCTTTTTATCACTCTCTTTTGGGTATTGATCTTTTGAAACCAGAATTTTCTCCTGAAAAAGGAACTGGATGGGTAATTGATCAGGATTTTATTCCTCGAAAAATTTCAACTGCTTCAATTGTTTTTCAAGGAATTAAAAAGGGAGAAAATCCTGAAATGACAATAATGTGGACTATACTCGGCTATCCTCCTGCAGGAATTGCTTTTCCTCTATGGGTAAAGGCCGGAGAAAATCAACCTTCTGTAATGGTTAAATCTACAGCTTCAAATAATGCTTATGCTTGTGACCAGGCTCTTCGTCTTAAAAATTTAACATTCTCCTTAAAACGTGGTAATGGAAGCAAATACATGAATTTCAATCTAATATATAATTCAAAAAATGGTGGTTACATGAGTCGCACCATTAATGCAGACTCCTCTATTTTTTTACTTTTTGAGAGAAGTATTGAGAGATGGAGAGTTAACGGTCTTAACCTACATGAACTTTCTGAGTTAAACAAACAGGCTGAGAATATAGTAATTAAAACATATTCAGGTATTTAATCTATTTGCAGGTCATTAAAGGCAGCTGTTGAACCATCATTTGCCCCAGTTATTACAATTTTAACTGCCAATATCGGTTTTTCAGGGTAAATTACAGATATTCCATCTGTAAATTTATTTCCTTTGATAAACTCTTTTCCATCATAGGAGTATTCAACGTAACCATCAGTAATTGTATAAAAGTCTATTTGTGGAATTCCTGAAATAACAGTAATTCTTTTTGTGCATACAGGATTGTCAAAAAGATACAAGAGGTAATCTCCTTCTTTTAATTTTTCAATACTTCTTGAATAAGTGTTAAAATTATAGTCACAAATGTTTCCCAAAGGGAATTTTGATTGAAATAATATTGATGTTTCGATTTTGGTTACAGGCTTTTGGTAATTATATGAAACATTACTAACCTTTACTGTCTGGCTTATTAATTCATCTTTATAAAATGTTGCAAATCTATATTTAAAAGGATTGTCAGTATAGATTTCTCCTCTGAAGACAGGAGAAAATTCTGTTGGATTACTTTCATCAGAAGTATATCTTATGACTGCCCAAGGATATGGAAGTTGGCTTTTCAATGCTTCACCTTCATAGGTAATTACTGGTGGAGGAAGCCGGAAAGATATTCCCATATTAAACATTCTGTTGTAATGTTTTTTTTCAATCCTATCTTTAAAATCATTCCAGTCTCTAAGTTCCTGATTTGTCCAACCTACTTCTGCCAGAGATGCAAGTCTGGGAAATGTCTGATATTCAATAAATCTTGCAGGTTTATTGAGAAGTTCTGTCCATAAACCTCCTTGGACCCCGAGTACCAGATAATTTAAACTGTCAGGTATTTGATCCTTTGCAGCAGGGTCAAATGAATAGGTTTTTTCAAGAGTTACAATTCCTGCCCAGTTGTGTCCTCTTTCTACCTCAGACTGCTTCATATCCAAGTAACAAAATTGGCTGGGCTGCATTACTGTTGGCTGTCCTTTCAGAACTGCCTTAATTCCTCTGTCAACACTTTTCCATGCATAAACTCTGGTTTCCGGTTTAAGTTTTCCGCCATCAATGATTTCATCCCATCCTGCCATATGCTTTTCATGTTTTTCTACAATATTTTCCATTCTTTTAACAAAGTAACCTAATAATTCAGCAGGTTCCTTCATTTCCATCTTTTCCATTAAAGCATTGCAATCCGGACAATTTTTCCAGGCGGAGTAGTTTACCTCATCTCCTCCTATATGTATATATTTTGAAGGGAACAGATGTGCAAGTTCTGCTATAATATCCTCAAGCATTTTGTAATTACTCTCTTTACTAACACACCAGACATTTTTCCCTTCTCCCTGAATACTGAGGCTTGCATCAGTTTTTCTACATAAAACTTGAGGATAAGTAGATGTTGCAGCCCTACTGTGTCCTGGAAGGTCAATTTCAGGTATTATTTCAATATTTCTTTCTGCTGCATAAGCAACTATTTTTTTGATCTGTTCCTGAGTATAAAAACCTCCGTATCTTTTATTACCTGAGCCATATGATGGTTGCAATACTTCTTCCGGACCTCTCCATGCTCCTTTGGTTGTAAGTTCAGGATATTTTTTTATTTCTATTCTCCATCCGTTATCGTCAGCCAGATGCCAATGAAACTTGTTGATTTTATGGTAAGATAACCAGTCGATATATTTAATTATAACATCATAATCAAAGAATGTCCGTGAAACGTCGAGCATCATTCCTCTGTATGAAAATCTTGGATAATCTTCTATATTACAAATTGGGATCTTCCATTCCTCTCTTCCGGTTGCCCTTCCGGAATATATTGCCGGTGGAAGTAATTGGAGAAATGACTGTATACCATAAAAAATACCGGCCTTTGTCTTTGCCTTAATTATAATTCCAGTTGAATCGCTTTTCATAACATAACCTTCTACAGGGATTTCCATCTGTGGATCAATTTCAAGTATAACATAATTGTTTAAAGGATGTTTTTTGACTTTGGTAAAGGGAAAACCAGTGGCTTTTTGAATTTTATCCTGAAGATAATTACAATTAAACGCATTTTTTTCGTTACTGTATATTACACAATTTTTGTCAATAACAAAGAATCCATTTTTGTAGATCTCTTTTTGAGGTTTTGGTATGATATCACTTTGAGCACTTAAGGAGAAGAAGATACTCAAAGTTATAATAAACGATAATGTTTTTTTCATAATTCTATTGATAATTATCTGTTATACATGATTTTATATTCCCGATATTCTGGCGTTGTAAAGTTACAAAAATTGATTTACAATTTGCTATCTATCTTAATATGCCTACCTTTGTAGACTTTTTAAAATAGTTTAAAATGTCCGAAAAGCTGATTTCAAGAGTTCCTGAAGGCCCTTTGTCCCAGAAGTGGACAGAACATAAGGCGCATATAAAAGTTGTAAGTCCTGCAAACAAAAGAAAACTGGAAATTATTGTTATTGGTACTGGTTTGGGAGGGGCTTCAGCTGCAGCATCGCTTGGAGAACTTGGATATAATGTTAAAGTTTTCTGTATCAGTGACTCTCCTCGAAGAGCACACTCTATAGCGGCTCAGGGAGGCATCAATGCTGCAAAAAATTATCCAAATGATAATGATTCTGTTTATCGTCTTTTTTATGATACTATAAAGGGAGGAGATTATAGAAGCAGGGAGGCAAATGTTTATCGTCTTGCTGAGGTAAGTAATTTAATTATTGACCAATGTGTGGCTCAAGGAGTCCCTTTTGCAAGAGAATACAGTGGTATGTTGGATAATCGCTCTTTTGGAGGTGCTCAGGTAAGTCGAACATTTTATGCAAGAGGCCAGACCGGTCAGCAACTTTTATTGGGAGCATATGCAGCTCTGAACCGTCAGATACATCTTGGGAATGTTAAATCGTACACTCGTCATGAGATGCTGGATTTAGTTCTGATTAATGGAGAAGCGAAGGGGATTATCGCCAGGAATTTGGTTACAGGGGAGATAGAAAGGCATGGAGCACATGCAGTAGTTCTTGCTTCTGGGGGTTATGGCAATGTTTTCTTTCTTTCCACTAATGCTATGAACAGCAATGGTTCTGCAGTATGGCAATGTTATAAAAAGGGTGCTTATTTTGCAAATCCTTGTTTTGCTCAGATTCATCCAACTTGTATTCCGGTTCATGGCGAACAACAAAGTAAACTTACTTTGATGAGCGAATCCTTACGTAATGATGGAAGAATTTGGGTTCCAAAGAAATTAGAAGATGTTAAAAAACTGAGGAACAAAGAGATTGCACCATCCCAAATACCAGAAGAGGATCGTGATTATTATCTTGAACGCCGTTATCCTGCATTTGGTAATTTAGTACCGCGCGACGTTGCTTCAAGGGCTGCTAAAGAGAGATGTGATGCTGGATATGGTGTTAATGAGACCGGACTTGCCGTTTTTCTTGATTTTAAGAGTGCAATAGAAAGACTCGGCGAGCATGTTATTGCAGAGAGATACGGCAACCTTTTTCAGATGTACGAAAAGATTACTGATGTCAACCCATACAAGGAACCTATGATGATTTATCCTGCAATTCACTATACTATGGGAGGACTATGGGTAGATTATAATCTTCAGACAACTATACCTGGTTTGTATGCAATAGGTGAAGCTAATTTTAGTGATCATGGCGGGAATCGTTTAGGTGCTTCAGCTCTTATGCAGGGACTCGCTGATGGTTATTTTATTTTGCCTTATACAATAGGCGATTATCTTGCTTCCAAGATTCAGGTACCAAAGACAGATATAAATGATCCTGCTTTTGTTGAGGCAGAAAGTAATGTCAAAAAAAAGGTAGACAAACTGCTTTCAATAAATGGGACTCAAACAGTTGATTTTTATCACAAGAAACTTGGACATATTATGTGGGAATATGTTGGAATGGCCAGGAACGAAAGTGGGCTTAAGAAGGCAATAGAAGAGATCAGAGTTTTAAGGGAGCAGTTCTGGCACGACGTTAAAGTACCGGGTACATTCTCTGAATTAAATCAAGAACTTGAAAAGGCTCTTAAAGTTGCCGATTTTATGGAGATAGGAGAGTTGATGGCCTTAGATGCATTAGATAGAAAAGAATCGTGTGGGGGTCATTTTAGAGTAGAGATGCAAACCGAAGATGGCGAGACTCTTAGGGATGATAATAATTTTATGTATGTGAGTGCATGGGAATATACTGGAGACGGGGTTGAGCCTAATTTGCACAAGGAACCTCTCAATTATGAATTTGTCAAGCCTTCTACTAGAAACTATAAAGATTAAGAAACATTTTCATTATGGATTTTACATTAAAAGTATGGCGTCAGAAAGATGCTAAAACTAAAGGTCATTTTGAAACATATAAGGTAACGAATATTTCACCAGATACATCTTTTCTTGAAATGATGGATATACTTAATGATCAGTTGATCAGAGAGGGAGATGATCCTGTTGCTTTTGATCATGACTGTCGAGAAGGTATATGTGGCACCTGTTCGTTATATATTAATGGAAGAGCTCATGGGCCAGACAATGAGATAACTACTTGTCAACTCCATATGCGTAGATTTAATGATGGTGACACTATCACTGTTGAACCTTGGAGATCTGCTGCAATGCCTGTTATTAAGGATCTTATTGTAAACCGAAATGCTTTTGATCAGATATTACAGGCGGGTGGTTATATTTCTGTTTCTACAGGTGGTGTTCCTGATGCTAATTCAATATTAATTCCTAAAGAAAAGGCCGATGAGAGTATGGATGCTGCGGCTTGTATAGGTTGTGGAGCATGTGTAGCTACATGCAAAAATGGCTCGGCCATGCTTTTTATTTCATCGAGGGTCAGTTCACTTGCACTTTTACCTCAGGGCAGGGTAGAAGCTGCCAACAGAGTCAAGGCAATGGTAGATAAAATGGATGAATTGGGGTTTGGTGCTTGTACAAATACAAGAGCATGTGAAATGGAATGTCCAAAGCATGTTTCTATTTCTCATATAGCCAGACTGAACAGAGAATTTTTGTTGGCGAAACTTAAGGATTAATTTTTGTAGTAGACTCCGACTCCGTTAAAACTGATTATAAGACTCTCAAAAACATTGTAATCTGGGTCTTCTTTATTCAACATATTTTTTAGAATAGTCATCATATATTCAGTGGTATAGTATAACTCAAGTTTCCGAGAATTGCATGCAGCAGTAATGCCGGAAGGGAATACTCTGTTGTATATATTTGCATAAATCTCGTAAACAGTATATGTACCTGTATAAACGAGTTCTGGATTGAAAGTTTTGTAAACAAAATCCACGCCTGTATTCCTGAAAATAATCTGCTCAGGTTTCATTATGCTTTTAACTATATTATCTCTGTTATTTTTGAGAAACATTATTGCTTCAGGATGTGTTGAATAGACTTGCTCATTATAAACAATAGTAAAGCTGGAGGTATCTATGTCCCATACCCCAACAAAACTGACACTGTCTGCATCTTTGCTGCAACCTGTCATTGCCAGACACATTATCAGTAGAATAGAAATAGAAATTATTTGTTTTTTTCCCATTATGCGGCTTTTCACTTTTATTTGAAAAAATGCCCCCGTATCTTTACAAATGTATGAAAAATCTTCAAAAAGAATTAAATTTGAGTAAATATCGGATAATGGAATTTTTTGCTACTTGTAATGGTATTCCCGTACATATTTCTGATACGTCACGGGGGGAGAAATGTTTGATATTTCTTCATGGTTATCTTGAAACTCTTTACATCTGGGATGACTTTATAAATTTGTTGCCTGACATAATCAGAGTTATAACAATAGATCTTCCAGGGCACGGTTTAACTGGTTCGAATAAGGAAGAGAATTCTGTACCTTTTATGGCAGATGTCGTTAATTCTGTTCTTGATTTGTGCAATGTTAAGTCAGCATATATTGTTGGTCACTCGATGGGTGGCTATGTTGCTATAGAAGCTGCAAAGCGCTATTATGACCGTTTTGATGGATTGATACTTATGCATTCAACTCCTTGGGCTGATTCTGATGAGAAGAGGTTGGACAGAGAAAGAGAGATAGAACTTATAAGAAATGCAAAATTATCCTTGATTGTTAAAACTGCTATTCCTAAAATGTTTGCAAAGGAAAATTTGCGGCGAATGGATGAGAAAATTTATGAAATTGTCGAACTTACTGAAACACATGATCCAGAGGGCATTATTGCTACAATTCGGGGTTTGATGCATAGACCTGACAATTTCGAATTTTTAAAGGGATATCGAAAACCGCTTTTATTATTTTTTGGTATGAATGATGAACATATACCTGTTGATAAGGCAGTAATATTGCAACATGAACTTTCGGAAGCAAAGTCAATTTTTTTGCTACATTCTGGACATAACGGTTTTCTTGAGGAACCCTCTATTGTTCGAGATGAACTTTTGCGATTTATTGGATTAAATGTATGAAAGAGAAATTTATTTATTTTTTATTTTTATTTTTTTTCTCGTCTATAGTTACTTTTGCTCAACATCGAGTCAGAGATTATGGCATTCAAATTGGCGTTTTTAATACAGGTAAATATAATGCTATAACAGATGTTTCCGGAGTAAGCGTCGGTCATTTAACCAAGATTGAAGGAGATGATATAAGAACCGGCGTTACTGCAATAATACCTCATCAAGCCAATATTTTCAGGAACAAAGTTCCTGCTGCGGTTTATATTGGTAATGGTTTTGGCAAGTTAACGGGCATTTCTCAGATAATGGAACTTGGCAATATTGAGACACCTATCATTTTGACTAATACTATGAGCATTGCTCCTGCTTTAGATGCATTAATAACTTATACTCTTATGCAGAAGGGCAATGAGGGTGTTGTTTCTGTTAATGGTGTAGTAGGGGAGACTAACGATAGTGAGTTAAACAATATCAGAGCAAGAAAAATATCATCGCAGGATGTTCTTTTGGCTATAAATAATGCTAAGACGGGGCCGGTAGAAGAGGGATGTGTTGGAGCTGGTACTGGTACCGTATGTTTTGGTTTTAAAGGTGGTATTGGGACATCTTCGCGTGTTTTGCCTGCAACTTTAGGTGGATATACTGTCGGAGTAATAGTTCAGTCAAATTACGGTGGAAATCTTGTAGTAGATGGATTTAAAGCAGGCGAACTTTTTGAAAAATATCCTTACAGAAAAGATATTTTACAAGATGTAGATGGTTCTTGTATGATTGTTGTTATTACTGATGCTCCCATAACTTCACGCAATTTAGAGAGATTGGCCAAAAGAGCAATTATGGGTTTGGCAAAGACTGGCGGTATTGCTTCAAATGGAAGCGGAGATTATGTAATAGCTATGTCTGTCGCACCACAAAATTTGGTCAATGAACTTCAACCTTTTTATACACCGGAAGAACTTCAAAACGACGCTATGTCACCACTTTTTATGGCAACTATAGAAGCAACTGAAGAAGCTTTATTAAATTCGCTTTTTACCGCAAAATCAACGCGAGGTTTTAATGGAAGAGAAGTTCCAAGATTACCTGTGGAACAGATAATTAAATATTCTCGCCGGCAGTTAGATACTACCAAAGAAAATTATTGAATGGATATCTCCCTGCATGGATTTCAGCAACCATTGTGTATATGTCATTTTTAAGTTTGTCAATTTGAATTTTTTCTTTTGCTGATATAAATATACATGGATTATTTACCTTTTTCATCCATGTTTTCTTTAACTCTTCAAGGCTATAGTTTTCAGGCTTCTTTGGCCCAAAGTCATATTCATCCTGAGGAACGTATTTATATAGATCAATCTTGTTAAAAACCATGTACTGTGGCTTTTCCTTTGCACCAATTTCTGCCAGAGTTTCATTCACAACTTTTATCTGTTCTTCAAATCCTGGATGAGAGATGTCTACTATATGCATTAATATATCTGCTTCTCTAACCTCGTCAAGTGTGCTTTTAAATGATTCCACTAATTGATGAGGCAATTTTCTTATAAACCCTACTGTATCGCTTAGGAGAAATGGTACATTTTCAATTACCACTTTACGGACTGTAGTGTCAAGTGTTGCAAACAACTTATTTTCTGCAAATACGTCACTCTTTGATAAAAGATTCATTATCGTGCTTTTACCCACATTTGTATAGCCCACAAGAGCGATTCTAACCAGACTGCCTCTGTTTCCTCTTTGTGAGGACATTTGTTTGTCAATTTTTTTTAAATGTTCTTTAAGTTTTGCAATTTTATCAAGGATAATTCTTCTGTCAGTTTCAATTTGACTTTCTCCCGGACCTCTCATACCTATACCACCTCTTTGTCTTTCCAAATGTGACCACATTTTGGTCAGACGCGGCAAAAGATACTGGTATTGTGCCAATTCAACTTGAGTCTTTGCATAGGCACTTTTTGCTCTTTGAGCAAATATGTCTAAGATAAGATTAGTTCTGTCAAGTACTTGACACTTTAATTCTGTTTCGATATTTCTAAGTTGTGATGGTGTGAGTTCATCGTCAAAAATTACTAATTTTATGTTATTATCTGTTATAAATTTTTTGATTTCCTCAATTTTTCCTTTTCCCACATAAGTCTTATTATTGGATTTTTCCATTTTTTGAATAAACTTTTTTTCACAAACTGCCCCAGCCGTTTCAGCAAGAAATTCCAGCTCTTCAAGATATTCCGTTACTTTAGATTCATCATCATTTGATGTTATGATGCCAATAAGTACACATTTCTCTAATGTCATAAAATATTAATGTTGTTTATTATATGTAAAAGGCTTCATCTGTAAGAAGCAGCCTTTATATAATATTTATGTAAGTATTTTTATCTTAATTGGAAAATTACCGGGAATATATAGCGGACCTTTACAGGTTTATCTCTTTGCCTTCCGGGTGTCCATTTAGGTGATGAAGAAACGACTCTTACAGCTTCTTTATCCAAAGCAGGATCGACACCTCGTATAACCTTAACGTCCCTGACACTTCCGTCTGTATCTACTACAAATTGCAGGGTTACTCGTCCTTGTATGCCATTTTCCTTGGCAACTTCAGGATAAACTAACCTCTCAAAAACCCATTTTGTAAAAGTATTTTCATCGCCACCCATAAATTTTGGCTTTTCTTCTACAATCTGGAATGGAATCTCTTCCTCTTCAACTGCTTCTGTCTTACCTGTTCCTACAACATAATTTTTGATGTCCACTCCCAGATTTTTATCGTCTTCTGTATTGATTAGTAAATCTGTGTTAACTTTAATATCATTATCGACAATTTGCAATTCGTCTGTAACGAGAGGTATTTCCATTGATGGAGGAGGAGGAGGAGGTGTTTCTTGAGTTATAGGAATCATCTCTTCTTCAATGGTAACAGCTGTATCAGCTTGAAGGGTTGTTTCTTGCTTGTCTGTGCTTTTCCACTCAAAGGCAAACAGGGAAACAGCAAGAGCAATTATTAGCCCGATCTCCCTAAACATTAATTTTTTGCTTTCCAGATCGGCTTTAGGTGTTTTCTTTACTTCCATAACTTTATCTATGCGATTTTGAGTGTGTAAAAATAATAATAAATTGCTATTTGACAAAAGCTATTGTGGATAAACTTTTGCTAAATATTGTCAAGTATACTTAAATCAGCCAGTTATGCGCTTATTAATTTGTTGAAAACTTTTGTGGAGCATATCGGAATCGAACCGATGACCTCTTGCATGCCATGCAAACGCTCTAGCCAACTGAGCTAATACCCCTCCTTATTATTTTTATACAAAAATTGTTCCATCTTCGGAATGAACTATCAGACTAATTTCAAGTCCTTTAGTACATTATTTGTTGTTCTTACAGCTTCTGCGCTTTGTTGAAAAAGCGTCCTTTCTTCAAGATTAAGGTTCAGTTCTATTATCTTTTCCCAACCATTTTTCCCGATTATACATGGAACTCCTATACAAATATCATTTTGGAAGTACTCACCTTCAAGATATACACAGCATGGATATACTTTTCTTTCATCATGTACTATTGCTCTGACCAATGCTGCAGCATTGGCTCCTGGTGCATACCAGGCAGATGTGCCTATGAGCTTTGTCAACGTTGCTCCACCTTTCATTGTGTCTTCGACAATTTGATCTAAAACATCTTTTGTAGTTAGTTCTGAGACAGGTATTCCTCTAAGGTTGGCAAATCTGATCAGTGGTATCATTGTTGTATCTCCATGTCCACCAATTACTAAACCTGCCACATCACTTGCTGGTGCATCAAGAGCCTTGCTAAGGTAATATACAAAGCGGCTGCTGTCAAGCATGCCTCCCATTCCTATTACTTTGTTTTTTGGTAAACCCGAGCTCTTAAGTGTAAGGTATGTCATCGTGTCCATTGGGTTAGAGATTATTACCAAAATTGCATTAGGTGAATGTTTCAGCGAATTGCTTACTACCTCATTTACAATTGATGCATTTGTCCCAATTAGTTCTTCTCTTGTCATACCGGGTTTTCTCGGTATCCCTGATGTTATCACAATAACATCAGAATTTTCTGTGGCTTTATAATCATTTGTTACGCCGGTTATTCTTGTTTCAAATTTGAGATGTTTTGCCGTTTGCATCATGTCTATGGCTTTACCTTCAGCCAATCCGGGTTTAACGTCAAGAAGAATAACTTCTGATGCTACTTGCATGAGGCTCATAGCATATGCGCAGGTTGCACCTACATTTCCGGCTCCTATTACACTAACTTTAGACATTTTATAAAAAAATTATTATTAGAATTGATTAATTTTGTAAAAAAATTTATATGGACCAAATAGAAGATTTCCGCACATATCGTGCCATGATGAATAAAAAAATTCTTGATCAGAATACTTTATTTTTTAAACGTTTTTTTAATTTAGACACAAGGACTTATGAAAATGGTGCTCTCTCTTCTCAGACAAAAGAGATGCTTGGTCTTGTGGCTTCTATGGTTTTGAGATGTGACGATTGCATTAAATATCATTTAGAAAAGTGTTTTGAATTGAAAGTTTCCAGAGATCAATTGTTTGAAATTTTTTCTGTTGCCAATTTAGTTGGTGGTTCGATTGTAATTCCCCATACACGGCGTGCATTGGAATATTGGGACGAACTAGAAATCAGGCTTAAAGATAATTCTTCTGTCTTATGATAAGATATTTTACAGAAGACATTACTTTTATTTTTAAATCAAAGCGCGCTTGTTCCAAATGGATAATTTCTGTTTTGCACGAAGAGGGTATTTTGGCATTAAAAAAATTAGCTGATATTTCTTTTATATTTTGTTCAGATGATTATTTGTTAAATTTGAATAGAAAGTTTTTATCTCATGATTACTATACAGATGTAATAACATTTGACAATTCTGAGCAATCTACTTTTTCAGGTGATATTTTTATAAGTTTAGACAGGGTTAGAGATAATGCATTAACTTATAACCAGTCTTTTAATGATGAGCTTCATAGAGTGATGATTCATGGTATTTTACATTTAGTAGGTTACGATGATTTATCTGAATTAGAGCAATCTATAATGAGAAATAAAGAAGATTACTATTTATCAAAAAGAATTTTGGATGTTTAATAAGTTTGATGTTATTGTTGTAGGTGCTGGTCATGCTGGTTGTGAGGCAGCTCATGCTGCAGCTAAGATGGGTTCAAAAGTTCTTCTTGTTACTATGGATTTATTTAAAGTTGCTCAAATGTCTTGTAATCCTGCTGTCGGGGGTATTGCAAAAGGACAGATCGTAAGAGAGATAGATGCTTTAGGCGGCTATATGGGTATTGTTACTGATGCGAGTACTATTCAATATAGAATGCTGAATAAGTCCAAGGGACCGGCAATGTGGAGTCCTAGAGCTCAATGCGATAGAATATCTTTTTCTATGAATTGGAGATATGTTTTAGAGCACACTAACAATTTAAATTTATGGCAAGACGAAGTTGTTGAACTGATATTTGAAGGAAATTCTGTTATCGGCGTTAAAACTTCTTTAGGAGCTGTTTTTTATGCCCATTCTGTTATTTTAACATCAGGAACTTTTTTAAACGGAAAATTATTTATTGGTTCTAATTCAACAATAGGAGGCAGGATCGGTGAACCTTCGTCTTTATTTCTTTCAGACCAATTAAGGTCAAAAGGTATTCTAGTTGATAGGATGAAAACCGGTACACCAGCCAGGATAGATATTCGTTCAATAGATATTTCAGACTTGTTCGTTCAATTTGGTGATAAAAAACCTGATAAATTTTCTTATTTAGACACACCATCATCGATTCAAACAGGAGTCGATCAGATGAAATGCTATATTACTCATACAGATCTTACTGTACATAATATTTTAAGAGATGGTTTTAGCAAATCTCCACTTTTTAATGGTTTAATTCATGGAAGAGGTCCTCGGTACTGTCCAAGTATTGAGGATAAATTGCGAATATTCCCTGATAAAGCATCACATCAATTGTTTTTGGAACCAGAAGGCTGGAATACTAATGAATATTACTTACAAGGTTTTTCATCTTCTTTGCCTTTAGACATACAATATAAGGCTATTCGTGCTATTAAAGGTTTTAAAAATGCTGTCATATACCGTCCTGGATATGCAGTTGAATATGATTATTTTCCACCAACTCAGCTTTTTCATACTCTGGAAGTAAAAAGCATTAGTAATTTGTATTTTGCTGGTCAGATTAATGGAACTACAGGTTATGAAGAGGCGGCCGCACAAGGTTTAATGGCCGGAATTAATGCACATCTAAAAATTATTGGTAAGGAGTCTTTTATTTTACGTCGCGACCAAGCCTATATTGGTGTTTTAATTGATGATCTCGTAACAAAAGGTGTTGATGAGCCTTATAGAATGTTTACTTCCAGGGCTGAATTTCGAACACTTTTACGGCAGGATAATGCTGACTTGCGTTTAACTGAACTTTCCTTCAATTTAGGATTAGCTTCCGAAGTTAGATATGAATCTTTCAAATACAAATACTCAAAAATTTCGAAATTTTCTTCCTTTTTAAAAAACACATTAATATCTGCTGAAAGTATTAATCCTATTGTTTACTTAAACAGCAGCAATAATTTAACTCAAAATAAATCGATTTATGAGTTGCTGTCAAGGCCTTATTTTGACTTAGAAACATTATTGCTAATGGTTCCACGTGGAACGCTTTTGAATTTTTTTGGAGATCTTTTTTGTGAGAAGCTGAATTTATCATCAGTTAATAATGTTGATCACTATGACGATAGTAATCAAAATTTTAAAAATATTGATGAGTTAATTTTCTCTTTGTTCAACAATATCGACTCAAATTTACAATTTTTCTTTAATGAGTTTGAGCTACCTTTTAATAAACCACACACATTTTCTAGAGCGTTATTATTTCATAATTTCTTATTAAACATTATTACCACTACTGAAATTAGTGTCAAATACAGGGGCTATATAGAACGTGAGAAAAAATTAGCTGATAAAATTTTGCGATTAGAAAATTTAAATATTCCAAATGATTTTGATTATTCTGTTTTAAATTCTATTTCTATAGAGTCTCGACAAAAATTAGAAGCAATCCGTCCTAAGACCATTTCGCAGGCTTCAAGGATACCTGGCGTATCTCCTGCAGACATATCTGTTTTACTTGTATATTTTGGAAGATAATTTTTTAATCCTGGTGTAGAATGTTCCACGAGGAACATTCTACTCTAATGGGAGCAGGATTGAATAGTTTAATAAGTCAGAACTGACATCTTTATCTAAAAGTAATAATAGTCCGCTTTTTCTAATATTTAAATTCTGAGATTGCGAAGTTGAGGGTCTGATGATTTTTATTTGTTCTGCTTGGGGATATTTACAATGGATCACATTGCACAGCAAATTATAATGTTTTTCATTAATATTTGTTTCGAGAACCTTAATTGTTTTAGGAAAAGTTTCTTCCGGATAGGATAAAAAGTATCCACAGTCTTTTTTTGAAGGATCAATATTAATCAAAGAGCATATCCCTTTTCGTTCTTCAACTTCTATAATTGCGTAGTTAAGGATATCTGTTGGCCACTTGAAATAGTTTTCAGGAATCTCTTGGATTGTGTCTTTTTTCCTCGAAAGCCTTAATTTATATAATTTGTCTGCACTTAAATTTTGTAATTGAATTTTAGATGAGAAAGTATTAATTGTGGCATAAAGATCTATTGTAAAATGTTCTTCATACAGTGTATGGGAGAATCCTAATTTGTTGTAAAAAGCATAGAGCGAATCGTTGGATGGCCTGGTGATAATAAATGACACTCTCTCATTTTTACATAATTCTATAGCATAATTGATTAAACGCAGAGAAATTGCATTTCCTCTAAACTGGGGGAGAGTACCTACAGCATATAAATAATATCCTTTTAATTCTTTTGTATTGTTATTGTTGAGTGCTCCCTGGATTATCGCGTATGTTGGAATAAGGGTAATAGAAGATGCAACCTCATTATTATCAGTTAGAGCTATGAATGTTTTGCAATAGGGAAAGCAATACTTTATGTAGTTATTAATATAATCAATATCATCAGTAAAGCAGGCCTTCCAAATATTAATTATTCCATCAATGTCCTGATTTGTGGCTTTTTTAAAGATCATAAAATTGCCTAAATTTTGTAAATATCGCTTATGACATCTCTGTACTTTTGATAAATCTTAGCTCTTTTAAGTTTAAGAGTAGGTGAGAGCATATCGTTAAGTGGTGTCCATTCATCATTAACCAGCCTGGCTCTTTTAATCTGTTCATAGTCCGACAATCTTTTATTAACCAAATCAATTTCCTGATTCATTTTCTTTTTAATTTCACTGTTATTAATCAGCTCTTCATTGGTTGTGAAAGAAATTTTATTTTTTGTCGCCCATGATCTGAGATTTTCGAAATTAGGGACTATAACAGCTGAAGCAAATTTTTGATTTTCTCCAACGACCATACAATTTTCAATATATGAAGATTCATTCAACATCATCTCTATCACTTGAGGTGCAATATATTTTCCTGATGATAATTTGAATATTTCCTTTTTTCTATCGGTAATCTTTAAAAATATTCCGTCTACTATAGTTCCGATATCTCCTGTATGGAAGAATCCTTCTTCATCAATAACGCTTTTTGTATATTCTGGGTCTTTGTAGTAGCCGAGCATAACATGTGGCCCTCTGGTTAAAATTTCTCCATCTTCAGCAATTTTCAAATCTGTCCCTACTGTGGGTTTACCAACAGTCCCTATTTTGATAATCATTTCTTTTGGATTATTTACGGCGATTATTGGGGATGTTTCTGTCATGCCGTAGCCTTCAAATATATACATTTTTGCAGCAGTGAAGAGTCTTACGATCTTTTCCTGAATAGCTGATCCACCCGATACCACAAGCATCTCTTTGCCACCTAACTTTTCTCGCCATTTGCTGTAGACAAGTTTGTCTGCCAAACCATACATTGTTTTGTACAAAATCCCATTCTTGGTATAATCATATTTATTTGCAATATTAAATGCCCATTTATATATAAGTTTTGCAATACCTTTAAGATCTTTTCCTGCAGATTCGAATTTACTATACATGACTTCAAGAACTCTCGGTACAGAGCAAAAACCATCTGCGTGGCAGTCAGCAAGATCTGCGGCAATAGTCCCTAAACTCTCTGCATAATAGGTGCTTATGCCGAGATACTGATAATCATAATTCATGCTTCTTTCATATACGTGACATAATGGTAAAAAACTAAGCATCTTATGATTATGGTCTCTTATCTGTTGTACTGCTGAACCGATAAATGTAAAAACTAAATTTTTATGTGAAAGCATTACTCCTTTTGGAGTACCGGTTGTCCCTGAAGTATAGATAATTGTTACCAAATCATTTTCATCAATAGTTCTTTTGTTTTCTTCTATTTGTGAAAAGTATTTCTGGGAATTATTTGTGCCAAGAGTAAATAGTTCAGAAAGACTTTTTATGCCCGGTACTTCATCTATTGAATAGACATCTGGAGGAGTATTCATTGATGAAACGACAGGTTTTATTCTTTTATAAATTGATTCATTTCCAACAATAATAATCTTTGCATCACTATGGTTGAATATGTGCTGATATTCATCACTGCCAAGTGTGGGGTAGACTGGGACGTGAACAAGATGTGCGAGAGAAAGTCCCATATCTATAAAATTCCACTCTTGACGATTGTTGCTTATTGTTATTACTTTGTCAAATGGTTTAAGACCTAGTGAAAGGAAAGCATATGCTAAAATATGCGATTTCTCCTTGTATTCTTGAGAAGAACAGTTTATCCAGACACCATTGTGTTTTCTGCTGAATATATCATCTTTTGGATAAAGTGTAACCAACCTTTCCAATAAATCGAATGTCCTAGTTACTTCCATGTATTTAATAGTGTTACCTTTTTTGTTTAAGGTTTGTATTTCAATATTGATTGTTTAATATCTCTTACAAAGTTGTCTACATCTTCTTTGGCAGTGTTAAATGAGCACATCCACCTGACTTCGTTAGTGGCTTCATTCCAGACGCTGAAATTGTGTCTGGACATGAGATCATTTGATAGAAATTCAGGAATAATTGCAAAGACTGCATTTGTCATTACAGGCCTGCTGATTTTAACTTCATTGATGCCTTGTAATTTATGTTCAAGGTATTTTGCCATTTCATTGGAATGTCTTGCAAGTCTTAAGTTCAGATCATCTTTCAGATAAGCAATAAACTGTGCTGCTATAAATCGGTTTTTTGAATATAACTGAGTATTTTGCTTGCGTACATAAGGAAAATCTTCGGCAAAAGGTTTTTTGAAGAAAATTACTGCTTCACCTATTAGTAAACCATTTTTAGTACCCCCAAATGAAAGAGCATCTACACCAAGGTCTGCAGTAATGGATTTGATTGGTAATCCCAGCGCAGCAGCTGCATTAGATATTCTTGACCCATCCATGTGCAAAAAACAGTCATATGAATGCATCAAATCAGCAAGAGACTGGATTTCTCCAGGAGTGTAAAGTGTGCCTAACTCTGTTGGTTGTGAAATAGATAAGACTTTAACTTGTGAGTGATGTTGAACTCCAAAATTTACTAGTTCTTTTCTTACTTCTTCAGGGTATACTTTCCCGTCAGTTGAATGAAGCGGAATAAGTTTGCAGCCTGTTGCCTTTTCAGGAGCGCCACACTCATCTACATTAATATGAGCAGTGTCTGGG
The DNA here is from genome assembly GCA_018434395.1 of Bacteroidales bacterium. Taxonomy (GTDB): domain Bacteria; phylum Bacteroidota; class Bacteroidia; order Bacteroidales; family UBA932; genus Bact-08. The sequence goes on along the minus strand of JAHDPK010000008.1, from coordinate 4,552 downwards.
CAAAGAATTGAATTATGTGATTTTGTAAGTGTTTTTAATGCAGTAACGTTAGCTCCCGTTCCATTAAATACAAAAAATGGCTCAGCATTTTCACCAAGCTTCTCTTTGAAAATTCTAATTGCTTTTGCTGTGGTTTCATCATCTCCGTAAGCAACAGAGAATCCCTTATTTGCCTCAATTATGGCTTCCATTATTTCAGGTGCTACGCCTGAATGATTATCGCTTCCGAAACTGTGTTTCATTAAACCTCCATATTAATTGTTTAACAGGTGTAAATATAACAAAAACCCACAGAGATATTCACTGTGGGTTTTTATATTGATGAAATTCTGTCTACAAAATTGCCTTGTATGCTTCGGCATCGAGAAGAGAATCAAGTTCTGACGGATCAGAAATTTCAATCTTAACCATCCATCCTTTGCCGTATGGATCTGTATTTACTAGTTCAGGAGCCTCTTCCAGTTCAGGATTTACCTCAACTATTTTGCCAGAAACAGGCATAAATGCGTCGGCTACTGTTTTAACAGCCTCTATGGCTCCGAATACCTCAGATGCATCAAGTGTTTCGCCCTCTGTCTGGATATCGACGAATACTATGTCTCCAAGCTGACTTTGCGCAAAATCAGTGATGCCTACTGTGGCAATATTACCATCAACTTTAACCCATTCGTGGTCTTTACTGTACTTAAGATTTGCAGGAATGTTCATAACTGTCTTTTATTGTTGTTTATTTTTGACAAATGTACAAAAAGATTAAACTCTTTTCAATGCTTCTTTTATGAGTGTTTCAAGTTTTTGGTTAGGATTTTCTTTTAATATCGAGTCTATCACTTTTTCGACATTCTGTTTAGGGAAACCTAAAAGAACAAGAGCACTTGATGCCTCTTCACGAATTTGAGAGACAGGACTCACCGGAATACCGCCGGATTTTCCTGAAGAAGTTCCTTTAATGATTTTATCTTTTAAGTCGATTATTATTTTTTGAGCTGTTTTTAATCCTATTCCTTTTACACTTTTAATTTTATTGATATCTTCGCTAATGATCGCATTTCTAAGTTCTTCAGTAGATAGAGATGAGAGCATCAGTTTGGCAGTATTTGGACCAACGCCTGTAACGTTAATAAGTAAAGAGAATATATAACGTTCCTCTTTGTCAAAAAAGCCGTAGAGCAGTTCAGTATCTTCTCTTATGTGATGGTATAAATAGAGTTTGCATTCTGTGTCTGGGGTCAATTGAGAGAATGTCTGGAGAGAGATAAGGATTCTATAGCCAAAATTATTTGTTTCAATCACAACCTCAGTAGGATTTAACTCAACAACTTTCCCTTTTATGTAGTCAAACATTTCGTTTCAGTAAACATTTAGGGCAAAATTATGTTTTTTAAAAGATAAATCGAAACTTTGTTTACTATTTTTGCACCAAAAGATTGTCATGGAGTTGATCAAGGATGTATTGGATATAAGAAGAAATTTCCCTGCTCTGGAACAGAGTGTCAATGGGAAACCACTGGTTTATTTTGACAATGGAGCCACCTCTCAAAAGCCTCGCTCTGTTATCGAACTTGTGAATAGAATGAATTCGAGCGTTAACGGCAACATTCATAGAGCTGTGCATGAACTCAGTGCAAGGGCAACTGAAATATATGAAAATTCGAGAGAGGAGATTCGTAAATTTATCAATGCAGGATCGAGAGAAGAGATTATTTTTACTTCAGGCACAACAGCATCAGTCAATCTTGTTGCGAACTCATTTTCCAGGGTGTTTATTGACAAAGGAGATGCTGTTTTGATTACTGAAGGCGAACATCATTCTAATATTGTCCCATGGCAAATGGCTTGTGAGAGGCATGGGGCAGAATTGAGAGTTCTCCCTGTTGATGATAACGGATGCTGGAGGATGGAACAATTGGACACCCTTCTGATGGATGGTAAGGTTAAGATAGCATCGGTTGCCCACGTTTCAAACGTTTTAGGTGTAGTTAATCCAGTAGATACTTTAATTGCAATATGCCATAAGGCAGGAGTTCCTGTACTTCTGGATGGAGCTCAGGGTATTATTCATTTAAATGTGGATGTCCAGAAGCTTGACTGTGACTTTTATGTATTTTCCGGTCATAAGCTTTTTGGACCAACAGGCATAGGGATATTATATGGAAAAAAAGATTTTTTAAATGCAATGCCACCATGGATGGGAGGTGGAGATATGGTGGGCAGGGTGTCATTTGAAAAGACAACTTATGCTGAGCTTCCTTTAAAATTCGAGGCAGGTACTCCCAATTTTATAGGTGCTGCTGGTCTTGGAGAAGCAATAAGATTTATTGAAAGCATTGACTCTGAATTTGTGGAGAAATATGAAAAAATGCTGGTTGAGAGGATGATGAATGGCCTCTCTTCTGTTGGATCTCTAATAATATATGGATTATCTGACAACAAGGTGCCACTTTTTTCGTTCAATATGCCCGGAATTCATCCAACTGATATGGCTATGCTGATGGATAAAATGGGAATAGCTTTGAGATCGGGTATGATGTGTTCAGAACCATTAATGGATCGTTTTGGTGTATCAGGAATGTTAAGAGCATCCTTGACAATTTATAACACTCTTGACGAGGTGGATTATTTTATCGAATCATTGCAAAAAGTAATAAGAATGTTGTCTTAATAGAATATAGTTAATCACATGACAAATGACAATTAAAGAGGTTGAACAACAAATAATTGATGAATTTTCCGTTTTTACAGACTGGTTGGATAAATATGAATATCTGATAGAACTTGGCAAGTCACTCCCTTTGATAGATGAAAAAAGAAAAACGGATGAAAACCTCATTAGAGGTTGTCAGTCAAAGGTTTGGCTGGCTGCTGATTATGTAGATGGGAAAATCTATTTTACGGCTGATAGTGATGCTATTATTACTAAGGGAATTATATCCCTTCTGATAAGAGTTTTTTCAGGAAGAACGCCAAAAGAAATTCTGGATGCCGATCTTAATTTTATTAAGGAGATTGGTTTGCAGGACAACCTTTCACCAACAAGGTCCAATGGTTTGGTATCTATGATAAAGCAAATTAAACTATATGCACTAGCCTTTTCGGCTAATAAATAATTTTTACTATGGCAGATACTTCAGTTGAAAGGAATATTGTTTTAGCGCTTAAACAGGTATATGATCCTGAGATACCCGTCAACGTTTATGACCTTGGATTGATTTATGATTTAAAAGTCGATGACAGTGGCAAGGTTTTTATAAAGATGACGCTTACTGCGCCCAATTGTCCTATAATGGATGATCTTCTGCAAGACATTCATGATGCTGTGATGGATGTCCCTTCTGTTACTGATGTCGTTATTGAATTGGTTTTTGATCCGCCTTGGGACAAAAGCAGAATGAGTCAGGAAGCTCAACTCGAATTGGGGTTTCTTTAAAAATGGAAAAAGTAATACTGTCACTTGGTAGCAATAAAGGAGACAGATTGAAATACTTAAGGAGTGCAATTGATAGTATTGGTAATTGTGCTTATAAAACTCTTAAAATTTCTCGGATTTATGAGAGTGAACCTTGGGGGTTTAATTCAACGGTTTGGTTTCTTAATGTTGCAATGCTGCTTGAAACGGAATTGTCGCCAATCGAGTTGCTGGATGAATTAAATATTATCGAAAAAGAACTCGGGAGAGAGAGAAAGAGTAATATTTCTGATTATGAGTCCCGTGTTATAGATATTGATATAATTTTTTTTGGTGACAGAGTACTTGATGAAGAGCGGCTTATAATTCCTCATCCTTTTGCTCATTTAAGAAAATTTGTCCTTTTGCCAATTCTTGATATTTTTCCGGATTATATCCATCCTGTCTTAAATAAAACGATAAGAGAACTTTTTGAGAGTTGCCCTGATAAGTCTGATTTGAGATTGTTTTGTCATAAAATTTAACCTTCATAGAACCAATATCGAATTTTTTTGTTTTATGTATTAAAATAATCAAGAGACCGATAAAATTTTGAAAAATGAATGTAATAGAAGGATTACAATGGCGCTATGCAACAAAGCGCTTTGATACAGATAAAAAGCTTAATAAAGATCAAATTGAGTATTTGAAACAAGCAGTGAGTTTGATACCCTCTTCATATGGATTGCAACCATATAAAGTGTTGATTGTAGAAAATCCTGAAATTAGAAAAAAACTTAGTGAAGCAGCTTTTGGACAACCTGCAATTACTGAAGCCTCTCATCTCTTTATTTTTGCAAACTTCACAGAATATGGGCCCGACAAAGTTGAATCATTTTTGAGACTAAGTGCTGAAATTAATAATTATCCTGAGGGCAGTTCTGATACGTATAGAGATATGCTTAACGTCATGATAGGGGCGATGACTCCAGAGCAACTTTCAAACTGGACAGCAAAACAGGCTTATATAGCGCTGGGAGCACTTATTTGTGCTGCCTCAGAACAGCATATTGACATTTGTCCTATGGAGGGTTTTGACAAATCTCAATTTGATGATATTTTGGGACTTAGACAAAAAGGTCTTACTGCAGCATGTATAGGAGCAGT
>JAHDPK010000056.1:0-7275 GCA_018434395.1 Bacteroidales bacterium | reverse complement strand
TTGTTCTTTAAGATTTCGAAACTCTCCTCTTATAAGAGTTATGTCATTTACAAAAGAGGCCATTCCCATCAGTCCGCAAATTCTGATATTTTCAAGAGATAACAGCTCCTCAATTAAACAGTTAAGCTCTTCTATCAAAAATCCCTGTTTCGTCTCTTCTCTTGCGATATGAACCTGTAGAAGACAATCTTTAACCAACCCCCTTGAATAGGCTTGACGATTAATTTCCCGGGAAAGTTTTAAAGAATCTACTGAATGAATCATGAATACGTCACCCAGAATCAGTTTAATCTTATTAGTCTGAAGGTGACCTATAAAATGCCACTTAATGTCTTTTGGAAGCAGTTTTATTTTTTCAGCCATTTCTTGTGGACGATTCTCGCCAAAATCTCTTAAACCTGCATTATAAGCCTCCATTATATCTTCTACAGGTTTAAATTTTGAAACTGCCACCAATTTAACAGTCGGTGGTAATTCATTTTTAATATTCAATATCCTTTCGGAAATAGTCATTTCCTTTTCTTCTGCTGTTGAAGCTGTTGTTGTTGCATCTTATAAGCTTCATCAAGCCTTTGCTGGAATTTTGACTTTTTGACAGGTTCATTTGATGAAGCCTTTTCCTTAAGCTTGGCATATAATTTCTTTTCATCCACGAAAAACTTTCTTATTATCCACGTCTGAAGCATTGTCAGAACATTTGAAAGCATGTAATAATAACTCAGACCACTTGAAAAATTATTACAGAGAACAAGAAGAAATATAGGCATAAAATAGAGACTCATAAATTTCATACCAGCCATTTGTGGACCAGAGCCCATTTGATCCGCATTCATCTTGGAATAAAGATATGTTGAAATGGCCATTAACAGTGCAAATAGGCTCACATGGTCACCATATAGAGGTATTCTAAAAGGTAAATTGAGTATAGAATCGTAACCACTTAAATCTTCAGCCCAAAGAAAACTTTGCTGCCTTAATTCGAATGATGCTGGAAAGAACTTAAACATGGCAAACAGAATAGGCATCTGCAATAAGACAGGAATGCAACCTCCAAACATACTGACACCTGCCTTTTTATACAAAGCCATAGTTTCCTGTTGCTTTTTAAGCGCATCTTCTTTCCTGGGATATTTTGCATTAATCTTATCAATTTCAGGCTTTAAAACACGCATTTTTGCGGTTGACATATAAGACCTTAATGTAAGAGGAGAAATTATTATTTTGATGATTAAAGTGAGAATTAAAATAATAATACCATAATTACTTATAAACTTGCTTAAAAAATCAAAAACAGGAATGACAATAAATCTATTAATCCAACCTATCAGCCAGCCTCCCAGTGGAACGATTTTTTCAAAGCCCTGACCATATGATTTAAGAGTTTTGTAGTGATTGGGACCATAATAAAGCTGAAAAGGAAGATTGATTTCTTCTCCATAGGAACATGGAATCTGCATATTGGCTTCACAATGCATCAAGTTTTTAGAAGGATCCTCCTCTGGATAAATTTTATAGCTCAGAAAACCCATGTTAAAATTATCCTTTGAAACCAGTATTGCTGAAAAAAACTGCTGTTGAAATGCAACCCAATTAATTTTCGTTCTGATATCCTTTTCTGCGTTTTGTTTTCTTAAACCCAGACTTTCAACGCTTTTTGCATTTGGATGTTTATAAAGTACAGACGAATAATTTTTTTCATTATCATATCCCTTTTCGAGTCTCGGAACATCCATTACCCAGTTGAGATCCATGGTTGTAACCTTTTTCTGAATATGTTCCTGCATACCCACAAGCCTGACGTTAAAATCTACTAAATAGCTGCCGGCGGATAAATTATAGGTGTATTCTATGAAAGAATCTTCATCGAAGGGTAATCGGTAAATTACAGAAGAATCAGATGACTCAGCTCTGTTAAATTTAAAAGCATCAGTTTTTATCTCCTGATTTGTAAACAACACCAAAGACAGTGAACTGGCACTATCTTTAACCAAGAAAAGAGGGCGAGAATCAAAAGTAAAGTAATTTTTAATCTCAACTTTATAGGGTTGAGCTCCCCTATTGGTAAATGTAATTTTAATCTTATCATTTTCAAGGGTGAAAAATTCTTCAGAAGCTTCATTGGCCATAATAAGCAAAGAATCCTTATAAATTGACTGTGAAGCATTATTAGAAGCAATACCAACAGAATCCTTAAAACTAATAGAATCCTTGAAATTTGCAATCTTTGAAGCTGAATCAAGTGCCTCTTGCTCCAACACCTCCTGTGCTTTAACGCGCGCTATTGAATCAATCTGTGCCTGTTTTTTTAGCTGTTCATTGTATATTTTGGAATTGTACCAACTAAACCCAATAAGTATAGCTCCAATTATTAAAAATCCAATAGTGGAATTTTTCTTCATCTATTGTTGTTCTTTTTGATTATCAATTAATTTAATTTTCTCCTCAAGCTGAGTCAATTCATACTTGGCTGCAGAAATTTTCTTATCTATTTCGAGAAGTAAAGAATCTGCATTCTTTGATTTAGTAAAGAAACCAATATTGTTCTCCAAAATAGCTATATCCTGTTCCATCTGTCTGTATTTCTGGATCAGCCTTTCTCTTTCTGTCCTTAATCCACCTCCTTTTGAAAATGTCTGGACTTCCTTGATATGTTTTTTATAACGACTGAGTTTATTCTCCTGATCTAAATTCCTTATATCTCCGAATTTCTGCTCTAAAGCATATCTGTATGCAGCCTGGATCCTCTCTTTATCCTTAAAGGGGACAAAACCTATCTCAGCCCATCTGGCCTGAAAATCTTTAAGCGCCTCTCTATTTTCCAATTCCTTGGTGTCTAATTTATAATCAGTGATTTCCTTGATGAGTTCGAGTTTCTTTGCCAAATTTTGTTCAAAAGAATCATCAACAGAATTATAGTATTTTGACTTGTTTTCAAAAAATTCGTCACATGCTGCTCTAAATCTCTTCCACACAGCATCAGACTGTTTCCGTGCCACAGGACCTATTTCCTTCCACTTCTTTTGAATGCTGATGAGCTGATCAGTAGTACGTTTCCAGTCAGTACTGTCCTTTAATGCCTCTGCTTGCTCGCAAAGAGCAATCTTTTTCTCATAATTCTCCTGCATTACACTTTTGAAGTTTGAGTAATGTTCTCGCTTTGCGTTATAAAACTGATCACATGCACTCCTGAAACGTTCATAGATCTTTTGATTGTCTTTCCTGGAAGCAAAACCAATTCCTTTCCACTCTTTCTGGATATTTTCAATTTCCTTTGTTAGTGCATTCCAATCCTTCTCGCCTTCCATTGCAACTATGGCTTCGACTCTCTCGCACAGAGCCTTTTTCAGTTCAAGATTCTGTTTCTGAATATCCTTCTGGTTTTCAAAAAATTGTTGCTGATTTTTGTTTATTACTGCTGTTGCTTTTTTAAATCTATCCCAAATCTCTTCTCTCATTTCCTTACTAACAGGACCTATTTCCCTCCATTCTTCGTGCAGCTTTTGAAGTTTTTTAAAAGCTAACACAGCGTTTGGTTCTTCAGAGAGTGCTTCTGCCTTTTCACACAATTCAACCTTCATTTCGAGATTTTTCTTGAGATCAAGATCTCTTAGTTCGTTGTTAATTTTTACAAAATCATAAAATTTCTCAACTAGATACTGATACGTTTCCCAAACATTCTTACTATTAGACTGAGGTACAGGTCCTATAGACTTCCATCTGTTTTGTAGCTCTCTGAAAGCAGGAAATGTATGATGAAGATCTTCCTGTTTTTCAAGTAGTTCTTTTAATTCTTCAATAATTTCAAGTTTCTTAGCCAAATTTTCCTCTTTTTGTTTCTCGATAGTTTGGAGAAAATCACTTCTTAAAGTTTTATATCTGTTAAATAACTCTTTAAAACCCCTCTCAACTTCAGCAAAAGGATTAAGAGAGATATTTGACTCAGTCTGATCATCTTCATTTACAACATTGTTTTCAGAAGGCTCTATAAAGCCGGCTGCTATTTTTTCTCTTTTGAGAGCCTTGTAAAAAGCAGCTTTTATCCCTTCGGCATGTTTATACAACTCCTGCTGATCTCCACGTTCAATCATCTCCTGAAATATCTGCAGAATCTCTTTTAAACTTTTATTTGAATGATCCGGATACTCTGAATCAGAGTCTTTACTCATCGTATTTTCAAGGATATCTTTCTCCTTGAATTGCTCTTGAGAAGCAGTAGGAATATTGTCTTGGTCCATTATTGAAAGGCTAAAATGTTATTTTCTTGCAAAGATAAAAAAAAATTGCTAACGTCGTGATTTATGTAAATTTGCAAAATGATACGTATAGATATATTAAGTGTTGTTCCAGAATTGCTTGAAAGTCCTTTAAATCATTCTATTGTACAAAGAGCTAAGTCAAGTGGTCTGGCAGAAATCCATATTCACAACATACGTGAATACGGGAAAGGTAATTATCGACAGGTAGATGACTATTGTTTTGGAGGAGATGCCGGAATGGTTTTGATGATAGAGCCTGTATTTAAGATAATTACGAAATTAAAAGACGAAAGAAATTATGATGAAATAATTTACATGAGTCCTGATGGAGAACTTTTTAATCAAAAGATAGCAAATCAACTCTCATGCATGAATAATATTATATTACTCTGCGGACATTACAAAGGAATTGATCATCGAATACGAGAACATCTTATTACCAGAGAAATATCAATAGGAGATTATGTGCTCAGCGGTGGAGAAATTCCGGCTGCAATTATTTGTGATGCAGTCATTCGTCTGATTCCTGGTGCACTTTCTGACGAATCGTCAGCCTTAAGCGACTCATTCCAGGACAATTTACTCGCACCTCCTGTTTATACAAGACCGGCAGAATTTAACGGATGGAAAGTCCCTGACGTTCTTCTTTCAGGTAATCCAAAGCTTATCAAAGATTGGCAAGAGCAAGAATCAATTGAAAGAACAAAAAAACTTCGACCTGAACTTCTTAAAGATTAAAATCCAAATTCATCTATCTTAACTTCCTTCTTTTCTTCTTTTGCTGCCTCCATGGCAATTTGATGTTCTTCGTTACCTATTACAATGATTGCTTTAACAGGTGAAGCCGGACATATATACTCACATGCTCCACAACCGATGCAAACATTCCTGTCAAGCTTTGGAATATAAAGTCCTGTATCCTTGTAAGGTACCATGGTAATTGCATTAGTTGGACAATGTTCATCGCAAGCTCCACAATCAGTTCCATCTCTATAAACTATACACTCTTTTAAACAATATTTAGCTTTACCGATCTGACAAAGCTTTTTCTCCTCAATTGAAAGAGGTAATAGCGCTCCGTTAGGACAAACTTGAGAACATTTGTTGCATTCATAAGTACAGAAATGATCTTTGTAACTGAGCGTAGGCATCATAATGCCTTCCAGGCCATATTCCAAAAGTGCTGGCTTAATTATCTGACTTGGACATGCAGATATGCATGCATGACAGGTTGTACAATGATTCTTTAAGTTTTCAAAACTAACAGCACCAGGAGGCGCTATAGCGTTTTTTTCAGCTTTTGTTCTGACAAGTGGTCCAATTTTGGCTGCCCTTGCAGCAACCACTCCACTAAGGAGACCTAATGTAAGAATTGCTCTTCTTCGCCCTTGTTTGTCAATATTTTTCCCTTCTTCAGAACTTTTGTTTTCAACTTTTTTAAAGGCAAACCTGTATCCGATCGCATTTCTGTTACAGCCCTGCATACAATCTAAACAAGCGACACACCTGCTTACATCTATTTTATGGTTCTTAACATCAATACATTGACTTTTACACTTAGAGACACATAGCATGCACTGATTGCAGTTGCCATTAATTTCAGGCTTAAATAAGGCAAATTTAGAAAGGCCACCAAGAATAGACCCTACAGGACATATCGTATTGCAATAAAGCCTTCCTCTGATTGCACTGAAACATATTATCACCAATAAAAAAACAATAGCTGCAAGTAATGCCGCAAGTGCAAAATGAGAATAATTATTTATATAAAAAGTATTAGGGAATATTGAGGCAATTATGTTATTTATAGTCTGTACTCCCCTATCAAACAGTTGACTTGAAATTCTCCCCCAATTGGAATAAGGATCCAAAATGGCTATCGGCAGTGTTATTCCTCCTATTAACGGTAGCATTACTAATACAAGAACAGAATATCTCAACCAATCATATCCTTTAGAATATTTATAACGGCGATTCTTTTTTGATTTGAATAAAGAAGCAAATCTCGAGACAATGTCTTGAAATGTACCAACAGGACAAAGAGTTGAACAGTAAACTCTCCCAAACAGAAATGTGAGAATAATGAGAATGATAAAAAAAAGTGCCGAACCTGTCAAAATGCCAAGCATTGACGGCACAAACTGAAACTTGAGAAGTACTGCTGAGAAATTTGGTGATGTGTTTGAAAAATAGAAAAAATTCAGGGTCAGAATTATAAGGATTAATAAAGAAAGAGCAACTCTGATCCATTTAAGAGTTTTATACATTATGATGAATATTACATTTTAATTCTTGAAACTTGCAATTTGTCGAGATCAGTTGTGCCAATTTTCATCTTTTCGGCAATCATTATATGCCCTACATCAGATAGTTTCATCTCTCTAAACTGACTGAAAAATTTAAGTGCTGCCGTGTCTGCCGCAACTATATCTGTCGACATAAAAAGTGCCTTAGCAAGCTGAACATCCTCAGGACCTTTACCTACAGGACCATTTGTGGTCATAATTCTGTAAGCATCTACAATATTCAATACAGGCATTTTAGAAATTGTGGAGCAGTCGGCTATACATTGTTGCAAATCATTAGCATGCAAGAATTTTCTATCCCACACAATTCCCATAAAGTTTTTCATGCTGATAGTCATCCTTGCACCTCCATGATTCTTTAATACAGGAACGTTTATCCATACATCACAATCGAGAATTTCTTCATGAATTTTAGCCTGCTTCATTCTTACACCTCTAGGTATATTAACCATTCTATAATACTTTTCATCATGACCGAAAGCGATTCTTGCACCAGCTGCTTTTGCAGCAGCTTCAATTCCACTATTTTTGTAACATGGCATCCATGAGTCACAAGTATGATCAAATACCACAACTTCAGAAGCACCTGCTTTCAAACAATCTTTTACAATTGCAGCTACAAGTTGAGGATTTGTATTTGCGGCCTCTTCAGGCTTTTTATTCCAGCCTATATTTGGTTTCACGACCACTCTCTGTCCTTTTTTAACAAAACG
>JAHDPK010000015.1:0-12835 GCA_018434395.1 Bacteroidales bacterium | reverse complement strand
CTTAAAGAACAATTCGATTATCTTAAAAAACATTATTTTACTAAAAACGATTGTTTCAAAGAAATTTCAATGGGTATGTCCAGTGATTACAAAATTGCAATTGAAGAGGGGAGTACGATTATACGAATTGGAACAGGGATCTTTGGGAGTCGTTTACAATCTACCAAATAATTGGTGTTTTACCTTGTTTGAGAAGAATTTCATTTGTTTTTGAAAAGTGCCTGCATCCAAAAAAAGCACCTTTGGCAAGGGGAGACGGATGTGCCGCTTCAAGAACGTAATGACGCTTGGTGTCAATTAATGTTTTTTTACTTCTTGCGTAATTACCCCATAAAAGGAACACTATTCCCTCTTTTTTATCAGAAATTTTTTTGATTACAGCATCAGTAAATTTAGTCCATCCAATTTTGCTATGGGATGCAGGTAACCCTGCTCTTACTGTAAGGACAGCATTTAACAAAAAAACTCCCTGTTGTGCCCATCGCTGTAAAGAACCATTTGTTGGAGGCTCTATCCCCAAGTCAGCATTAAGTTCTTTGAAAATATTAACAAGAGAAGGGGGAAAAGGAACCCCATCCGGTACTGAAAAAGACAAACCGTGAGCTTGACCAGGGTTGTAGTATGGGTCTTGTCCAAGTAAGACAACCTTAACCTTATCAAAAGGAGTAGAGTTGAAAGCGTTGAAAATCAAACTGCCTTTTGGGTATATGATAATATTAGAGGCGATATCTCTTTTGATAAAAGCAGTAATTTCTCGAAAGTAATCTTTGTCAAATTCTTCCTGGAGTTCACGCTTCCAACTCTCTTCAACTTTTACATCCATTTTTAGAATATAAATTCAAGGACTTCGGGTATAGTTTTAACATACTTGAAATTAAGCCCTTTAAGGTAAATCTCTTTAATTTCTTCTATATCTTTTCTATTATCTTCGGATAGAATGATTGTGTCAATTCCTGCCCTTTTGGCTGCCAGGATTTTCTCCTTAATTCCTCCAACAGGTAAAATTCTTCCTCTCAATGTGATCTCTCCCGTCATCGCAATGCCACTTTTAACTTTTTTCTTAAGAAAAGCGGAGGCCATGGCACTTATCATTGTTATTCCTGCAGATGGACCGTCTTTTGGAATGGAGCCTTCTGGCACGTGAATATGAATATCTCTGTCACTAAAATCTTTAGGGCTGAGAGAAAGCAATTGGGGATTTGCTTTTAAATATTGATATGCAATTATTGCAGATTCTTTCATAACATCACCAAGATTACCTGTAGTTGATAGAGCTCCTTTACCTTTGCTCATTACACATTCTATAAAAAGGATTTCCCCTCCATTTTCAGTCCATGCGAGTCCTGTGACAACACCCGAAGCTTCATTTCCCTTTTGTGTCTCATGTTGATAAATAGGTACTCCAAGCATTCCCTTTACCTCTTTAGGCCCAAGAAGAGAATTATATGGAAGATCAAGAGCAATATTTTTAGCAGTAATTCTGGCAAGTTTTGCAATTTGTTTGTCAAGACCTCTGACTCCGGATTCTCTTGTGTATTCATTAATTATAGTGTCAATTCCGTCTATACTAATCTTGAATTGACTTTTCTTGAGACCGTGAGCCTCTATCTGTCTTGGGACTAAATAACCTTTTGCAATTTCTCTTTTTTCTTCTGCAAGATAACCACTGACATTAATTAACTCCATCCTGTCTCTTAAAGCAGGATGAATTGTTGTGATATTATTTGCTGTAGTAATAAATAGAACCTTTGAAAGGTCGTAGTCAATATCAAGATAATTATCGTGAAATGCAACATTTTGCTCTGGATCGAGGACTTCTAGAAGAGCAGAAGCAGGATCTCCTCTGAAATCGTTGCTGACTTTATCTATTTCGTCAAGCACCAGCAAAGGATTGGATGTCCCGGCTTTTTTTATTGAATTAATTATCCTGCCAGGCATCGCTCCAATATATGTTCTTCTGTGTCCTCTTATTTCGGCCTCGTCGTGCAATCCGCCAAGTGAAATTCTTTCGTAACTTCTTCCTAGTGCTTTTGCTATTGATTTGCCCAAAGATGTCTTACCCACGCCTGGAGGACCATAAAGGCATAAAATAGGAGATTTCATGTCACCCTTTAATTTCAACACTGCCAAATGCTCTATTATCCTGTCTTTTACAGTTTCAAGCCCATAATGATCATCATCCAGTATTTTTTGCGCATGTTTCAGGTCCAGATTGTCAGAACTGAATTCTTCCCATGGCAGTTCAAGTAAGAATTTGACATAAGAAAGTTGTATATTGAAATCAGGAGAACCCGTATTGGTCCGTTCAAGTTTTTGAAGTTCTTTTTCAAAAGTTTCGGCAACACTTTTAGACCATTTTTTCTTTGAAGCTTGTTGCCTCAGATCATTGAATTCTTTTATACTGTTATTAATTCCAAGTTCTTCCTGTATAGTTTTGAGCTGATTACTCAAATAGTACTCTCTTTGCTGCTGATCAATTTCACTTCTAACTTTCTGCTGAATATCATCTTTAATTTTCAGTATATCAATTTGCTTGTTTAAAAGTTCAAGAAGCTTTAATGCTCTTTGTTTAAGTCTATTTTCTCTTAATAGAGCAATTTTGTCAAGTGGATTTTCAACCTCCATGCTTGAAGCAATAAAATTGATCAAGAATGATTGTCCTTCAATATTTTTAATAGCAAATGCAGCCTCCTGGGGAATATTAGGAGAAAGCTTAATAATGTTTAAGGCAGCATCCTTAACAGAGTCTACAATAGCATCAAATTCTTTCTGGTTCTTTTTTTCAATATAATCTTCGAGGTATTTTACAGAGGCGACAAAGTAAGGCTCTGTTGTAATAATCTCCTTGATTTTGAATCTTTTGATGCCTTGTAAAATAATAGTAATGCTTCCATCAGGCATTTCAACTATCTTGATAATCTTTGCCAAAGTTCCTATATCAAAAAGGTCTGACGGTGAAGGATCTTCAAGTTTTGCGTCTTTTTGTGAGACAGCTCCAAGAATTTTCATTTTCCCGTAGACCTCTCTAATAAGTTTAACGGATTTTTCTCTCCCTACCGTTATAGGGATTACTGTTTCAGGGAAAAGAACAGCATTTCTCAAGGCAATGACAGGTAAGGTATCAGGCAGTTCAGAATCATCAATATGCCTTATACCTTCGATATTAACAACAGGGATTATGTTAACATCTTCTGGAATAGATTGCTGTAAATATATATTTTCTAACTTCATAATCATTTAAGTTATGCCAATTTGTCACACTTATAAGCAACGAATAACGCTATTATTTGTTCATTTCCTCAAGGTCAATGATTGTGCCAAACTAAATTAATGGACCCTTGAAAGAAAAGAAGAAGCCACCCTTATTAAGCATATTGAACGAGTATTCAATAGATATGTTAATATCATAATATGTTACAAAATCAAGGCCAATACCTGTACTATACAACAACTTGTTAGATAAATCGTTATGATCCGTTTTGTATCGATTATATGAATATCCTCCATCAAAAAAAGCTTTGCCATAAAGTGCAAAGTGTATCTTATAAAATTTCTTTAAAAAAGATAACCAGTCTAAAACGACTACTTTTGTTGGGATTATATTGTATTTAATAGTGGGATTAAGCACTACATAATGTTGACCGTCTGCTACGTAAAGCTCCATCCCCCTTATTGACGCCATCTCATAACCAATTGCTCTATCAAAGATATATGCATTTTTATTTTTTGCAGATAAAGCTGCAGAGAGTGTCGTTGAAAAAAACCATCTTTTACAAATCGGATAACAGTATTGTAGTGTTGTTGACAACTGTCCATATCTGAAATTGTCATCAAATGCTGTATAACAGCTCAATCCGCCAGATATTAGATATCCTTGTAGTGGATATTGATTATTGTCTCTTTGATCTGAACTATACTTATAACAGATTGATATTCCTCTTCTCAATGTATCAGTTCCTCCCCAATAATCAGGATTTTCTTCAAGTATACTTTTAGCTATATCAGTTTGATCGTATTCTACTTCTAAGGTATGACTTATTCTTATTTTGGGACGAAATGTCAGGGAAAGGTTAAAATGATTTTTGTCAACAATAAAATCATCGGATTTATAATAAAATGGAGTATTATCCTCTATTCTTACATTTTCTGTTTTAGAATATTCTCTATAGGCGCCTAAGTTCAGCAGCAATTTCATTTTTTTATCTAAGTATATATTGTTATATTCGAAACGGAACCCTCGCTCATATCCAGTTTTTATGCTTCCAGTTAATGTATGATTAAGACCCCAAAGGTTGTATGCTCTCAAACCTGCGTCCAGCGTGACTCTTCCCGTTTCACCCTTATCTAACCAGCTGCTGAGGTTTCTGTCTTCCAGCACTACATTAATCAATGGCCAGATATACCATCTCTCTTCAGTTTTAATTGATATGACTATGCAATTTTCACATCCTTCCACATACTCATAATTACAATATACAAAGTTGAATAATGATAGATTTATTAAATTTTCTTTTGCAAGAAGTAGTAAATTGTCAATATTCTGAATATCAATGGAATCGCCTATTTTAAAGGGTAATTCTCTTAAAATAATTCCCTTTTTTGTAATACCATCGTTAAAGATGTATATGTCTGATATGCAATATTTTTGTTGCGAAAAAATAATGCTTGGGAATTGAAAAAAAATAAAAGTTAGTACAATTGATACTAATAGCTTTTTCATATTCAAATATATGAATTAATGCCAGGAATTCGTAACTGCATGATAAATTTGTAAAAAAATCCTCTTTGTTTTGAATTATCAATAAAATAGTACTATTTTTGTTCAGAAAAATTTTGACTAACCCTTAAATTAATTTATCATGACAAAAGCGGATATTGTAAATGAAGTTGCAAAAGCAACCGGAATGGAAAAAGTTGCTGTCCAGAATGTTGTTGAAAGTTTCATGGAGAGCATAGAAGAATCTCTTTCAAAAGGAAAGAATGTTTATCTTCGTGGTTTCGGAAGTTTTATAGTTAAAAAACGTGCACAGAAGACTGCACGAAATATTTCCAAGAACACAACTCTTGTTATTCCTGCACATAACATTCCTGCTTTCAAGCCTGCAAAAGTATTTATGAACAAAGTGAAAGAAAACGTAAAGTAAGAGATTGCTTTAGAAAATTTAATAATTATGCCAAGCGGAAAGAAAAGGAAGAGACATAAGATGGCGACTCACAAACGCAAAAAACGTCTTCGTAAAAACAGACATAAAAAAAGAAAGTAGTTGTTATCTAGGTCTTTAGTGGATTTTAATCTAAAGTAAGTCATGAAGGCTTACTTTAGATTCTTTTATTTTAATCGTAGATGGAGAAAGAGTTAATAATCGATGTAAGTTCTACGGGGGTTTCAATTGCTCTTCTTGACGATCATAAATTAGTCGAGTTAAACAAAGAACAGAATAATGTTGATTATTCTGTAGGAGATGTTTATATAGGGAAGGTTAAGAAAATCATTCCTTCATTGAATGCAGCTTTTGTTGATATTGGACATGAAAAGGATGCCTTTATTCATTATCTGGATCTTGGATTATCTTTTAAAGCGTTGGATTTTTTTACAAAAGCTATTTCTCAAAGTAGGAATTATCAAGAATTGTATTCAAGTATTAAACTAGGAGATATACTTGAAAAAGAAGGCAAAATCAGCGATGTGCTTAAACCCGCTCAAAATATTATTGTTCAGATAGTTAAGGAGCCGATTTCTACTAAAGGATCGAGATTGACTTCTGAGATCTCAATTGCCGGAAGGAATATGGTGTTGATTCCATTCTCAGATAAAGTCAGTATATCGCAGAAAATTACTTCAAAAGAAGAAAAAAATAGATTAGAAAGGTTGGTTTACAGTATCTTACCAAATAATTATGGCGTTATTATAAGAACTGTGGCAGAGGGGAAAAAGGCGGCTGTGCTTGATGGAGAACTGAAATTATTAATAAAAAAATGGGAAGATGCATGGCCAACAATTGCAAAAGCCAAACCTCCGCAGTTGCTTTTCACTGAAAACAGCAGAACAACTACTATTCTTAGAGATTTGCTAAATGATTCTTTTTCAAATATAGTGGTTAATGATGAGGGTGTTTATAGTGAAATTAAGGAGTATATATCTCAAATTGTTCCCGGTCAGGAAAAAATTGTAAAGTTATACAAAGGTTCAGTACCAATCTTTGATCATTTTGATATTAACAGACAGATTAAAAGTTCTTTTGGCAAGATTGTACCTATAAGACAGGGAGCATATCTGGTTATTGAACATACTGAAGCACTTCATGTAATTGATGTTAATAGCGGTATCAGATTGAAGAGTTCATCAGACCAGGAACAGAGTAGTTTTGAAGTCAACATGATTGCTGCTGATGAAATAGCAAGGCAATTAAGGTTAAGGGATATGGGTGGGATTATTATAGTTGATTTCATAGATATGGATTCCAATGAAAATAAGGTTAAGCTTTATAAACATATGCAAGAGCTAATGCAGAGTGATAGAGCAAAACACAACATTTTGCCACTTACTAAATTCGGATTGATGCAGATAACTCGTCAAAGAGTCAGACCTGCTACAGAAATCAATACTAGCGAAAATTGTCCTTCTTGTAACGGAACAGGCAAAATATCATCCAGTCTGTTAATCGATGATACTATTGAAAGACAATTGGCATACTATGTTAAGGAGAAAGGTATAAAATCATTTATTCTTAAAGTTAACCCAATTTTGTCTGCTTATCTTAACAGAGGAATATTGAGTATCAAGCTGAAATGGAGTTTAAAATATAAATGTTCTATTAAAATTGAACCATCTTCCGAAAATGCACTTCTCGAAGTTAAATGGTTTGATATTAATGGGGACAAATTAGATGAATAATGATCATGTAATTTTTTTGCAACTGATTAGTATTCGTTTTTCTTCAAGCATACATCCAAATATGTAAATATCACCTCCGTCTGAGATTTGAAGAATTTCCCTTAACTCTTTGACGTTTAAGGGGAAATTTCTTGTTGTTATGTTTGCCTTTGGATATCTTTTTTTTATATTAATAAAGTCTCTCTTTTTGAATTCCATTATTTCAATAACCTCAAAACTTCTTCCCGGGAAGTCTGGTAGCAGACAATCTGAAGTGTATAGATGAGTATGTTTTGAAAGTTTTAATATATCGTAAATTAAGGATATCGATACATAGGCTCCTGCTTTAATGATTGAACTGTTAGGCTCATAGATATATTTACAGATCTTTCCTTGGGAGTACTGAGCAGTTGCTTTTTTTTCGGCTTTCAAATCAAAATTAAAATACTCGTTTTGAGATTTAGAAAAATTGACAGTAAAAACAGGAATAGTATTTTTTGAATGATTCGTTGTAACATCTTTCTCAATAAGAAACAAAAGCTCCTTACATTCATTTCCCACTGAAAGTACATGAATCTCTCTTATCTGTGGAATTTTTCTAAGGGATTCGGTGATATCAAGCATCGGAGACACTTTGAGTAATACTTTTGAAGATAAATTGAACAATTCATCCTTGATTGCAAAAAAATTTGGTTCGCATTCTTCTATCAAATAATGTCGAATGTCACTGCTTCTGCGTCTTGCCGGGTCAAGATAAATAAGCGAAGATGATGGAATTCCCAAAGTTGAAAGGACTCCTTCCTTTATTGTAATGTTGTGAAAAACAACATTGCTGACGTTGAGTACATTAAAATTGTGCAGAGTTGCCTCATATATTTCAGGATCTGCTTCTATATAATGAAGTTGAGATGTCTTTTTTGATAGATAAAATGAATCTATTCCATATCCTCCTGTTAAATCAACTATTACACCTCCATCAGAGAATCGTTGTTTGTAGAGAGCTGTAAACATAGAGCTTGCCTGTTCTGCATTGAGTTTTTTGGGGAAATAGAGTGACTTGATTGTGTCCCATTCCGGAACCTTTTCAATGATTTTTTTTCTTGCTTCAATTGAATTTACTGCCAACTTGAGATCAATTCCAGGAAATTGGTCAGAGTGAAGTAAAAGATCAACCAGGTTATCTCCAGAATGATTATATATAAAATCAAGAAAAAAATGGTTAATTGGCATCAAAACGCGGAATTACTTTTAGCTCTTTAAATCTGTACACAGTGTATTTTCCAATGGGTTTATCGAAACGGTGTATGTAAATGTTACGTGCGACTTCCATCTTTTTGAAATAACTGCCAATTTTCTGAGCATTATTTGCTTCTTCTGAGTTCTCAATAAAATATGCACTATCTCCAATTTTCAGCATATTTATCGAATCTGTAACCCATAAATATTTATTGATATTGGAAGGAGAACCAGTGACATTTACTGTCATCTTTTCAGGATATGCTATGTAGTAGTTAATTTTGGCTGCGTCATAAAAGTTATCAGCAATTATAGAAGAATGAGTTGACATTTTTCCTGTAGCAATATCGTTATTTCTAATTTGTAAAAAATCCCTCGATAATTGCTGCATACCATAGTGGTTTAAAACATTATAATTGTATCCGATTTTATATGAATCTGGCTTTTTAAACTCAAAGTTAAAAAAGCCAACATAAATATGTAACAGAAAAATTGCAACAATAATGACGGAAAACAGCAAGCTGTAGTTGAATATTTTATGTTTAAAATGTTTGAATTTTGAATTGAAAAATCCTGTTTCATATGATATAGCAGCAATGATAAACATAGGGATTAATCCTATTGCGAAGTTACCGGTAGCCAAAAGTGGAAGAGAAAGTGAGAGAAACAATCTATACTCTTGTGCCATTGTCTTGTTTAAACGTTTGTAGGAAAAAAGAGAGAGGATAATAATAACCAGATTAATTGGGTTATTTACAATCAGTTCTTTAAAGGGGCCTGAAAAGTTAACAAGATGATTTAACAAACTCTCTGTCCCTAAGTACAATCGTGTGTCGTGCCACGAAAACAAGGGTAATATGATAATAAATGTAATTATCAGAGATAGATATAAATATGGTCTGCCAAGAGTTTTTATGTCAAATATTAATAAGTACACAAATACTCCTGCCCATAATAAAATAGATGATATATGAGAGAGTGTGGAAACGCCAATAAAAATCCCTCCCATAATTAAAGATAAATTTGAAATATTTCTCGATTCAAGACCTTGATAATTTTTCAATATTAAACCTTCATGCAAAAAGTAGAGCGAGAGCAGAACAAAAAAAAGTTGAGGAGTTTGAGGTCCGATAAACAAACCTTGAGTAACAGAGCAGAAAAGAGAGGCTGTATATAATACCGCAGCATAAAATCCTGCAGATTGATTACAAATTTTGTTTCCAAGAAGATATATTAACCAAGTACAAATTGCTGAGGTGAAAATAGCTCCTAGTCTTACAAAAAATTCATTGTTGAAAGCCAAATTGCATGTGGTTAATTGAATCATCCAGCCAACGACAGGGGTTCCTTCTAAATAACTCAACTTTGGGAAGAGAGCAAAAGACCAACAATAGGCCTCTTCTCCACCAAGATCTACAAAGTATGCTATAAAACAACGAATTGCTGTAGCCAGTGAAATAAGCAGTAGAAGTTTATTAGCATATTTGATGTCTTTCATATCAAATAGTTCATTTTCATTGATAACACTACAAAGATAGCCTAAAGAAAGAGACAATTTTTATTTTAAACCATTTTTATTAAATTTGTTTATAGTAAACCAATTAAATCGACTTGTATGACTTGGGATTATATCGAAAAAGCTCAATCTTGGCTCAACGGAAGCTATGATCACGAGACAAAGGAAGAGGTCAAAACTCTTATGGAGACTAATCTCAAAGAGCTGGAAGATGCATTTTATAAAAACCTCGAATTCGGCACAGGGGGGTTAAGGGGTATCATGGGTGTTGGCACTAACAGAATGAACAGATATACTGTCGGGATGGCAACACAAGGGTTTGCAAATTATTTGTTGAAAGTAAACAGGCACAAATCCAATCTTTGCGTTGCAGTAGCTTTTGACTGTAGGAATAACAGCTCATTTTTTGCGCGTATAACAGCTGAAGTTTTTGCCGCCAATGGTTTTAAAGTGCTTCTTTTTCACGAATTAAGACCTACTCCCGAACTCAGTTTTGCAATCAGACATAATGGATGCGTTGGTGGAGTTATGATTACAGCTTCTCACAATCCTAAAGAATATAATGGATATAAAGTTTACTGGAGTGATGGTGCTCAAATAGTTTATCCTCATGATGAAAATATTATTAAAGAGGTGTCTATGATAGATGATCCTTCAAAAGTCAAGTTCTCTGGTGATGAGACTCTTATCCATATTGGAGGAAGCGAAACAGATGAGGCATATTTGAGTGCTGTACAATCTCTTACTCTTTCTGGAGATATTGTTAAGCGCCATGCTGAAACTATAAAGATTGTCTATACACCACTTCATGGCACAGGTGTAAAGTTGGTGCCCGAGGCATTAAGAAGAGCTGGTTTTAAGAAGGTATTCAATGTCCCGGCTCAGGATATTATCGATGGTAATTTTCCTACGGTTGTTTCTCCCAATCCAGAAGAGAAAGATGCATTTAAAATGGCATTGGAAAGAGCTTCGGAGGTAGATGCCGACCTTGTTCTTGCTACAGATCCTGATGCTGACAGGCTGGGTGTGGCAGTTAGAGATGATAGGGGAGATATTGTACTTCTGAATGGCAACCAAACGGGAGCAATCCTTACATATTACTTGCTTGAAAGATATTGCGAGTTAGAGAAACTTAAAAGATGTGAGAAAAATCCCAATTATTATATGGTCAAGACTATAGTTACTTCAGATCTGTTGAAGAGCATAGCTGATTTTTATGGTGTTGAGATGTTCAATGTCCTGACAGGCTTCAAATATATTGCAGAGATAGTTAGAAAAAATGAGGGGAAGAGATTTTTTATCGGGGGTGGAGAGGAGAGTTATGGTTTTAATGCTGGAGAATTTGTAAGAGACAAAGACGGGATTCTTTCTTCATTGTTAATTGCAGAAGCAGAAGCGTGGGCCCATGAAAAAGATAAATCATTATATTCTTTGCTGGTTGATATTTATGTTCAGTTTGGTTTTTATAAAGAGCGTCTGATATCTGTTACAAAAAAAGGGATAGATGGATTGAAACAGATTCGAGACATTATGAACAAATTTAGAAACGAGCCATTGCAAAGGATATTGGGTGAGCAAGTTGTGCTTATGCATGATTATAAGAGCTCGGAGACAGTCGATTTTATTAGTGATCGTCGTTATCCGATATCACTTCCCAAGTCAGATGTTATTCAATTTGTGACGGATGGATGTACAATGGTTTCTGTAAGACCTTCAGGAACAGAGCCAAAAATAAAATATTATCTGGGGGTTAAAACAAATCTTAGAAGTGCGGATGACTTTAGAAAGATTGATAAGGAGATGGAAATAAAACTGGATAAATTACAGGAGCAGATATCATCAATTTGAAAGATGTTTTCTGATAATTTCAGTTAATTCGTCTTTCCTAATGGGTTTTGGTATGTAGTCGTTGAACCCATTTTCAAGAACGGTTATTTTGTCTTCAGTAAAAGCGAATGCCGTTTGAGCAATTATTACAACATTATTATCAATTTCCCTAATCTTCTTTGTTGCTTCAAAGCCATCCATGCGAGGCATTCGTAAATCCATTAAAACGATTTTTATATCCTTATTTTTCCTGAAAATTTCCACAGCCTCCAGTCCGTCATGTGCAAAGATAAGTTCGTAATCAGATGTCTTTAACACTGTTTTGATATAGAGTGCATTTGTTTCTTCATCCTCTGCAATAAGTATTTTTACAGGATTAAGTTGCTTATTGCCAAAAAGCACATTATTTTTATTAACTGAATCTGAATATTCCAATACATTTTCTTTTTTCACTCCTGCATCGCAAACTAATGGTATTGTAAATGTAAACTTAGACCCTTTACCAAGTTGGGAGAAGACCTCTATAGTTCCACCTAAAATATCTACATATGCTTTTACAATTGAAAGACCAAGGCCTGCTCCTTCTGTCCTGCTTATTGAATTTGATTCAACTTGAGTGAATCTGTCAAATATTTTTCCGATTTTTTCTTCAGGAATACCTATTCCATTATCAGATACCGAGAATTCTACAAATTTATCTGTTATCTTGGCTTTAACTTTAATTTCACCTTCATTGGAGTATTTGATAGAATTTTTGATAAGATTTGCAAGGGAGGCATAAATTTTTTCTTGGTCAGAAATAATTGTCAAATTTCTACATTGTTCATCACAAACAAGTTCTATTTTAAGCCCTTTTTTCTCAGCTTCAGGTTTGAAAAAGTAAACCAAATCATTCAAAAGTGGAAATATAAAAACTTCTGAGAATTTAAGCTGGATTATTCCTGCCTCAATTTTAGAGATGTCTATCAGGTCGTTGATTATTTTCAACATTCTGTGACTGCTTTTTTCTATTATATCCAAGTAGCTGTCGTGTTCCTGAGGAGAAATTGAAGGATCTCTCAACAATTCTATAAATCCCATTATTCCGTTCATGGGGGTTCTGATTTCATGGCTGATATTTTGAAGAAATGCAGTTTTTAATCTGTCACTCTCCTGAGCCCTGTCTCTTGCTTCTATAAGTTGATTTATCAACATTTTTCTGTCAGAAATATCCTCCTTAACTGCGATATAATGAGTTATGTTTCCATCATCTCCAATAATTGGGGAGATAGAGATGTCTTCCCAATAATATTCTCCGTTCTTTTTTTTGTTTTTCAGTTCTCCACGCCATTCGTTTCCGGCAAGTATTGTTTCCCACAAATTTTTATATACATAATTTGGAG
>JAHDPK010000057.1:0-8263 GCA_018434395.1 Bacteroidales bacterium | reverse complement strand
TTTCCAGAGATTTGAAGAGGTCCTTATAATCAATGATATAACCACACTCCTTATCTTCCGTGTGAAGCCTGTTAACCCTGCAGATGGCCTGGAAAAGACCGTGATCTCTCATTTGTTTGTCTATATAAAGGTATGTCGCCGGGGGTGCGTCAAAACCAGTTAGCAGTTTATCCACGACTATAAGCAATTTCATCTGTCCAGGTTCTTCTATAAAACGTCTCTTTACCTCTTTTTCAAACTTTTCAACTCTATTTATCGCTTTCTCTTCAGGTTCATCAAAGAAGGCGGCCAACATCTCTCGGTAGATTTTGTTTTCAAGAAGTCTTTGTGTAAAGCCTTCGCCCGTCTCTTCTCCCTTTATACTCGCAGGAGTGGGTTTGTAAGAGGTAACAATGGCGCATTTATCTCCAAACCCAGCCTTGCTGAACATCTCATAAAATTTGCAGGCCGAGTAAATGCTTTCGGCAATTAGCATGGCATTCCCGTTACCGCTCTGGAGTCGGTCCTTTCTCTCCATATCCATTAGAATGTCGTTTACAATCTTCTGAAGTCGATCTTCGGAACTGAGAATTTCCTGCATTCTGCCCCAGCGTTTCTTCAGCTGAGCTTTTGCTACATCCGACAATCCACGTGTTTTTATCTCAAACCACTCATCTACCTTTTTTGGAGAAGTGAGATTCTGGTCGATGTCACGAGCTTCATACCTTAGGTCTAGTACAACACCATCACGCACCGCCTCATCGTATTTGTAGGTATGAATGTATGGACCAAACACCTCTATGCTCTTTTGTTTGTCTTTCTTCAATAGCGGAGTTCCGGTGAAACCAATGAACATCGCTTCAGGCAGAAGCTCTTTCATGGCATCGTGAAGGATTCCCGACTGTGTCCTGTGACACTCATCCACAAAGACAAATATCTCGCCCTTTGCCTTGAAGTCCACGGGAAGATTGCTATTTATTTCATCCAAATACTCTTTAACGTCATTTTCACTGGCTCCCTCGCCCGCTCCAAACTTATGAACAAGCGAGCATATGAGCCATCTTTCATTTTTGTTGAGTTCCTGGATAAGATCGGCCCCGCTTTCAGCGCGCAGTATATCTTCTTTAACGTCTTTGAAGACGCCCTCTATTTGCTCATCCAGTTCTATACGGTCCGTCACAATGAGCACTCTTGAACCAGTCACATTTTCTCTGATCCATCTGGCAAGCCATACCATTATGAGGCTTTTCCCGCTGCCCTGGGTATGCCAAATTATTCCGCCTTCTCTGCGCCTTATCCGCTCTTGCGCGGCTTTAACACCGAAGTACTGGCTATGGCGACAGGTCTTCTTAATGCCGGCATCAAATGATATAAAGTCATGCACTATCTCGAGCAAGCGATCCTTTCTGCAGAGCTGACCCAATTCTCTAAGTAGGGGGTTATCATCTGCCAGCGTATGCGCCTCTGTTTCCTTCCAGCGCATGTAATACTTCTCCGGAGTCCCAATGACCCCGTATCTTAGGCCTTCGGTATCGTTGCCAGCCATAACAAGTTGAATGGTTGAAAAGAAACGTCTTATAAACTGCTTTTTCTGATTATCCAGATTCTGGCGAATACCCTCTGTAACTGATACTGTTGAACGCTTCAGTTCGAGAACTGCGAAGGCGATCCCATTCACATACAGGACTATATCTGGGCGCTTCGTATGTTCCTCTATTATCGTTACCTCTTCTGCCACGGCAAAATCGTTATTCTCGATGTTATCCCAGTCGATTAGCCAGACTGTCTTGTACTGCTCACTTATATCCGTTTTCACCTTCAGGCCGTAACGCAGAAGTGCATAGACGTCTTTGTTGGCGTAGTAAGTGTTTCTCTCGCCGATAACAGTGTTGGCTTTCTTGAGAAGGTCAATAGTCCTGGAGATGGTCCTTTCATCGTGGCCCTGTCGCTCCAGCCATTCAGTCAACAGCTCCTGTTCGATATTGCTGTTACCGGATCTGTCCTTCCAGTTTCCGAGATATCTGTAACCCAGAGCGTTTTGAAGAAAAGTCAGCACCGCTTTCTGGGTTCTGATTTCGCGTTGCCCGACATATCCCATCATCCACTAGCCTCCGTCCTCGCATCTTGAATCATTTTAAGGGTATTTCCTCCGGCAGTTTTCCAGGCAGTCCGACCATTTACAGGGCCTCCTACTAACACACCTGCCGCAGTAGAAGGAGAAGCAAAACGATAATCCTGCGTGAATACATAGTAATCGCCTTCTTGCTTCAAAACTTCACGATCAATAAGTTGTTGTCTAAGATCATGCAAATAGGCTTGTATAGAATTTACTTCTGCAATACGAGCACAGGAACCCTGTTTAACGACAAAACCGTCTGGGACTTCTATTCCTTTAGCATTTGCTCCTCTCTGTGAAAGAATGTAATCTTCATCCGGACCCTGTGATGCAACGTCCTTTGAAGCAGCTTCGAACGCGTCTATTCCGAGAATTGGATATATGACAAGCATTTCATTCAGAAACCAATCTGCATCGGCACGATCGGCTTCCGATAAAGGTGGCAGAAGGGGTGTTGTATTATTCTCGACCTCCCACTGGTTGGCAGAGTTCGCAAGCTTTATAAGGCTCGCTTCAAGGTATCGCACATGCGCCTTGTTCAGTCCCTCATTGCTGCTGGTGAATGCGGCAAAACTTGTCCAAAAGTCTTTTTTCATTGCATGTTGTTTCAGGCGTTCTCTCAGAATATCCGCCTCACCAACATAGATTCGAGAAGAACCACTTTTACCGGGACCTGTCAGTACATACACTCCAGGCCGCGACAATTCATCTCGTGAAAGAGCAGCAACTAGATTAGAGCGGCTGGCAACAACCGCTAAACCTGTCCAGTTTGATTTTTCTATTATTCGTATTCCGTCGGGAGTTCCATCTATTAGCAATAGTCTTATCCATGTTGGCTTTGGAGACTGTGGACTCATCATACAGCCTCCTTGTCTAGCAGTCTTATCCTTCCGGTGAGAAGCTGTTGCAGCATGCCCTGTTTTATCTGTTTCATCTTACCTCTTTGGCGCTCCAAAGCGTCGATTTCGGCGTCCATATCTATTAAAATTGAGGATATTGCGCGCTGCTCTTCAATTGGCGGTAGACAAATTTCTATCTGTGATAGGTGTCTGGCACTAATATGCACAACGGCATCTCCTTGTGCCAAACGTGATTTTTGCTTTACAGTGCTTGAATGGTTCATAAGGTGTGAAAGAAATACAGAATCATGTTTTGGTGACCTAAGCACCACAATGTCTCCACCTGCATAAACTCGTTCTTTACCAATATACGCAGAGCATTTTCCAATCTCTTCCGGAGTTTCTCCCGAACCAGTGAAAAGCAGATCTCCTGTTTCAATTGGTAGAGCAACATTCGTTATGCAATACGGAATTCTAGATATTGTATTCAATATATAGTTCTTGTAAGTTGTATAAAGCTCTCCATAAAGGATACACGGGTAGCCACTATCTACTAGTTCGTCTCGTTTTATTCCATTGCCTTTCAAAAACTTCCCAATTTTCCCAAGATTACTCTTCTTCCATCCACCATTGAACCCCGGCAAACGAGTTCTTCCCGTAAGAAGCTGCTGCATAGTTGCTTTCTTTATAGCTTGTTTTTTGCTTATGAGGTTATCAAGGGACTCTATGAGATTGTCAACGTCTGATACTATCTCAGCAATTGGAGCTTGTTCAGCGATGGAAGGTACCGGAATAGGTAATATAGAGTACTCCTTTCCATTTATTCCAGGTTGACCGCTGCGAGTTGACACCAATCGAACCCAATTATGGTATGCTGTGGTTCCAAGATATGCTTCTAAGAACTGTGGTAAGAGCTTGCTTTTATCCGGATGAACCCGAATCAAAAATCCTGCAAATACAAGCGCCCCATCACTGGATCTATAACGATAATACTTTCCAACACTAGCACCGGTACGAGCGAAAACGATGTCGCCATCAGTTAGTAAGAATTTGTGATAATTGTCAATTGCAACTGATGCGATGTTATCAGAAGAAAATCTTCCTTCGTCCGTGATATCGGTTATCCTTATGTATGTTGGAAGAGTCTCTGAATAAGATACAGCTGGTGCGTTTATTCCATATTCTGGTTGCCTAACCAAACAATCTCTCAGTCTTGTAATTTCCCAATCTTTTGGAATAAGCCCTATTTCGGTTTTCTTATAACCAACTGGTATTTCATCCGAGTATTGTTCTTCACTAACAGATCGAAAATCACCAAGTCTTAGCTGCTCTTTACACATTCCAAACCAGTCCCATCTTTTTCAGATGTTCTGCAACCTTTCTGCTAAACTGATCGACTTCCTTTTCAATGTCCGACAGTGTCTGCGAATAGCGTTCCTCAAGTTCTTTGATCCTATTACTCAATCCCTGTGTAAGTTTCTCGACTTCTTCCGCTATAAAGGCTCGAATCTTTCCAAACCACTTATCCTCAACAACAAGCCTCTTAATGTCTTCTTCAGTCAGTTCCCCATATTTTTGTAGAACCTTTTCATCGAGGGCTGACTGTGCGTCTTTGACTGCTTTCTTCGTTGCCGACTCTGCCTCATATAGTTCAAGGTAGTGGCTTATAGCTTTATATTCATCTTCAAACTCGGGATCCGGGTTCTTTCCTAATTCTTTAAGGCGATCTGTAACGGCGCTCTTAGTAACGCTTCCCTTATCATTTACCGCCTCTTCGAGCAATCCGTCTTCACCAGTATTTTCTTCTACGTATTCTTCAAGTTCACGGGAAGCTTCTTCTTGTTGTTGCACCAGTCGTTCAATTTCAGCGTTTTCTTCAGAGAAGTATCTCCCAACTATTAACTCAGGCGGTATGAGATCCATCTTGTACTTTTTTTTACCTATTGCAAGATCGGGCTTCTCATTTATGTTTCTCTCTTTGTTAAAGATTATTCCGCGAGGTCTTGAAGCTTTTAACCAGCCGTCTACTGCGATTAGATACACATCGTCCTGCATCTCATCGGCCCAATAGTCCATTAGTCTCTGATAAACGTCATACCGATCAAGCAGAGAAACATCTGCAAAACTCTCCAGCAGGTCCTCAGACAACTTATGTATGATAAGTTTAGGTGCATCATTCAGTGCTATCCCCTTTAGTAATGGTTCGTGTTTGCTGGACCACTTATCAAATATGGTATTCACTTTGGAAGAAAATGCCTGAAAGTCTTTATGTTCTAGTATGGTCTGCTTTATCTCATTAGTATTTACTTTCGGCTCCAAGTAGCCAGGGCGACCATTGCCTTCAAACAGTGCTTCTCTTAACTCAGGAAAGACCTGCCAATAATGTTTCAGCGCATCTATATCGCGTTCCGGTATCCCACCGTTCAGATGGGCGTCCAGGTCATGGAGGTCTTCCGGTTCAGATGAATCAATATACCTTGGAATATTCAGGTTGTAATCATTTGTCTGGCTTGCTATTTCGCTGAGTGGAACCATCCGAGAATAACGCGGTATCTCAATCTGTTTTCTGAAGACGTCTACTATCTTGTGTATGTCCTGGGAACGCAGGCGATTCTTATTCCCGTCTTTCATAAATCCTTTAGAAGCATCTATCATGAAAATCCCAGTTCTCACATTAGCGTTTTCCTTATCTATAACGATAATACAGGCAGGAATACCAGTGCCGTAGAATAGGTTTGACGGAAGACCTATAATGCCTTTTATGTAACCTCTCTGAACTAGATTCTTACGAATATCTGCTTCTTTGTTCCCTCTAAATAGAACCCCATGAGGAAGTATTATGGCGCCTTTACCGTGACTCTTCAGCGACTTTATCAGATGCAGAAGAAAGGCGTAGTCACCATTCTTTGCTGGAGGCACCCCGTATTCAAACCGTCCGAATTCGTCGTGATAAGGATCCAGACCATTGGTCCATGACTTAGATGAGAACGGCGGATTTGCAACTGCGAAGTCAAAGGCTTTCAGTGTACCATCATGGTTTTTGAAGTGTGGAGCTGCCAGGGTGTTTCCTCTCCATATATCTGCCGTGGGATGTTCGTGGAGTATCATATTCATTTTTGCCAGGGTCCATGTCGCGTTATCCATTTCCTGCCCGAAAATCGCCAGTCTTGAAATAGGCGTTTCATTGGCCGCCTTTATAAGAAGCGATCCGGATCCGCAAGTCGGGTCGTAAACAGTGGGTTCCGAAAGGCTTTTTGCTTCTTCTATACCGATTACTTGTGCCATGATTCTTGAGACTTCTGCAGGAGTGTAGAACTGGCCCTTACTTTTCCCGGATTCCGTGGCAAAGTTTTTCATCAGGTACTCGTAAGCGTCTCCTAGAAGATCGTCCCCCTCTGCCCTGTTTGATGTGAAGTCAAGCCCCTCAAATATAGCAACCAGTCTCGAGAGGCGATCCTGCATATCTTTGCCCTGGCCGAGCTTCGTCTCATCATTGAAGTCAGCGGCGTTGATTAGAAAGTCAAAGCCATTTTCGTGAGCAAAAGCGTTTATGATCTTATTTATCTTGTCTCCGATTTCCTTATCACCCTTTAGTTTCACCATATCATCGAAGGTGGCTCCGGGCGGAACGACTATTACTACGTCATCTCTTCCGGCATACTTATCAGAGACGTACTTCATAAACAGAAGTGTCAGTACATAGTCTTTATACTGTGAAGCGTCCATACCTCCACGCAGTTCATCGCAACTTTGCCAGAGCGATTGGTACAGTTGGGATTTTTTCAATGCCATTATCTGATCACTCCCAAATTGATATTTTAGAGTTTGTCTGTGCCGAAACAAAGAAAGCGGAAACTCTACATTTCAATAAGTTCTGAAGCAATTCCCCTGTGAAAAGGATTTCATAACAAATAGAAGCTAACATAAAAATGATAACAGATTTGCACGCAAGTTCGTATAAATGAGCCTGTGAAACTGCAGAACAGTTGCAAGTTTAAGTGCCGTTCTAAAGCAATAAAAGACAAAAGATTATTGATTGAGCAAATGAAAGATTAAAGAATGAAAAAAACCACAATTGCACCCAACCAAATAAAATGTAATATTCTCATCTTCTTGTTTTTAGGTGTTGGTTCCTTTGTGCTTTCTAAAAGAAGAATGGTAAGCAAAATAAAAAAAGGAGCAATCCAAAAAACCCAAAAAATTTTAGATTCAAACGTTTCATGAAAAAATTCCATGTTTATTCACCTCACAATTATTCAAAATATTGAGTATGAATCTTGAGTGATTAAAAACTTCAGCAGTTTACTAATCTTGTTTATCGTCGTTTTTTGGAAGGGCAACGTCTTGTGAAGATGTCTGTTTTGCAATTATAGAGTCTTTCAGAGAGATCGTAAGTGAAGCTGAAATCAGGAACATCAAAAAGAGTTTTATGAACAGGGAAGCTAATGCGTTAAGTAAGAGAATAAACAGGGCAGGGACAATGAAGTACACAATTTGCTCGCGGTAGATCACTGATAAAATCGTTACTAAGAGAAGTAGAGCGCTCGTAATGAACAGTATTATCACCTCCAACAAGCAGAATTACTTCTGCTTTCTCAAATACTCCTTCTGCCTAGAGATAGCAACTTTTATATCTCTATCCTGTTTTTTGTTATCAGACTTAAAACAGGCGCTGAGAAATACCACTCTTTTCCTCTTTTCATCAATCAAAAAGTAGACTCTAATATGCTTCTTGAGGCCGTTAGAAAACTCTCTAAACTCATACAACTTGTTCCCTAGAGCAATCTCCTTAATCTTTGGTTTCTTACCCTTTAGCATTTCTGATGGCAAACCCTTTCCGTCCTGGAATTTCTCAATGAAATTGACGATGTTTTCTGCCGTAGATGCGTCTGATTTTGCTAATTCAAGAATGAAATCTTCAATATAGTCTCGGCCAATGGCTTCGTCATAAAGGTAAACGGAATAATCTTTCCATAAAAGCAATTCTTCTGAACCCTTTGTGGAGCTTACTTGCGTGAATCTCTTGTCTTTCATACAATCACCTCCAGCAGGTTGTCTGAAGGTAGTATATACTAAAGCATTTCCAAGATAGACTAAGGTTATATAACGTTTCCGTAACACCTCTCATGTGATTGATCTCTCTATCCCTTTATAGGAAAAACTTATAGTAAATAATTACTTTAAGTAAAGTAATTTCATTTATATCACTATTTATAAAAATAAAAATAATTCTAAGAATAAAAGGGGAAAATGGAATTCAGTGAAAGCTAGTAATTGAAAAAATAAATAAGAAAAGATAGGATAAGAAAACTAATTCGAATTAATAGTT
>JAHDPK010000049.1:0-6192 GCA_018434395.1 Bacteroidales bacterium | reverse complement strand
TCTGTTCTCATTTGCTTTAGATAAATTGCTTCTGGTTACATTTTTACCGAAGCCTAGGTGATAACATTTTGAACTATGGGCATCAATTGCAACTATCAGATCTCTCAAACTTTCCCGATTGGTAAGTTGCCCGAACATCATAGCCAGTAATTGATTATTGACTATTGAATCAAAAATACGCTGTGGAAGAAACTCAACTAATTGTGCAAAAACATATTTACCTGTAAACATAGCTTAAGATATTAATCTCGGCTAAATTATTAAATTCAAGTCGTCACGCAACTAAAAAACTTATAACTTGCTAAAATATAACGATTTCAAAGAACGAAAATTAATTTTTAGTGGACACTAATGAAAATTCGTATATAATTTAAAAATTAGTCTAATAATAAGAAGAAAATGATATATTTATATATTATAAGTACATAAATATGGCATTTGGTGTAAAGATAATAAAATATTATGTACTAGCCCCCTAAAAGACTGGACTAAATTTTTGTGATTGTTCTAGAGTCAACCTTTAAAATCTTAGCTAGTTTAACAGCGGTTAATCCTCTTTCTTTTCGGTATTGTTTAAGATAGTTGCCATAAGAAATAGGAGAGTATCCAAGAAAAGAAATGATTCTTGATATACAGCTTGTTTGTGGAGTGGACTTTCCCTTTTCCCAACCAGTAATAGTGTCTTCTGAAACATGGAGTATTTCTGCAACGTCTCTTTGAAGTAAGTTCAGATCAAGCCTTTTCTTCTTTATATGATCACCATATGTTATAAGTTCTTTAGGATATGGCTTATGGCAAGGTTTTTTAGCCTTAAGAATGATTTTACAGATGGGCGATGAAACTATGCCCCTGCGGTTTTTATGGCCAGCCGGGAGACAAGTGCATTTGTACTCCCTACGCAATAAATCACTATCTTTCAAAAATATCAGGACCAATGCTCGACAGAATTGATATGAAAATTGAGGTCAATCCTATTCCCGGCGAAAGACTTTTGAATGATGAACCTGCCGAATCTTCGTCTTCAATCAAAAAACGGGTCACAGCAGCAAGAGAGCTCCAGCAAAAACGCTTTAGAGGCAGAATTAACACTAACGCACAAATGAGTACTGTCGATATAAGAGCATACTGCAAACTCGGCAGAAGCGAACAAAAACTACTTTCGACAGCCATCGACAAAATGAATCTCTCAGCCCGAGGCTATCATAAAATTTTAAAAGTTGCTCGAACAATCGCAGACCTCGACCATTGACGAATTTTGGGAACACTATAATATTAAAAAACAAACTATTAAAAATGTTGCTTAACTTTTTGTCCCAATTAGATTTGCAATTCCACCATTTGATTGGTATGAATTTGCAGCATAGTACTTAAACTTAAAAACCATTCCCGGTGGTTGAAAACTGGGGAGTATCATATTCCACCTGTATCAATCATCCATCATTTATCCGTTTTTCCAGATTTCTTATGATTAAATTCATATCTGAAATTAAACAAGATATATCTACCTATAACTTGTGACCAGGTGCTGGTTTGGCTCTGAGGGGAGGTGAATGTATTAAATATGTTTCTAGAGTTTAACAGATCATGTGCTGAGATGCCGAAACTTGCATTTCGCTCCTTTAAGAATTGATAATTAAATGAGGCATTTAACAGATTTATTGTTTGATCGGTATTTCTATAATAAGGGTTTCTGGAAATATATGTGTTACTGTATGCGGATATATTTAACCGTCCGGAAAAGAGCACTGCCTTCAGATTGATTGAAAGCTGCTCGTTGAAGAAACGATCACGGGCACCAGTACTACGTCTGTTGAAAGAATAACTGCTTTGAGATTTTATATCGAATTCAAAATATTCTGAAAAATTACTTTTCAGATTTATTGCTAAAGCAGCACTCTGTTGTCTTGATTGTACCGGTTTATTCCCTATTAAAACAGGCATAAATTCATATCTATACAATACTCTGGATGAGAGGATTGAGCCGAGAAAATTTACAGGAAGAGAAATTTCCAGCTCGGGCATAAAATAGTATCTGCTATTCCCGTTACTATAGTGAGACACATATGATCCGGCTTTAGCTAAAAAATTATTATATGACTGTAAAACAGTGTCTTTACTAAAGAATTCAAAGCCATTCATACTTATAGGATTGGTAATATAAGATCCTTTCAGTGATAAGTTGACAGAGAGGTCATTTTCCATAAGACTCAATTTTCCCGAAAAACTATGTGTGTAAGCCTGTTTAAGATTAGGATTTCCAACAGTCAGATATGCTCCTTTCCCGCTATTAATAGTTGGTGTGAGCATATTTGATCCGGGAATTGTAACAGAGGTTGAATAATTAATTTGTAACCGACTACTAGATGTATTTAGTAAACCATTCAGATCATAGGTAAACATAGGTAAAAGGGAAAAGTAAGTATTGTGTTTATCAATTCCATTTATCTTATTTATATAGTCTTGTGTGGATATTTGGTTTTTTAATCCGAGTACTAATCGGTGCTGTTTTCGAGCATTCTTCAGACTTATCTCAGGAGTAAACAACTTTGAATTGTCGGTATAATCAAACATCTGGGTATAGTCATACTGTCCAGTTATATTATCAACGACAATTTTATGGCTTTGGCTATTGTTAATCATATACAAAAACTGAGCTTTGAAATTGGTATATCTTGACAATTCGTACTCCATATATGGAGTGAGAGCAGCCTGATAATTATTTCTTTCAGTAGGACCGGAAATGTTTAAATATGAATACAATTCATTCTGAATTGTTGTGTCTTTTCTTAGATATTGCTGAGAATTATCTGAGATATTAGTCGAAGTATTGGTGCCTATTGATAATTTCTGAGAAATTTTCCACTTCCATTTTGTTGAATATCTGCCCTGAAATCCAGATTGCTTAATAATGGCATTATTTCTTATATTAGAAATCATAGTGCCATCCATAATACTAAAGTTTATTAGTGAAGTCGAATTAGATCCTTTAAGAAAT
This sequence comes from Bacteroidales bacterium, assembly GCA_018434395.1. Taxonomy (GTDB): domain Bacteria; phylum Bacteroidota; class Bacteroidia; order Bacteroidales; family UBA932; genus Bact-08. The sequence goes on along the minus strand of JAHDPK010000049.1, from coordinate 3,197 downwards.
GAACTTTCAGTAGATAGGGATATAAAGTGTTTTTTTGGTTTTGCAGTAAAGTTTAATCCAATATTGTGCACTTCAGTGGTTTCTTTGAGGGTTGTTGAATCTAAAACCTCTCTGGAATTGAATATTTCTGTAGGGAAAAATAGTTGTTGACTATGTGTCTGCGATAAGTTAATTTTTCGTTCAAAGGAATATTCTGGCTGGATTTCAATTGTTTTATTTTTGCCTGTAAAAACGGAACCGCTTATATTAAATAATGTTTGTTTATTATCTCCAGGTTTATTGGTTTGATTCGAAGATGAGGTCTCAATCTGATTTGTGGATCCGATATTATCAAAAATAATATTAGACTGAAATATCCCCTTTTTATCTCCGAAGTAATCTAGAGTTATTCCAGAACTATATCTATTTTTATGTTGTCCCTTATTGTTTGAACCAATATCTTTTCCATAACTCAATGCTGTTTTGCAAATTGTAACTTCAGTAAATTTACTATAAGTTATAAAATTGAATATCCATCCTTTAGGTGCAGATAGATTTCCCATATGCTTGTCTTGTTCGCTTAACTCTTTAAATGCTTCTATAGAAATAACGTCTTTAGCGTCGAGGTTTCCCATCAGGTTATAGAGTCCGGCATCCCCAGTCCCGAATACTTTTCGACCATCAACAGAAGCACCACTTACCATTTCCCCTTGGAACCAAACACCATTTTCGATTGTAACACCAGGGAGCTTGGCCAACAAAGAACCGGCATTGGCTCCTGGAAGTGTTTTGAATGCAGCAGCATTGAATTGAACGGTATCACCGCGATATATTACCTTCTTGACTTTTGCAGTTACAACTGCGGCATCCAGTTCGAATGAGCGTTGCACCATCCATATGGTGTCATATACCTGTATATTAGTTTTTTTGTCCATATTAATCCTACTAATTCGGTATCCTAGTAAAACAGCTTCTATAAAAGCAGGTTTTTTAAGTACTGAAAAATTGTATACTCCATTGGTGTCTGTTATAAAATGGATTGTGTCATTTAAAGAATATAGAGATACAACAGCTCCTGCTATCGGCTTTTTAGAAAGTGAATCTACTACAACCCCATGAATTATCATAGATTTGTTACTGCTGTCTTGACAATAAGCCATCAATGGAAATAATGCCAGAGTTAGGATTAGAAATAAATATCTAAAAATATATTTCATGCAAATTTTAATCAAAATTACCTTTTTTTTGTAAAAAACAAAATTATATATAATATTGTAAACCAATTAAAAACAAATTATAAAATGAAAAAAACACTATTATTATTGATATTTGCTATGTGTATGTGTGTCTCATCTACGAACGCGATTAATGCAACAAATAATAAGCAAGATCCCAAGAAAGAGAAAGTGAAAGGTATCCTAGTTTCAGGGATAGTAAAGGACGAACAAGGTAATCGCCTGAAAAGTGTCATTATTATGGTGGTAAGAGAGTCAGAATCAGACATTTCGTTTGGGGTAGAAAGTGGAGAAGACGGGAAATACATGATTCGTACAAAAAACAATGGAACATTAATGTTTTCTCTTAATGGTTATGAGTCTCAAAAAATCAGTATTAAAGGCAGGGATGAAATTGATGTTGTAATGAAAAAACAAAAAAGTAATTTTTAAAGGCACTATCCACTAAATTGTGTAAATGATAATGCATATGACCTGTTCCCAAAAATCCGGACATTCAAAATTAGAGTTTTCGGGCATAATTAATAACTTTAAAAATGTAATTATTGCCTATGAAACGCTCAAAATTTACGGAATCACAGATTTCATTTGCTCTTCAGCAAGCTGAGACAGGGGTTAAAGTTGAAGAGGTCTGTCGTAAGATGGGTATAAGTGATGCCACTTTTTACCTGTGGAAGAAAAAATATGGAGGTCTTGGTGTTTGTGAGATGAGTGTTTAAATACAAATTGGTTCTTATCTTTGTCTGATGCGAGGGCTAAAATAGAGTCCTTTCGTAGAAATTATAACTCATACCGCCCACACAGCTCTTTGCAAGGAATGACACCCGAAGAAGCAGAAATTGAATATGTCAGAAACCCCGGATTTTCTACTCTCGAACTGTCCGAAAGGGAGTAGGGCAGATTAAAACTTGACACCTTATTTCATTCTCTTTTTTTTATATAATTTATAAAAATAAACTATAGATATGTATAATAGTAGTAGAAAAAATAAGAATGATGACTCTGGGGCCTTATTAAAATTAGGCAACAACACTTCGAATAAGACCTGTTTATCAAGAACATAACACCCTAAAACAAAGAAAATATAGGCTATTATTATTCTTGCGATAAAAAAGTATGTGTTTTTATTCATTGATATTAGATTACAAAAGTTCCCAAATAATTGCGCCTATTGCACCTAATACTCCTCCTGAAGGTCCACCAGTTGCAGTACCAAAAGCCCATCCCCATACGACACTAGCTACCGAGTCATTTTTAGCCGCCTGTCCTATTAACGCCCTTTCTTGAGGAGTAATATAACCTTTTGTCATATTTTGGTTAGATATCGCTATTTCAATAGATGCGACATATAAAGATAGTGACTTTATACAACCATCCTTTATATTATCTTCAAAGTCTAGTTTATTCAAGTCATTTATTTTTCCTTTAATATGATCTCTAAGTTCTTCTAAATTTTCGCAAATTTATCACCTGTCGGAGTTTGTTGTAAATAGCATATTAACAGTGGTTTAAATTCTGAAATTTTTTAAAGTCAAATTTATAAACAATTAATTATTAGCTATTTACAACAAACTCCGACAGGTGCGGAATCAATCGTCTATTCATTTATCAAACAGTAAAGCAGCAGAGAATTTATGGAATTAAAAATACGATCGTCTAACATGCAATATGGCTAATAGCGGGTAAAGTGTGTAATGATGACAAAAAAATTGTATCTTTAATTATAAAAAGAAAAAGCTATGGGAAAACAAGGAATTAAAATCTCATCCGTTGATGTAGATAAACTTATTGAAATGCTAAATGCAGCACTTTCAGAAGAATGGCTTGCATATTATCAGTATTGGATTGGTGCAAGACTTATGGAGGGCCCTATGAGAAGTGAAATTGAACCCGAACTATTATTACATGCAGACCAGGAATTAGGTCATGCTGTATTAGTTGTCAACAGGATTATACAACTCGGGGGAACACCTGTTATTAATC
>JAHDPK010000027.1:0-15191 GCA_018434395.1 Bacteroidales bacterium | reverse complement strand
TGCAATTGATGCCCATAGTTCAAAATGTTATCACCTAGGCTTCGGTAAAAATGTAACCAGAAGCAATTTATCTAAAGCAAATGAGAACAGAGACAGTAAAATATTTGAGGAATTTGCCTATTATCTTATCGATATTGCCAGAAAGAAACGGGCTAATACCGACTTTGAAATCCAAGGTAAGGTCTATGCTTTTGATTCTACAACCATTGATCTGTGTTTAAGCATTTTCTGGTGGGCTAAGTTCCGTTCTACAAAAGGAGGCATAAAACTTCATACTCTTTATGACATAACAACCCAGATACCGGCTTTTGTTCATATAACACCTGCGTCTGTTCACGACACAAATGCTATGGCAGTAATCCCTTATGAATGTGGAGCATATTATATATTTGATAGGGGATATATGGATTTTGCAAGGTTGTATGCATTGAGCCGACATTCTGCATATTATGTTATTAGAGCCAAAAGGAATCTTAAAATTGAGATACTAGAAAATTTTGGAACGAATGATTGTCCCGAAATTTTAAGCGATCAACTAGTCAGACTTGATGGGTTCTATTCATATCTTGATTATCCGGAAAATTTTAGGAGAGTCAGATACTATGATAAAGAAACACAAAGGCCATTTACCTACTTGACAAATAATATGGAAATAACCACAGACCAAGTTGCATTACTATATAAGAATCGTTGGCAGATTGAGCTGTTTTTCAAATGGATAAAGCAACATCTGAAAATCAAATCCTTTTGGGGTACTTCAGAAAACGCAGTAAAAATCCAAATATATTCTGCAATCATTACCTATTGTTTGGTTGCCATTATTGAGCATGATTTGGAAATCAACCGATCAACTTATGAGGTATTACAAGTGCTTGGAATATCACTGCTTGATAAAACACCCATTATCGAGCTTTTTAACAATGCTGAAAATAACGATTTCAAAGAACTTTTTTATAACCAACAACTGTCCTTAAATTTTTAGTGGACAGTCATGACGTTATATATTAATTTTAAATTTTAGGCCATATTGCAGAGGCTTCCCTTTTTGAAGAAAAGAGTTTCCCATGGAGAGAAAATAAAACGTACTGTAGTCAGAGGATAAAAGATTCTTGCCCCACAATTCAAGAGTAAAAGGCTTTTTTTGCAAAGAAATTGAGCCGTTAAGAAGGGTATAGAAATTTTGAGCAAGGGTATTGGTCTCGTTCCAGTATATTTTTCCAAAGCCTTTAACATCTGCATGTATTACAATCTTATCTGGAAGCAGCTGATTATTTTTTGCGAGAATGGTATAATCTACACCGGCTGAGACTGTTTGTTGCGGAGCATAAGGTACATATTTGCCGCTAAAATCATTACGGCCATTATTGTATTTTATAAAGCGTGCATCAGTATATCCGTAATCACCATATAATTTCAGATTTTTCCAATTATAGGAGATGCTTCCTTCAACGCCATAACTTCTTGTCTTTCCTGCGTTAGTCATCATTCTTCCGGTACTGTTCCCTTCAGGGAATATTGTAAGTTGCTGGTTGGTACAGATAATATCAAAAAATAGAAGATTAAAGTTAAAGCCGGTGTTTGAAGAGTAGTTGACTCCTAACTCAAAATCCAAGCAATATTCTGGTTTATATGTAATTACATCTGCAATGTTGTAAGCGGAATATGCAGAATTGGTCAGATGTACTCCAAGATCGTTCATCATATCCTCCATCATCTGGTTTTGAAGTATATCGGAAAAAAGTTGAGTATTATATCCTCCAGCCTTGTAACCTCTTGCTAAAGAAGAGAAAATTTTATAATTACCTGTATTGTATGAGGCTGCAACTCTTGGAAGAATTTCTATAAAGAGTAGATTTTCATTACCTTTTAATTTTGTTACAATTTCTCTATATTCAGACATTGTCATGGTAAATAGATAGTGAATATCAGCTCCATTATCATATCTAAGATGTGAGCCTTCACAATCCAGTCTTAAACCAGCTTCAAACAGCCATTTGCCATACCTGAAAAAGGAATGATGGTAAAGTGCCACACCATAAGTTGGGATTTTGAAAAAGCTGTTAATTACAAAGTTTTCCTCTTTAATTTTAATCTCTTCTCCCGGGAACATCAAAGACAATCCTTTATTTGCATTTGCAAGGATTAACCTGTCAATACCGTCTTCCTTAAATGTCACAGGGGCATCCATGTCAAGATATTTAAAGAAGCAAGATGCTCCATTCAGCCATTTCCAACGATTATCTTCTTTTGACCTTAATACAACATCCTGATAAATAGTATGTTCTTTTTGATTTTGTATAAGTGAGAAATAAGAATCCGGAGTATAATCCTGATCCATGTTCATCTTGTCATCTGTATATTGATATGATATTATACCGGTCAGAATATATTTGTCCAGATTTTTTTTGAATGAAACTCCTTCGCTGACAGTAAATCGTTTATATCCACTTTTGTCGTTATAGTTTGGATTGGAGGCAGACCATGTGAGTGTGTCTACTTTGCCATATGGAAATCCTCCTTGTTCGAGATACCCAATTGTAAAAGAGTTGTCAAAACTTAAGTCTGCAGATTTGATCCACTGAAGCCTTAAACGAACACCTCCTCCCTTATACCAGTCCAAGTCATTGTGTGAAAAATCGTTGGTGTAGAATCCATCTGAACTGTTATAATAAGCTCCGGCAGAAATGCCTAATCTATCATTGCATTTAGAGTATTGAGAGGCCTGTATTGAGAAACTGTTACCATTGCCATAGCCAATTGAAGCTTTTGTACCTTGATAAGCGAAAGATGAGAGAGTTGTAATATTTACAACTCCTCCGATGGTGTTTCTCCCAAAGAGACTACTCTGGGGACCTCTAAGAATGTCTACTGAACGAATATCAAAAAAGTCGAAGTCAAAATTGTTTTTGTTGAGGTATGGAATGCCATCCACATAAAGTCCGATGACAGGATTGTCAATTCTTGCACCAATACCTCTTAAATATACAGAAGAGGTCATTCTGGACCCATAGTCAGGTATATAAAAATTAGGTGCAGATCCTGATAGTCCCTTGAGAGCAGTTACGTTTTCGTTTTCGAGTTTCTGCAAATTAATTTTTGATATTGGGACTAACTGCTCTTCGAGGATTCCGCCCTTAAGATAACCTGTTACAATCACAGAATCAATTTTTATCTGGCTAAAAGCAGGTAAGGCAGTCATTCCAAAAATCAGATTGCAGACAAATATAATTCGCAGTTTTCCGGATACAATATTCATGACAGCTGCAAAGGTATCCCTCTTGCATCAACTGTCAATACTCATTAATTAGGATTTTAAGGTATCTCAGAATGAATTTGAGACAAATTTCTCGCCAACCTTATCTTGAAAGCTCTTTGATACAGGTATATCCATAACTCCCTCAGCATCCAGCTCCAGAAAGAGTCCGCCTTTTTCTCTGCGCATTACCTTGACTCTGCCAAAGTTGACAAGATATGACCTGTGACAGCGTCCTACAGAAGTATTTTCCAACAGGTTCTCTATATTTTTAAGTGTATTTCTTAAAAGATATTTTTTGTTCTTGCCATTGGAAGTATAATGGATCTCAACATAATTATTGCTTGATTCTACGTAAAGAAGGTCCTGCAGAGGAATTGAGAGCATTACTTGTCCCTTTTCGTCTTTAAAGGCTATTGTTTTCAATGGGTTTATATCTTCTTCATCCATTTCTATTTTTTGCAGTTTTTTTTGAGCTTCCTTCCAACCCATATAAATCCATAAAGTTGCATATGGAAGCAACAATACCAAAGAGGTATTTATTATGCTGTTTTTGAATGTCTCCATAACATCAGCTCCATCCTTGACGCTCAAAGTATAGATTGTGTAAAAAAGAGACATGAATATAATTTCCAGGATTACCCAAAAGACATAAAGCGAATATGAGATTTCATGTTTACGGTTGTAGAAGTACATGATAATTCTGCTGATAATTACAACCAGAACTCCTGTTAGGATTATCAGGCTTGAGTAAACAAAAAACATAAAATCACTTACTTCATACCAGCTTTCTGAACTGAAAGGTTTGTAGATGTTGATAAAAATCAGTGCAAAAAGAGCGGTAAGTGAGACAAGCTTAACAATGTTATGCTTTTCGTTTATATATTTAGGTATGTTCATGATTCTTCATACAAAAATAGTTAAAAATATATTGGCAACCTATACAATGTTTTTGTCCCTTAATGGGGCATTTTGTCCCAAATCAAGCTCTAATGCACCATTTTTTTGTTATAGTTATATGATTAATGTTTTTTTGTCAAAAACAGAGCAACCATGAAATCTCATAAATTTTTATTTAGAGAAATTCTCGGAAGAGAAGAGATAAGTGAGGATATGAAACGAACAGTTACCCCCTCTTTTTATTGTAAACCCGATCATGAAATTGAAGAGAACAGAGTTTTCGACTATAAAATTATCGAACCGGAACTAAGCCCCATGAGAAGAACTTTAAACGGGAAAGCCGATTCTTTGATTTTACTTTTTCACGGTCTTAATGAAAGAAATTGGGACAAATATTATCCTTGGGCAGAATATATTGCTGAAAAGACGAGAAAACCGGTGCTTCTTTTTCCAATAGCTTTTCATATCAACAGAGCTCCAGATGAATGGAGTGCCCCGCGTGTGATGCAGCCATTTATTTCGCTTGAGAACAGAGACTATATAAAAAATGACCATCTTACATTTTTGAATTATGCCTTGAGCAAGCGCATCCAGGCAGATCCTTATAGATTTTATCTGGCCGGAAGGGAAAGTGTCTATAATGTATGTCAGTTGATGAATCAGATTCAAAAGGGTAGACACCCTATGATTGATGCAAGGGCGAGTGTGGATATTTTTGCATATTCAATAGGTGCAATGCTGGCTCAGGTGCTTCTTTTTGCTAATCCTGGGTATTATTTTACCGACAGTAAACTTTTCATGTTTTGTGGAGGGTCTGTTTTCAATGAAATGAATGGTGATTCCAGAATGATTATGGATGGAGAATCTTTCAGAACGATGATAAAGTACTATACAGAAAACTTTATCTATTTCAAGGATGAAAAGCGACTGAAAGGAGATCAGCTTGAACACGCGTTTATATGTCATATAGACAAATCACTGTATAGAAGTCAGAGGGAGTATTTTTATAATGAAAATGCCCAAAGGATCAGAGTTTTGTCTCTCAAAAAGGACACAGTAATACCTACGAGCGGTATCAAGTCAGCTCTTGGTGTAGAACAACTTCAATGCCTTGAGGAACTTGATTTTCCGTTTAACTATTCTCACGAAGTTCCTTTCCCTGAGGTAGGACCTAAAGTATCTGCCACTGAAAGGAGATACTGGTTTGAGAGAGTTTTTTCTGAGGTTTCCGACTTTCTTGGATAAGAACAGTGGCAAAGCCGGTTCTATTTCTTTAGATTATTGAGAAGAGTTTTGGGATCAAGATTGTCTTTTTCAATATCTTTAAAATAGTTTACAGTGCCCACTTTTAGTTCCACTGTAGATTGATCGTCACAGACAATTATGCCCTTTCTGTGCATTTGAAGAATACTCACTGTATACATGTGATTTATTGAACCTTCAACGGCTTCATACAAAGCTCTTGCTTTGTGATGCCCATTTACAAGAATCATTACCTCTTCAGCATCCATGATTGTACCCACTCCTACGGTAAGAGCAGTTTTTGGTACCTGATGGATATCATTGTTAAAGAACCTTGAGTTTGCAATGATAGTATCTGTAGTAAGACTTTTAACTCTGGTGCGGGATGAAAGTGAGGAGCCTGGTTCGTTGAAAGCAATGTGACCGTCAGGACCGATTCCTCCCATAAAAAGATTCACACCTCCATAAGCGGCCATTTTTTTCTCATAATTTTCGCATTCCAATTCCAGATCACGAGCATTTCCGTCAAGGATATTTGCATTTTCTCTTTCAATGTCTATATACTGAAAAAAATTATCCCACATGAACGAAAAATAAGATTGTGGATGTTCGCGAGGTATTCCGATATATTCGTCCATGTTAAATGTAACTACGTTTTTAAAGGAAACTATCCCCTCTCTATAAAGTCTGATTAGCTCTTTATAAGTACCATAAGGAGTAGACCCTGTGGGAAGGCCGAGAACAAAAGGTCTGGATTTTGTAGGTTCAAATTCGTTGATTCTCTTAACTATATAGGCAGCAGCCCATTGAGAGACCTCTTCGTAAGTGTTTTGAATAATCAATCTCATAGTTTTATTGTTATTTCATATTTAAGTTATCACTTTTGAGTAATTCTCTTGCGTTTGCAATTGCTGCTTGTGTGAGTTCTGATCCACTCAACATTCTTGCAATTTCAAGAACTCGCTCTTCTCCTTCGATTTTTTTAATATTGGTTTTTGTAACACCCTTGTCGTCAAAGTCTTTGAAAACAAGCAGGTGGCAGTTCCCTTTTGATGCAATTTGTGGCAGGTGTGTTATTGCAAATATCTGCATCTTTTTTGAAAGATCATACAAAAGGTTACCCATTTTGTCTGCGATACTTCCTGAAACCCCACTGTCAATTTCGTCAAAAATCATTGACGGCATCCCCTTTCCTGATGCCATAATAGCCTTAAGGCATAACATGATTCTGGATAATTCTCCTCCCGAAGCTACTTTGGCAAGTTCTCTCGGAGGTATATTTTTATTGGCTGAAAAGAAAAATGTAACACTGTCATTACCATAAGGATTGTATTGACTCAGTTGAGATATCTCCGCATAAAATGAAGCATGTGGCATTTCCAGCTCTTTTATAGAATCCAACATCACCTCTGAGAATCCTTTAGAAGCTTTTACTCTACGAGAGTGCAGCTTTTCAGCAAGTTGATCTCTCTTTATTTTACATTCTTCAATCTCATTTTCCATTTTTTCAAGCTCGATCCTGTGATTATCAGTCATAAGACTTTTTTCTTCGAGTTCTTTCATTATCTCTACCAGCTTTTCAACTTTGTCTGCATGATGTTTCTTAAGAAGAGTATAAAGTTCAGATAATCTTTCTTCCACAATTAGACTTCTTTCAGGATCTATTCTTATTTCTTCTGCTTTGTTTGTTATTTCCTCTTCAATATCTTTTAGTTCTATCCTGCAAGTTTCTATTCTGTCAGCTAACGAGGCAACAATTTTATAATCATTTGCTAATTTGGAACATAAAGTTGCAGCTTCTTTAAGATTTTGCAGAACTGAAGTTTCTGATCCTTCAGGGGATATCAGATTTGAGATAGTAAGAAGTGATTTTTTTATTGACTCTGCATTATTTAATAGAAGTTGTTCTTCTTCAAGTTCTTCAAGTTCTCCGGGAGAAAGTCTGGCTTCTTTGAGCTGGTTGAGCTGGAATTTAATGTAGTCAGATTCTGACTCCTCTTTTTCAATTTTAGACTTAAGGGAATTATAATTATGTGTCAGCTCGTTAAGCAGTTCATAATCTTTTTGGTACTCTGACAAAAGTTGCCAATTTTCTGCATATGAGTCCAGTACTGAAAGTTGAAAATCAGAATCAGCCAGTAGAAGATGTTGGTGCTGCGCATGAATATCGATAAGTTTTTCAGAAAGTTCTTTGAGAGTTGAAGCTGAAACAGGTTCGTCATCTATAAATGATCTTGATTTTCCGTTATGGTTGATTACTCTTCTAAGGGTTATCTCTCTGTCAGCATCGATTTGGAATGTGGCTTCAACGATGCAGTTTTTATCTCTGTTTTTCAAAATGGATGGATCGGCTTTGCCACCAAACAAAAGTGAAATGGCTCCCATCAGAATAGACTTACCTGCGCCGGTCTCACCTGTTATAATGATAAATCCTTCCGGGAAATCAATTTCCAGATTCTCTATTAGAGCATAATTTTCAATAGAAAGAGATTTTAGCATTCAGGCAATCTCTCAATATAATTTACAATATCAACAGCTACCAGTTGTTTTGATTTAATGTTGAAATCTTTGATTGAACCTTTTATGTCAATGATGGAGATTTTATTGGTGTCGGTTCCAAAACCGGCACCTTCGTCTCTGAGAGAATTCAGCACTATGGCATCAAGATTCTTTTTGTCAAGTTTTGCAAAAGCATTTTGTACCTCGTTATCTGTTTCAAGGGCAAATCCTATATGGAGTGTACCTGGACGTTTAATTTTACCTAATTCGGCCGCAATATCCTGTGTTGGCTTAAGTTCCAAAATAAATTTATTATTTTTTTCTTGCTCCCGCTTTATCTTTGTTTCACTTCTCTTATTAGGGGTGAAATCTGACACAGCAGCGCACAAAACAACAATGTCAACCCCATTTTTGTATATCTCCATGGTTTGCTGAAACATTTCTTCAGAAGATGTAACATCTATCCTTTTGATAAGATTGGAAGATGTGTTTAAGGAAGTGGGACCGCTGACGAGCAAAACTTCTGCACCTCTTGCAGCGAATTCTTCGGCAATTGCATATCCCATTTTGCCTGAAGAGTAGTTTGTGATGAATCTTACTGGATCTATCTCCTCTCTGGTAGGGCCAGCTGTGACTAAAATGCGTTTCCCGGAAAAAGAAGTAATTGGGCAAAGAATTTTTTTTATCTGTTCAACAATAATATCTGGCTCCTCCATTCTTCCTTTTCCTTCCAAGCCGCTTGCCAATTCTCCAGAAGATGGTTCAACTACAATAACTCCACGCTTCGAAAGAGTGCTTAGATTGTTTTGAGTAGCAGGGTGTTCAAACATATCAAGATCCATGGCAGGGGCTATCATAACAGGGCAGCGAGCCGACAAATAAGTTGTCAACAGCAGGTTGTCTGCAATACCTGAAGACATTTTTGCAATAGTATTTGCAGTAACAGGGGCAATAACATAGAGATCAGCCCATATCCCTAGTGCTATGTGACTGTTCCAACTGCCGTTTTGCGGGTCAAAATGGTCAACCAGTATAGGATTTTTTGTAAGGGTAGCCATGGTAAGAGGAGTAATAAAATCCTTGGCCATATCAGTCATAATCACTTTGACTTCAGCCCCTTCTTTAACAAGTGAACGAGCCAGTATAGCTGCCTTGTATGCAGCTATACTACCGGTTATACCGAGTAATATATGTTTCCCCTCAAGCATTATCAGCCTTCGGCAATTCTCACGTTTAAGCAGCCCTCTTCATACTCGGCAATTGCAATTAGAGTAGGCTTAGGCAATTTCTCATAATAGCGTGAGATCTCAATTTGTTCTCTATTTTCAAAAGTCTCTTCGAGAGTATCGGCAAAGTTGGAAAACTCCTTAAGTTTCTGATCCAGTTCCTGTTTGAGTATAGCAGCTATTTGATTGGCCCTTTTGGCAATAATCATAGTTGTTTCATAAACATTACCTGTCGATTCACAAAGTTTTGAAACGTCCCTTGTAATAGTATTGGTGGGAACATTTTTTTTAATATCCATATCTGTTTTTAATTTTTGTTTGTTATTTTCTGAGCTTCGGCAAACATCCCATCCAGCTCATTTCTGAATTTGGATTCAGGGAATTCGCTTATAAAATTGTAATAATCATCTATAAGTACCATAAAACGCTCCTTCTGCTTTTCAGGTATGCTATTGACAGCATATTTATAACTTGAACAGACAATATAATACATTATATCTTCACGGTACTGATTATCTGGGTTCTCCCTAAGTGTGTTCTTGAGAGCGTAACTTGCAGCCTTATAGTCTTCAAGGGTATAATATAACTTTGCTGCTTCATAACTTTTTCTGTCAAGTCTTTCCTGAAGGTCAACAAGCATATCGCGGCATCGTCTGAGATTGTTAGTATTGGGGTATTCATAGAGATATTCATTTATCGCAGCCATAGTCCTGAAAGTTGGAGTTTGATCAAGTTCATATCGGTATGTTCCATTGTAGAGGCATTCAATCCTCAGAAATTTAGCCTCTTCTGTAAAAGGACTTCTTGGGAAAACACTTACAAATTCATTGAAATTTGCTTCAGCATTAATATAATCTCCATATTTGTAGTTACTTAATCCAAGATAGAATTGAACAGTGTCATCCTGATCTGTCCCATTAACATATAATAGCAACTGTTCAAACAATTGCGCTGCTTTATAGTACTTTCCTTTGTCAAAATAAGTCATTGCTCCTTTGTACTTTTGCTGAATATCAGTAGAATTAAGCAGTGCCTCATAAGGAGATTTGCATGACGCAATCAATAATACGCACGTAGCGATAATTAATATAAGTTTACCCTGTTTCATAAATAACTTATTTATTTTCACAAAGGAATCTTTCTGCATCCAAGGCTGCCATGCAGCCAGAACCGGCAGCTGTTATGGCCTGTCGATAATTGGGGTCTTGTACGTCACCTGCGGCAAATACGCCGGGTACATTTGTTTTGCTGCTCTTGCCTTCTGTCACAATATATCCCTCTTCATTTGTTTTCACCCATTTGCTGAAAAGTTCCGAATTGGGATGGTGACCAATGGCAAGAAAGAAACCGTGGATGTCAATTCTCCTTTCCGAACCATTCTTATGAACAAGAATCGCACCATTCACGCCTCCTTGATCAGTTCCTGTTATCTCTTTTGTATTGTACTGCCAGAGAATTTCGATATTTGGAGTGCTTTTAACCCGTTCTTGCATTGTTTTGGAAGCTCTCAGCACATCTCTTCTCACAATCATGTATACTTTGCGACAGAGATTGGAAAGATATAAAGCCTCTTCGCATGCTGTATCACCGCCTCCAACAACTGCCACGTCTTTTCCTTTGTAAAAAAAACCGTCACAGGTGGCACAGGCAGATACTCCCTGACCTCTAAACTTCTCTTCAGATTCGAGGCCGAGATACTTGGCTGTAGCCCCGGTAGCAATTATCAATGTATCTGCAATGATTTCCTTTTCTTCGTCAATAATGAGTTTAAATGGTCTTTCAGTCAAATCGGCAGAAGTAACAAAACCCGAGCGAATATCAGCATTAAATCTAAGAGCTTGTTTTTTAAAATCCTCCATAAGTTCAGGCCCGGAAATCCCTTTAGGATAACCCGGAAAATTTTCGACCTCAGTGGTTGTTGTAAGTTGCCCTCCGGGTTGAATACCTTCGTATAGGACGGGGGAGAGATTTGCTCTTGAGGCATAGATTGCTGCCGTATAACCGGCAGGTCCACTGCCTATTATCAAACATTTGACACTTTCAGTGTTCATTGTGTGTTGAGAATTAATTATTCAGGTGGCAAATTTAACTAATTTTTTTCTTATGGCCATCTCACATCTTAATTCCCAGACCAGAAGAAGCGACATACACCATCTTGAAAGTAACATCCACCACAACATTCCTCCTACTGATGCAAGTAAAATGATATCCTCAAGGTTGCTGTGCGAGATAGCTATATGATGGTTGAGAAGGTCGATATCTTTCTTTGTAACCTTGCCGCTTTTATACTCTTCAATCATTACAGCTGCGCCATATGCAAGTCCAAGTGTGTTTGCAACAATCCACAAAAAGGAAGTCTTTGCGGGAAGCCCGAAAATAGCAAGAAAAGGACGCATTATTTTTGAGAGCCACCTGATAATTCCGAATTCTGACAGTATTTTTTGTAAAACAGAAAGCGAAAAGATAAGGACTGTCATTGTAAGGACAACTCTTAAAGTGGAAAAAAACCAGTCTTCAAGCATTTCTGTTAGAGAGACCTTATCTATTTGAGAGTGCTGGACATTACTTACAACTTCACCCGGCATTATGAGATTAAGCAAAAAAGCCAGAATAAAAGCAGACAGAGTTCTGATAATAACTATTCTGACTGCAGAAGACCCGGTCTTTTTTTGTACTGCAGTTTCAATGATCATGTTATGTGAACAAAGAACCATCACAGATAATATAGTGATGGCTCTTGTATCGAGATCAAGTGTGGCAATGACTGCTATTGCAGAATAGACGTTGACAAAATATCCTGTAACATATGCCAGCGCTGCTTCACCGGGAAGTCCAAATACATTGAAAAAGGGACTTATAAGTTGTGAAAACCATGGAAGAATGTTAAAATACTTGAGAATCAATATCCCAAGGGAGATTAACACAGTTATCTTAACCAACCAAATGCATGTTTTAAGCGTGGATGGAAGAACTTCCCGTATAGCCTTCAGCGTTCTTTCTCCGATAGTTCCTTCCAAAGTTTGGATGTTAGTAGTTGTTTTTCTTAGGTTCGAAAAATGCTTTAGGATGGTTGCAAGCAGGACAGTTTTCAGGAGCCTTTTTACCTTTATGAACATAGCCACAGTTTCGGCATTGCCATTCTATTTCTTCATCCCTTTCAAACACTTTGTCCTCTTCGACTCTGGCTAACAGTGTTCTGTAGCGTTTTTCATGTTCTGCTTCAACCTTTGAAATCATTTTGAAGGCAGTGGCAATTTGAGGGAATCCCTCTTCCATTGCAATATCTGCAAAAGCAGGATAAAGGTCGTGCCATTCTTCATATTCACCTGCTGCTGCAGCTGTAAGATTATCTTTTGTAGTTCCTATAACGCCGGCAGGGTAGGATGCAGTAATTTCTACCATACCTCCTTCAAGAAACTTGAAAAATCTTTTTGCATGCTCTTTCTCCTGTTCAGCTGTTTCTGCAAAAACATCCGCTATTTTTTCAAAACCTTCTTTTTTGGCAACGCTTGCAAAAAAGACATATCTGCTTCTGGCTTGTGACTCGCCGGCAAATGATTTGAGAAGATTTTGCTCTGTTTTTGTGCCTTTAATACTCTTTTCCATAACTCTTATTTTAAAAGTTGTTAATCATTATTCACAAAGGTAAAAAATCCTTGATGAATTTGTATATTCGCATTTAATACAAATATTATTTTGAAGATGGCAACTTATAAATTAGACCTTTTGCGCAAGGCGATGAAAGAGCAGAATGTTTCCGCCATAATAGTACCTATGGCTGATCCACATTTTGGCGAGTATACTCAGGAGCATTATAAGTGCATAAAATGGCTTTCAGGTTTTGATGGATCTGCCGGGACAATTGTTGTTACAATGAAGGATGCCGCACTTTGGACAGATTCAAGATATTTTCTTCAAGCTACAAT
Source organism: Bacteroidales bacterium (assembly GCA_018434395.1). Taxonomy (GTDB): domain Bacteria; phylum Bacteroidota; class Bacteroidia; order Bacteroidales; family UBA932; genus Bact-08. The sequence goes on along the minus strand of JAHDPK010000027.1, from coordinate 2,145 downwards.
TCAGCTTGCAAATTCGGGCATTGAATTACAGAGATTAAAAATGCCTGGTAGTGAAAGTATTGAAGTTTGGTTGAAGGGAAGACTTCAGGCAAGAGAACGGGTTGGCGTTGTTAAGGATTTATTTTCTTTTTCGGAATTTTCTTCTCTCAAAAGTGAATTAGTTCCACTTGATTTGATAGAGATAGAGGATATTTTTCAGAATATATGGAAATCCCGTCCTGCTGTCGAGTTTTATAGTATTTACCAACTTGATGACATATATGCAGGAGAATCAATATCGTCCAAGCACAGCAGAGTTGTGGAAGAGATAAGAGAAGAAGGTGATTTTATTTATATTTTATCTACCTGTGATGATATTGCTTGGCTCTTCAACATTAGGGGTAAGGATATAAAATACAATCCTGTCTCTTTTTCATATGCAGCCATAACAAGAGAACAGCTATATCTTTTTGTTAAGAACGGAACTGTTTGTGAAGAGCTTTACAAAAAACTGACAAATGAAGGGGTATCAATCAGAGAGTATGATGATTTTGAACAGTTTCTTTTAAATTACTCTGCCAATGCAGTACGAATAGCTCCTCCTGATAAAATTTCTCTCAGGAAATACACTATTTCTTTATTATCCGGAGCCACTTTTAAATCTGACACCTTGAGGGGAGGAATAGTGGCAAATCTCAAAGCCGTCAAGAATCCAACGGAGATAAACGGATTTAGAAAAGCTATGATTTTAGATGGTGTCGCCTGGGTGAAATATCTTAGATACATTGAAAAAAGGCTTCAGGATGTAGACAATCCTCTCGGTGAGTGGGAAGCTGCAGGAATGATAGGACGTTTTAGAGCCGAATCTGATCTTTATGTAGGTGAAAGTTTTGCTCCTATTGTTGCTTTTGGTCATAATGCTGCATTACCTCATTATGAACCTTCAGAAGAGATTCAATCAATTATTGCCAAAGACAACTTTTTGCTTACAGATACAGGCGGACAATACATTTGTGGCACAACAGATACAACCAGAACCATTGCAATTGGAGAGATTACTGAAGAGCAAAAGAGGGATTATACTCTTGTTCTCGCAGGAATGATTGATCTTGCAATGGCAAAATTTCCGACAGGCACAAGAGGAGCTCAATTAGACATTTTGGCAAGAGGAAAAGTTTTTTCTGTCGGCAAGATGTATTTGCACGGAACAGGTCACGGTGTCGGTCATTATCTTTGTGTTCATGAAGGTCCGCAAAGCATAAGAATGGAAGATAATCTTGTCACATTCAAACCAGGTATGGTTACATCAGATGAACCTGCCATATATGAAGAAGGCAGATATGGAATCAGAAGCGAAAACCTTCTTCTGTGCCGTGAATGGTGCAGGAACAATGCCGGCACATTTCTAGAATTTGAAACATTGACTCTTGTTCCTTTTGACACAAGGCCGATATTAAGAAATTTGCTCGGTGAAGAAAGAGTGAACTGGCTTAATGAATATCATCAGAGAGTATTCAGAGAACTCTCCCCATATCTTAAAAACGAGGACAGGGAATGGTTAAAGACCAAGACTGCCAATATTGACTGAGTAGTCAGGGTTGTATATTACAAGCCGCGTTGCGGTATTGATATATCCACTGTCAGAGTCAGGTCGTTCAAATTTAAAGTCAGACTGAAGCAGCCTTTGAGTACTATGATTTTGTAATTTATAGAAATCAGGTCCTTCTTTTAATAGTTGTCCCAGGAAATATTTTGCAATATCATATGCCTGGAAAGAGTATGGATTTGGTTCACAATTATATAATGCCCGGTATCTAAGAAGAAACTTTTTAACATTTGGGTCATTGTAATCGACAAAATGTTGTAAAGCAATATGAAGATTCATTGAATGGTAGTAGTTAATGTCTATATTGTCAAAGGATCTCCATTTTGAAGTACCATATAATGTAATGTTAAATTTGTTGATTGTTTGAAGAAGATTCAAATTCCTCAGAACATCTGAAACAAAGGCTTCCTGGTTTGATGGAACAACTACGGCATTAATGGATGTTGGAGAGAGTTTGTCTCCGATTTTAGAAGTCACACCCCTGCCTGACAGGATGTTATAGGAAATAGAGTTATAAGTTAAACCCAATTCGGAAAGAATTCTTTTTGTAAGTTCAATTA
>JAHDPK010000052.1:0-12661 GCA_018434395.1 Bacteroidales bacterium | reverse complement strand
TTCCTTTCTCGGAAACTAGTAAGCCGGCTGCCGTTGCAATGATTTTGATGGCAGTGGCAGTAGTGGTATGGTCTGTTTTCCTTTTTATGGACAGCAAGCTCGACAGACAGACAGTTGAAGAAGCCAGAAAAAACAAGGAACCAATTGAAAAAGAGGACAAATTCCGTTTTTCAGATATATTTAAAGTGCTGTCAGACAAACACTTTATCCTTATTTCACTCCTGTGTGTCTTTTTCTATTGCTGCATCATTTCTTTCAGAAGATTTGCGACTACTATTATCATTCCCCGATTTGGCATAGAGGACAATATCGCTTCCATAATGGTATCTCTTATACCTTTCTTTACAATGGTCTTTACCCCGATTTTCGGGTTGTTGATTGATAAAAAAGGAAAGGCAAGCCGATTCATGATTATAGGATCTCTTCTAGTGCTAGTCGCTCATCTGATTATTGGATTCGCGCCCGGAAAAGAATTTTTCGGATATGTGGGACTTGGTATTTTGGGTATAGGTTACTCTCTTGTACCGGCAGCCATGTGGCCTACAGTTCCTAAGATAATAAAGGAGAAGAATCTTGGTACAGCCTATTCTTTGATATATTGGATACAAAATATGGGAATGCTCATAGTCCCAATCATTGTTGGCAAAATTTTCACAAGGACCTCCGCTTCAATTGCAGACCCATCACTTGCATCGCTCAAGTCTGCAGTGAATGCTGAGTATTTTTTCGTAGGATTGGCGATTATTGCAATAGCTGTTTCTATTATACTTGGAAGGTCTGCAGATAAAAATCCTCACCTTAGGATAGATATGCCTAACAAGCAGTAACAGTTTAACACTGCCGGGTTTTAGATTTTAATCGAAAAACTCGGCAGAATTACTGCTTTCTCTTATAATAGTCTGTTCTCTGTCTGGACCAAGAGAAATAATTTTGACAGGGATTTTCACCTCTTTCTCGATAAATCTGACATAGTTCATAAATTCAAAAGGTAAATCCTCTTCTGCAGTTATCTTGGTAAGATCCTTTTTCCATCCCGGGAATTCTTTGTAGACAGGGGTCACTGTGGCATATGTGTCAAAAGGCACTCTGTCTGTAATCTGCCCGTCAACTTCGTAAGCTACTGCAACTTTAATATGTTCGATAGTATCAAGTACATCAGCCTTCATCATCACCAAACTCTTGACACCGTTGATCATCACAGCATATTTCAGGGCAACCAGATCCAACCAGCCTGTCCTGCGGGGTCTACCTGTAGTAGCTCCAAATTCGGAGCCAAGAGTCCTGAGCAACTCACCAGTGGCATTATTCAGCTCAGTAGGAAACGGGCCACTGCCCACTCTTGTGCAATAAGCCTTAAAAATACCATATACTGTACCGATCCTGCAAGGTGCGACTCCAAGACCTGTACATGCGCCTGCGCAAGTAGTACTTGAAGAGGTCACAAAAGGGTAGGAGCCAAAATCTATATCGAGCAAAGAACCTTGAGCTCCTTCCGCAAGCACTCTTTTACTGTTGTCCAGCAGATTGTTAATCTCATATTCCCCATCAACAATAGAAAAGTTTTTCAGATATTCTGCAGCCTCAAGCCACTCTGATTCATGTTCATTGGCGTCATACGCATAGTCAAACTGTTTCAGGAGATTGATATGTTTCTCTTTAAGAGCATAAAATCTCTCCTTGAAGTTGTCAGAAAGAATATCCCCAACCCTCAGGCCGTTTCTCCCAGTTTTATCAACATAAGCCGGACCTATACCTTTAAGAGTAGAACCAATTTTTGAAGCCCCTTTTGAATTTTCTGATGCAGCATCAATTATTTTGTGAGTTGGAAGGATGAGATGTGCTCTCTTGGATATAACGACTCTTTCATTTACAGGAACACCCATTGAGATGAGATTGCTACATTCTTCTCTGAAGATTAGAGGATCAAGTACCACACCATTACCTATTATGTTGGTTGTACCTGTATGAAAAACTCCTGAAGGAATCGAATGAAGAACAACTTTTTTATTATCAAACTGTAAGGAGTGTCCCGCATTGGCCCCCCCCTGAAACCTTGCAACCACAGGATAATCTTTTGCTAAAACATCCACAATCTTCCCCTTACCTTCATCTCCCCATTGGAGCCCGAGAATTACATCAACTTTCATATGTTACCAGTTATTACTTAATACAAATTAAAATGGCAGACTGTCATCAGGGAGATCATCTTCAGGAATTGAAAAAGAAGCAGGAGCGTGTGAATTTTGAGGTTGTTGCGGAGCTTCACTTCTTCGGCCAAGAACTTGAAAATTATCAGCCACAATATCTACCGAGATTTTCTTTTGATCGGTATTACGGTCGAGCCATTCTCTAGTTCTTAGTTTCCCTTCAACAAACAGTTGTGTGCCGCGTTTCACATATTTCTCAGCGCGTTCTGCAAGAGACCGCCAGCACACAATATTGTGCCACTCAGTCTGTTCCTGCCATTTTCCGTCTCTGTCACGATACTTTTCTGTAGTGGCCAGAGTAAATTTGGCAACTATATTGTCGTTGTCTAGATGCCTTATTTCAGGATCTTTCCCAACATTGCCGATGAGCATAACCTTGTTTAATGACATAATGAATCCTCCCCCTTAATAGTAGTGAACAAAGATATAAAAATTCAGACATTTTCAATGAACAAAAGCATCGAGTTAAAATCGGGTTCTGTTCTCTTAAAAAGTCTAAATGAATCAACTGCCTGGTGGAGCAACCAATATTTGCCGGAAATGTAATTTGTTGATTTGGTAATGAATGACAATCTTCCTATTTGAGGAGATTTATAGTTGGCCTCAAGGACAGTTTTGCCAGTAAAATTTGCTCGGTCAATCAATTCGAGATTTGAAGGCAGAGTATTTATAATTATATCCGATCTATCTATCAAAGTTATCAAGTCATTCAGGCGGCCGGCGGCAAGCGAATGAATTTTGGCAAATTGTTGAGCCTTTTCTAAAGAACGGTTAACAACGGTAACCTGACACTTAAGGCCGGCCGCCGCCAGGGCAGCAGCTTTACCAGCACCTCCGCATCCTATCACAAGCACCTTCTTACCACTGCCAGCAAAAGGTTTGATACACTCCTGAACTCCATTATAGTCAGTATTAAAAGAATAAATCAATCCATTTCTCATCAAAAGAGTATTTGCAGCACCAATAGCAATGTCAAGTTCACTTCGGACGTCCACAAACCCAAGAACACCCTCCTTAAAAGGAGCTGTAACATTAATTCCGTCATAGCCCTCACCTCTGAACCGTTCAATAACTTCTTCTGCGGATTTTGCTTCAATTAGCCCATAACTATCTTCCGAATTGCCATAGGCAGCTCTGAACAGGGCAGGACTGAGAGAGTGATTGACAGGATTACCGGCGACAGCAAAACGCATTATAATAAAAATTAGAATCTATGTAAAATCTTCTTTGAAATCCCTCTGGCGGACAGCTTCGAAACAGAGAATTGCAGCAGAGACCGACACATTTAGAGAATCAACAAACCCCTTCATGGGAATTTTTATTCTTCGGTCTGCATTATCCCGCCAATATTGAGAAAGACCATTCGCCTCACTTCCCATAACCAAAGCCGAAGGCATGGTAAAATCGGAATTGTAGTACCATTCAGAAGCCTGCACCTCAGAGGTAAAAATTAAAATTTTTTCTCTTTTAAGCCAAAGACAGCACTCTTCGGAAGAGCAAGCAACAACCTGCATCGTAAAAATAGCACCCAAGCTCGAACGGATGAGATTGGGATTAAAAAGATCTGTAAGCGGGTCACATACTATTACTGCATCTACACCCGCCGCATCAGCAGTTCTTAAAACAGCACCCAAATTGCCGGGTTTTTCAACCGATTCCAATACAATCACTAACGGATTTTCAGAAAGTTTCACATTGTCAATAACCATCCTCTTTTCCCTGACAATAGCAATTACTCCCTCCGTACTTCCTCTATATGCAACTGTAGAATAGACATCTTCGGAAATTATGTTAAGATGAGGGCATCCTGTTGCAAGTGCCTTTTGTTCAGAGAACAATCCGGGTACAAAAAAAAGAGATTCAAGAATATAGCCACCATTAATACAAGCGTCAACCTCTCTGACACCCTCTACCACAAATAATCCACATTCCCGACGTTTTGAGGAGTTCTTCTGTAGAGAAGCCAACTCTTTAATACGTGGGTTCTTAGCCGATGAAAGAGTGTCAATAATCATTTTATTATATCTTCTCGGGACGCATTTGAGGGAAGAATATGACATCCTGTATGGAAGGAGAATTGGTCATAAGCATTGCGAGGCGGTCTATTCCTATTCCCATGCCAGATGTTGGCGGCATACCGTATTCAAGAGCTCTCACAAAATCCATGTCAATATACATAGCCTCATCATCACCTTTATCTTTCAATTTGAGCTGCTCCTTAAAGCGTTCAAGCTGGTCGACAGGGTCATTCAACTCACTATAGGCATTTGCAAGCTCCTTGCCATTGACAAAAAGTTCAAATCTTTCAGTAAGATTAGGGTTGTTTCTGTGTCTCTTAGTAAGAGGAGATGTCTCCACGGGATAATCTACAATAAATGTAGGCTGTACAAGATGTTCTTCGCAATATTCTCCAAAAATAGCATCTATGAGCTTTCCTGTACCCATAGTTTTGTTTACAGGAACATTCAGCTTCTCGCACACCTTTCTTAGCTCATCCTCATCCATACCCTCCACATCGACGCCGGCAAATTCCTTTATAGCTTCAAGCATGGGGAGTCTTCTGTATGGAGCCTTGAACTCTATTTCTTTGTCTCCTACTGTCAATAAAGTTTTGTCATGAAGAGCAAGAGCAACTTTCTCTATCATCTTTTCCACAAAATCCATCATCCAGAAATAATCCTTGTAAGCCACATAGATTTCCAGTACAGTAAATTCCGGATTGTGGGTCCTGTCCATACCTTCATTGCGAAAATCTTTGGAAAACTCGTAAACTCCATTATATCCACCTACTATCAGTCTTTTAAGATATAACTCATTAGCAATCCTAAGATAAAGTGGTATATCGAGAGCATTATGATGTGTCACAAAAGGTCGCGCATTAGCACCTCCCGGAATAGGTTGAAGAATAGGAGTTTCAACTTCGAGATAACTATGTTGATTAAAAAACTCTCTCATAGTAGATATAATCTTTGTCCTTTTTACAAAAGTCTCTCTGACCGAAGGATTCACTATAAGATCAACATAACGCATCCGGTATCTGAGTTCAGGATCGGAGAAAGCATCATAAACCTGGTTATCTTTTTCCTTAACAATTGGAAGAACTCTGAGTGATTTGCTCAGAACCTTGAGAAATGTGGCATGAATGGTAAGTTCTCCAGTTTGAGTGATAAATACAAAGCCATGAATGCCTATAATATCACCAATATCGAGCAGCTTCTTGAAGACAGTGTTGTAGAGAGTTTTATCATCCCCCTGGCAAATCTCGTCCCGTTTGATATAGACCTGTATCTTTCCCTGTTCGTCCTGCAGCTCAATGAATGCAGCAGCGCCCATGATTCGTCTGCTCATGATGCGTCCCGCAATTTTAACATCTTTAAAATTACCAAGCTCCTGTTTATAATCTGATTTAATCTCTCTTGTATTTGTGTTAACATCAAATGCCTCGGCCGGGTATGGTTCTATCCCCAATTGGCGCATAGCTGTGAGAGAATCTCTGCGATTTCTTTCCTGTTCGTTAAGCTCGGTGTAATCCATTTCTTTATACGATTTTAATTGGGGGCAAAATTAACTTTTTTTAATAATCTGACGAAATATTAAGTATCTTTGTAGTTATGGCTTTAGAAAAAAAATGGGTAATAAAAAAGCCGGGAGATCCGGAAGCAGTACGACGTCTGTCTGCGGAATTGGGTATAGATGAAGCCCTTGCCAGTCTGTTAGTACAGAGAGGCATAAGATCGCAGGCCGAGGCAAGATCTTTTCTTAGACCACAATTGGATCAGCTTCATGATCCTTTTCTAATGAAAGATATGGACAAGGCTGTCGAAAGACTTAGTACCGCAATTAATCGCCGTGAAAGAATACTCATTTACGGCGATTATGATGTAGACGGCACTACGGCAGTATCTTTGGTTTACTCCTTTTTGAAGAAGCACTCTGAAAGCGATTTAGACTATTATATTCCTAACAGGTATGACGAGGGTTACGGGATATCGTACAAATGCATAGACTGGGCTTCAGAAAATGGTTTTACTCTCATTGTAGCACTTGATTGCGGGATAAAGGCTGTAGAAAAAGTGAAATACGCCAAAGCCAAGGGGGTAGATTTCATAATATGCGATCACCACCTTCCTGGAGAGACCCTTCCAGAAGCCGAAGCAGTATTGGATCCCAAGCGGGCAGACTGTAGCTATCCTTTTGACGACCTTTCCGGATGCGGTGTTGGGTTCAAATTCATGCAGGCATTTGCAATCAAGAACAATATACCTGCAGAAGATGTTCTCTCTTTTCTTGATCTACTTGTAGTAAGCATAGCCTCCGATCTTGTCTCGATAACAGGTGAAAACCGTGTTTTGGCGTCTTATGGTTTAAAGCAACTGAACAGTTCTCCAAGAAGAGGACTGCTTTCCATAATAAAACTCTCCGGGCTGGACAAGCATTCGATCACTATTGACGACATAGTTTTCAAAATTGGTCCAAGAATCAATGCTGCAGGGAGAATGGAATCCGGAAAGACTGCCGTAGATCTACTTACATCAAGAAACGATGATGACGCCAGACTGATAGGAGATACCATAAATACTCATAATAACGACCGGAAGAATGAAGACAGGAGGATTACTCAGGAGGCAAGTGATATGGTTGCAAACTTTGATAATTTCAACACTAAGAATTCAACAATAGTTTACAATCCAAGCTGGCATAAAGGAGTTTTGGGTATTGTAGCCTCGCGCCTTGTTGAAAGCTATTATAAACCCACTATTGTACTCAGTAAATCTAATGGTTTTGTGACCGGTTCAGCCAGAAGTATTCCTGGCTTTGACCTCTACGAAGCCATAGAAAAATGTTCCGAATACCTGGAGAATTTTGGAGGGCATATGTATGCTGCAGGTTTGACACTCAAAGAAGAGAATCTAAAAAAATTCTGTGAAAAATTTGAGTCAGTTGTATCCTCAACCATCACCAGGGAAGTCCTTACACCCATTGTAGAAATAGATGCTACCCTTGACTTTAAGCAGATAACACCTGAATTTTTTGAAGTACTCAAGCAATTTCAACCGTTTGGACCAGGCAACCCTGCGCCGGTCTTTGTTTCACAAAATGTTTATGACAACGGAAACGGCAGAAAGGTAGGGTCAGACAGTGGACACCTTAAACTTGATCTCATCCAGGAGGACGATTTCAGAAGGAGCATATCCGCCATTGCATTCAATCTTTCTGAACATTTTGACCATCTAAAAGATGGCAATCCAGTGGACATCTGCTATGCAATCACTGAAAATTACTACAGAGGAGTCTCTAACATCCAGCTTAGGATTAAAGATATCAAACCTCGCTAAAAGAGTCCAGTCCTGCAATTATTTCATTTAATATTGATCTGACAGATTTTTCGTCAACATCAATTATCAACTTGGCCGTATTTTCGTAGCCTCTTAAACGTTTTTGAAGCAGATTGGAGACTTCCAGTTCAAGAGAATTATCGTCAATACTGTCCAGGGCAGGCCTTTTCCCTCTGTGTGAGGCAAGACGCTCTGTCAATAAATTTACGGAGGCTCTCAGATAGATACAGTGAGTATTCTCCTTAATAATTTTTTGATTATTTTCAGAGATAAGTGTTCCGCCTCCCAAAGAGAGAATCAAGAGCCTTTCACTATTGTCACTGATTATTCTTTTAAGTGCCTCTTCTTCGAGCGCTCTGAAATAATTTTCTCCATAGTTTTGAAAAATTTCAGCAACTGATCTTCCCTGTTCCGTTTCAACAAGTCGGTCAAGGTCAATAACCCTGCAACATAGAGATCCTGCAAGCAATCTGGCAAGAGTACTTTTGCCTACGCCCATGAAACCTGTCAAAGAAATAATCATAGCAGAATAATTATACTAAAAAAGAGTAGGCTCACCTTCGGAACTGGATTCTTCAGTTTCTTCAGAAACGCCGTTTTGATCAACTATTACACCGTTGCTCTCCTTAGCAAGAGGTTCAATAAATCTTATCTCATTTACCTCAAATGAAGTAAGACGTTTACCTTTTGCCCTAAGACTCTTGCAGGCAATAAATTCTTCCACATCAATTTTTTCGTTGCCTCTTTTACTGTGTTTCCCACCAAAAGTTATCTCAACTTGCGGGTAGAGATCAGAGGATATACTGTGCAGATAAGAGCCGGGAGCTTCACTTATAAACAGAGTAACCACATTGTCACTTGGTTCAAAACAAAATCTCTTGATGTAAAAACAGTTTTGTTCACCATCAAAATAGACTGCCGTATATATTTTATGAATGTCAAGTTTCTCAACAGAAAGTATTTCACCTTGATATCTGTTACTCAGGTCAAAATTGGTAGTATAATATTCACCATTGTTGCAAATGGCCAGGATTCGGTCTCCAGGCATAAAGTCGCCCAGATAAACGCCTCTCGAATCAACATTAAGCCTGTTAATATCTGTATCAAACCACACAGGCTGCCCACCAAATTGAGAAACACCTTTACTTTTGAGTTGAATTTTATATACAGCGTTCCTGGTCAGCAAATTGCCAATCGAAGCACGATTCTTAATAGCCAATTTTGACATATCATACTCAAATACCAGCTTTTTGAGCTTGGGTCTCGGCTTCAAAAATACCTTCAAAACCTCTGCCTCACCATTTGGATTGGCAGTAAACCAAAGCACCTGAGAACCCTCCTTTCCCTGAGTCAGATCATACTCCTTATCGCGAGTGACGCCGGTAACGGCAAATCTTTTGACATAAGTTTCTCCGCCTTTTCCATTGCGGTAAACCACATTATAAATACATCTGTCATCATTCCTCGTGAAAACTCCCACATGAATAATATCCTTGCCCACAAAAGCCTTTTCGCTGATTTTGGTTACCAAATATTTTCCATTCTTAAGAAAAACAATAATATCGTCTATATCAGAACATTCACAGATATATTCTGCATTTTCGTCCCTCTTAAGGTCCATACCCACAAAGCCCTCAGCCTTGTTGGCGTAGAGTTTGGCATTGGCAACCACAACTCTGGTAGCCTCGATAGTCTCAAAATTACAGATTTCGGTCTTCCGGGGATATTTGGAACCATATTTCTTTTTTAACTGAGAAAAATATTGAATAGTATAATCCACAAGGTGATCGAGATTGTGTTTTACTGTTTTCTCCTCACTCTCAATATTCTTAATAGATATATCGAGCTGCTTGATATCAAAGGAAGATATTTTCCTTACGGGCTTTTCAACAAGACGTAGTACATCATCACGTACAACCTCCTTTCTAAGTTGTGATTCATACTTTTTAAGTTCAGTCTCAACAGCATCAAGCTGATCATCCCAACTTTCAGCTTTATCTTCCAATATTTTATATACGCGCTGTTCAAAAAATATCTTCTCGAGAGAGGTGTAATGCCATGACTCTTCCAGTTCAGACAATCTGATTTCAAGCTCTTTGTTGAGAAGTGACTTTGTGACATCAGTGTTGTGCTTGAGTATTTCGTCCACTCCTATGAAATGAGGATAGTTATCCTTGATGACACAACTATTTGGAGATATTGATATCTCGCAGTCAGTAAAGGCATAAAGCGCATCAATAGTCTTATCGGGAGATACTTCGTTTGCAAGGTGAACCACAATTTCTGCCCCTGCAGCTGTGTTGTCGTCAACTTTCTTTATTCTGATTTTCCCCTTGTCATTTGCCTTGAGGATAGATTCTATCAACTTGGAGGTTGTAAGTCCAAAAGGGATCTCAGTAATGACCAAAGTCCTTTTATCGAGCTTTGTAATTTTGGCTCTAACCTTTACCACTCCTCCTCTGAGTCCCTGGTTATATCTGGAACAATCAATCAGACCTCCTGTAGGGAAATCTGGATAGAGTATAAAATCCCGGTTGTTCAGATAGTCTATGGAGGCATCAATAAGCTCATTGAAATTGTGTGGAAGAATTTTAGAAGCAAGACCTACAGCAATACCTTCTACACCCTGTGCAAGCAAAAGTGGAAATTTGACAGGAAGGTTTACAGGCTCCAGATTCCTGTCGTCATAAGATTTCATCCAGACAGTTGTCTTAGGATTGAAAAGCACCTCATTTGCAAATTTGCTGAGTCGTGCCTCTATATAACGAGGGGCAGCAGCAGAATCTCCCGTAAGAATATTACCCCAGTTCCCCTGACAGTCAATGAGATATTCTTTTTGGCCCAACTGTACCAATGCCTCACCAATAGATGCATCTCCGTGTGGATGAAACTGCATTGTAAAGCCGATAATGTTGGCCACTTTGTTGTAGCGGCCGTCATCCATCTTTTTCATGGCATGGAGAATACGTCTCTGTACAGGCTTCAGACCATCATCGATATGAGGAACGGCTCTTTCGAGAATCACGTAGGAGGCATAATCCAAAAACCACTCCCTGTACATGCCTGTCAGCTTGTACCTCTTCTCGCCATCCTCAATGATTTTTTCGTATCTATTATTTTCGGATAAATCTTCACTATCGATAGGTTCTTCAATTTCCTGGCCGTTGTCAATATCGGGGGTACTCATATATAAATATAAATGTTATTTGGGGATATATCCGAGTTGCTTGAGCTTATTACTATCATCCCTCCAGTTCGGATTTACCTTTACAAAGATCTGTAAAAATACTTTTTTTTCAAAAAAGGCTTCCATATCCTTTCTGGCCATAGTACCTGTCCTTTTGAGTGCAGACCCCTTATTCCCAATTATAATACCTTTTTGAGAATCCCTGAGAACATTTATGACAGCTTCGATATGATAAAGATTATCCATCTCTTTAAAGTTCTCAATGACAACCTCAGAAGAGTATGGAATCTCCTTATCGTAATTCAGTAAAATCTTTTCACGCAAAATTTCTGAGGCAAAAAACCTCATATTTCTATCAGTCAAAGTATCCTTGTCATACCAGGCCGGACTTTCAGGAATCAGCGAGACAATCTTGTTGAACAGAGGGTCGATATTAAACTTTTCTTTGGCAGAAATTGGAAAAATCTCGGCTTTTGGCACAAGATTACTCCACTTTTCATACAACTCTTCAAGAGCCGTCTGATTGGAGAGATCAATCTTGTTAATGACTATAAGGACAGGAATAGAAACATTGTTCATCCTTTCGATGAATTCCATGTTTTTGGTGCTGTTTTCAACCACATCAGTTACATAAAGAATGACATCAGCATCTCCTACAGCACTATCGACAAACTCCATCATACTCTCCTGAAGCTTGTAGTTTGGACGAATTATGCCCGGTGTGTCGGAAAAAACTATTTGATAGTCATCACCGTTAACAATGCCCATAATCCTGTGACGAGTAGTCTGAGCCTTAGCAGTTACAATCGAAAGTCGTTCTCCGACGAGAAGATTCATCAAGGTTGATTTGCCAACATTCGGATTACCGATAATGTTGACAAAACCAGCCTTATGTATACTCTTATCTTCTGTCATTATTCAAATTGCCCCATTTTGAGCAAAGCGACCTCCTGTTCTGTGAGGAAACGCCACTGTCCTCTACGAAGCCCTTTCTTAGTAAGCCCTGCAAACAGAACTCTGTCAAGTTTTTTAACCTTATATCCCAAAGCTTCGAACATCCTTCTAACCACACGATTTCTTCCAGAATGAATTTCGAGACCTACCTGGCTTTCATCTTCATCGATAAATGATAGTGCGTCAGCAAACATAGGTCCATCTTCCAGTTCAACTCCTTCAAGTATCTTGTCGAAATCACTCTTTGAAAGGTTCTTATCCAAAAAGACATGGTAAATCTTTCTAACTCTATTGGACGGATGAGTCAGTTTATCTGACAGTTCACCGTCATTTGTAAGGAGGAGTACCCCAGTAGTAGCTTTATCGAGGCGCCCGACAGGGTAAACTCTTTGGGGGCACTTACCTGCCACAAGGTCCAAAACAGTCTTCTCGGCGTTAGGATCAGTGACAGTGGTGACAAAGTCCTTAGGTTTATTCATTAGAATATAAACCTTCTCCTCGCCATGAAGCCTTTCACCATTGAATCTTACATCATCGGTAGCTTTAATCTTGGTGCCCAGTTCGGTGATTACCTGTCCGTTGACGGTAATAAGCCCGGCTACGATATAATCATCAGCTTCTCTTCTTGAACATATGCCAGAGTTGGCAATGAACTTGTTGAGTCGGATGTTTTCATTTTCTTCTGCCATAGCTCTTCTTGGTTTTGGCACATATTCCTCAGCTCTCGGCTGAGGATTCCTGACCGGACGATCTCCGTCGAATCTTCTTTTAGGTCTGTCACTAAATCTGCGGTCTTCTGCTGGACGATCACCGTCAAATCTCCTCTTGGGTCTGTCGCTGAATCTGCGGTCTTCTGCTGGACGATCTCCGTCAAATCTTCTTTTAGGTCTGTCGCTGAATCTGCGATCTTCTGCTGGACGATCTCCGTCAAATCTTCTTTTAGGTCTGTCGCTGAATCTGCGATCTTCTGCTGGACG
>JAHDPK010000021.1:0-75234 GCA_018434395.1 Bacteroidales bacterium | reverse complement strand
TCCCTCATTCTGTGTAGTCGAGTGCTTAAACCCGAGTTCTGCAAGAGGAAGTAAGTCTACAAATAGATCAATAACTCTTGCCCAGGAATTTTCCGGAACCAATTGTTCTAAATAAATAATTTGGAACTGATTTCTATCTTCGCCAATAACATGTTGCATATTTAACTAATTAAATTACTGTTAAATATACAATTTTTCTATCGATAATGCAAGTTATTTTAGAACATTTTAAGTCGTAATTGTAAAAGATTGGAATTAGTTTTTGCACAGACTCTCGGATACTTACAAACAAACGGCAGAATAATATGGAATTTGCTGCATAAAGACACAAAAGATGGAAACTCACCGCATAGTCAGGCACATTTGGCTGCCCCGACACACAAGCCGACCCTTCGCAGCCAAAAGAACCTTCATTTTGCCTACACACAGACAGACCGTTGATTATTCAAACATTTTTTATATTGAAAAATGAGATATTGAAAATTAATTATTATTTTTGTGGTTTAATTATTCTGAGAAAATGAATAGAATAAAAGAGGTACTTAAAGAGAAAGGAATAAAGCAAACTTGGTTGGCTGAACAACTCGGGAAAAGCTATAATATGGTGAATGGTTATGTGCAAAACAGACAACAACCACGAATTGAAGTGCTTTATGAAATTGCTGAAATTCTCGGAGTAAGTGTAAAGGAATTACTAATTGACAACAAAATTAAAACGGACAAATAATGAGTAAGGAACAAAAAATAACCAACGACATAAAAGTGCCAAACAAGGATTTGGAAGCATTGAGATTAAACTTTCCACATTGCTTCGACAAAGTCGGAAATTTTCAATTAGAGAAGTTCAAAGCCAACCTGACTGAAAAGGAAATTAATTTTTCAACTGAGAGTTACGGATTAGATTGGTTAGGAAAAAGCTACGCAAGGCTTTTGGCAAGCGACCCTGCAACTACATTGCTCAAAGCAGACGAAACTCACAACACTAAACCTGAAAATACGAACTCTGAAAACTTGCTCATAAAAGGCGACAACTTGGAAGTGCTGAAACACCTTGCTAATGCTTACTACGAAAAAGTAAAAATGATTTATATCGACCCGCCTTACAACACGGGAAGTGATGGTTTCGTTTATAATGACGATAGAAAGTTTACTGTAAAAGAATTGCAACAGTTGATTGGCGTGGATGAAGAAAAAGCAAAACGAATTTTAGACTTTACACAAAGTAAAAGCAATAGCCATTCTGCTTGGTTAACTTTTATGTATCCACGCCTATATATTGCCAAACAACTGCTCAAAGACGATGGCGTAATCTTTGTCTCTATTGATGATAATGAAGTCGCACAGCTGCGACTTTTAATGGATGAAATTTTTGGCGAAGAGAATTTTTTTGCTGATATGATTGTAATACGTGCAGAAGGAGGCGGTCTCGCTAAAAGAGTAATTAAAGGACACGACAATTTGCTTGTTTATATACGAAACTTAAGCGTTTTTAATGGAATATATAAACCAAAAGATATTAGAGGAAAAATTGTTTCTATTGATAATAAAGAGTATTGGATAGAAGAAGATTGGTTGCGTAAAGAATTTGGTAAGTACGGCACTTGTTTATATGAAGAAATATCAGAAATCAAAGGAGAAGATAAGAAGAAAGAAATTGATGATGGTTTAAAAAAAGGGATATACACATTAATACCAAAAAATGGAGGTAATATTGTTGGTCGGCTTCGTGCATTAGATGAAGATGGAACAAAGTTTTACAGTATTCTGAAACACTTAAATAAGAATGGAGTAGAAGACCTCGAAAAATTAAAAATGGAGAATTATTTTAATTTTCCAAAACCAGTTTCATTGATAAAAGAACTTGTTCTTGGTGCAACAATTTTTTCAAAGAATGATAACGACATCATTCTCGATTTTTTTGCTGGAAGTGGCACTACAGGCGATGCCGTAATGCAACTCAACGCGGAAGATGGTGGCAACAGAAAGTTTATATTGGTGCAATTACCCGAACCTATTGACCCCCAAAAAAACAAAGCCGCTTACGATTTCGTGAAAAACGAACTCAAAGCCGAACCCACCATTTTTGAAATTACCAAAGAGCGATTGCTGCGTGCCGCTAAAAAAATAAAAGAAGAGACCATAAACAAAAAAATAAAAGAAAAACAGGAAGAAATAAAAAAACTAAATCAACAATTAGATTTAGAAGACAAACAAGAAAAAATTACTCAATTTCAAACAGAGATTGAAAACCTTAAAAATCACGATTTAGGTTTTAAGATTTTTGAAACCATGCCAATATGGGAAGATTACGATTTTGAAGCAGAAGAATTTGACAATTCACAAACTTTGTTTGATGCAGGTAAACTTTCAGAAGAAGACATCAAAGCTTTGCTTGTTACATGGAAAACATACGACGGCCTTGCATTAACACAAGATTTGGAAAGTGTTGATTTAAACGGTTACACCGCTTATTATGGCAACGGAAGGTTGTATTTAATGAACAAAGGATTTACTACCGACTGTCTTAAAGCACTTTTGGAAAAGATAGATACAGACAAACATTTTGAACCTAAAAGCATCATCGCCTTTGGCTATCATTTGGAGAGTAAGAGTTTAAGAGAGATTTCTGAAAATGTAAAAACTTACAACAACAAAAAGAAAAGCGATATTGACTTTATAACAAGGTACTAATATGAAGGGATTTAATTTTGAGAAAAACCTAAGCCACCAATCACATGCAGTAGATAGCACCATTGCGGTATTTGAAAATATTAGCCTTGTTCAGCCAACAGGAGTGAATAAAAATTATATAAATCCTACATTTGATTTTTTGAGTGATTGGGCTTATCCGCAGAATCTAAGGGCGATTCAAGAAAGCAATGGAATTGACGAAAAGATAAAGCGAAATAGCAACATCATTGATATAATGATGGAAACCGGAACGGGCAAAACTTACACTTACGCCAAAACAATTTTTGAACTCAACAAAAATTACGGCATTTTCAAATTCATTGTCGTTGTACCAACATTATCAATTAAAGCAGGAACAATTGATTTTTTGAAATCGGACAGTAGTCGTGAGCATTTCAAAGAGCAATATGGCAAAGTTCTTCACTTACACATAGTAGAAAGTCAGAAGAATAACAAAAGCAAAAAATCATTCATACCTCCTGCAGTTAGCAGTTTTGTAAATACCGGAAAATATGAAAAAAACAGCATTCAGGTTATGATTATCAATGCCGGTATGATTAACTCTGAAACAATGCAAAAGAGTTTTGACAAAGGACTTTTTGACAAATACACTGTGCCGTTTGATGCCATTGGAGCAACAAAACCTTTTATGATAATTGACGAACCGCACAAATTCGCTCAAGGAAATAAAACATGGGAGAACATTCAAAAAATGAAGCCCCAATTTATTTTGCGTTATGGAGCAACTTTTCAAGGATATGAAAATCTGATTTATAAATTAACGGCAGTTGATTCATTCAATCGAAATTTGGTTAAAGGTGTTATCGGACACATCACTGAATTTGAAAGTGGTAAAAATGCCATTGTAAAATTTATTGATTCGGACGGTACAGAAGCAAGTTTTGAATTGAATGAAAACAATCAGCGAAAAACTATTAAAGTTTCAAAAAAGGAAAGCCTTAAAAAGGTTCATCCCGAAATGACCGACTTGGGAATTGAGAATTTGAATAAAAGCACAGTTGTTTTAAGCAATGGTTTAGAAATGAAAAAGGGCGACAAAATCAACCCTTATTCGTATGCTGAAAAATTGCAGGAAACAATGATTCAAAAAGCAATAAAGCATCATTTTGAAATCGAAAAGGAACTGTTGACAAGAGAAGTAAAAATTAAACCTTTAACGCTTTTCTTCATAGATAATATTGACGAATACCGAAACAAAGACGGATATATCAAAAAAACGGTAGAACAATTAGCAAAAGCTGAAATTGAAAATTTACTGAAAGAAGAAGAAGACGTTTATTATAAAGCTTTTCTTGAAAAATCATTGACTGATATTTCAGCAATACACGGTGGTTATTTCTCAAAAGACAACAGCGAGAAAGACGAAGCCATTGAAAAAGAGATAAACGAAATTCTGCACGACAAACAAGCAATGCTCGATTTAGAAAATCCAAGGCGTTTTATTTTCTCAAAATGGACTTTGCGTGAAGGTTGGGATAACCCGAATGTATTTCAAATATGCAAACTCCGAAGCAGCGGCAGTGAAATTTCAAAATTACAGGAAGTTGGTCGTGGTTTGCGTTTGCCAGTGAATGAATACGGCAATCGTGTAAAAGACGAACAGTTTTATCTCAACTACTTTGTGGACTTCACCGAAAGCGACTTTGTAGATAAATTAGTGAGTGAAATCAATCAGAAGTCTGGAGCAGTGTCAATTGACGAAACACCAGTTTTACTTACTGACAATATGATTAAGCAAATTATTGAAAAATATGATTTTGATGATGCAAATGTACTTTTGCAAAAGCTCATAATGGAAGATAAAGTAATTGACTTCTCTCGGAAATTTTTAGAAGGTGGTTTTGAATTTATTAAACAAAATTATCCTCGAATCTTTGAAGGAGTTAATTTAAATAAAGTTCGGAAAGCCACAGACCCCAAAAAGAAGATTGCAGTAAGAACTGAAAAATATCAAGAATTAAAAGATCTTTGGGAAAAACTGAATGAAAAAGTAATACTTGAATACAAGTTTGACAACGAAGCAGAATTTAAAACTCTGTTCACAGAATTTTTAAAAGCACAAAAAGACAATTTCAAATCAGAAGGCATTAACGAGAGAATTTCAAAAATTGAAATCAAAGACAACAAAGCAGTTGCCAACGAACCTGAATCGGTTTACAACCGAAAAACTGCAAACATTTCAATAATGAAATACAGTGACTTCTTGAAAGAACTTTCAAAAAGTCTAAATATAAATATCTCGACACTTCATCAATCAATCATTGATGCAGAAACAGAAATTAACAAGTATCTTAA
This sequence comes from Bacteroidales bacterium, assembly GCA_018434395.1. Lineage (GTDB taxonomy): Bacteria > Bacteroidota > Bacteroidia > Bacteroidales > UBA932 > Bact-08. The sequence continues at coordinate 70,227 of JAHDPK010000021.1, read as the reverse complement.
CCAAACGACACTTCGGATAATCAAGCAGGATTTTGACTTTTATCTAATGTCTCAAGCCTTTGACAAATATTCAATCGAGTATAAAAAAGTTTCAAATAGCATTCACCCAACCAAACTGACAGACGATAAAGGGAATGTGCTAAAAGAAATTTCAGCATCAGATGTTGGCGTTTTGTTTTCAGATGAAGATGTGGCAAAATCATATTTTTTTGAAGAACTGTATTACGATTCAGACTTAGAAAAAAAGAATATTATTTCAAATGATAGATTAGAAGGGCTTGAAATTATAGTGTTTAGTAAGATTCCAAAGAACTCAATTAAAATTCCAGTTGCAGGTGGTAAGTCATATTCTCCTGACTTTGCTTATGTTTTGAAATTCAAAGACGGTGAACAAAAACTAAATCTTATCGTTGAAACCAAAGACGTAAACAGCAAAGACATACTTCGTGACGAAGAAAAATTCAAAATCAAACACGCTGAAAAATTCTTTGATGGTAAAGTGAAAATTGAATTTAAGACACAGTTCACTAATAATAAAATAGTTGACTTAATAAAAGAAATTGCAATTGATGAATAGCCCTCGCTTTGTAGTCAAGCAAATTTGCAGGTCGCACTAGTCAACGCCAAGAACAAAACCAGCAAAAGAGCTTGCCTACCCCGACGCACGGCAGACAGGAAAGATGCAGCAAAAATGAAAGAAAAATAACGAGAGAAATGAACAACGAAACGCCAACAAAGGTTATATGCAATAAGGGGTTCAGAGGTTATTCAAGCAATGTAGCCTGCATAAAATTTCGTGTAGTTTGACAGGTATGAAGCCCGCAATCCATTACAGCGCATACACTCGGTCGTTGGGGGTAATACTTAAAGAATGCTAAAGTCAAGCAATCTGACAAGCATATTTCAAATTTTAATGTATATTTGTTCTGAAAAATAGAAGTTAATATGAGCAAACTACCTAACGCACCGTTAGTTGAAGTTGTTTTAGAACTTAGATGGAAAATTATCAACAAAAGTGACCTATCTAAGATTCCTTACCTATATGGGGATATTTATTCATTGCTTAAGAATAAATATCCTTATAGAGAGAGTATTGTACCTCCTGAAATACCAATGGATTTTCTAATAAATCAGCCTGTACATAGATTCAGGGTTGCTCAAAATGATTACCCTTTATTTCAAGTTGGACCAGGTATCTTAACTTTAAATACAATTGACAGTAAGTATTTTTGGGATTCTTTTTCAAAAAATTCACAGGAGTTAATTGCTGCATTTCTAAATGTTTTTCCTTTTCAAAATGAAGAAAATATTTCTCCAAGTATATTATTCCTTGACTTTTTCCCATTTGATTTTTCTAAAGATGATGCTTATAATTTTATTAATGATAAGTTCAACATTGTTTTCAATCAATCTTTCTTTCCTAATCATAGTTTCCCTAAAGATTTAAACTTAGGATTTTATTATAGTATTTCTAATGGGGATTTATTAGTAACATTAAAAAAAGGTTTGAATAATAAAAAAGAAGAAGGAATTATAATGCAAACAAAGGTTAATGGTAATCCTATTAAACCAGAATTAGAAGAAATAACTCTTTGGTTTGAAAAATCACACGAGATATGTAGTGAAGTTTTCAAAAATATAACTAAAGGTGAACTTTACAAATCTTTTAAATAAAGCAAAATGACACCGACTTCGATTGACATACAGTCAGAAAACAGAGTTTCTTATAAGGATAATTTAGATTGTTTTCCATCAATTACTAATCTTGATAAAGATAATAATGACTTTTTATCTAAACTTATGTTTCATTACAAAGAGAATAAAGTCAGTTGTTTCTACCCCATGGGTGATGTAGGAACATTAATTTTCACAAAACATCACCAAGAAACTATGTTAACAAATACCGAAACAATAGGGTTCTTTAATGACAACTATGAAATAATTATTAGGCAACCTAAATTTAAGACCATTACAAGAAAAGTTGTTATTAAAACCGTCTCAAAGTTTAAGCCCAAAATTGCTTTATAATATGGATTTTCTGTGGTATTCTTCTGTATTACAAAATAATGACAATCTTGAACAAGGAGATTTTGTTCCAGATTGTCCAATTGTAATACCACCAGATTCCATTATTGAAAATAAACAAATTGATGTTGAAATTAATTTAATTGATTCTATTGTATTATCACAATCTTGTGATTTATTTAATAATAACATTGATATAGTTTTGGTCTGTCCTTATTATTCATTAAAAGCATTTTTACAATTAATACCTGAAGAACAAACAAAAACAAGTAAAGCAAGATCTAAAACAATTGATAATTTAAGAAAGGGATTTTTACCTGGTTATCATCTTTTAAATAAACAGGAAGGTTTTTTTAATGACTATCAAGTTGTTGACTTTAGAAATGTTTACGGAATAAACATTAATTCTCTTAAAAGTATCTGTAGGAAACTTCCTAATAGAGTTCGTCTTATGCCCCCGTACAGAGAACATTTATCTCAATCTTTTGCAAGATACTTTATGAGAGTAGGTTTACCTCAAGACATAATAATCGAAGGTTATTAAAAAGAACTACCACCAACAAGGGGTGTAGCCAATGTGGGTTGACATTGGAACTTCGGAGCGGTTTTGCCCGCTCGGGCGTTTTCGTCGGGAGACGAAAACGTAACACGCGCTCCCCCACTAGTCACACCCCCACCCGTTAGGGACAAGTGTAAAAAACGACACAGCGGACAATTTGCTACATAAAGAGTAAGTATCCGATAAAACCCATATTGTAACCCTAGTTTGGTCTCTTTAATTTTGTTTTAAAATTAAACGCCATGACACTAGAGGAGTACGAACAACTGGAGCTGGATTTTTCATCATCGTCTACTGACATCCGGTCCTTTCTACAAAGCAGAGGAGTAAGTCCTCACAAATATTACTACTGGAAACGCCGTTCAAGAGAGCTAAAAGAGTCTGCAGTTGTCTCTGATGGTCAGTTTTTACCCATTGATCTTCATTCGGGCAGCTTAATCAAGCAATCAAAGCGAGGCAAGAGTTCAAAACAGCCATTAATTGGCGGGGGAGAGATTGAGATCGAGCTTCGTACTCCTTCGGGAGCAGAGTTCCGTATCCGAGGTATTATGGACTCACTCATGTTAAGTTCCATCATCGCTTCAACCTCAGGCCGCCGCAATGTTTAGTCTTAATGACAGCATGCGCTATCTTCTCTATAGTGAGCCCACAGATATGCGAAAGAGTTATCACACCCTGAGCGGTCTTGTGACAAACAATATGGGACTCAATGTACGCAATGGTGATGTCTTTATCTTCGTTAACAAAGCCCGTAACAGGATCAAACTACTTCATATGGAGCCCGGTGGTCTTGTTATCTACTCCAAACTACTGGAAGAGGGTCGCTTTCGCCTCCCCTCAAGAGATCAGGAGCAGGGTTCAGTCAAAATGAACTGGTTGGATCTGGTGATGATGGTTGAGGGTGTTATGGATGATCCGGCAACAAGATTAAGACGTTTAAAAAGAGTAAATTTTTAGCATAAAATATTGGTTATTATTTGGTTATCTAAAACAATGTTACTATCTTTGTATCAGATAATTACAGTGTTTTATGACAACCGGATACACCCAGCAGGAGATAGAAAAGATGGCCGCAGAGATAGAGTCTCTTCGTCGTCAGCTTGCTGCAAAAGAAGAGGTTGTATCCATACTTGAATCAGATGTTGTAAAGCTGGAATCTAATGTGTCCGGTCTTGAGTCAAACATCATCGGTCTCGAATCCAATATCACCAGCCTTGAGTCTAATATTACTACGCTGAAGACAAATGTCACCACACTAGAGACAGATGTCACCAAGCTGGAATCACACATATCCAAGCTAGAGTATGAGCTCACCTGGCTGAGAAAGAAGTTGTTTGGGAAGATGAGCGAACGCTTTATCAACTCAGATCCCGATGCCCGTCAGCTGGATATCTTTGGAGAGCAGCTTAGCGACAAGGAGAGAGAGGAGCTGGAGAGTGCAGCAAAACAAGAGCAAGAGCTTATAACCAGAACAGTAATAGTAAGTAAACCTCGCACCCCTCGCAAGGATATATCCTTTGAGAACCTGCGTGTTGAAGAGACAACAATAGAGCCCGAAGGGATAAATTTTGAGGACTATGTTTGTATTGGATCAGAGCAGACAAACAGACTGGCATATAAACCGGCAGAGTTCTTTGTTAAGAGAACTATCCGTAAAAAGTATGCTCTTAGAAATCAAATCATCGAGCCTGAGAATGAGCAAGAGAACAGACCGTCAGTGGTGATAGCACCACTTCCCGACAGTCCCATACATAAATGCATGGCAGATACTAGTCTTCTGACAGAGATAATCATCCAAAAATACCTTTATCACCTCCCTTTTCACCGGCAGATAGCCCGGTTTGGGGATCTTGGGGTTAGGATAAGCTCTTCCACTGTGGGAGACTGGTTCTCCCAGAGCTGCGAGTTGCTCATACCACTTTATGACCATCTTCGACGAAGGGTCTTGTCCACCGATTATATCCAGGTTGACGAGAGTACACTTCCGGTGATAGATAATGAAAAGCGACGGGCTGTAAAAGGTTATATGTGGGTTGTGCGCAATCCTGATAATGGAGAGGTCTTCTTTCACTATGACAGAGGCTCCCGCTCCGAAAAGACGGCTTTGGTTCTGCTGCACGGCTTCAATGGTGCCATACAGAGTGACGGTTATCAGGTCTACAAACGCTTTGAGGCACTTGATGGCAAGCTGATGCTCGGGTGTTGGGCTCACGCCAGGCGCAAGTTCGATGAGGCATTGGCAGAGAACAAGAAGCTGGCAACAGAAGCACTTCTTCAGATACAGTCACTTTATGCGGTAGAGAGGGAGGCAGATGAGATGGGAGCTACACCTGAACAGAGAAGTGAGCTCAGAAGGACAAAAGCATACCCGGTACTTGTTACCTTTGAAAAGTGGCTTTACGAAAACCATAAAACTCTCTTACCACAAAGCAGAACGGCAAAAGCGATATCTTACACATACAGTATCTTCCCTAAACTATCAAGATACCATCTTAACGGCAGGTACAGGATAGACAACAATCTTGTTGAGAATGCAATCCGCCCGCTGGCAATAGGAAGAAAGAACTACCTCTTCTGTGGTAATGCAGATGCAGCAACAAGAGCAGCAATGGTATACTCCCTGCTTGGATCCTGCAAGGCCGCCGGAGTAAACCCTGCAGAATGGCTCGAGGATGTTCTCTCAAAGATATACTCCTACACTAAAGAGAACAGAAACATAGAAGAGCTGTTGCCGCATTTGTGGAAAAAGTAGTCAAACTTGTATCGAATCGTGAATACTTTACGCAATTAGTGCTCTAATTACACGAATTTGAGTCAAACCGGAACAAATTGACACAACTTTAACCAAAAACGCACGAATTTAACCTAACTTTATACAAAGTGGTCCAAAATGGGCCGGAATTACAAAATGGGGAAGCCTAATTGCGAAAATGTGTGATTTATCGGATGCTTACCATAAAGACAGAAAAAGAAAAAAACGATAAAATGAACAGTCCACGCACAAAACAACACATTTGCAAACCGATAGGAACTGCTAATATGGTCTTCCCTTATTTTTCGGTAAACGTATTTTTCAATTTCATTTTCATTTAATTTGTCGGGTTGATCAAACCGCTTTTCCACCACTTGAAGGAAACTCCTCACCGAACTGCTATAATTCTTTACGGAACTGTCACTGTACCTTTGAAGCGTAAGTTTCCGTTCAAAAACTGCGATGAAATATTCGATGTCCATTTTTCAAAATTAATAACAGTAAAATTAGTAACACATTCGTAAACGCAACTATTTTTATTAAAAAATAATAGTTTATCATATTGTAATTTATCATTCAATATCCAGCATAAAACCCGAAAGTGGTTTACGCAAGTTTGATATTTTGTATTTACGAAAATTGTATATTTGTTGCGTAAATAAAACGTTACGTGCCATTAAAAAAAGAAAAAAATGGAAAAGACCCAGCAAACGACACAGGCGGTATATTTTATTGCTGTAATACTGCGGAAATCAATGGTAGTGGCTCGCTTCAAACACCGTTAGTCGCCATGTGGCACGGACGGCCATCGTGGCCGCCGGTAAAAGAAAAAGAATATAAAATCAAGTCAAGCTGGGACCTCCAGCGAAAAATATTAATATTTAGGGAGGCATAAGGATGAACACAAGCAAAGGGTATCCGACAAAAATAACTATCCTGATTCTATTCGGTCTATCGGTCTTATCTTTAGCTTTTACTGGAAAAGGATTCTCTGATGAAACTGAACCAATACTTATTCCATTAGAGAACGTTGTTGATATCATTAAAGATAAATCCCTTCCAGGTCAAGGGCATATCCAGGAACTTGCCTTCAGCCCTGATGGAAAGATCCTGGCCTTGGGCGTAGATAATAAGAATATCCTCCTCTGGAATGTGGAATCAGAAAAAACAGACACTCTCACTGCTTCCATTAAATTCCCTTTCAAGCCTGAATTCTGCTTCAGTCCGGATGGTAAAACTATAGTCTCAGTAATGGGCAGAGAGAAGATTATTCTCTGGGATGTATCTACAGGTAATGGTAAAGTTATAGACAGTAATATAACCATCTTCGATGTCACTTTTAGTCCTGACGGGAACACTATCGCTTCAGTAGGCCGCTTTAATGGCATTCACCTCTGGGATGCTAAGTCAGGGAAAAGAATAAGAACCCTGAAGCATAATTTTAATAACCTTTTAGCTGTCAGATTCAGTCCCGACGGGAATATATTGGCCACAATCATTGATGGGGACAATAATATTGCCTTCTGGGATATACGAACCGGAAAAATGATAAATGTCCTCCAGGGACATACCGACGAGATAAAAGCTATAACCTTCAGTCCTGATGGGAGAATCCTGGCTTCAGGAAGCTTTGACAAAAGCATCATCCTCTGGGACGTGGCCACCGGTAATAAAATCTGGGATATTCAAGGACTACCCAATTGGGTTTATGACCTGGCTTTCAGTCTGGATGGAAAAACGCTGGCCGTGGCTCTCGGGCCAGATGTAATGCTCTTTGATTTGGAAACAAATAAAGGACCGATTATAAATGTTCGGAAGCCGTATGCAACTGGTTCAGGTCCGCAGTACGAGTTCTGGAAAGCTATGGAGTCGCACCCAATTGCCCTTAGTCCCGATGGCAAGTTCCTGGCTACAGAAGGTTCCAATAGCCAAGAGATCGCTCTTCTCTGGGATGTGAGCTTCTTGGGCATTACAAGAAAGTTCAAGAAAGATGAATTCGAAACCACAAAGGAGTATGAAGCCAGAGTAAGACAGGTTGAGGTTCCCTATTCAATACCCATTGCCTTGCAAAAAAAACAATATAATGCCGACAAAGGCGGCTTTGAGATCGAGTTTAAAGGTAACAAGCTGTTTATTTCGGTGGAAATAGAAAGGGCAAAGGAACTCGTGGGCAGAAAAACAGGCAAGATTAAACTTGTTGGAAAGCTAAAATACTATAATCCTGAAAACCTGGTGCTTATAGAGGACAATATTGTAGATTTTGTTACTCAGAACAGATACGAAGTTTACAAGATAAAAGAATAAGCCTCAGTACACAGCAGCGAATCTGAATTATATAATGCAAAAAATGATGTCGCATTTAGTGATTAATGGTTGCGAATGTTGAAATATTTAGCACAAATTAAAAATTGAAGATATGAAACGAAATATGAAATTATTTGTGACATTGATGATGACTTTGATGTCATTTTCCTCATTGAATGCAAAAAATGAGGCTTATGAAATCGACACTTTCAAGACAAAGAACAATCGCGAAGTGAAAATTACGTTCATCAAACATGGAAGTCTGCAAATTGCTTATGACAATTTACTGATTCAGGTCGATCCGGCATCCATGTTTGCCGATTATTCGACTTTTCCCAAAGCCGATGTTATTTTGATCACGCACGAGCATGAAGATCATCTGGATCCAAAAGCGATTGATGCCTTGACCAAAGAAAACACCACACTGGTGATGAATGAATCGAGTGCTAAAAAATCGGGTAATGCAAAAGCCAAGATAATGAAGAATGGGGACAAAATGGAGTTACCGAATCAAATAACCCTTGAGGCCGTACCGGCATACAACACCACACCCGGACGCGAGCAATTCCACCCTCGTTCGCGCGACAACGGATATATCCTCACCATCGACGGATTGAGGATTTATATTGCCGGCGATACGGAAGATATTCCTGAAATGAAAAATCTGAAAAATATTGATGTCGCCTTCTTGCCCGTTAATCAGCCCTACACAATGACGGTTGCACAAGCGGTAAATGCGGCTAAAATGTTTTCACCAAAAGTTTTGTATCCTTACCATTTTGGAAATACGGACGTAAAACCTTTGAAAGATTCCTTAAAAGAGACCGGTATAGAGGTTCGACTAAGGGAAATGCAATAACAATTTATTTCAAAAAAAAGAAGCAATGTTCCCTTAGAATATGAAAATCAAGGAAAATAGATGGTTGCTCATTGCTATTGTTATCGGCTCTTTCTTTAACAGTTTTATGTCCTCTTCGTTGAACATTGCGATGCCGGTAATTAATGAACAGTATCAGGTTGGTGTTGCACAAGTGGCTTGGATATCGAAGTCGTTTCTGCTGGCTTCAGCCATTGGTTTGCTGCTTGCAGGGTGGATTGCAGACCGTTACGGCAGACGCAGAACTTTTCTTGTGGGCAATATAATTTTCGGTTTGGTTTCTTTATTTATAATATTTATTCCCGGTTTTTATACTGCAGTCGTGCTAAGATTTATACAAGGATTGGGCAGTGCTATGATTATGGCATCGGCACCGGCTTTAATTGCGTCTGCTTTCGAAACTTCCCGTAGGGGATTTGTATTGGGCATACAAACCACCTTTACTTACATTGGTCTTTCTTTGGCCCCTCTGTTGGGTGGTCTGTTAACACAGATGTTAGGATGGAAAAGTCTGTTTGTTTTCAATTTAATCTTCACAATAGTTGCTTTGTGTATTATGTTTTTCGGAGTTAAAAAAGAGTGGAAAAACACAAAAGAGACTCCTTTTGATCTATCCGGTTATATGATTTTTGTGATTGCTATTGTTGGCGTTGTACTTGCATTGGACTTTATGAACATATATTCTCTCATCGGTATAACCATCAGCCTCGTGGCAGGATATGCTTTTATAGTTTGTGAACGAAAGAAAGATCATCCTTTTATCTCTATCCCTTTTTTGCGAAAAAACAGCTATTTCAGAAACTCTGTCTTGGCAGCCTTAATCAATTATGCCACTACTTTTGCCATAAGCTATGTCCTTAGTCTTTATCTACAGAATATACGTGGAATGTCACCTCTGGCAGCAGGATTGATTTTGTGCTTTCAGCCATTAATGATGGCTTTGTTTTCTGCTTATACCGGCCATCTATCAGACAAACACAATCCCGGTGAAATTGCCTCTTACGGAATGGCCATAATAAGTGTGGCACTTTTTGCGATAGGTTTTCTGGTTAGTAAAACTTTCCCACTTTACTTTCTTGCTCTTCTGCTAGCTATATTGGGTTTTGGGTTTGCACTCTTCTCCTCCCCCAATACAAACGCCGTCATGAGCTCAGTAGATGGTGATTCCTACGGTTTTGCTTCTGCCTTTTTAGCCTTTTCAAGACTTTTCGGACAATTTATCTCCATGGCACTGGCTTCGGGTCTTATTCTTCTGATCAACAACACAAAAGTTAATATGCTTGGCAATGAAGGCCTTCTGCTTGCTACAAAAATGTCTTTCGTCATATTCGGCCTCTTAAGTGCTTTTGGTGTTTATCTTTCCTACCAAAGAGTTTCCGTAAAACCTGTCGATTCTACAAATTAGTGATTCCCAATTTCTTAAGACTGTTTCCTTATTCAACTTTTTCTGCGGAAACGGTAATGCTAAAAATTCCAATTTCCTTGTTATTGACTTGCAGTATTTCTTCTTCGTTAAGATATCTTCGTAAAACTTCATCCGGCAGTTGCACTTCTTTTTGCTTGTGAACTGTGATATTTTGGAAACCTGTCTCTTCAATAATTTCCAAATATTTTTGAATGTCAATTGCTCCAGATACACAACCGGCGTACATTTCAGCATCATTTTTCAATTTCTCTGGAAGATTTCCTTTGGTTACTACATCAGAGATGCAAAAATGTCCACCAAGTTTCAATACCCTTTTTATTTCTGCGAAAGCTTTTTGCTTATTGGGAACAAGGTTCAGCACACAATTTGAAATAACTACATTAAACTGATTGTCTGCCAATGGCATTTCTTCTATGTCTCCTTTGACAAATTCCACATTATTAAAACCAAGTTTGGCATTATTTTGATTTGCTTTTCTCAACATTGCGTCGGTGAAATCGATACCGACCACCTTTCCGGTTTCCCCCACGATAGCTCGGGCAACGAAACAATCATTACCGGCTCCACTACCCAAATCGAGCACACTGTTGCCCTCTTTAATTGAAGCAAATTGGGTCGGAATGCCACATCCCAATCCCAAATCTGCTTCTTCGTTATAACCTTTCAATACACTGTAATTTTCACTAAGAACCGCATAATCAACTGAAAAACAACAGCCTCCCACTCCGCAACATGATGTTTCGTTCTGAGCTTTAGATTGATTAGCGATCAATGAATACTTTTCTTTGACAACTGATTTAATGTTTTTTTCCATCAATATAATATATTACATTTTACTCAGGCAACTGTTCTCTTTTGGTTCTAATTTTTTAAAAAAATCCTGAAAGTCAGATTTTGCTTTTTCCCAATTTCCCTTGTCGATACAATACCGTACTTTTGGTGGCTCAATTTCCCCTCGTATTAACCCTGCATCTTTCAGTTCAGACAAATGTTGGGAGACTGTAGCTTTTGCAATTGGAAGTTCCTGACAAATATCTCCAAAAAAGCAACTGTCGAGTGAAGATAAAAACTGAAGAATTTTGATTCGGGCAGGATGACCCATTGCTTTGGCAAAGCGAGCAAGCTCTTCAGTATCAATGCCATATTCTTTATTTTTCTGACAAATCATAATTGAATCAATTATTAGTATTAGTTGTTTGCAAAATTACGAACAATATTTGAAAACGTATAATTTTTATCAGTGGTAAATGCTTTCCAATCTATTTATACTGTCACTTGAAAGGCAATATTTATTATATTTGCCACATGAAGCGTATACTTGTTATAACTGTTCTGATTTTTCTGACATTTTGCACAGACCGGATTTATGCGCAACATGAGGAATTATCCTCTAAAATAGAGCATTTTATTAGTGGCAGTAAAAGTGCTGCTTTTGCATTTTCCTTTGGTGGAAATTCTCTTTACAGCTCCGAAGATATAGAAGGCGGGCCTACTTATTCTGGAAGGGAATTTTATGCACTTGAGGCACAGATCATATTTAAACTCTCTAATAGGATAGATATTGTTCCAGGAATTTCATTTATTAGGAACTTATTTTACTATTCTCCAGCGTTTAAGCCAACTCTTTCGGAAAAGGCAAGCATTAATGTATTCAGTATACCTATTTATGCGAGATACCATTTTTTGAAGTATCTGTTTCTGGGTGGGGGACTGACCATCAACGTAAACGGAGGTGACAGAGACTTAAATGGTATTGGTGCTGGTATTCAGTTTGGCGGAGAGTTTAATTTGAATAACGGGATGTTTTTGACTTTTGGCCCATTTATAAGGACACAAGGGTTGCTGCCATGGAAAAATTATAAACTCACCAATACAGGGGTTACTCTCAGTATCGGATATAAAATTAAATGAATTGGGAATAATGATTATAGTGTTCATCGTAGGGTACTTTTGTATTGCGATGGAACACAAACTTCAAATTAACAAGGCCGCCACAGCATTGCTTACAGGTGGAGTATTGTGGGTTATTTATGTTTTTCTGATGCCTTTATCAGCACCTGTAGTAAACCCTGACTCCTTTAAGATATTTCTTAGAGACAATCCTTCTATCCAATCTTTACCACTGATCGATCAGTGCAGGCACTTTATAACTGAACATCAAATTATAGAATACCTCGGAGAGATTGCATCTACTCTGTTTTTTCTGATAGGTGCCATGACTATTGTTGAACTTATTGATGTTAATGATGGATTTTCTGTTATTACTGAACGGATTAAGAGCCGAAACAAACGAAAACTTCTTTGGATTATTACTTTCATCACTTTTTTTATGTCTGCAGTTCTTGATAACATGACTACTGCAATAGTGATGGTTACTCTGGTCAGAAAATTGATCCCAAATTACAAAGAGAGGTGGATATTTGCAAGTATGATTATTATTTCTGCAAATAGTGGAGGAGCATGGTCTCCCATAGGTGACGTTACTACAATTATGCTATGGATAAAAGGCAAGGTCACAACTACCCCTCTAATAACCTCTCTTTTTGTTCCAAGTTTAACATCGACCATTGTACCACTTCTTTTTGCCCAAAATATGATTAAGGGTGATGTTAAAGGCAATGTCAAAAGCTTGCAAGAACAGACTCATGAAGAATTTATTCAAAGAAAGCAGAAAATTAGACTTCTTGTATTGGGTGTATTGGGACTGCTATCTGTTCCACTTATTAAATATCTTACAGGACTTCCCCCTTTTGTTTGTATTCTTTCTGTTCTTGGTGTTATTTGGGTATATACTGAAATTATGTACAAAAAAATACGTATTGACGAAAGGTTTAAAAACAGAGTATCTAAAGTACTTCAAAAAATTGATACATCCACTATTCTATTTTTCCTTGGAATATTATTGGCTGTAATGGCTTTGCAGGGAAGTGGAATTCTTTCTATTGCAGGAGAGTACTTAGATAAGAATGTGCATAATGTTTATGCAATCAATCTGATTATCGGTCTATCCTCATCTGTGATTGATAACGTTCCGCTTGTGGCTGCCGCTATGGGAATGTACCCATTGGTCGACCCTGCAGTACTTTCCACAATGGCAAATCCTGCTTTTATGCAATTCTTCTTGCAGGATGGCATCTTCTGGCACTTTATAGCATATTGTGCCGGAGTTGGTGGAAGCTGTCTGATTATAGGTTCTGCAGCCGGAGTAGTAGTAATGGGTATTGAGAAGATTACATTTAGCTGGTATTTGAAACGTTTTTCTTTACTTGCCTTGCTTGGATATTTTTCCGGTGCAGCCGTATATATTCTGTCTCAGCTTTTATTTTAGAATTCAATTTTGATGGTGCAGATTATTTTGTTTGTTTCCGCAATTCTTCTTTATGTCGGAGTTTATCCTTATTCAGGATACAGACAAACCAAAAACATGCGTCAGAACACTATCAATATTGAGACTGACAAATCCGGTATTTACAAACAATCAATGATTTTATCCTGGATACCTGTTCTTATAATTACCACAGTCATTTTATTAGATGGATATACTCTTTCCTCTCTTGGATTGAGTTTAAAACTAAAAAAAGATAATTGCTTTAGCAAATGGGTGGTCATTATCACCTTAGTATCCTGTGTAGTTTACTTCTGCTATCTGATATATATTATTGTAGCGGTCAAACTTGACAGAAAGAAAAGAGCAAAATACGCAAAAGAAATACCGAATGAATTAAAAGTTGTTTTACCTGTAACACAAAAAGAAAAAAAATGGTGGAAAGCGATGGCTCTCTCAGCAGGAATTACTGAAGAGCTTCAGTATCGTGGTTATCTGTTTTTTGCAATTCCTCTATTATTTCCTAAATGCTCTATCTGGGTAGTATGGATTGTCAGCTCATTGATATTTGGCATTGGCCATGTCTATCAAGGTAAGGAAGCTATAAAGCCCTTATTGGCAGGGTTCTACTTTGGATTTGTTTATGTCGCCCTCGGGTCTATCATACCAACTATTTTGCTTCATTTTTTACAGGATTTATCTGTAAAAGACATCTTGTCAGAGCGGCATTATAATTGATTGTATTTTCACCTGTCATCGAAAATGGCTTTTTTTTATATTTTTGTAATTTAAATGCACAAAAGAGGAGATAATAAATTTACATTAATCAGCATCATTGCCATTGTCGGTATGATGTTTTGTTCAATTGTATCAAATTCTACGGAAAAAAGTTATACGATCCTTCTGCATCATCAAGATACACTCATCAAGATCAATGACTCTCTTCATTTATTGCAGGACTCGGTTTTATCTGATACTTTAGTAAACAGTCCAAGCAAACGTGAACTTCGTTACCAAACGAGAATGAAAGAAAAGTCAATTAAAGACAGCCTTAAATTTATTAAAGACAGCCTAAGGTGGGCAAAACCACGCTATCTTGTTACCTTTGCCCTTGATGATAGCCTTACTGTCAAGCGAATTATCAAGTGGAATCATAATCCATACATTAATTCAATAACAATTCAAGGGATTGATACAAATTACAATAGCAATTTTTATGACTATCCTTTCTACAAAAAGGATGTTGGTGTTACATATTTAGGTATCTCCGGCTCTGCTGCTCTGCTTCACAATTATTTCCTAAGAGATGTGATTTATGAATTTAAGGATTTCTCACCTTATCTCGTCTACGGATATACACCAAAAAATGCTCCTATGTATAATACAAAGACTCCACATACCGAGCTGGCTTACTGGGGTACATTCTTTTCCAACAAAGACAAAGATGAAACTAATGTTAAATTTCTTCATACACAAAACATTAACCCCAACTTTAATTTTGCCATCAACTATGAAAGATATGGTGCATCTGGACTTCTCGAACGAGAAGCGACTGACAACAGAAATTTAACCATAACAACAAATTTTCTTGGAGAGAGATATATTATGAATTCCGGTTATATCTATCAGGGTATTAAGAGAGAAGAGAATGGAGGAGTGAGGAACGACAGTGATATACTTGATACTACAATGGATGTCAAATCAGTTCCTTATACACTCAGTAAAGCATACAACAAATTAAGGAGAAATACTCTTTTTCTGACACAATCCTATGGTATCCCAATCCGTTTTGGTGTCAAAGACACAACTCAAAACGACTCCTTAAAAACAGGAGATGGAACTGTTACGTATTTTGGTCATTCCATTGAATACTCAACCTATCACAGAGTCTATACCGATGATATATCGTCAACTAACACTTTGGAAAGTGCTTTTTATCACGACAAATTTTATATTTCACCATCGGGAAGCTACGACTCAACTAGAGTAAGTTCATTTGACAACAAAGTATTTATTCGGCTCCAACCGTGGGCTCCAGACGCTATTATTTCCAAACTCGATGGAGGAATAGGTTATCAAATCATAAGCGTATATGGATTCAAACCTGATAGTTACATCAAGCCGGTAAATAATAATCACTATAACAATTCATATACCTATGCAGGTGCTTCCGGCCAGTTCCGCAAATATTTTAAATGGGATGGAATGGCTAAGTTCTATTTATCAGGTTATAATGCAGGAGATTTAAACATTGACGCAGGAGTTAAATTTTCCATGTACCCTATTGACAAAGGTATACATCTTAAAGGACGGGTAATGTTGTCGTCAACAAGTCCTGATTGGTATCAGGAACAATACTGTTCCAATCACTACTACTGGCAAAATAATTTTGATAAAACTACGGAGAGCCGGATTGAAGGAAATCTTCATATTCCCCTTTGGAACTTAAATGCTTTTGCAGGGTACGCAATAATCGACAATCTTATTTACTATGGACATGACGGGGTAATTGGACAATGCAATAACCCCGTCACAGTGTTTTCTGCCAGCTTACAGAAAAATCTGAAGCTTTGGAATTTCCACCTGGACAACAGAATTCTTTATCAATATACCTCTAATAAGGAAGTTTTACCTCTTCCTGCATTTAGTGCAAATTTGAGATATTATATGGAATTTGATCTTGTCAAGAGTGTTATGCGAGTGCAAATAGGAGCTGATGTTACGTACAACACCGAGTTCTATGCCCCTGCCTATAGTCCTGCCCTTGGTCAGTTTCACATGCAAAATGATCGCAAGACAGGTGGATATCCATATGTGGACGTATTTGCAAATATTCAATGGAAACGCGCCAGCATATTTGTCAAATACATAAACGCAACACACGGGTGGCCTGACGAAGATTATTTCTCTGCAAGCCACTATATCAGGCCTCAACAAACCATAAAAATTGGTGTGCATTGGCCATTTTATGTTAAATAACATCTAAATGAATCATAGGAAAAAGTACATCTTAATCTTTTTTCTGTTATTAGTCTGTCTGATTTTAAGCACAAAAAAAGGAAATATTATTCTCGACAGGCATGTATTGTTCTTTGAAGATGATACTCTCAATGCAACTGTGTGCGTAAAGGGGGGGATGTTTCTTAAGCAAGGGAATACAACTGGTTATCATTATGAATTACTTAAGAAATTTTCAAAGAATCAGAAATGTCAAATAAACGTTAAACCCTTCAAGGGTACCGATCAATGGGCAGATCTCCTTGGAAGATATACTGATATTCTGGTTGTTGACCCAAAAGATACAATCCCAGACATGTATCAGACCGAAGTGATTTCAAGTATGGAGATTAATGATGAAAATCATGTATGGGTAGTCAGAAAAAATGATATCCTACTGCTTCAGCAACTTAATTACTGGATCGGATATTACAAACAGACAAGAGAATATGAAGATTTAAATTATAAGTACTACAGGAAATACGGCAGTCTGCCTGTTTCTTTTTCAGTAAAAAATAATGTCATATCTCCTTACGACCATATTATCAAGGTATATGCCAATAAAATAAACTTAGACTGGAGACTCCTTGCATCTCTAATATGCCAGGAATCAAAATTCAATCCCAACGCTAAAAGTCTAAGAGGGGCTCAGGGTCTGATGCAGATAAAGAATGAAACTGCAAGGTTTGCAAATATTGAAAATGTATTTGATCCTGAACAAAACATTATGGCTGGCACAATGTTGATTAAGAGGCTAAAGACTAAGTATGAAAAAGAAGGAATCGATTCTGCAAATATTATTAAGTTTATTTTGGCAGCTTACAATGCAGGAGAAGGAAGAATCGACGACCTTAGAGCATTTGCAATACACAAAAACAAGAATCCCAATGATTGGAATTCAATAGTAGAAGTCATACCAATGATGCGGCAGAAAGAGCTACTTCCTAAAGGACTGCTGAAACTTGGCACATTCAGCGGCAAAGAAACTATAAAATTAGTAAATGAAGTACTAAACCGCTATGAAGAATATTGTGCATTTACTTCACCCTGATTAATCTGTCCGGGCTGACCTTTGCCACAAACAACGAAGGTAAGATCATAAGCAACATAATTACAACAAATGAAGCAATATCTACTACTATGATAGTAATAAGATCGAAATGAATCGGCACATATTTTACAAAATAATTGACCGGATCGAGTTTAACAATATGAAAGTATTTCTGAATCAGTCCGACAGCAAATGCCAGGAGATTACCCCAAACCATCCCTTTGAAAACAATGTTAAAGCCCTTGTATAAAAAAATCCCGTGAATATCCATGTTTTTCATCCCCAGGGCTTTAAAAAGACCTATTACAGATATTTTTTCAAAGAGCAATATTAGCAAACCTGACAGCATGTTAAAACCCGCCACAATCA
This sequence comes from Bacteroidales bacterium, assembly GCA_018434395.1. Classification (GTDB taxonomy): domain Bacteria; phylum Bacteroidota; class Bacteroidia; order Bacteroidales; family UBA932; genus Bact-08. The sequence goes on along the minus strand of JAHDPK010000021.1, from coordinate 52,542 downwards.
TCATCAACACCAGCACTATTAAAACATTGAAATCTAAAAGACGAAGCCAGTCAAAAAGATGTGGAAAAAGTTCGTCAATAGTTAAAACCTCAAGTTGTGAATCATTGTTATTACCACTTTCAAATACAATTTTCTCTATCCTCCCTGCTACAAGCTTTCTATCAGAACCCGCCTCGAGGTGAAGTTCCAATCCTGACACCTGATAACTGTTCCATCCATTTAACCGCTGTACCTCCTTAATTTGAGCAATTATTAAAGTTTTATCAATCTGCTCCAACTGTGCATCGAATATTCCATTAACTTTAAATTCAGATACTCTCACACTCTTATCTATAAAATAAACAGGCACAACATCCCCAACCTTTAAGCCCATCATATCTGCAAGTCTATTTGAAAGCATTATAGAATTGCTATCTGTAGAATCAGAAAAATCAGGAATATCGCCCTCGACAATAATTTTTTTATAAAAATCGCTGTTATAATCCGCATCAACTCCTTTTATAATAACTCCCTGTATTTGATCATTAAACCTGATCATTCCGGAACGGTATGCATAACCTGTCATTGACCTGACCTCAGGAATAGATAGGATATCATTGGAAAATGAAAGATTTCTTGAAATAGGATATAAATTTGAATTGTACTCAACACCGGGTGATTTTAACAGAATATCACCACAAAAGCCAGATGCCTTGCTTTTAATCTCATGCTTAAAACCATCTGTGATGGCTATGGATAATATTATAATAAAGAAACTAATAATTACAGATACTTGTGCTATAAGAGTGCTTGAACCGGAATACGCATTATTTCGACTCTCATCTTTTCTCCATAATGTTTTCGCTATAAATAGATTTATGTTCAAAATTAAAATATTTTACTATATTTGTCTTGCATTAGTTATTTAGCTATTACTTAACCTAAAACTAAACTTCAGAACCTCCATAGTCAAGATTTGATTATGGGGGTTTTTTAAAAAGTTTTTAAGGATTCAGATATCTTTTGCCATCGAAAAGAGCAACGATTTTTTCAATCCTTTTTAATTTTTCACCTTCAAGACTCAAGTTTAATAATTCTGCATAAATCGTCACTAATGCTAGATCTTCTTCTATTTTAACAAAATTAAAGTTAAAATCTATTCCGCGATCCCTCAAAATGTCATCAAAATTTTTTGTTACCAGCAATTCTCCTCCTTTGAAAAGATTCAAATAGAATAACAATTTCCCTTTTTCATCAGTAAATACAGGTATAAGACCTCCGGAAAAGCATAGCGGGTGGATTTCGACACCCACACTTCTGGCTAATAAAAAATAAATAATCGATACCGTTATAGAACTCCCATCTCTTTTTTCTATGACTTTGTCAATTTCTCTCCACTCTTCAGATGCATCAGTCAAAGAGATATTAAATCCAAAACGTTTGAAAAAACAATAATTGAAAATATTTAGCTTTTCAAAGTCAGTATTATCATCCGAAAATTCCTTAATTATGTCATCCGACATCTCTGAGACAACAAAAAGAAAATTACGTTCGTCCCATTGAGGATCAACACACTTAGTCATAAGTACTAGACCATCCATCAAAGAATGATCTTTAGAATTCAAATAATTAAGAAAATTATTGAAGGCAATTCTCTCCCTAACTTCTGATATTAACTGTTGATGTGCCGAAATATTCAATTGATTTTCAGTAACAAACTGTTCCAAAACAGACAAAGCCTCCTCCCCTCTTGCTATTAATCTCTCAATAACAGCTTCACGAACAGAATTGTCCGAATCATCCATTAAAACAGTTATCGAAAGAAGTTCCGAGTCAAGTTTCATCACATTTGTTACAATTGAATAATTCTGTTCAATGACAGCTCCACAAGCCTCTTGATATCTGAGCTGTAATCTGCTTTACTCTCTTTTCTGTGTCTGTTGGCAATTATACAGCAAACTGTAGTAGCATTATGTCCCAAAATCGCAGATAAACCAGCAATTGCTGAACTTTCCATCTCAAAGTTCGTAATTCTCTGACCGTGATATCTGAAATTCTCAAATTTCTCCAGCATATCAGGCATAGCGAGGGGAATCCTCAAAACTCTGCCCTGAGGCCCATAAAATCCAGATGCTGACATGGTTACTCCTTCTATCGTGTCATCTTTCAAGATATTGATCATTTTATCGCTTGAATGAATAAAATAAGGCACAGGCAGTGTGTTAATCAATCCGGTAAATTCCACAAATTCACGTTCCATATCCAAATCACACACAGTGTTTCTTCCTGAATACCAGTTTAAAAGTCCGTCACACCCAACCGAAATATGTGAAAGCACGAATGAACCAAGAGGTATATCAGGTTGGATAGCTCCGGAAGTACCTATACGAAGAATATTCAAACTTTTATGCTCATCTTTCACAACTCTTGTTTTCAAATCAATATTGACAAGAGCATCCAACTCATTCATCACAATATCAATATTGTCAGTACCTATACCGGTAGATAAGACAGTAATCCTTTTCCCTTTATATTTTCCGGTAACAGTATTAAACTCTCTTGAAGATTTTACAGTTTCTTTAGTCTCAAAAAAAGATGAGATCATTTCTACTCGTCCCGGATCTCCAACAAGAATCACATTATCAGCCAGTTCTTCTGGTTTGAGATGTAAATGAAAAACTGATCCGTCACTATTTAATATCAATTCTGAAGGGGCAATAGGTTTCATGTTTAATTAACTAATCATTTACAAAAATAACCTTATATTTTATATTTTTGTAAAAATTTACGATTCATGATACAAAGAGTTCAAACACTATTTCTGCTTGCTGTCACATTACTGATGGGCTCCCAATTTTTCTCCGTTATGGTTTATTCCCCTTCTGAAAAAGTCAAATATCTTGCATTTTTTCCCTGTATTATCTTTATAGTTATAACTACTCTGATATCTTTCTTTACAATTTTTCTCTATCATCACAGGATGCTTCAGATCAGAATTACAATCTTCAACACTGTGCTTCTGATAGGATATCAAATATGGTTAATGTATTACTTTTTTAAACGTCCGGAAGGAACTGCTTTTAGTTGGACAGCTATATTCCCTGTAGTTTCAGCAATTCTTTCTATACTTGCAATCCGCTACATAGCGAGAGATGAAGCCCTTGTGCGAACAGCCAAACGTCTGAGAAGTATTGAAAAAAACAGAAATAAAGTAAAAGAAAAATAACTAATTATTCTTCAGAACAATATTTCTTTATTACTGCATATGCTTCCCTGAGCCCTAATTCTCCGGCCTTACTTAGATCATAACATCCTTTTTCTCTGTCTTTGAGATAAATAAGTACGAGACCTCTGTTATAATAGGCTTCAGCTATATGTGGATAAATTTCCAGAGCTTTTGTATAATTATTTATAGATTCCGGTAGATTGTTAGACAGACAGTATAAATTACCAAGATTGTAATATATATATGGAAAGTTTGGTGCCAAGGAAGCAGCTTTCTTCATATCCTGAATTGCTGCCGAATAATCATAATTACCCGACGACTTTCCCTGAACTTTTGCTCTTGTAGCACCTGCGTCATCAAGCGTTAGTACTTGTACGTTTGATTCGATTGAAGATATAAAATCAATCATTTCTGCTTGTAATGCTCCTCTGTTTATATAGAAAAAAGTCTGTTCAGGTTCTGTTGCAATTGCCTGATTATAAAAATCGAGTGCAAGATTGAATTTCTTCATGTTAGACTCAAGAAGAGCTTTGGCAAATAACACATATCCGTTCCTGTTTTCTCTAATCAAGTTATCTATAGTCTCCATATAGACCTGCTGTTGTTCCCCTGACAATTCTGCAGGTGCAGAAGATATCTGGACAGGAATGGGAATTTTTGAAACAAAATCATTGAGATAAGAATCTTCATAGCCTCTTTTTAATACTACTGCATACTCTTCTCTAGCTTTAGTAGCCATAAATTTATACAAAGGCTTGAGTGTTATATCTACATCTCTATACTGAAGTAGATTGTTATCAAACTCTTTCTTTGCAAAATCAGCATCGAGTGCAAGAAGCTTGTTATATTTCTGTGTTGTATCGGCAAATGCTGAAATCTTGACAGAGTCTGAAGCCATTGACCTGTATGCCTTAATTTTTGATTGAGCAATTTCATAATCTTTCTTTGCAGATTTATACTGTCCTGTTTGATTCTTGACATAGGAACGGTTTAGATAGGCATTGGCAAAATCGGGATATAGTTTTATGGCACTGCTATAATCATCAACCGCTTCACTGTAACGTCCCAATTGGGTGTACACAAAAGCTCTGTTATAGTACGCAAGCACATTGTCCGGATTAATTTGAAGAACTCTGTCATAATCCTCAAGAGCATTGTTATAATCGCCTATCTCGGATTTTATAAGAGCCCTGTTGTATAGCGATAAGGCGTTATTCTTATCATGCATTAATACTGTATCAAGATCAGCCAATGCTCCCATAATGTCTTTATTATCATACTTAGCCAAAGCTCTATTGAAATAAGCAAAGGTGTTGGTAGAATCAAGCGAAATAGCTGAATTGAGATCCGAAATAGCTTCAGGCAGTTTATTCTGCATCATATATATTCTCGATCGTCTGATATAACCTTCTGGGTCAAATCTGTTTAAATTAATTGCTGTATTATAATCATTCAAAGCCTTGAGAGTGTCTCCTAAAAAAAGGTAAGCTGCTCCTCTGTTCAGATAAGCGTCAGCAACTTTTGGCTCATAAACTAGAAATTTACTAAAATCCTCAACTGCCTTATCAAACTGTTGAGAAAGAAAATAAGTAACCCCTCTGCTAAAATATAGTCCGGTATAACTTGGACGAAGCTCAACTGCCTCTTCCAGATCCTTAAGAGCCAAGTCGTATTTCCCTGTTCTGCTAAGTGTTATGGCCCTATAGTGATAAGCGGGAGTATATATCGGATTTAACTTGATGGTTTTATCGAAATCCAGCTGTGCGCCAAAAAAATCTCCAAGATTATACTTTGCAATACCCCTCAAAAAATAGGATTCGTAAAGATTGGAATCGAGTCTTGTCAATACATTAAAATTTTCAATTGCCTGAGCGAATTTTCCCTCAGATAGCAAATTTCTGCCCCTATCCAGAAACTTTTCCTTGTCATATTGAGCAAAGAGAGCATTACCGGCTGTTATAAACATAACAAGAATCAAGAAGAGAGAGTTTCTGACTTTCATTTACTTTTTCTATATTTATTAAACCACCAAGGCCTTTCCATCATGTACATTAGGGATTGAATTTGTGCTGCTCTTGAACTGACATAAGGTGATGGATTATTTGCCTTTCTCCTGACAGGATTTGGAAGAGATGCAGCTATAAGGGCGCTCTCTCTTTCAGTCAATTTTTGTGCCGTTTTGTGAAATAACTGTTCTGCCGCTGCTTCTGCACCAAAAATACCTTTTCCCATCTCCGCCACATTGAGATATACCTCCATTATACGTTCTTTTCCCCAAATTAATTCAATACAGACAGTAAAATAAGCTTCAAATCCTTTTCTGACCCATGTTCGTGAAGGTACCAGAAAAACATTTTTGGCCGTCTGCTGTGAAATAGTGCTTGCTCCACGTAACTTTTTGCTTCGCTTATTCATTTCAATAACCTTGTTGATTGCTTCCCAGTCAAATCCGTGATGTTGAAGAAAACGATTATCCTCAGACGCCATGACTGCTAACTGTAAATTGGGAGATATTTTCTCAATAGGAACCCATTTTTTATAAGTTTTATAATCCTTGTCATCAATATTTTCAATACTTCGAATGAACATAAGTGGAGTATAATATACCGGTAACCACTTAAAAGCTATTACAGAAAGCAGAGATACTGCAATAAATGCAACAGGAATATACAAAAACAGGATTTTTAAAAATTTCTTTATTTTGTTTCTAATTTTTTTTTGCATTATTACTTTTAAATGGCTTATTTTTGACAAATATAAAAATTAATAGATGAAGAAAACCTTTGTTTCTGCAGTATTAACCTTTTTTTTCTCAATAACACAACTGGTCGCTCAGTCCAAAAATTTAACCTGTAATTTATCAGTCGACAGTAATTATTTAAAAAATATCGTCACCTATCTATCAGACGATTATCTTGAAGGAAGAGGATGTGGAACAAAGGGAGGAATGATTGCTGGCACTATGATCACCTCGCAGTTTAAAGGCAACAACATGATCCCTTTTTACCATAGAACTTTCACTCAAAGTTTTAAAAAAGACACAATAATAGGAAGAAATATTATTGGTGTGGTGAGAGCAAAATATTACAGTGAAAAATATATAGTCATATCTGCCCATTATGACCATCTCGGTATTCTTGAAGGTAAAATATATAACGGTGCAGATGATAACGCCTCTGGGGTCGCCGCCATGTTGACACTTTCAAAATATTTTTCTCAATTAAGAAATGAAGGAAAAGGATTGCCTGTTAATTTAATATTTGCAGCTTTTGACGGAAAAGAATATAATATGGCAGGATCTGAAAATTTCATTAGTAATCTCCCTGTTTCAAAAAAGAATATAATTTGTGATATTAACATTGATCAGATTGGTTCCATTTTTGCCCCGCCAAGCAAGGATACCAATTATATACTTGTTTTGGGAACAAAGAGCTTTCCTCGGTTAAAAAGCGCCATTGAAGCAGCAAATAACAAGATGAAACACCCCCTCGAGATTAATTATGACTTTTATGGCAGCAAGGTTTTTGCTGAACTGTTTTACAAGATATCCGATCAAAATTCATTTGTAAACGTAGGTATTCCGTCACTATTTTTTACCTCCGGCATTCACATGCATACGTACAAACCAACAGATGACTACTACTTTATTAACTTCCCTATACTTTTCAACAGAACTGTTTTAATAAAAAACATTGTAGAAATTATTGCATCTTCATTCTGAGCGCCTTAGCAGTATAGTTATGTTCCATTTCAATTAACCCCTCAGGTCTGCCTTCAAAATTGACATATCCTCCGGCATCTCCTCCCTCAGGTCCAAGATCAATAATCCAGTCAGCACACTTAACTATGTCCATATTGTGCTCCACTACAATTACTGAATGTCCCTTTGTGATAAGTGCATTAAATGAATCCATAAGTTTCTTAATGTCATGAAAATGCAACCCTGTAGTAGGTTCATCGAAAATAAAAAGCGTAGAGTCACTTGAAGATTCTTTCCCCAAAAACGAAGCAAGTTTCACTCTCTGACTCTCTCCACCACTAAGTGTGCTGCTACTCTGTCCAAGTTTTACATAAGAAAGACCAACTGAGGCAAGTGGTTGAAGTTTATCGGCGATTCTATGTGATATTGGCTCCTTTTGAGCCATAAAAAAGTTAATTGCCTCTTCTACGCTCATGTTCAAAACATCATTAATATTTTTCCCTTGATATTTGACCTCAAGAATGTCTGGTTTAAATCTTGTCCCTCCACATGACTCACATACCATCTGAACATCGGCCATAAATTGCATCTCAATAGTTATAACACCCTCACCCTGACATTCCGGACACCTGCCTCCGTCAATATTAAACGAAAAATGAGAGTGACCATATCCATTGATCTTTGCATAAGGTTGTTCCGAAAAAAGTTTTCTGATCTCATCATATGCCTTTATATACGTTACTGGATTAGATCTTGTAGATTTTCCTACTGGACTTTGATCTATGTATTCTATTCTTTTTATGCTACTAAGGTCACCCGTAATTTCCTTAAATGCACCTGGTTTATCTCCATTTTGACCAAGTTTGCGCCGTAAAGCAGGGTAAAGAATCTCACTCACAAGTGTCGATTTACCCGATCCACTCACACCAGTAACAGCTGTTAAAGCTTTTAATGGAAATTTTACGTTTATGTTTTTTAGATTATGCTCCATTGCACCTTTAACCTCAATATAATGACGCCATTCTCTACGTTTTAAAGGCGTATCTATCTTTTCAAATCCTGACAAATAAGCAAGAGTTTTACTCTTTCCACACTCCTCCAAAGAGATCTTTTTAACAGGTAATCCTTGATAAACTATCTCTCCTCCATTTATACCTGCAAATGGACCAAAATCAATAAGGTGATCGGCACTTCTAATTATCTCCTCATCATGTTCTACCACAATCACCGTATTGCCGGTATCTCTTAACTGTTTAAGTACCTCTATCAATTTATCTGTATCTCTTGGATGAAGTCCGATACTAGGTTCATCAAGAATGTATAATGAGCCCACTAAGCTGCTTCCTATAGAACTGACAAGATTTATTCTTTGACTTTCACCGCCGCTTAATGTTCTTGATGCCCTGTTAAGTGTCAAATAAGATAAACCAACAGATAATAAACATTCAAGACGGCTCTTAATTTCCTTGAGAACACGAGAAATTACAGATAATTCGTAATTGTCAAATGTTAAGTTTTGCACAAAATTATAGAGATTGTCTATGCTCATTTCAAGCAGTTCATTAATACTTTTCCCACCAATTTTAACATATAATGCTTCCTTTCTCAGTCTCTTTCCATGGCACTCAGGACATACACTCCAGCCTGTATATTTTGATTTCATATAACGATACTGGATTTTGTAAGAATTTGCATCCACAATTTTGAAAAAATCGTTTATACCGGTAAAATATTCATTGCCATTCCACAGTAATGCTTTTTGTTCTTCAGAAAGTTCCAAGTAAGGTTTATGAATTGGGAAATCAAATTTCCATGCATTATTTATCAGTTCGTTTAAATAATGACTCATCATTTCTCCTTTCCAACATGCAACAGCACCCTGATAAACAGAAAGTGTCTTATCCGGAATAACCAGCGATTCATCAATTCCAGGAACTCTTCCAAGACCGGAACAAAATGGACAAGCTCCCAACGGGTTGTTAAAACTAAAAAGTAATTCAGTGGGTTCCTCAAAGCTTATACCGTCAGCTTCATATAATGTTGAAAATTCTCTAGGTTTCTCTCCTGTTTTCCCTGTCGAAATCAAAACTGCTCCCCTCTGACCAGAGGCTGAAGCATTCACTCCCATTGCTACCTGCAAAGAATCCATCAATGTGCCCTTGAACTCTTCACTATTTTCCACTATTACTCTGTCAACAAGTAGATATGTTTTCTGGGAAACAGTAGATTTACCTGTAAGAATGTTTTCAATTCTAATAACTTCTCCCTCTTCAAAAAGTCTGGTAAATCCAAAATTCTTCAATTCAAGCAAACGTTCTGTCAAACTTTCACCCTCCTTAACGCCCAATGGAGCAATTATATACAAAGTAGTCCCCTCAGAAAATCCAAGTACATATTCAACAATGTCTTCAAGCGAATCTCTTTTAACTTCGCGACCACTAATTGGAGAAAATACCTTTCCTATTCTAGCATATAACAATCTCAAATAATCATAAATCTCAGTCATTGTACCAACCGTAGAACGTGAATTGGATGTGTTAACTTTCTGTTCTATTGCAATAGCAGGAGGTATTCCAGAAATATCATCCACATCAGGCTTTGACATTCTGCCAAGAAACTGCCTGGCAAAAGAAGAGAGGCTTTCAACAAATCTTCTTTGCCCTTCTGCATAAACAGTATCGAATGCAAAACTGCTTTTACCTGATCCTGAAATTCCCGATATAACAATAAATCTATCTCTTGGAATATCAACAGATATATTCTTAAGATTGTTAACCCTCGCACCTCTTACCTTTATCAAACTGTCAGACATTTGTAATCCTGGTTACTGATTTAACACCTTTAATTTTTCTAAGATTAAACAATAACTTGTCCAATACTTGGTTGTTTGGAACTGCAACTTGCATTTTAGCTTCAATCAACCCTTTATTTTCTGAAATAGAAAAAAATCTCAAAGAAATAGACAAGTTGTTAACAATCTCCATAATCTGCTGACTAAGCCCAAAATCCAAATATGAACTCACTTTGATTGAAGTTTGAAATTTACTGCCTTCTGATGATTCTTTCCATTTGACTTTCTGTACCCTGTATGGATAGTTGCTTATAAGTCTCGCTGCATTTGGACATCCCATCCTGTGGATTTTAATTCCATCCTTAACAGTTACAAATCCAAATACTTCATCACCCATTATAGGGTTACAACATTTGGCCAATTTATATCCCACATTATTAAGCTTGTCGTCAATCATCAAAATGTCAGAACCGTCATAACTCTTTTGGATATTTTTTGGGGGCTGGAATGATGACTCTTCTCCAACTCCACTTTCTCCCCTTTCTTCCCTTGAAGAGAGAATGTTCTTGACATCCATTATATCGAGTGTTCCAATTGCAAGAGCTGAATAAAATTCTCCAATGCTTTTGAACTTACACTGCTTAATCAAAAAATTCAGAACTTCATCATTGACGTCTATTTTCCAGTTAGACATTCTGCGTTCAAACAACTCTTTCCCTGCCTGAATCTGTTTCCCAAGCTCCTCATTAAGTTTCTGTCTGATTTTTGCCTTTGCCTTGGAAGAAACAACAAAATTGAGCCAATCACTGGAAGGTCTCTGATTTTTACTGGTAATTACCTCAACCACATCGCCTGTTTTAAGCTTTTCTCTTATAGAGCAAAGTTTACCATTAATTTTAGCCCCAGAACATTTAAGCCCAAGATTAGTATGAATATCGAAAGCAAAATCCAATATACCTGAATCGGCCGGCAATTTTCTTAGATCTCCTTCAGGAGTAAATACAAATACATCATTAGAAAAAAGATTAAATTGCGCCTCCGGCTTCTTGTATGGTGATTCAAGAAGATTTTTTACACTTGTAAGCCAGGCATTGAGACTTGCATCATTTTTAACTCCCTTATATAACCAGTGTGAAGCATAGCCATTCTCTGCTACATCATCCATTCTCGAGGTTCTTATCTGAACCTCTATTCGTTGATTATTTTGAGCAGTTACAGTAGTATGAAGAGATTCATATCCGTTTGATTTTGGGACAGTGATCCAGTCTCTAAGTCTTGAAGTATCAGGTTCGTAATGCTCTGTAACAAAAGAATATACCTTCCAACAAAGCTCTTTTTCTTTTTCCGGAGAAGCATCAGGAACATCTATAATTATCCTTATTGCAAAAATATCTGCCACATCTTCAAAAGGTATCTGCTTCGCCTGCATCTTTTTCCAGATAGAATAGGCTGTTTTTGTTCTACTCTTTAATCTGTAAGGAATATGAGCTTTTCTTAAGCTCATCTCTATAGGCCTGACAAAAACATCCATAAGTCTTTTGCGATCTTGTTCTCCAGCTTTTAATTTATTGGTAATTAGACGATACTGCTCAGGGTCTGTGTACTTAAAAGAAAGATCTTCCATCTCGCTCTTAAGATTGTAAAGTCCTAACTGGTGTGCAAGAGGTGCGTATAGAAGCGAAGTCTCTGTCGCCTTTTTTATCTGTTTGGATTTGGCAAAAAAGTCCAAATTTCTCATGACTTCAAGACGGTCTGCGAGTTTAATCAGACTAACTCTTGGGTCATGTGAATATGAGACTATCAATTTTCTGTAATTGTCAGAAAGAAGTCCTGTATCTTTTGGTTTAATTTCGGAAATCTTATTTAAGCTTCTGGCCATTGCAATTATTTCGTCAGAAAATTCTTTTTTGCAGCTTTCCAGCAACTCATTATTGGACCTTGACGCTTCATGAATAAATACTGCAGCAATTGCCTCCGGAGAAAGTCCAATTTCAAAAGCCACAATCTCAGCAACAGCAACAACATGATCCATAAATGGCAAACCATTACCTCTACTCAAGCCAGAAAGTTGCTCTGATGCAATGTCATGAGATCTTATCAGCCACCTCTGCTCATTTTGCGAGCATGAAGTGATAATTTTATCTAACTTAGAAGAAATCATATTTTTTTCTCAAGCAAATTTTTTAATGCAATCATCTGGTTCCTGAATTGTGCTGCCCTCATAAAATCAAGCTCTGAAGCTGCTTTTTCCATCTCTTCTCTTAATGATTTAATTGCCGCATTTATCTGTTCAGGTTTCATAAAAGTAATTAAAGGGTCATTAATGACAGTCGTCACTTCTTTCGGTATAGAGTAGGTCCTCTCTTTACCAAGTATATTGCGGAGTTTTTTCTCAATCTGCTTTGGTTCTATATTATTTATTAGATTGTAACTCATCTGCTTCTTTCTTCTTCTTTCTGTCTCATCAATTGTTACTCTCATAGAATTAGTTATAGTATCAGCATACATTATCACTTTACCATCAATGTTCCTTGCTGCTCTTCCAGCTGTCTGTGTCAAGGATCTTGCCGATCTCAAAAAGCCTTCTTTATCAGCATCCAGAATCGCTACAAGTGAAACCTGCGGGAGATCCAGCCCCTCTCTCAACAAATTAACACCTATCAACACATCAAATCTACCTGCCTGAAAATCCTCAAGTATTTCAACCCTCTCAAGTGTTTCAACATCTGAATGAATATATCGGCATCTAATCCCCAGTTTGGCAAGATACTTATCCAATTCTTCAGCCATTCTTTTAGTCAAAGTAGTTACCAAAACTCTTTCATCCTTTTCAACCCTGATTCTTATCTCCTCCAATAGATCATCTATTTGATTTTTTACAGGGCGGACTTCTATCGGAGGATCAAGAAGACCGGTTGGACGAACAACCTGTTCAACAATTAACCCTTCTGATATGTTTAGTTCATAATCAGCAGGAGTTGCGCTTACAAAAACTCTTTGTCCCAAAATACTTTCAAATTCGTTAAACTTAAGAGGTCTGTTATCTGCTGCTGCAGGAAGTCTGAATCCGTACTCAATTAGAGTCTCCTTTCTCGACCTGTCTCCTCCATACATGGCTCTTACCTGAGGAATTGTTACATGACTTTCATCTATAAACGTGACAAAATCACGCGGAAAATAATCTATCAGACAAAAAGGTCTCATTCCTGGGGCTCTTCCGTCAAAATATCGGGAATAATTCTCAATTCCGGAACAATAACCTATCTCCTTAATCATTTCCAAGTCATATTCAACCCTTTGTTTCAATCTTTTAGCTTCAAGATGTTTGCCGATGCCTGTTAAGTAGTCAAACTGCTTTGTCAAATCATCCTGAATTGCCCTCACTGCATTTTTTATACGTTCTCTTGTTGTTACGAAGATATTTGCAGGATAAACTGACACTTCGTCCAGCTCATCAATCATAGCGCCGGTAATTGGTTCGAAAAGCTCTATTGATTCCACCTCGTCTCCGAAAAATATTATTCTACATGCAGTATCCGAATATGCAGGATAAATATCAATTGTATCACCTTTGACACGAAAGGTTCCTCTTTTAAAATCAGCCTCGTTTCTTGAGTACTGACTATCAACGAGTGCATAGAGCAATCTGCTCCTTGAAATTTTTTGTCCCTTTTTCAATTTTACAGTACTAGCATGAAAATCCTCAGGATTCCCAATACCATATAAACATGAGACACTTGAAATAACTATCACATCCCTTCTCCCTGAAAGAAGTGAACTGGAAGTGTGAAGTCTCAGTTTTTCAATTTCATCATTAATGCTCAGATCTTTTTCAATATATGTATCGGTAGTAGGCAGATATGCTTCGGGTTGGTAATAGTCATAATACGAAACAAAGTACTCTACAGCATTGTTGGGAAAAAACTCTTTAAACTCTCCATACAGCTGGGCAGCAAGAGTTTTGTTATGACTTAATATAAGAGCAGGCCTCTGTAATCTTTCGATCACATTTGCCATAGTGAAAGTTTTACCTGAACCGGTCACACCAAGTAAGGTCACAGCTTCTACACCATTTTGAAGATAGTTGACCAGTTGCTCAATAGCTTCAGGCTGATCTCCCGTAGGCTTATAGTCAGACTTAAGTTCAAATCCCATCAGACTGTTACTTCTCCTTTTTAGCCTCCTTTTTCACAATTTTCAGATAATCTTCAACCCCTTCTGCCACTTCAATCATCATTTTTCTTCTAAATTGAGGGTCAGATATTTTCTCCTCATCTGGCAAGGAACTCAAAAACAAAGTTTCAACAAGCACTGAAGGATAATCTGTCGGTCCATTCAGAGAAAAATTAAAATTGCCTACAAGACCGAAATTTTTTATTCCCCCATCAATTGCAACCAATCTTTTTAGAATAGTGGCAGCAAGATCTCTGTATTCAATATGCTTATAATAAGCACTTGTTCCACCACTTACAAGTGGATTGCCGCTCGCATTGCAATGAATTGAGATAAGCATGTCTATTCCTGCATCTTTGAAAATTTTCTTTCTTTCAGCCATGGTCATATCTGAATCATCCTTTCTACTCAAAACCACTTTGGCACCTCTCTTTTCAAACTCCTCTTTCAACATATACACCATAGAAAGATTCAAATCCTTTTCCTTAATACCAGACGGACTCACAGCACCTGATGCACTTCCTCCATGCCCGGCATCCAAACCAATTATCATACCCTTAAGAGTAGGATTTGGAGAATGTTTAACACTAATTACTAAAGAGTTGTCAGCATATTCCGCAGTATATCCCCAACATTTATTGGATTTAAGCTTAATAATTACTCTGAAAACATCAGACTCAATCTGCTCAAAATCAACATAATCTACAATTTCTAGATCAAGATATTGAGTTATCCAGTTAGAATTACATTGAGCACTATACAAATCTACTATTATCTTGGAAGGGTCAAGCTCAAAACTAAGTGTATAAGGGACTCTCTCTTCAAGAGATATCCTCACTTGGTCACATTTATCGTTATTTGAAACACTCCATGAACCGGTAATTGTAAACGGAGGATTAGTACCAAATGGAGCCTTCACAGCATACTCCTTAGGTAAAAAACAGTATCTATTTTCAGACAATCTGACTTTATAGAGGTCTCCTGTTGAATCGATAACAGCCATATTCACACCTTCTGAAATGTAATTAATCTTTGATCCTCCAAGTCTATCATTACCGGCACTGTAATTCAAAAAAGCTCCGGGAAGAGTTGTAACCACTAATCCATTAAAAGGCAGTGTGTCCTTGACAGACTTTTTTATTGACTGAGGTGATTGCAATTTGTAATATACAGAGAAACTTTCTCTGATATCCTCATTTGAATTTCTGACTCTAACTTCTATAGGATTATTGCCCTCTACCAAGTTAATTACTATACCAAAAGAGCCTGTTTTGTACTGCTTTACGCTTATGCCGTTTATAAAAATTTCAGACCCTGGTTTTGCAGCTCCTACAATGTAATGTGAAGCTCTGAATACAGTATCAACTTTACCACTGACAATTCTCAAACCACTGGTTACTTGTGCATTGGATGTGATTGAGAAAATTAATGCTAAAATTGATATCAGAATGAAAGTTCTTGATTTCATGGCTTGATATTTGTTATTAAAATAATTTACAAATTTAACCAAATAACAATATAATTAATTATGGAAATTAGTAATGTTTTCGCTCGCGAGATTCTTGATTCACGCGGAAATCCTACATTGGAAGTTGATGTTGAACTATTGTCAGGAGCCTTTGGAAGGGCATCTGTGCCTTCCGGAGCGTCTACAGGGAGTAATGAAGCACTTGAATTGAGAGATGGAGATAAATCTCGCTATATGGGTAAAGGTGTATTACAGGCCGTTAAAAATGTCAACGATATTATCGCACCTGAAATATTGGGAATGAGCGCTCTCAACCAAGTACAAATCGATAGAACTATGATAGAGTTGGATGGTACTCCTAACAAATCGAAACTTGGAGCCAACGCCATTCTGGGTGTATCACTTGCTGTTGCCAAGGCTGCTGCAGATTATCTTCAAATTCCACTTTACAGATACATTGGCGGCACAAATGCAGTAACTCTGCCAATACCTATGATGAATATCATCAATGGCGGATCACACTCTGATGCCCCAATAGCATTTCAGGAATTTATGATTCGTCCTGCCGGTGCTCAATCGTTCAGAGAAGGCCTTAGAATGGGTGCAGAAGTGTTTCATAATCTCAAGAAGATTTTCCATGACAGAGGTCTTAGCACGGCTGTTGGAGACGAAGGTGGGTTCGCTCCTACTCTTAATGGCACAGAGGATGCTCTCGAATCTATTATTACCGCCATCAAAAAGGCCGGATACACTCCTGGAAAAGATGTTACGATTGCTCTTGATTGTGCTGCCAGCGAATTTTACAGCAATGGAATTTACGATTACACAAAATTTGAAGGTAATAAAGGAGCAAAGAGAAATGCAAAAGAACAGGTCGCTTATCTTAAGAGCCTTGTCGAAAAATATCCAATTGACTCAATAGAAGACGGCATGTCAGAAGATGACTGGGATGGATGGAAACTTCTGACTGAAGAACTTGGCTCAAAAATACAGCTTGTTGGTGATGATATATTTGTTACTAACGTGGAATTCCTGCGTAAGGGCATTGAGATGGGTTGCGCCAATTCAATCCTTATCAAGGTAAACCAAATAGGTACACTTACAGAAACACTCAATTGCATAGAACTTGCACATCGCAATAAATATACTACAGTTACATCTCACCGCTCCGGAGAAACAGAAGATACAACAATTGCCGATATTGCTGTTGCAACAAATTCCGGTCAGATTAAAACCGGCTCTCTCAGCAGAACCGACAGAATTGCAAAGTATAACCAGCTTCTCAGAATTGAAGAAGAACTTGGAAAACTTGCACAATATGGTAGAAAATAACACTGCTAATCCAATAGATTTTCAGAAGAGGGCGTCCAAAAAGGAATTTTGGGTGCCTTCTTTTGTATAAGAAAATTATTCAGCTATAGAAGTATTTTAGGCCAATATATCCCAAACAGTAAAAATTGCAAACAAGAGAGACGCAACTCCGTTAGAGGTAAAAAAGGCTGCATTCAGACGTGAAATGTCAGTAGGTTTAATAATTAAATGCTGATAAATAAGAAGTAAGGTAAAAACTGCTGCTCCTATTATGTATTTTGTACCCATCATGCCATAATAATAAAACAGCAAAAGAAGCGGTAAAACCAAAGCATGTCCGACGGCTGAAACAATCATGGCTCTTTTTCGTCCAAACCTTGCAGGTATGGAGTGAATAGCGTATTTTTTATCAAATTCTTCGTCATCGAGTGAATACAATATGTCAAAGCCACTTGACCATAAAAAAACTATTGCAGACAAAATCAACGGAACAATATTGAATGATCCTGTCATGCTGATATATGCACCAATGGGAGCTATGGCAAGTGAAAGACCCAATCCATAATGGCACAGAAATGTATAGCGCTTTAAAAAACTGTAACCCATAATTATTATGAGAGCAGGTAAGGAAAGAATCAAAGTCAACCTATTAATTAATGCAGTTGTCAATACAAAAAGCGCCACATTTACAAACACAAATATCAATACTGATGACGATGATAATTTCTTTGAAGGCAACTCTCTTCCAGTAGTTCTTGGATTGACTGAATCAATAAACCTGTCTACATATCTGTTAAAACTCATGGCACTGTTTCTTGCAAATACCATGGCACAAAGCATGAGGAAAAATATTCTCCAGGAAAATTCTTGACCATCTACCTGCATTGCCAAGAAAAAGCCAATAATGGCAAAAGGTAATGCAAAAACAGTGTGGGCAAACTTGACAAGATTAAGATAATCTGCAATTCTCCTCCGGATAGAAACGCTCATATTAATTTCTTAATGTAGCACCAAATTTATCTGAAAATGCTGAAAACAATCTATTCATAACCTCTTCAACATATTTATCAGTCAAGGTTTTCTCAGTGTCCTGCAATAAGAAACTAATTGCATATTGCTTCTTGCCAGAAGGGATTTTGTCTCCCCTGTAAACATCAAAAAGCGTGATTTTTTTAAGCAATCTTTTTTCTGTCTTTAAAGCAAGGGCTCTTAACTCAGCAAAAGAGACAGTCTCATCCACGAGTAAAGCCAGATCTCTCCTAACTTCAGGAAACCTTGGGAGCTCTTTGAATGTTATTTTGTGTCTCTTTATAAAGTTCAAAATAGGTAACCATGACACTTCAGCAGCATAAACTTTTTGCTTGAATCCGAACTGTTTAAGAAGACCATTGCTTATTGTACCTATGGTTGCAATCTCTTTCCCCCCGTTTGTTAAATAAACAAGCCCTTCGGCAAAAATATCATCAGGAGCCATTGAATATGTCAAATCAGCCAATTCAATTCCAAATCTTTTCAAAAGCATTTCAAGATAGCCTTTCAGCAAAAAATAAGAAGAGGAACCGGTACCGCCATTCCAAGTTAAGGCACCATTTCCTGTAACAAATAAAGAGATTTTTTGCTGTTCAATATATGAATTCAAATCAGTTGGATCGGCATTAGGAGTCATTGAATAGACATTGCCAAATTCAAAAAGTTTCAGATTGGTTTGCTGATGATTAATATTATGTGATACAACTTCTAACCCATTTAGTAAAAGAGTCTGGCGCAGGCAGTCAAAATCGGAACTCAGAGGATTTAATATTCTAACCAGAGCAGATTGAGGAAATGTTTTCAATTTAAAATAGTATTCCGATTTTGTGAGTGAGTTATTCATCATCTCATAAAAACCATTGGAAACAAGCAAATCTGAAGCCACGTTCCTGACTTTTTCAATGTCAGGTTTTGGTGTTGTATTAAAAGATGTAACTACTCTTACAGGTAATTCGATATTATTATATCCATATATACGAAGCAGCTCCTCTACAACATCACACTCTCTAGTAACATCAACCCTGTAAAGTGGAGATAAAACATCAATAGAATCCTCATTCTGACCAACGATTTCAAAGTCCATATAATTAAGAATCTTCAGAATTGTCTCTTTGCCTATATTCTTCCCGATAAAACTTTCAATTCGTTTTAAATCAAGCTTGATTTTAGGCTTTTCTATTTTCTTTGGATATACCTCTTTGATTTCACCAACAATTCTTGCACCAGCAACTTCCTGCAATAAAATAGCAGCTCTTTTAAGTGCATAAGGGACGATATCGGGATCTGCACCTCTCTCGTATCTAAAAGATGCATCAGTCTTTAAACCATGTCTTTTAGATGTCTTTCTGATTGATACAGGATTGAAATATGCACTCTCCAAAAAAACAGAAGTTGTTCTGTCAGAAATACCCGAATCCAACCCTCCAAAAACACCTCCAATACACATTGGCCTGCTAATATTACAGATCATAACATCCTCCGTATGGAGTTCTCTTTCTACACCGTCAAGAGTAACAAAACGTTCACCATTTCTTGCATATCTTACAACAACTCTGTCTCCCTCAATTTTGTCTCTGTCAAAAGCATGAAGCGGCTGTCCGGTTTCAAATAAAATAAAATTAGTGATATCTACAACATTATTAATAGGTCTTAGGCCAATCGACTTTAATGTGCTCTGTAGCCATTCTGGGGACGGGGCTATTTTGATGTTATCGAAGGTTAATCCCGAATACCTTGGAGCTCCTTCAGTAGCAACAACTTCAATATCTACACTATTCGTGGCATCATCAGCTCTTTTCAAAGTATCAAATGAGGATACATCCGGCATGCGCATCTCACCTCCACTCATATTAAGCCTCAAATAGGCTGATAAATCTCTTGCCACTCCAATATGCGATGCTGCATCAACTCTATTTGGTGTTAATCCTATTTCAAATAGGGTATCGTTCTTAAAATCAAAAAAATCTTTTGCTGCAGTACCCGGAACAGCGCTCTCAGGCAATACCATTATTCCTTCATGTGAAGCACCAAGTCCCAGTTCATCTTCAGCACATATCATTCCCTGACTCTCAATGCCTCTAATTTTGGATTTCTTAATTTTAACTTTTTCTCCACTGTAAAATAAAAGTGTTGTCCCAACAGTTGCGACCATAACTTTTTGACCCGCTGCAACATTTGGAGCACCACAAACAATTTGCAGCGTGTCACCCTGACCAATATTTACTTTAGTAATACTAAGCTTGTCTGCATCAGGGTGCTTATAGCACTCAAGCACTTCACCAACAACCACTCCTGCAAGGCCTCCCGGAATTTGCTCAATCAATTCCATCCCCTCAACTTCGAGACCAATAGTATTTAATATATTAGCAACTTCTTCAGGATTTAAATTAATATCAACGTATTTTTTGAGCCAATTAAATGATATATTCATAACAATTTATTAATAACTTTAAAACAGAGATTCTACAAATTCTTTTTTATTAAAAATCTGCAAATCTTCAATTTTCTCCCCAACACCAATAAACTTCACAGGAATCTTAAATTGATCAGAAATACCGATAACAACACCGCCTTTTGCTGTTCCGTCCAATTTGGTAATTGCAAGTGCCGTGACATCAGTGGCTTTAGTAAATTCCTTAGCCTGCTGAAAGGCATTTTGGCCTGTAGAACCATCGAGTATAAGTAAAACTTCGTGAGGTGCATCAGGAATAATTTTTTTAATTACATTTCTTATCTTAGAAAGTTCGTTCATAAGATTAACCTTGTTATGAAGACGACCTGCAGTATCAATAAGCACTACGTCTGCCCCCTGTGCAACTGCAGAAGAGACAGTATCATACGCCACAGAAGCAGGATCTGCCCCCATTGCCTGTTTGACAATTGGAACTCCTGCACGCTCACTCCATATGGTCAACTGTTCTACAGCCGCAGCTCTAAAAGTATCCGCAGCACCAATAATAACTTTATATCCCGAATTCTTAAGGCGTGCCGCAAGTTTTCCAATTGTTGTAGTTTTACCTACCCCATTCACTCCGACGACAAGAATAACAAACGGTTTTTTTGAAAAGTCAAAAGGCATATTAATGTCCAGACCGTCATCGACATTGAGCAACGCTTCTATTTCCTCTTTTAGAATCTGATTGAGCTCATTACTGTCCATAAATTTATCCCTACGAACTCTCGCCTCAAGCCTGTCAATAATCTTTAATGTAGTTTCAACGCCAATATCAGAAGCAATTAGAGCTTCTTCAATATCATCCAGTGTGTCATCGTCAACTTTTGACTTACCCACAACTGCTCTTGAAAGCTTCTCAAAAATACCTTTTTTTGTCTTCTCAAGCCCTTTGTCCAGAGCCTCTTTCTCCTCCTTTGATT
This sequence comes from Bacteroidales bacterium, assembly GCA_018434395.1. Classification (GTDB taxonomy): domain Bacteria; phylum Bacteroidota; class Bacteroidia; order Bacteroidales; family UBA932; genus Bact-08. The sequence continues at coordinate 31,490 of JAHDPK010000021.1, read as the reverse complement.
TTGATCCGAACAATCCAAATAATGCCATTTTTGAAAAATAATTTACAAAGATATCAATTTTAATATAACATAATATCACCAGAACTTAAAGCTAAGGGGTGTGTCATGATAACCTGACACACCCCCTTAGCTTATATTCTCAACAGAGGACTTATTTCCTCGCAAAAAAATCTTTAACTCCCTCTGTTGGGACAATCTCCTCCTCAAATGTATAAGCTCCTGTACGTTCTGAACGAACCATACGGATACACTTAACAACATTTTTTCCGGTTCCTTTTCCGCTACCAAATGTAGCAACTACCTTTTTTGCCATTGTTTAATTATTTAGCCTGTGTTACTTAATTTCACGGTGAATTGTCACCCTTTTTAAGTAAGGATTATATTTTTTACGTTCCAAACGTTGAGTGGTATTCTTTTTGTTTTTTGTGGTAATATATCTTGAAATCCCAGGTACACCACTCTCTCTCTGTTCTATACACTCAAGAATAACCTGGATTCTGTTTCCTTTCTTTGCCATAATATCCTAAACTTATTAATACCTAATATAAGTCAATAAAACCATTTTTCTGAGCTTTTCTGAGTGTAGCAGCCAGCCCGTTTTTATAAATATTGCGCATTCCTGCAGTAGAAACCTTAAGAGTAACAAATCTCTGCTCCTCTTCCAACCAAAAACGCTTATTCTTCAAATTTGGAGAAAATTCCCTCTTTGTACGGTGTTTTGAATGGGAAACATTATTCCCTATCATTCTTCTCTTACCGGTTATTTGACAAACTCGTGCCATTTTTGTTCATTTATTTATTAATTCATTCCTTACACCCATAAAGGGCTGCAAATATCATGATTTTTTCTGTATTATCAAAATATTTATACTGTTTTAAAAATCCTTTTCCACCTTATATTTCTTGGAAAAGACTTGTTCTTGTCTTTAGAGAACCAAATTACTGAAGGCGTACCAACTACATGCGATTCCGGGACAAAACCCCAATATCTGGAATCAGCCGAATTGTGTCTGTTATCACCCATCATAAAGTAATAATCCATCTTAAAAGTATAGCTGTCAGTAACTTTACCGTTAATGAATATCAAAGAATCCTTAACTTCAATAGAGTTGCCTTCATAAGATGAAATAATGCGTTTGTAAAGAGGAAGATTGGCTATAGTAAGTTTAACTGTTATTCCCTTTTTAGGCACCCATAATGGTCCAAAATTGTCTCGGGTCCATTTGAAATCTCCCTCAAAAGGGAAAATAATGAGTGGCGAATCAGGAAGATCAGGAGGATATGTGTCAATGTTCTGACGAACATCTATTACATTTGCCATTGCTCTGATTTTTTCAACCTCATCTTCATTCAGCGGAAAATTTATGTATCCTGGCAGACTAACATCAAAGTAAAGTTCATTTGGATTTATATCCATATCCTCAATTATCTTTGAATTGATGGTAGTACCATTTGTGTATACCGTAAAAGTATTCTGAATACCTGAATAATTATTCTGTGGTAATCCGTTCACGTAAACTTTACCGTTTATAATCTCAAGAGTATCACCTGCTGCTGCCACACATCTCTTAACATAATTGTCCTTTTTGTCATCAGGCCTTACTACAATAGGACCGTAAGTCTTATAAGTATATTCTCTGCCATATAGCCTGATACACTGATAGTAGTCAGCTGTAGGATCTCCCTTTAGCACAGTATCCCCATTTGGAAAATTGAAGACAACAATATCGTCTCGCTTTACACTCCTGAACCCTGCCATTCTTCTGTATGGATTTTGAATCCATTTAACATATGACTCTCCTCCAGTAATTGGAAGCACATTGTGAATAAGTGGGACGGAGATTGGTGTCATGGGCACCCTTGGACCATAAGCAACCTTGCTTACAAAAAGATAGTCTCCAGTCATCAGTGTTCTCTCCATAGATGAAGTAGGTATCATGTAAGCCTCAAAGAAAAAACCCTTTATAAATGCAGAGGCAATCAATGCAAAAATTATCGCATCCAGCCAATCAAGCCAGACATTTCTCTTTTCTCCTTTTTTATAGTTCTTCTTCCAAAAGGCCCATTTTACCTTGCGGGTAATAAAAATATCGAAGATGATAATTAACCCTAAAAGAAACCACCAATTTCCAAGCCAAATAACCCACAACAAATAAAGAACAGCCCAAACGGAAAATTTGAACCATCTGTTGCCTAATATCTGCCGAACTTTAAACACTATTTACTTAACTGAATTGATGAGTGCCTCAAAAGCCTTAGGATCATTCATTGCTAAATCCGCAAGAACTTTACGGTTAAGCCCTACATTATTTTTGGCAAGTTTCCCCATAAACTGTGAATAGTTCATTCCATGCTGTCTTGCAGCAGCATTTATTCTTTGAATCCAAAGAGCTCGAAAATTTCTTTTTTTGGTTTTACGGTCGCGGTACGCATAGGTTAAACCCTTTTCCCATGTATTTTTTGCAACTGTCCATACATTCTTGCGTGCAAGAAAATTACCGCGTGTCTGTTTTAGAATTTTTTTACGGCGTGCTCTTGAAGCTACCGAATTAACTGATCTTGGCATCTTTTGTTTTGTTTAAGAACGTCAGCGCTCTGCTCCACAAGAGGCTTATTCTGCTGAACATTCAGGTTAATAAATAATTATGCAACCAAAAGGTTTTTAATCTTTTTCTCGTCTGCTGAAGAAACAATAGCAGTATGAGTAAGGTTTCTCTTTCTCTTGGTAGATTTCTTTGTTAGAATGTGACTTTTGAAAGCATGTTTTCTTTTCACTTTGCCGGTGCCGGTAAGTTCAAATCGTTTTTTTGCACCAGTGTTGGTTTTCATCTTAGGCATCTATGTATTATTTTTAAAAATTAAAACTACTTTTTCTTAACGGGCGCAAGCATCATTATCATCCTTTTCCCTTCCAGTTTGGGCATCTGTTCTGCCTTTCCATAATCCTCAAGATCGAGAGCAAATCTTAAAAGCAATCTCTCACCCTTATCCGAAAAGAGAATTGATCTTCCCTTAAAAAAAACAAAGGCCTTTACTTTACATCCCTCCTGAAGAAACGCCTGAGCATGCTTGAGTTTGAATTGATAGTCATGCTCATCAGTATTTGGGCCAAAACGTATCTCCTTTATAACCACCTTGCTGGCATTGGACTTCATCTCCTTTGCCTTTTTCTTCTGCTGATAAAGATATTTTTGATAATCTACAATCTTACAGACAGGAGGATCTGCATTAGGAGATATTTCAACCAGATCCAACTCTAACGCCTCTGCCATCTTAATCGCCTCAGAAAGTGAATAAATACCGGGGTTTTGTATACTTTCCCCTACCACTCTCACTTTGGGGGCTGTTATTTCATTATTTACTTTTGGACCATCCTGTGTTGGAGCTTTCCTGTATTGCCGCTCCCTGCTGTGATTGTCCGAGCTTTTTTGGCCTGGCTTTCTTGATGGTGAGACACCCTCGCGAGATTTAAAAGTCGCTTCGATAAAATATCCTCCTATTTTAAATTAATATCCAATTTGTTCTTTAGTCTCTCTATTGACCACTTCTACAAAATTATCCACAGTCATTGTTCCTTTATCCCCTTCGCCCTGTCTTCTGACAGAAATAGTCCCTGCCTCAGTTTCTTTTTCTCCAACAATCAGAATGTAAGGAATTCGCTTTAACTCATTCTCTCTGATTTTTTTACCAATAGTTTCGTTTCGGTCGTCAATTAGGGCACGAATATCGTTATTAGTCAGCAAATTTACAACTTTTTTTGCATATTCGTTATACTTCTCACTAACAGGAAGAATAACAGCCTGATCAGGAGCAAGCCACAAAGGGAATCTACCACCTGTGTGTTCAATAAGCACTGCAACAAACCTTTCCATAGAGCCAAATGGAGCTCTATGTATCATTACAGGCCTGTATTTCTTGTCGTCAGAGCCGATATACTCAAGATCAAATCTTTCAGGCAAATTATAATCTACCTGAATTGTACCAAGTTGCCATTTTCTGCCAATGGCATCCTTGACCATAAAATCCAGTTTTGGACCATAGAACGCTGCTTCACCAAGCACAATTACTGTATTAAGTCCCTTTTCCTGAGCCGATTCGATAATAGCCCTTTCAGCCTTTTCCCAATTTTCGTCACTACCAATATATTTCTCTTTGTTTTCAGCGTCACGAAGTGAAATTTGTGCAGTAAAATCTTTGAAATCCAAAGTTTTAAAAATATAAAGCACAATGTCTATAACCTTGTTAAACTCTTCCTTTATCTGATCCTGGCGACAAAAAATGTGTGCATCATCCTGTGTAAAACCTCTAACTCTGGTGAGTCCGTGAAGCTCTCCACTCTGCTCATAACGATAAACTGTGCCAAATTCCGCGAAACGAAGAGGCAAATCCTTGTATGAACGCGGCTTGGTCTTATATATCTCGCAGTGATGTGGGCAATTCATTGGTTTTAATAAAAATTCCTCTCCCTCCTGAGGTGTGTGAATAGGTTGAAATGAGTCTGCCCCATATTTTGCATAGTGACCTGAAGTAACATAAAGTTCTTTCTGCCCAATATGAGGCGTGATGACAGGAAGGTAACCGCCTTTTTTCTGAACAATCCTCAAAAAATTTTCAAGTCTTTCTCTTAACTGGGCACCTTTGGGTAACCAAAGAGGAAGACCTTGACCCACTTTTTGTGAAAAGGCAAACAGTTCAAGCTCTTTTCCAATTTTTCTATGATCACGCTTTTTGGCTTCTTCCATAAAGATCAGGTACTCATCAAGAAGTTTCTTTTGAGGAAATGTGACTCCGTATATTCTAGTCAACATTTTATTTTTCTCGTTGCCTCTCCAGTAAGCACCGGCAATAGAGGTAAGTTTTACAGCTTTTATCACTGATGTATCTACAAGATGAGGCCCTCTACATAAATCTGTAAAGGAACCATTTGTATAAAAGGTTATAGAGCCATCTTCCAGATCACGTATCAATTCACATTTATATTGATCTCCCTTTTCGGAATAAGTTTTCATGGCCTCTTCCTTGCTCACTTCTCTTCTTACAAAATGCTGTCTTTCTTTAGCCAACTCAAGCATTTTGTCTTCAATTCTCTTTAAGTCTGATTCGGCTATAATTCTCTCCCCCAGATCAACATCATAATAAAAACCTATTTCGATGGCAGGACCTATGCCAAATTTAACTCCCGGATAAAGAAGTTCAAGAGCCTCGGCCATAAGATGCGAAGATGAGTGCCAAAATGTTCTCTTAGCTTCTTCGTCTTCCCACTTGTGCAACTTGATGGTAGCATCTTCATTTATTGACCTGTTAAGTTCACAAATCTTGCCATTAACCGTTGCAACAAGAACCTCCTGAGCTAATTTTGGGCTAATACTTAGAGCAATCTCATAAGGAGTAATTCCATTTTCGTACTGACGGACACTCCCGTCCGGGAAAGTAATGTTGATCATAATCTTTAACACAATTCTTATAGGTCGCGAAGTTAATTATTTTTTGTTAATCCATAAATTTTGCATTTATAACATTTTTAGCTACTTTTGAACAGCTGAAATTTTACAGTTTTCATTATAAATCAACTTGCTATGCAATCTTCTCAATGGAGAGCTGCTGCCATAAATGCGCTACTCCTTTCAATTATTACAATTGTTGTCAGCCTTATCCAGGTTGTTTTCAAACCCGGAACAGTTATCTCAATACTACTGTGGATAATAAAATTTATAGGATGCCTTGCACTCTTATATTATTTCATGAAAGAATTTGGCAAAGAACTTGAAAGCTTCTCGTATAAAGAAGGTTTTAACTATGGATTCAAGATTTGCCTCCTTTCATCAATAGTATTGGCTGCATTTAACTTTCTTCAGTACGCGATTCTATTCCCTGAATCTTTGCAGGCTGCCGTTGAACAGGTAACAATTGCCATGCAGTCCGCCAACCCGGCCGGAGCCGAAGCCATGGAAAGATATCAGGCCAAACTTCCTCAAATTATTACTGTTACTACGTTTTTCTATTACACTGTTTTCGGACTGATTGCATCTGCAATTATTGCAAATTACACTAAAAAAGAAACTTTTCCTACTGACAACTATCAGCAAACATTATAAATTTATAATGGATCTCTCGATAATTATATCTGTATACAACGAAGAGGAATCTCTTGTAGAACTTATACCATGGATAGAAAAAGCCCTTTACGGCAAACGTATTGATTATGAAATAATAATAATCGACGATGGAAGTACTGATTCTTCATGGAAAGTTATCGAAGATTTAGCAAAAAAATATCCTTCATTGATTCGGGGAATTTGCTTTAGAAGAAATTATGGCAAATCGGCAGCTCTTTTCTGTGGATTTGAAGCTGCCAGGGGGGATGTAGTTATAACTATGGATGCAGATCTTCAGGATAGTCCTGAAGAGATTCCTGCCCTCTTCGATATGATTAATTCAGGTCAGTATGATATTGTCTCAGGATGGAAAAAGAAAAGAAAAGACAACCTTTTAGCTAAAAATATTCCTTCAAAAATATACAATGCTACTGCAAGGATGGTTACAGGAATAAAACTCCATGATATGAACTGCGGTCTAAAGGCATACCGAAAAGAGGTGGTTAAAAATATCGAAGTCTTTGGAGAAATGCACAGATATATTCCTTACATAGCTAAAAATGCAGGATTCACAAGAATCGGAGAAAAGGTTGTGATTCATAGACCCAGAAAGTTCGGAAAAAGTAAATTTGGTGTGGATAGATTTATGAACGGATTCCTGGATCTTCTTACTTTGTGGTTTCTGTCAAAATTTGGAAAAAGGCCAATGCATTTTTTTGGTCTGATAGGAACTCTGACATTTGTTATTGGAGCTATTACCTCAGTCTGGCTAATCGTTGAAAAAATTTCCGCGCAGTCCAAAGGTCTTTATTACAGGGCTGTTACAGACCAGCCTCTGTTTTATATATCTTTGGTAGCACTTATTGTGGGGTTACAATTGTTTCTTGCAGGTTTTGTCGGAGAACTCGTTACGAGAAACAGCAGCGAAAGAAACAACTATAAAATCAAAGCCACAATATAAATTTACAGGAGCATCAATTTTCCTCAATATGCTTCTGTTCGCCGGCAAGTTCGCCAAAAGTGTTTTCATCAATCATTTTACAGGAACCATTGAAAAGACCACCATCTTCAATAAAAATTCGCTGGCAGAATAGATCACCTGTTATTGAACCACTTTTCTTCAAGCCAAACGTCTCTCTGACTACTACTTTACCCTGCAGTGTTCCCCAAATGTCACAACTTCTACTTATCACATTGCCGATAAGTTTACCGGATTCACCTATCACAAGCTTGCCTGTGGTATTAAGATCTCCTTCAAAATATCCATCAATTCTTATGTCACATGAGGAAATTAATTTTCCACGAAACTCTGTCCCCGCAGAGATTCTGTTGACCTCGTTTACCTGTGTAACTGATTCCACCTTAGACATATTGTAAATTATTAATAATTATAAATGAATGACCTCTCCATGAGCAGCAGCTGCAGCTTCCATAATAGCCTCGCTCATAGTTGGATGAGGATGAATTGAATGAACTATATCTCTCGCTTTAACTCCCAGTGATCTTGCAACGACAATGCCAGAAATCATCTCTGTAACGTTAGCACCGATAAGATGAGCACCCAATATACTATCACTTGCAGCATCAATAATAAGCTTTACAAAACCATCTTTTTCTCCTGATGAGGCTGCCTTGCCTGAGGCTGTAAACGGAAATTTCCCGACTTTATAGTTGATTCCGGATTCCTTGACTGCTTTTTCAGTCATTCCTACAGATGCAATTTCGGGAGAAGTATAGGTGCAGGCAGGGAAATTATTATAATCGAGAGGTTTAGGGTCTAATCCGGCAATTTTTTCAACACAGCAAATAGCTTCAGCAGAGGCGATATGCGCCAGAGCAGGGGTTGCAATTACATCTCCTATTGCGTATATCCCCTCCACATTTGTTGAATAAAACGAGTCAACCTTTACTTTGCCTCTTTCAACCACAACACCGCAATTTTCCAATCCCAGATTTTCTATGTTGGCAACAACACCTACTGCGGATAAAATTTTCTCTGCCTCAATGTATTCTGTCCCCTTCTTTGTCAAGATTTCAACCTTGCATCTGGAATCATTTTTTTCAACATTGTTGACTCTGGCAGAAGTAAGAATTTTAATCCCCATTTTACGAAAAGATCTACTCAGCTGTGCAGAGACCTCTTCGTCTTCCAAAGGAACAATGCTGTCAAGATATTCAATAAGTGTTACCTCTGAACCAAGTGATCTATACAAAAATGCGAATTCGCTTCCAATAGCTCCGGAACCTATCACAACCATGCTTGCCGGAATAATTTCAGGAACAAGGGCTTGACGATAAGAGACTATTTCTTTACCATCAATTGGTGCAAAAGGGAGTGAATTGGCTCTTGAACCTGTAGCGATAACAATATTACAGGCCTCCAACTGTGTGGATGTTCCGTCGTTTAAATCAACTTCTACTTTTCCGGGCTGAATAATTTTGCCATTCCCAAAATAGACTGAAATTCCATTTTTTTTGAAAAGATACTCAATACCTCTGCTCATTCCTGAAGCCACATCCCGGCTTCTTGAAACCATCTTAGAAACATCTGCCGATACATTACAGGAAATATTTAAACCATATTCCCCGGCATGCTTTGCATAATTCAGTACTTGCGCACTTTTTAACAAAGCCTTGGTAGGAATACATCCCCAATTAAGACAAATACCACCAAGTTCTGCTTTCTCAACTACAGCACACTTCATACCCAACTGGGATGCCCGGATTGCTGCAACATAACCTCCGGGGCCGGAACCAAGTACTATAATATCATACATAAGTCAAAATTCTTATAAATTCGCACCGTGACAATTTTTATACTTTTTGCCGCTCCCGCAAGGACATGGATCATTTCTACCAACTTTCTTTTCAACATGGACAGGCACTTGTGATTTTGGTTCTCCTCCTGATGTAGAAAGCTCTTCGCGAGATGTTCTAATATTATTTAAACCTGCTTTTCTTCTGGCTTCCTGTCTCAGATTAAGTTGAGGAGGCTGTTGGGTATTCTCTCTAAGAGGAATGTGAGCCTTCAACAAGAAAGAGATAACATCCTTGCTGATTTTGTCGAGCATTGTTTTAAAGAGTTCAAAACTCTCAAACTTATATATCAAAAGTGGGTCTTTCTGTTCATATGTCGCATTCTGAACTGACTGCTTAAGATCATCCATATCCCGCAAATGTTCTTTCCAATGTTCATCTATCATCATCAGCGTAATGGTCTTGTTAAGAGCTCTCACAACTTCAAGACCATTGGTTTCATATGCTTTTTTGAGATCTACTATCATTTGCAGCATTTTATGCCCATCACTTACAGGAATTGCAATATTTTGATATACAGCTCCCTGAGATTCATAAATTTGTTTGATAATAGGCCATGACTGCTGTACAAGAGTGTCTCTCCTACGTTTAAGAATGTCATTGACATGATTTAGATAAACTTCTGTCACTTCATCTAAAGAAGAACCGTCATAGAATGTCTCGTCCATGCCGACTTCAATAGAAAGATTTCTTATTGATTCATTGACAAAGTCTTCATAATTCGATAAGCCATGGTGTGATGTAACAAAATTTTCAACATAATCAGTAATCATATTCTGAACATCAACATCAACTCTTTCACCATAAAGAGCATTGCGGCGTCGTGTATAAATTACCTCTCTCTGAGAGTTCATTACATCATCATATTCAAGCAGTCTTTTACGTATTCCGAAATTATTCTCCTCTACCTTCCGCTGGGCTCTTTCTATTGATTTTGAAAGCATACTGTGTTGCAACATTTCTCCATCTTTCATTCCCATTCTGTCTACCAGACTTGCGATCCTCTCCGAACCAAACAGACGCATCAGATCATCTTCAAGAGAAACATAAAAGCTGGATGATCCAGGATCTCCCTGACGTCCTGCACGTCCTCTTAGCTGTCGGTCTACACGTCTCGAGTCATGTCTCTCAGTGCCAATAATAGCTAATCCTCCCGCTTCTTTGACACCGGGGCCAAGTTTGATATCTGTACCTCTACCTGCCATATTGGTAGCAATAGTAACAGATCTTGGTTGACCTGCCTCAGCAACAATTTCCGCTTCTTTGGCATGCTGTTTTGCATTCAAAACATTATGTCGTATACCTCTCAATTTCAACATTCTGCTAAGGAGCTCAGAGACCTCAACAGATGTAGTACCAACCAAAACTGGCCTGTTTAAGTTGGTGAGCCTGACTATTTCTTCAATAACTGCATTGTATTTTTCACGTTTGGTCTTAAAGATCAAATCTTCCATATCCTTTCTTATAATCGGTCTGTTGGTCGGAATTACCACCACATCCAATTTGTAAATTGACCAGAACTCGCCGGCCTCTGTCTCTGCCGTTCCTGTCATTCCCGCCAATTTATGATACATTCTGAAATAGTTTTGCAAAGTAATTGTGGCAAAAGTCTGAGTTGCAGCTTCTACCTTAACATTCTCTTTTGCTTCTATCGCCTGATGAAGACCATCAGAATATCTTCGGCCTTCGAGTATACGACCAGTTTGCTCATCGACAATTTTAATCTTATTATCAAGAATTACATATTCAACATCCTTTTCAAACATTGTATATGCTTTAAGAAGTTGACTGACAGTGTGAACTCTCTCACTTTTAATGGCATAGTCTGCAATCAAAGCATCTTTGGCAGTAGCCTTTTCTTCATCTGAAATGTCTTTTTTCTCCAACTCCGAAATTTCACTTCCAATATCTGGTAGAATAAAAAATTTTGGATCATCTACAATTTTGGAAACAAATTCATTACCTGCATCAGTGAAATCCACTGACTTTTGTTTTTCATCTATCACAAAATAGAGAGGATCAGTCACTATATGCATCTGTTTATTATTATCCTGCATATAGAAATTTTCAGTCTTCAAAAGAAGTTGTTTAATTCCCGGTTCACTTAAATATTTAATCAGGGGATTGTATCTTGGCAAACCCTTATGAGCCCTCAAAAGAAGTAAGCCACCTTCTTCTTCGTTGCCCTCAGATATTTTTTTTCTGGCTTCATTAAGTACCTGTGTTACTATAGAACGTTGAGCAGCATAAAGCTTTTCAACTATAGGCTTATATTCAACAAACTGCTGATCATCACCTCTTGGCACAGGACCGGAAATAATTAACGGTGTTCTTGCATCATCAATTAATACTGAGTCTACTTCATCGACTATGGCGTAATGATGCTTGCGCTGAACTATATCATCCTGGCTAATAGCCATGTTATCACGAAGGTAATCAAAGCCAAATTCATTATTTGTTCCAAAAGTAATATCGGCTCTATATGCTGCTTTTCTTGACTCTGAATTTGGTTCGTGTTTGTCAATACAATCGACCTTTAGTCCGTGAAATTGATAAAGAGGCCCCATCCATTCTGAGTCTCTCTTTGAAAGATAGTCATTAACTGTAACAACATGTACTCCTTTACCTGCTAAAGCATTGAGGAATACAGGAAGGGTTGCGACAAGTGTTTTACCTTCACCTGTGGCCATCTCTGCAATCTTTCCAAGGTGAAGCGCTACACCTCCAACCAACTGAACATCGTAATGAACCATGTCCCATTGAATTCTGTTGCCACCTGCCATCCAGGTGTTTTTCCAAATTGCCTTATCTCCTTCAATTCTTACAAAATCATGTTCTGAAGACAAATCTTTGTCACTTTGGATAGCTGTAACAACAATTTCACTATTCTCCTTAAATCGTCTCGCAGTAGACTTCATTATTGCGAAAGCATCAGGTAAAACCTTAAGAAGAACCTCTTCAAACTTCTCATCAATTTTTTTAGACAGCTTGTCAATTTCTGTGGCAAGTGATTCTTTTTCAGATATATCAATTGTAAAGTCTTCTAGTTTATTTCTTAAAGATTTTTTCTTTGCCTCTTCCTCTGCAACATAGTCTGTAATTATCTTTTTTATCTTTTGTGTCTCAGCTCTTAACTCATCATGAGTAAGACTGTCTATCCTTTCATAAGCTTCAAGAGTCTTGTCAACATAAGGCTGGATTAGCTTCATGTCCTTTTCAGACTTGGTTCCGAAGAACTTTTTAAGGATACCATTTATGAATGCCATTGTTTATTAAAAATTTTTGATGTAATATACAAATATAAGTAAAATCGAGGTAAATTATTTTTTTATAGTTTACCTCGATGATAATGTGATTCTGAACATTTTCGGCCAATATTTGCCTGTAATATATATTCTGTCTGTCAATGGATTATATGCTATCCCATTAAGCACGTCTGTTTTTGATGTTCTCATGCTTGGCGGAAGTATGTTTTTACAATCAACTACTTTCCTTACTATACCAGTAGAAGGATCTATTATCAATATAAAATCTTCCTGATATACATTAGCCCAGATTTCTCCCTTTATATACTCCAATTCATTTAACCGATCAATTGTTTTACCGTCAAGCTTTACGGTAATCCTTCGCTTTTCCTTAAACGTGGCAGGATCCATAAAGAAAAGGAATGATGAACCGTCACTCATTATCAAATCTTTGCCGTCAGTTGTAAGCCCCCAACCCTCCTCACGGGGATTAAAAAATTGTTTTATCGGTTTAAAAGTGTTGATATCATACACAAAAACAACTCTTTGCTGCCAAGTAAGAATATATAACAAATCTCCCAAAACAGTTGCTCCCTCTGCAAAATATTCGTCAGGAAAATTAAAACTTTGCAAAGCTGTTCCCTTATAAAGATCTACTTTTCGGAAAAAAGATGCACCATACTGTCCAGAACTCTCATAAAGTTGACCTTTATAAAAAAAGAGACCTTGAGTATATGAATTAACATCGTGTGGAAGTACTTCAACAATTTTACATCTGCATACTTCCGCCTTAACAGCCACCTGGGCTAAGGATACTCGATCTAATACACCGGCAAACAATAGCACTGCTGTTATCAAAATTTTAAAAAAACTCTCTGAACAGGAGATTTTATGATCATATGTTTGAACTATCATTCTTGTGTTTATGCTTCAAAGCTGCTTTAACAAAGGCAACAAAAATGGGCTGTGGCCTTTCAGGTGTACTTTTCAACTCAGGATGAAACTGTACTCCGATAAAGAAAGGATGTCCTGGTAATTCTATAATCTCAACCAATCCGGTATCTGGATTCTTGCCGGAGGCATGAAGCCCTCCCTTCTCAAGAGCTTCAACATAATTGCTATTAACCTCGTATCTGTGTCTGTGTCTTTCCGAAATTTCCTTTTTGCCATAAATGGAATATGCAAGGGAGCCTTCTTCTATATCACACCTATACGCACCCAGCCTCATTGTTCCACCTTTGATTGTAAGACTTTTTTGATCTTCCATCAAATCTATTACCGGACTTTTGGCATTCTGCTTAATCTCTGTAGTCATGGCATCTTCTAGTCCAAGGACATTTTGAGCAAATTCAACTACTGCCATTTGCATGCCAAGACATATGCCAAAAAATGGAATTCCCCGTTCTCGTGCATATTTTACTGAAAGAATTTTACCTTCAATGCCTCTCTCCCCAAAACCTGGAGCAACAAGAATTCCATGCATATCAGCAAGTTTGTCTGCCACATTGTTTTCATTGACATATTCACTATGCACGTAGTGAACTTTGACCTTGCACTCATTTTCTGCTCCGGCATGTATAAAGGATTCCAAAATAGATTTGTAGGCATCTTGCAATTCAACATACTTTCCAACCAATGCAATATCTACTGTATCTTTAGGATTATGAATCCTTTCCAAAAATTCTTTCCATTTCACAAGTTCAAGATTGTGTGTCAGATATGAATCCAATTTAAACTTTCTAAGAACGAGCTCATCCAGTTTTTCCTTATACATATTCAACGGCACATCATAAATACTGGATGCATCAATTGACTCAATTACTGCATTTGGTCTTACATTGCAGAACAATGCAACTTTTCTTCTAATTTCTGAAGGTAAAGGATGTTCTGTGCGACAAACAATTATATCTGGGTGCACCCCGTTTTGTTGTAATGCCCTCACTGAATGCTGTGTCGGCTTGGTTTTAAGCTCTTTGGCTGCATTTAAATAAGGCACGAGTGTCAGGTGAACCACAAGACAATCCTCATCCGGAAGTTCCCATTGAAGTTGTCGAACAGCTTCAATAAAAGGAAGAGACTCAATGTCACCCACTGTACCCCCAAGTTCTGTAATAATTACATCAAAATTACCCGACTTACCCAGCAACAACATTCTGCGCTTTATTTCATCAGTAATATGAGGAATTATCTGAACTGTCTTTCCAAGGTAAGCGCCCTGTCTCTCCTTGTCAATTACAGTTCTATAGATCTTGCCGGTCGTAACATTATTGGCCTTAGATGTAAAGGTACTCAGAAACCTTTCATAATGACCCAGATCTAAATCGGTCTCGGCACCATCCTCTGTAACGTAACATTCTCCATGCTCATATGGATTAAGTGTACCCGGGTCAACATTGATATATGGATCAAATTTTTGAATAGTGACAGACAGCCCTCTTGCTTGTAACAACTTAGCCAAAGAGGATGCAATAATACCTTTTCCTAAGGAAGAGGTAACTCCTCCCATAACAAAAACATATTTAGTGCTCATAAATAAATACGGATTGTAATACAGGATTGCAAAGTTAATCTAAATTTATTGTTTAGACAATTAATCTCTAATTTTGCTTTTTTTGAATTGCCATGAAAATCTACAGTGAAAAATATCTTGTAAAAAGTTATGAGACTGACATGAATGCAAACCTTAAACTATTTGCATTCATGAATTATGCACAGGAAATTGCAGGTCAGCATGCGACCTTATTGGGATTTGGCTATGACACACTTATAAAAGAGGGAGTTGTGTGGGTGCTTTCGAGAATGCATATCATATTCAAGGATATTCCAAAATGGAAAGATAAAATCACAATGTATACATGGCACAAAGGAGGAGACAGATTATTTTGGTATAGAGACTTTGTTGTAAATAATGAGGTTGAAGAGGCGGTTATCAAAGCGACGTCATCATGGGTAATAATCAACATTGAAACAAGAAAAATGCACAGAATTGAGTTATTGGGACATCCTGATACTATCCACTTAAAAGATGCGATTACAGAACACGCCGAAAAAATTAATATTCCTCATGAAATGGAATATGTCCATACTAAAAAGGTGTCATATAGCGATGTGGACATAAACAAACATACAAACAATGCCAAATATGTTGAATGGGCAATAGATTCACTTGATCCTGAATTTTATTCAAGCATACAAGTCTCTGATATGATTATAAATTTCAACCTCGAAACCAGGCTGAATGATCGGATCGAAATTTACAGACACATTTCAGATAACAATGTAATTATAGAGGGAAAAAGAGAGAAAAACTCCATTTTTACCATTGAGATGATAATCAAATGATATGTAGAAGTTTATAAAATCAATTTTCTGGTTACATAATCTTCATAACTGATCAACTTTGGATGATAGTCGGTATCAAAAAGAGGAGAAGAAATCAAAAAATCTGCTGTAGAACGATTAGTAGCTGTTGGGACATTGTAGAGACTTGAAATTCTGAGTAGAGCTTTTACGTCAACATCATGTGGTTGAGGTTGCATTGGATCCCATAAGAAAAAGAGTAAATCAATCTCTTCCTGGGCAATACGAGCGCCCAACTGTTGATCGCCTCCCAATGGACCGGACTTGAGAATAGTAATATCCAGCTCCTTTTCTTCATTATGTACCCCTTTACTAAGAGTTTCCTTAACCATTCTTCCAGTTGTCCCGGTACAAACCAATTTATGCTTCTTGAGTGTCTCCTTATTAAACTCAACCCATTCCATTAAATCTTTTTTTCTGTTGTCGTGTGCAACCAATGCAATAGTCTTCATAATTAATTATTAAAATTTTGTAAGCCTAAACGTAACCCAGTCTTCGAGCGGTTCCGCTCCAAAACTTTTGTAAAACTTTATTGATGGTTCATTCCATTTAAGAACAGACCAGTCAAATCTTTCACACCCTCTTTCTTTAGCAATTTGAATAAGAGATAAAAACAGCTTTTTACCGTAACCTTTGCCTCTGTGTTCGGGCAAAACAAACAAATCCTCAAGATAGAGACCAGCCTTACCTTTAAATGTGGAAAAATTGTGAAAGTAAACGGCAAATCCAACAGGTTTGTAATCCTCCTCAGCAATGAGCACCTCTGCTGACTTCTTTACAAAAAGTGAATCATACAATACCTCCTCAGAAGCAGTCACATCATTCTTCAATTTTTCATATTCTGCTAGTTGACAAATAAATCCAAGAATAATGCCTGTATCATCTGGCTTAGCTGCTCTTATTATAAATTCCATAAATACTAAATATTTAAAAAGTAATTCAAATTTACTAAATAACTCATTATCCCACTCCGCAGTGGGAATCGATAATATAAAAAATTCATATATTTGCAATAACTATTAAATAATTCATGAAGGAGAAAAAAATATTCAATATTCCAAACATACTAACTTTATATAGAATAGCAGTATTTCCTTTGATTTTGGGATTCATACTATGTGGAAAAGAAAATCTATTTGCAATTTTTGTAATAATCAATTTACTGACAGATATTGCAGATGGCTTTATCGCCAGAAAATTTAATCTTGAGACTGAATTTGGCGCAAAAATAGATTCATTTGCTGATGATTTGACATATCTTCTTGCAATCATTGGCATTTTTGTTTTCAAGTGGGAAGATTTTATGCCATATATGACCAGCTTCTCAATTTTTGTTGGATTTTTGATTCTCCCTATTATTGTTTATCTTATAAGACTTGGTAAAATCCCGAGTTTTCATCTGTATATGACAAAAATTGGAGGATATATTCAAGGATTTTTTTTCTTCTTTCTTTTCACTATTGGCTTTGTTCCGTTTTTATACTATTTTATGATTATATGGGGGATAATGGGTTCTCTGGAACATCTGGCTATTCAGTTTTATTTGAAAAAAGAGATAAAATCAAATGTGAAGGGTTTATACTGGATAATTAAAGAGAAAAAATAGAGAAGCAAATTTGATATAAAACATGGTTTTTCTGTCATCATTCAAATACATTTATCTTTGGCTGCCAATAATAGGATTCATTATTGCCTTCTTTGCCTCAATGACAGGAGGCGGTGGAGGTTTTTTCTTTCTTCCTGTTCTCACAATTTTTTTTAGTGTGCCCGCCAAAATCGCAGTTGCAACATCTCTTGCAGCCACTTTGCCAGTGTGTCTCGCAAGTTCATTTGGACATTACAGAAAAGGAAATGTAAATCTTAAGGTTGGATTAATCTTTGCCATTTCAGGCATTATAGGAGCTTTGTCAGGTGCTGCTATAACTCACCTCATGAATTCAAAACAACTAAAAATATGTTTTGGGATCTATTCAATTATAATAGCTTTTCATATGATTTTGACAACAAGAAAAAAAAAGAAAGCGGAATTGAATGGTACCTGCCTGCCTGAATTAAAAAACAACAAAAAAATAATAAGGGGTTCTTTTTATGGTTTACTTTCCGGGATAATTACAGGGACATTTGGAACAAGCGGAACTGCACCTGTTCTTACAGGGCTGTTTGATATGAGAATCCCATTAAAAACAGTTGTCGGTACATCTGTGATGATAGTTTTTGTCAACACTATTTCTGCATTGGGAGGGCATATTCTGGTTGGAGACATTGACATGACTCTCGTAGTATTTCTTACTTTGGGAACAATTATCGGTGCAATTGTCGGTTCGAAAACTTTCGCCGGTGTCGAACTGGAAAAAGCTGAAACCAATATAAGACAATGGTATGCAATAGCGATGATTGCATTTGGAATAATGATGATGATTTATTAATTCATTGATATGATTAAAGTTATCTATTATATAATATTGGCATATTTCTTTTTAGGAGCTGTTGGATTCATATTCATCAACAGAAAAAAGGAACAATCAGTTGCAAGAAATAATTGGGTCAAGTTTCTGACATATTTTATTATAATAAACGTACTCTTTTTCTGTATTATACAGGGCCCTGTTTTTTTTAGATCTGCAGCCATTATTATTATCATATCAGGCTGTTTGGAGTTATCAAGACTATATGTTAAGTCTGGGTATATTCATAAACAAGTGTTTTATTTCTCAATGCTGTTTTTTCTAATTATTTCAGTCGGATTTTTTATCTTCAGCGGCATGGAGAAAGAACTTGTTTTATATGTATTTTTAATTTTATCAATTTTTGACAGCTTCAGCCAGATATCCGGACAACTTTGGGGTAAGAGAAAACTGATGCCGACAATAAGTCCCAATAAAACATGGGGAGGCCTCGCTGGTGGTACTCTTATTGCGTTAATTAGCGGGCTCTTACTCAAAAATCTATTATACATTTCTTCCATAGAAGCTATTGCACTTACCGTAAATATTATTCTTTCAGCTTTTGTTGGTGACATGGCAAGTTCATTTTACAAAAGACAATACAAAGTAAAAGACTTCAGCAATTTAATACCCGGACACGGGGGATTTTTAGACAGGTTTGACAGCTTAATAGCATCAGGAGCTTGGATTGCTTTATTAACATTCATTGCAAATTTGTAAATGTTTTAAATAAAATAAAGAGATATGGGTAATCAAATATTATTGACAGTTATTTTCCTGGTTGCAATTGCATGTTTACTGATTTTTACAGAATTGATATATCGCAGATATGAATTTAAAGGAGAAATGACACGAAAATTTGCACACTTTGCTGCAACACTCGCTACAACAATATTCCCATTTCTTTTTAACAGTCATTGGTACGTTCTTATTCTGGCGACAATTTTTTTTATAGTATTGCTCATCAGCAAAAAAATTAAGCAACTTCAGTCAATAAATGATATTGATAGAAAATCTATGGGAAGTTATCTTCTCCCTGTATCAATCTATGTGACTTTTCTGATATCTGATCTTTTAGGTAGTAAAATCATGTTCATTCTTCCAATGCTGGTGCTTGCTATATGTGACCCAATAGCTGGTATTCTTGGTCTTAATTTTAAAAGGAAAAATAGAAATATCAGGATTTTTGGTCATACATTACATAAAACTGTGCTTGGATCAGGGTCTTTTTTTGTTTCATGCTTCATAATATGCATTTTAGCTTTGTGTTTCAATACTATGGACTTTAATTTTAAGACATTTTGGTTATCAGCTTTTATCGCTTCAGTGAGCACTTTAGTTGAGATGTTCAGCTGGAGAGGAATTGACAATTTGTTGATTCCACTAAGTGTTTTGTTTATGCTTGTAATTTTTCTTTAATTTATAATTCTCTTTAGATAGATAAATAATAAAACATGAATAGGATAATCATCGATGGAGCAAATGGATATGTGGCATCACATTTTGCAGCAGAATTAATTAAAAACAAAAATCAGGTATTTGCATTAGTCAGAAGTAATAGAGAATTTTCTCCTACGATGAGAATGAAAAAAATTTTAGATGACATAAATGAAAATCGGGAAGATGACTACAAAAATCTAAAAGTATATAATTACTCTTTGCTGGATAAAGATTTTTCTCTTTCTGAAAATGAATTAAAGGAGATTTTCTGTGAAAAGTCAGATTTTTTTCATTTTGCAGCCAGTCTTAAATTTGCTGAAAAAGATAAAAAGGAGATTTTTGAAACTAATGTTGAGGGTCTTGAGAATGCAATTTGGCTTTTCCTAAAATATTCTAAGCCTGGTTCCAGATTCTTTTACATTAGTACAGCCTATTCATGTGGAAATAATGGACATCCCTTCCTGGAAAAATTCTACACCAATGAGGACATTTCTGCATTTAGAAATTATTACGAGCAGTCTAAAAGATTTGGTGAGAACGTTTTGAAAAAATATATTGAAGATAAAAGACTTAATGGATATGTATTACGATTGTCTCAAGTTGCGGGAAATAATATTACCGGAATTACTACAACAGATTATGGGATATTTGATTTTGTCAAAAGACTACATTCATTCTCAAGAAGACACCCTGGTGAGACAGTGAGAATCTCTGTAACTCCTGAATCTACACAAAACATTATAGCTATTGATAAAATCGTCAACTATCTTCTAACTCTTGTCACAATCGACAAATTGCCCACAATAATCAATCTTGTGGCACGCAACTACATTAAAAATGATGACATATTCAAATGCATCTGCAGATTGTTACCAATCAATATTCTGCAAGTGAGAGAGCTTAATCCTGATTCGATGAATATTCTCGAAAGGATCATTGCTGCAGGAATGTCATTTACAGGAAAATATTCAAATACAGATCTGAAATTTGATACAACTAATATTGACCTGCTCAATTTTCCAAGGGACAATGAAATTACACCCGACTCACTTTGCAGAATGATTGAATATGTGATAAAACACTAAATCAAATATTTTCCTTGCCTATCCCTTTGTCAATTGCAAGAATCAAGTAATCTATCTTACTTCTTGTTGTTTCAGAATTAATTCTGGAACGATATTTTTTAAGCTTATCTCTTAAATCTTTTAGATTATTATAATATATCGAAGACATATTTTTGTTTACAAGATATTTTAATTCAACAAGAGTTTCAAAGCCAGATCTTTCACTCTCAATATCTGTAATCACATCAGGATAACACCTAGCCATGAGATTTGAATATGAATATGGATTGTCTTCTGAAACAAGATGAAAAGCATTTTTGTTTTGTGCCTTTGCCTCAATAACATTAGGAAGAGAAGAATTTTGAAGCATTAACTGAGTAACAAGAAACAAAGCGGCTGTTTGAGCTTCTGTCGGATTATAACCTTTACTAATATTTTTTAAAGCAAAGTCGGTAATATCACCCAACATTTCATCAAGTGAATAGGCATTCGAAGGTGTTGTTTTATCCTGTGAAAAAACCACCATTGGAATGCGTTGAAATATCATGGTTATTAGATTGTTTGCAAAATAGTCTGAAAATGAGCCGTTCATTCCCGATAAACGAAGTAAATCCTTATTATCCAACCACTTCAAGTCATCTGCCTGTTCCATCATATATTTAAGAGTGGCTTTCTGAGTTGCTCTATCTACAGGCACATAAGTTGGACTTTTGTCACCCTCATATTTATTGTTTATTTCTATCCCACCAATATTTACCATAAGACTACGATAATAGTCATATAGCTTGAGGAATATGAAATCAACAAAAAGTTCTCTGTACGATTCATCAACAAAATCATAGTTGACCCACTCTGTACCATTTTCGGCTACATACTTAAGAGTATTGATTCCATACTTTGCTGCCTGAATCTTATCATTACCAAGATCTTCCACTAACGATCTTGGATCAAAATAAGCGCTTCCATTTTGCTCTTTTCCATAATAATATCGAGGATCATCTGACTTGTCGGCAATAATTTTTCTTAAAAGCTTATTTTCATCTGAATAGTTGACAGTATCAAAAAAAGGTTTGTAGAGCCACTCAATGGCATAATAATCATACACTCCCAAGTCATCAAGTGTTAATTTCACTCCTCGCTCAATATCACCAGGTTGAGCAACATAATTATACTTAATCTGATCCATGACTGAAGAACTTATCCCCTCTCTTGAAGTAAAAGTTGGAGATCTAAGCGAATCAACAGGCATCCATGAAGAAGAAGCGAGATTTGCACTCAGCCCAAGACAAAATCCCATTTCTCTTGTCATTGCCATTTCTATTGCAGAACACATCAAATCGTCTGGCAATTCATAACTTCTTACCTCTGGTTCAACTGCCGCTGTTTGATAAAGTCTTTCTCTCTGCAATGTCACAGGAGAATCTTTGAAAAATAAGATTGATGCACTTAAAATCTCACCGGACCTTGGATCAATATTAATTTGTCTTGTAATATTCCTTGAGGGAATCTGTGCATATTTTACACAATTATATGATATATTGCTTGGACTAAACTTAGGATCCACACTCTTAGAAGGATAATCAAAAACTTGAATCACATCTTTATAGCCAATCCTTTCAAATGCCTGATTCCATTTAAGTAATCCCTTTTTAACAGCTTCTCTCCAAGAAGGAAAAAACAGTGTGTCAACATATACAATAATTGGTTTTTTGGGCAATACGAGCTCACCTTTGAGATATTTTTCAACATCTACAGGTTCTAACCTCCATCTATTAGAAAAATAACATTTTTTAGTCCCCTGTTCCTTGCTGTCAAATTTTTCAAATGCAGTAACTGCAGTCCCAATTCGATAATCTGCTTCTCTGTAATGAAATTCTTCTTCTGGCAACTTAGATAATGTGGTTTTCAATTCTATAGTTAAATAATCCAACTCCTGAGATTCAATACCAAGAAAATAAGTCTTTAAAGAATAAGTCATGTTGTTGATAACAGAGACATTATCATCAAAGGCTTCAATATCCTTTACCATGGAAAGATCCTTGCTGTAAGTTGATAATCTCTGAATGAAACCACCATAAGAGGAAGCATTAAGAGTACCAATATGCTTGTCTCCAGACAGAAAAAAAGAGGTTGCATCAAAAACCACTGCACTACTGTCTTGATTATAAGCTAAAATAGATGAAGATCCAATAACTCTAGGCAAAGAGGATTTGTTGACAGCTGTTTTAATACCTGTGTCATTCGAATCTACAATTCTAGTCAGCGGAACTATATTTAACTGAATCAATGAATCACTTTTGGTGAAACAAACATGTGAGGGTCTTGAAGTTCTCTGACCTACATAACTTAAACTCATATTACTGACATTATCAACCACTGATGACATCAATAAATCCTTGCCAATAAGATTAAGAGGTAATTCAAAATAGATCTTATCTCCTATAAGATGCAAATTGATAAATCCTTTTGAAGTCTTCACATTCTTTTTATAAAACAGTTTTTCGTATGGGGACAATTTAGATGCAGAAGTTGTATCATTACCAACAATCCCAGATCTACTTTTTAAAGATGCATAACTATAATTACTGGAAAAAGAAATCAGTGAAAGTGCCAAGAATATTACCAGCAATATTGTTCCAAAACTATTATTCAAACTTATTTTCATTATCACACTTATTTCTTAACATTTATAGAGGCATTTATCTGCTTTAACAGCAACTCATAATGCAATTTGTCTTCTTTGCTGGCTTTTGTTTTTAAAGCTGATTTCAGCACTCCTTTTGACCTTACCAGATATTTGTAATAATTGCTCTCAGGGTTGAAAATCAAATTAAATTTTGTTGAAGGAACTCCATAACCTGCAGTAGAATTAAACTCAGATGATGGATTAAAATTCTCCATTAAAGCGTAATTTTGCAAATGACTGTAAAATCTTCCTAATTTATCTTCGTCTTTAAGAATATCAAAAAGAGAGAAATTATCTATCCCTGTACCTGAAACTAATTTTGATGTCTTTGAAAAAGAAATTATGCTGTTCACAAAAGCTGTTTGAATGTATTTATCAATTTCAGATAGATTTTTTTTCTCCTTTAGAGGTTGCCACACAAAATTGAAAACATCCTCGTAACATTCATCAAAACTATATGGATCCTTTGAGATTGAGGCTGATAAAAGAACCTTGGATGGAGCATTAATTACTGCTTTAGCCAAAACAGTCTGGAGCAGATTTTTGGCTGAACCCATAATTGTTAGATTTTTCATCAATTGCTCATTCTCCACCCAGTCAAGATCATTGATTTGCTGCATAATGAATTTCAGTGCCAATTTCTGCTTTTCCTTTTCAACACTTTCAAACGGAACCATCTTGTCTTCAACTTTTACTTCATTGAGGTAAATGCCTCCAACGTTGGCAAATATGTGATTAATATATCTTACATACTGAAAAATAACTGCGTCATAAATATCGCTCCTATAAGAAAAATCATCATCTTCATTAGCCACCCATTCATTTAAATTACTAATTAAAAATTTTAAGTTTTTGATTCCGTATTCGGAGGCTTTAATTGCATCATCTCCAAGATCTTCTGTTTGTGATCGAGGGTCAAGAGGAGAGCTTAGTTGTTTTCCATACCTGTAAATTGGATTCTTAATAGAGTCGCTTACGACCTTTGAAAGAATTATAGATTCATTCACAGGATCCTTTATATCTGGAAAAAAAGTATAATTCCATTTCAGCACAAACCTGTCATACTCGCCAAATCTAGGAGGAGTAAGCTTAACCCCTCTTTCTTTATCTCCAGGTTGCGCTACATAGTTAAACCTTGCATAATCCATGATAGAAGTTGTTGTCCCTGTCGTTTTAGTAAATGATGGTGAGCGAAGAGAATCAACAGGAATAACACTTGAAGCGCTCATATTATGCATAAATCCCAAACAATGCCCAATTTCATGTGAAATGACATAACGTATGCCATCATTTATAATATCTTGTGGAATTTTTACTGTTCTGATTCTCTCATCTGCAGGTGATATTTGAACAAACATCCAATTATTCAACAATTTGATAATATCATGATATACGTACACCGATGCATTTATAATTTCTCCGGATCTTGGATCTACCCATGAAGGTCCCATTGCATTTTCTATTCCAATGGGAGCATATCTTACACACGAATATTTAATATTGTCTGGATCAAATTCCGGGTCATTCTCTGGAAAATCAAGAGCTCTTACTGCATTTTTAAATCCTGCCTGTTCAAACAATTCGTTCCATTGTTCTATTGCTTCCTTAATAAATGGTTTCCATGGATCAGGGAAATTGCTGTCCACATAAAAGATTATAGGTTTAACAGGCTCTACCAATTTACCAGATTTGAAATCTTCAATACTGGCAGGCTCAAGATTCCACCTGTTAGCATAATAAACATTTCTGGAAGATTGATCTTTCTCTCCAAGCATCTGCTTCACTGTACTGAAAACAGCAACTCTGTAGTCAGCAATTCGAGGCTTTACCGGTTTATCTCTAAGCAGAACAATTGATCGCGAAACAACAGCCGTAAAAGGCTCATCCTTAACTATAGTTTTGTTTGTCTTTTGATCTGTTAAGGAATAAGTATAGCTCAAAGTGCTTGTAACTACTACATTGTCACTAAATGCCTTGATATTGCCCAAAAATGATTTTTCCTGTTGAAATGTCTCATTTCTTTTAAGACCATAAATCATAGTATATTGACTGTACTTATCGAAAGGCGTCAAATCTTTATTGTCTCCCACGAAGAAATTAGTCATATCAACAACAACTGCCAGACTATCTTCTGTATATGCCTCTATTTTCATGCTTTTCATTATGGAACCGATACTGCTTCTCTCAATAGCTTTACCAATTCCTGAATCGGTATTATCTGTTATGACGTCAGAATTTACTCTTCTAACCTGAACATTTTCTCCTGATTTAGTAAAAATGATGTGAATAGGATCTCCCTTTGAACCAACAATACCATTTGCATTATCACTTGTTTCAGATACTGTGGATGCAATTAACATATCTCGTTTCATCATCGTCAAGGGAATCTCAAAGTAAACTTTCCCGTTAATCTTATGCAAAACGAACATTCCACTTGCTGTTTCATGCTTTTTAGCAAATAGTTTTTTATAGGTAGAAACTGTATCCTTATTTTGAGTTGCTGACTTCGAATCCTTTTCCTCAGCAAATGCCACACACACACAGGACATTAGCAGAATGCCCGTTAAAATCAATTTTCTCATTAATATTTGTAATTTATTTGGTATTATCTTATTTCAATTAATAATTTACTGTCATTGTCCCTGCATTGTAAAATCCAATATTTTTCCAAAACCAGAATATTTTTTAGCCTGTGAGATATTAAGGGCTCCGGTACTAGATGCACTCTGAGGAATAAGGTAAATCTGTCCTTCGTATTCACTCTTCTTTGTTGCCACTACAATAGCTTTTGTATTCAAAGCCAATGGAGGTTCAAAAATTGGCCCACTTTCCTGACTAAATTCTGTTCTGTTTAACCTATACCTACCTTGAACATATAATTTGGCAAGAGTTATCTGTTCACCTGATGGAACATTGTATACTTCACTGTATGACACAATACCTCCACCAAAAGTAACAGCATATATCTTTGATTGAGTAGCAACAAACATAACAGGTTCAAACATATTAAAAAATACAGAAACAGAGGAATTGATTATTGATGTCAAACCAGAAGGTAGTTCAGCCTTTAATTTAGGATTGGATGGAAAATAATTCCAGTTTGAGTCATAGTAACCAAAGGACATTGAATATATTTCATAATTGCCTGTAGATTCATTTCGCATTAACATGGTCGGCGATATTCCATCTACAGAAATATCCGCGGCAATAATTCTTCTTCCAGGTAAATTTGTCGGATTAAATACCCCCTGAGCAGAATATTCTCCACCACCGGCCGGACTTGAATATGGTGCAGTTATATTATATATTTTACCGGTATTGTTGTTGTACCAGAATGCATAAGGCCCTGCACCTGCAGAATTATCACAAACCATTACAGCATTGTCAACATAATTAGTACCTGAAACTGGCAGCATAAAAGAGGTGACGCCTTGATTGCTAGGATAAACATATGCGACATTATTCGCTACTAATACCCAATACAGATTGTTTATAGAATAAAATGCTTGAGGATCAAAACTAGATGTTTTTGCTGGGAATATTTGAGCAGAAGTCTTATATTGAGAATAATTTTCGCAATCAAACATGTTAATCTCTTTGTCCTGAGAAATAGTCACAATTATATTTTTAGTAAGGAGTGATGTCGGTTTGTGTAATGTATAAACAATAGATTTTATTAATGATGGATATGAATTTCCGGTTGCCGTTTCCCATATTTTATACTTAATATTTGAACCACCACTATATGAAGTAGTTATATTATTATCCATTATTAAGGATATATCAGAAGTGGTTCCATCACTACTCTCAGCAACAATAATTCCTTCTCTGAATGAACTGCTGACATATAAAGGCCAACTTTTCTGGTATTCGATACCATATCTTTCATCTCTGGCAGTAAATACAAGAGTATATGCTACAGAAAGAATCTGATTTTTTATTGTAGTCTTCAAAACTCTATCAGTACTTAATACTACCATATCAGTTGAACCTGGGGTTTGATTAATCTCCCATTTATAGGTTACAAATGACGGATTAATTTCACTCCCAATTTTAATCGTCGGTTCAAAGTCAACATTCCCCAAATAGTCAACCCTAAGAATTGATGGCATTTCAGGAGTTTCTATCACAATGTCTTCTATCTTATTTGTATCCAAACTCGATTTATCTGAGAAACAGCTGCTAACTAATCCTGAGGCAGCTATTATTATTAAACTCGAAATATATTTTTTTATTTTATTTTTCATAACAATCTATATTTAGAAATTACGGAACATAAACAGCACCAGAAACTCGTGCCTGTATATCTTTACCATTGTCTGTCCCTGCGTTATGTTTCAATCTTACTCCCCCATTGGCTGCTGCATAAGCATCCAAATAAGTTTTAAGCTTTTGAGCATAAAAATCTGTATAATATGCTCCAAACATAGGGCTAGTACCTGTTGAAGGATCTGCAAGACCATCTGTATAACGTGGCCAATAATTTACAGGCCATCCAAGAGCATCAAGTATTGCTTTGTGTGCATTGGGGCTATAATATGCTATCGAAGTACTTGTCTTTGTCAATGGCGTTAATATTATACAATTATAAGTTCTGACATACATTGAGGAAACAGGAAACATAGGAAGCATGTTACTCCATGTTAAAATTCCTTTCATATATTCATTAGACCCAACTTTAAGATCCTCTGAGTTTTTAAGTTTGATATATACTTTTACTGATTGATTATCGAGTGCAGGATCACGATACAGTTCAAATCGTATTCTTCCATATCTCGCTCCAGCGGGGATAAGTGCGTCGACAACTTTATACTGACTTGAAGTAGCAGTTGTCTCTTCTGCAATAATCTCATAACCTACAATTCTGTCAACATTAGAAGAGTCTCCTGAAACTCTAACAGGAAAATCAACAATATAAGTATTTTGTGTTAAGGGAACATTTAAAAAAGATTCATTGACATAATAAGTCTGATCTGAAGCATTATAGCCTTTATAGTAAAGTGCATCACCTGCTCCTGGGAACACAACTCCTGCATTATTCAGATCAAACCGTATTATTTCGTCTGTTTGACACCCTGTAAAAAGAGTGGCACCTGAAATCAGAATCAATAACTTTATTTCAATATTTTTCATGGCATTTTTCTTTAAATTATTGTTCTCTACCCATTTGTATTTCTGTATCAGGATAAGGTAAAACATATATATTATCGCCGGCCTCACCATTATAATTTGGTATTGTCTTTATGCCTAATCGTTTGTACAAAAAGAACATTACTCCTTCACAGTAAAATTCTTTTTTGTACTCCTTAACTATTTCATTCATGACATTCTCTGCTGAAAGTCCTTCAAGTTGAGCAACAATACCTCTTTTTTGCCTTACAAAATTTAATAAATCCAATGCTGACTGAACATCAGGAACTGATTGTCTGACATAACATTCAGCTGCGATATAATATGCTTCCGGTATTCTTATCAAAGGAACATAGTTTTTGGTGACAGCTGTCGAGGCAACTCCAAAATACTTCAGAGGTGTATATGCGTTCTTCCCACCTACAATTGCAGAATTTTGAATAAATTGTTTAGAAAATCGATAATCGGTACTTCCAACACTAGTGACCTCGTAGATAGATAATAATCTATCACTCGATACATATTGTGCTTTAATATCACTTGCATCTACAATTTCCAATTTAAAGTAATCTGCTGTTTTAGAGATTAAATTTTGAATATTGAGCGACAATAAATGCTCAGATTTCATTATGACATCTTCTGAAACGCTGGTACTGGTTGCCCATGAAACAAGCCCCCTGGATTCTGCATTTGCTATTACCAAATTTGCAAGTTGAAGAGCTTTTGAAATACTTGCACTACTGCCTTCCCACATATATACTCTTGCAAGTAAAAGATTTACAGCATAATAGTTGAAGCGGTGCTGCCTGTTATTGTAAAACCCATCAATGTTAATTTCACTATAAAAAGAAGCAGGTTGATTTTGAGTCACCGGATCAATCTCAAGCAATTCTATGGCATCCTCCAAATCTTTAATAATCAAATTTATAGTTTGGGCATAACTTAGCTGTTGCGTCATATCTTTTCCAAGCACAGTTACATAAGGAATTGCAACCTTGGCTGCAATATCAGTTCTGGCATCAATGTTACCATATCCATATAATCTCATAAGATCAAAATGCATAAATGCTCTTATTGCCAATAATTCACCTTTAATTATAGAATAATTGACATTATCCAGCATTTTTTTGTTGAGATCAATGTATTTAAGAGCATTGTTAACATTGGCAATAACATTATATCCTTTTGACCATATGCCGTCAATATATTTAATTGCTGTAGTAGATTTATAATTATAAATAGAAATATTATAATCGTTCCCGTAAGTTGAGGGCTGTAATGGTTCAAACTGTCCCGCCATCAATTCAATTGTTGACCACGAGAGTGCCCTTCCATAAAGCATTTCATCTGTCATTGCAATGTAACAACCTATTAATGCCTGCTGAAAACCCTCAACTGAATTAAACTGATCTTCTTCTCTTATTTGTGATGGAGGAGTAACATCAAGCCAATCTTTGCAGGATGATATTAGTATTGCAAATACTATTACTGATATTGATATTTTAAAAGTTTTCATACTGCTTATATATTAAAATGTAATTGATAAAGAGCAAGAGGCTGTTCTAGCAAAAGGATAGTTTAAACCTCTTTCTGTCTTAATTGATGAAATGACTAGGATATCATTCATGTATACAGAAAATCTCATTCTTTGAATACTCAGCCTGTCAAGAATTTTCTTAGGAAATTCATAATAAATTGTTGCAGATCCCCAAGTCAATTCATTTCTGTCCTGAACAAATCTACTTGTGGCTCTGGTCTTCTCTTGCCTTGCCAATGGATCTCCTTCATATTGGAAAGTACCCAGTCTCTTAAACAAAGCATTTTGTCCTGGAGTTTGCCATCTTCCGAGCAGAACCCTTCTATCGACATTATAGTTAATATCTATATTTTCAACTCTGTCTACTAAAGTTTGATTATACAACTGTCCACCTGCAAGATAACGGAACGTTGTACTAAAACCAAGTCCCTTGTATTCGGCAGATAATCCAAAATGGCCTCTAACCTTAGGCTCTTGATTTCCACCAACTACAAGATCAAGAGGATCATAAATATATGTACGTGAACCATCTCTCTTGACATAGACTTCATAACCATTCATTGGATCTATCCCCAAAGATTGAACCACCCAGATAGCTTGCATCGGCATTCCATCAACATATTTAAGAACAGGTTTATTGTTGGCTCTGTCAGCTGCTGCCTTCTCCTGTAAGGCATTATAAGCTTTCATACTTTCTGACAACTCCTTAATAGTGTTTTTATTCGATGCTACAGATCCATAGACATTAACAAAATTTTGCCCTCTCTGCCAAATGTTTACATTTGCATTAATCTCATATCCTCTATTTCTGACAAGACCTAAATTATCCTTAACAATACTAAAACCTGTTGAAGGTGAAACTGAAACATCTGCAACCAAATTTTTTGTATAACTGTCATAATAATCCGCCTTTAATTGCAAAATGCCTTTTACTGAAACATCAATTCCCAGGTTATAATCTTTTTTCTGTTCCCACTTTAAACCAGAATTTGGCAAGTTTGACAAAAATGCTCCGGTAAAACCATCATAGTTGTAGTCGGTAAAATAATTATAAGTTCCTACAGCATAACTAGTATTAAAATTTTGATTACCAGTTACACCAACAGAGGCTCTCAATTTTAACTGCTCAAAAATATTTGAATCCTTTAAAAAACTCTCCCGATGTATATTCCAACCAAGGCCAATACTCCATCCTGGTGCCCATCTATTATCCTTACCATAAAGAGAAGAGGCACTTATCCGATAAGTTGCATCTAAAAGATATTTATTATCGTATGAATAATTTGCTGTTCCAAGAAAACTAATTTCACGATTAAGAGAAGACAATCCTAAAGGCTTACTGCCTTCTGCATATTGACGTGCAAATGTTATGTCCGCAGCCTGATTATTGGGAAATCCCTCTGCAACATTAACATAAGCCGAGTAAGAACTTTCAGAAGCAAAAGTCCCAATATTAACAAAAACAAAATGTTTATCTAAGTTTCTAGTATATGAAACATTCAAGTCACCAGAAACATCGCTACTCTTTCCATTATCAAGTCTGTAAGAACCTCTCTTCATTTTGAGCTCTTCATTGTTTATGTATGAGCTCGTAGAAAACTTTGAATGGTTAGCAGGTAAAAACTCATCTGCACCACTTCTTTTTGCAGAAACTCCCATTCGCAATATTGCC
>JAHDPK010000040.1:0-32457 GCA_018434395.1 Bacteroidales bacterium | reverse complement strand
GATCCAATTTCAGATTATTTGACAAGATTGCGTAATGCATATCTTGCAGGTCACAAAATTGTTGAGATTCCCGCTTCCAAGATGAAGCTGGAAATAACCCGCATACTTCATGAAAAGGGTTATATTCTCAGCTATAAGATAGTTGAGGGCAAGCCATATAATACTATCAAGATTGCTCTTAAATATCATCCTGATACTAAAAAGGCTGCCATAAAAAAGATTACCAGGGTTAGTTCGCCTGGTCTTAGAAAATATGTCAGTGTGGCCAATTTGCCAAGAGTACTTAATGGGCTGGGAATTGCCATTATATCTACTTCAAAGGGCGTAATAACCGACAAGGAGGCAAAAGAAATGAACATAGGCGGAGAGGTTATCTGCTATGTATATTAGTTATGAATTTAATAATAAATAACAAATGTCACGAATAGGAAAATTACCTGTAAACCTTCCAGCCGGCGTAACCGTCAAGGTGGAACCGGGAAATATTGTAAAGGTTAAAGGCCCGCTCGGAGAACTTACACAGAAAGTCGATCCTGATATCACAGTTACTGTAGCGGGGAATGTAGTAACAGTCAGTAGACCAACTGATCAGCCTCGTCACCGTTCATTGCATGGACTTTACAGGGCTTTGATTAATAATATGGTTGTAGGAGTTTCTACAGGTTATACAGTTAAGCAGGAGTTTGTTGGTGTGGGTTACAGGGCAGAGGTAAAGGGACAAGTTCTAGAGCTCAGTCTTGGGTATTCACATGACATTCATTTTTTACTGCCAAAAGAGATTAAGGCTTCTGCGGAAGTGGCAAAGAAAGGAGCCAATCCAGTACTGACAATGACCAGTCACGACAAACAACTTCTTGGAACTGTGGCTGCAAAGATAAGATCGTTGAGGAAACCGGAACCTTATAAAGGCAAAGGTATTAAGTTTGTTGGAGAACAACTTCGTCGCAAAGCCGGTAAGTCGGCAAGCGCTAAATAACAAGTGGAGGATTTATGGCATTAAGTAAAATAGAAAGAAGAAAGAGAATTCAGCACCGAATACGTAAGGTTGTAAACGGTACTCCAGAGAGACCAAGACTTGCTGTTTTCAGAAGTAACAAGCAGATTTATGTTCAGTTTATCAATGATATTGATGGCGTAACAATTACATCTGCCAGTTCAAGGGACAAGGAGATTGTTGAGGAGTGCAAGGGCAAACCGGGCATCGAAGTTGCAAAGGTTGTAGGAAAGCTTGCAGCAAGACGTGCTATTGAAAAAGGAATTTCAGAGGTATCCTTCGATCGAGGAGGTTATCTATATCACGGAAGAGTTAAAAGTTTAGCAGATGCCGCCAGAGAAGGTGGTCTTAGATTCTAGTATAGTATGGCAAATACAAACATCAAAAAAGTTAAGACTACCGATCTTGAGTTGAAGGACAGATTGGTGGCAGTTCAAAGAGTTACCAAAGTTACAAAGGGAGGTCGCCACTTCAGTTTCGCTGCAATTGTGGTGGTCGGAGATGAAAAAGGAGTTGTAGGTTATGGTCTGGGTAAGGCTAATGAGGTTACAACTGCCATTTCAAAAGGGATAGAAGATGCAAAGAAAAATCTTGTTAAGATTCCTCTTAATAAGAAGACAATCCCTCATGAACAGGAAGCCAAATTTGGAGGAGCGAGAGTTTTTATGAAGCCTGCAGCTGAAGGAACAGGAGTAAAGGCCGGAGGTGCTATGCGTGCTGTCTTTGAGTCAGTAGGAGTTCATGACGTTCTTGCCAAGTCTAAAGGATCGTCAAATCCTCATAATTTGGTGAAAGCGACTGTTGCTGCCCTTCTTGAAATGCGCGATGCTTATACTATTGCAGGCGTTAGAGGTATACCTATGAATAAAGTGTTTAAAGGATAGGGAGGCAAGATTATGACTAAAGTTAGAGTTACTCAGGTAAGGAGTAAAAATAGTGCAAATAAGAGACAAATAGCAACACTGACTTCTCTGGGAATTCACAGAATTGGGCATTCTGTTGAACTGGAGCTGAACCCTGTAAACAAGGGGATGATTGGCAAGGTATTGCATCTGGTGAAAGTTGAAGAAATTAATTAATCAGGAGATTTTACAATGAAATTACATAATCTTAAACCTGCTGAGGGTTCTACCAGAAGAGTCAAAAGAATTGGACGTGGAGAAGGTTCCGGGCATGGTGGTACATCAACCCGTGGAATGAATGGTGCAAAATCACGTTCAGGATATTCTCGCAAGTTGGGTTTTGAGGGTGGCCAGATGCCTCTTCAAAGAAGACTTCCAAAATTTGGATTTAACAACATTAACAAAGTTGAATATAAGGCCATTAACTTGTTTACTTTGCAAGCATTAAGTGATAAGAGTGGAATAACAACTTTTAATATTGAGACTCTTATTGATGCGGGTTTAATTTCCAAGAATGACAAAGTTAAAATTCTTGGTAATGGAGAACTTACAGCAAAACTGGATGTAACAGCTCACGCATTTTCTCAGTCTGCATTGGCAAAGATCGAAGCACAACAGGGAAAGGCAACTAAAATCTAAATTTTCTGATGAAAAAATTTATCGAAACAATTAAAAACATCTTCAAGATTGAAGAACTGCGCAAAAGGATTGTGTACACAATTCTTTTGTTGCTCGTTTATCGTCTTGGAAGTTTTGTAGTATTACCTGGAATCGATCCTACTCAACTTGATAAATTGCAGTCACAAGCATCTGAAGGATTGTTAGCTTTGCTTAACATGTTTTCCGGTGGTGCCTTCGGTAATGCATCAATTTTTGCTTTGGGAGTGATGCCATATATTTCTGCTTCAATTGTGATACAATTGCTTGGCGTTATGGTGCCTTATTTCCAAAAACTACAGCGTGAAGGTGAGAGCGGGAGAAGAAAGATGAATCAGTGGACACGTTATTTAACAATTGTGATACTTATATTACAAGGTCCAGCTTATATGGCCAATCTTCACGCACAGTTGCCTGAGTCAGCTTTTCTTTTTCATGGATTTTCATATAATATATTTGCAACAATTGTCCTGATAGGCGGAACAATGTTCATAATGTGGCTGGGAGAACGAATTACCGATCGCGGCTTAGGTAATGGTATTTCACTAATCATTATGGTGGGTATTGTAGCACGCTTACCATTTGCACTCGTGTCTGAAGCAGGTGCAAGACTTAGTCAAAGCGCAGGCGGTGGAATTTTAATGTTGATTGTCGAGCTGGTGATTTTGTTTTTTGTATTTGTTGCCACTATTGCTCTTGTTCAGGGGACACGCAAGATTCCGGTACAGTATGCAAAAAGGATAATTGGTAATAAGCAATATGGAGGCGTTCGTCAATATATACCTTTGAAGGTAAATGCGGCTGGCGTCATGCCGATTATCTTTGCACAGGCAATTATGATGTTTCCCTTACTTCTGTCAGGTTTTAATGCCACTCGAGGTTTGGCAGCAACACTGTCAAATTCAACAGGCTTTTGGTATAACTTGCTGTATGGCCTCATGGTTATAGCATTTACCTACTTCTATACTGCGGTAACGGTAAATCCTGCCAATATGGCTGAGGATATGAAAAAAAATGGCGGTTTTATTCCTGGTATTAAACCGGGAAAGAAAACCGCAGAGTATCTTGATTCAATAATGTCTCGCATTACGCTGCCAGGCTCGTTTTTCCTTGCCATAGTAGCTATTTTGCCTGCATTTGCAAAAATGCTGGGTATCAGCAACCAGTTTGCATCATTCTTTGGGGGCACAACGTTGCTCATCCTTGTAGGTGTAATTCTTGATACCTTGCAACAAATAGAAAGTCATCTACTTATGCGTCACTATGATGGTCTTATGAAAACAGGCCGTTTAAAGGGACGTTCAGGGATGTAACAGGATTCAAAAGTTCTTTGTAGATATGGTTAAACTTAAAACCGAGGAGGAGATAGAGTTACTTAGAGAAAATGCTCTACTGGTATCCAGAACTTTGGCAGAGGTTGGCAAACATATAGTTCCCGGGATAACAACCCTGGAGCTTAACAATATCGCCGAAACCTTTATCAGAGATCATGGTGCGGTACCAGCTTTCCTGGGTTATAACGGGTTCCCTTATTCCCTTTGTATTTCAGTCAATGACGAGGTTGTACATGGTTTTGCTTCAGACTATCGTCTCAAGGAGGGTGATATTGTTTCAGTTGATTGTGGTACTGTGATGAAAGGGTACTTTGGTGATTCCGCATATACATTTCCTGTTGGTGATGTTTCGCCTGAGACCTTCAAGCTTCTCGAGGTAACAAAAGAGTCGCTTTACAGAGGTGCGAGCAAAGCAGTTGTTGGCAATAGAATAGGTGATATCTCATTTACGATCCAGTCTTATGTGGAAAGTTTTGGATTTTCAGCTGTCAGAGAGATGGTAGGGCACGGAATCGGAAAAAGGCTTCACGAAGCTCCTGAAGTTCCGAATTACGGGAGAGTGGGAGATGGTAAGAAACTTATAGAAGGAATGGTTATTTGTATTGAACCGATGATCAATGCAGGTACCAAAAGCATTATAATGCATGATAATGGATGGACTGTCAGTACACTTGACAAAAAGAATTCTGCACACTTCGAATTAATGGTGGCAGTAAGGGGCGGAAAACCTGATATTCTATCTACATTTAAATTTATAGAAGAGAAAAATTAAAACAGGGGTTAAAAACTTTAATGGCAAAACAACCGGCAATAGAAAAAGAGGGAACAATTATAGAGGCCCTTTCAAATGCAATGTTTCGTGTAGAGTTGGATAATGGACATATCATTATTGCCCATATATCCGGCAAGATGAGAATGCATTATATTCGTATTCTTCCCGGTGACAGAGTCAAGGTAGAGATGTCCCCATATGATTTAACCAAAGGAAGAATTTCTTTCAGATACAAATAAAAAATATAAAAATGAAAGTTAAAACATCCATAAAGAAACGCAGTGAGGATTGCAAGATTGTAAAACGCAAAGGTCGTTTGTATGTTATTTGCAAGAAAAACCCAAGGTTCAAAATGCGTCAAGGGTAATTTATTAATTTGTAAAACAATAAAGAGAAAAAACAGATATGGCACGTATAGCCGGAGTAGATTTACCAAACAATAAACGCGGAGAGATAGGTCTTACCTATATCTACGGTATCGGTCGCAGTTCTGCACGCAAAATTCTCTCTACACTGGGGATTGATTTTGATACAAAAGTAAAGGACTGGACAGATGAGCAAATTGCTGCAATCAGATCCATGATTGCATCGGATTACAAAATTGAGGGAGAGTTGCGCTCAGTAGTTCAAATGAACATTAAGAGGTTGATGGATATAGGATGTTATAGAGGTATCCGTCATCGTTTAGGTTTGCCTGTAAGAGGACAGTCAACTAAAAACAATGCCCGAACACGCAAGGGTAAGAAGAAAACAGTAGCTAACAAGAAAAAAGCAACTAAATAGAGGTTAGGTCATGGCAAAGAAAACAGGAACAACAAACAAGAAAAGAGTTGTAAAGGTGGATGCTTATGGGCAACTCCATGTTTCATCTACTTTCAATAATGTGATAATTACTTTAACTAACTCTACAGGTCAGGTAATCAGTTGGTCATCTGCAGGTAAGATGGGTTTCAGAGGTTCTAAAAAGAATACTCCTTACGCAGCTCAGACAGCAGCTGCCGATTGTGCAAAAGTTGCATATGATTTGGGTCTCCGTAGGGTGAAGGCTTATGTGAAAGGTCCGGGAGCAGGACGTGAATCTGCGATACGTACTGTACACAGTGCAGGGATTGAAGTAACTGAAATAATTGATGTGACTCCGCTTCCACATAATGGATGTCGTCCAAAAGGGCGCCGTAGAGTTTAATCTTTAATAATTAATTTAAAATTATCTAATATGGCAAGATATACAGGGCCGTCAACAAAAATTGCCCGAAAATTTGGAGAACCTATATTTGGTCCGGATAAAAGCTTTGAAAAGAAAAATTACCCTCCCGGACAACATGGTCTTGCAAAAAAGCGCAAGAAGTCTTCAGAATATGGGATGCAGTTAAAGGAAAAGCAGAAAGTTAAATATACTTACGGTATTCTTGAGAGACAGTTTCGCAATCTGTACGAAAAGGCTTCAAGAATGAAAGGAAGAAAGGGTGAGAATTTGATTTTACTTCTTGAGACCCGTCTCGACAATTTGGTTTACAGAATGGGTATTGCTCCTTCCAGGGCAGCAGCAAGACAACTTGTTACACATTGTCACATTGTGCTTGATGGGGAAGTTTGCAATATTCCTTCTACACTTGTTAAGCCTGGCCAGATTGTCGGGGTAAGAGAGAGATCTAAAAGTTTGGAAGTTATTCAGAATAATGTTTCCCGTGGTGCAAGCAGGTTTGCCTGGATAGAGTGGGATGGAGTATCTCTTGCCGGTAAGCTTATAAGTATGCCTGAGAGAACAGAAGTGCCTGAAGTAATTAATGAACAACTGATAGTTGAGTTATACTCTAAATAAATAATAAATAAAATGGCAATATTAGCATTTCAAAAACCCGATAAGGTGATAATGCTTGATGCAACTGAGACGTTTGGTCGTTTTGAGTTTCGTCCGCTGGAACCTGGTTATGGTATCACAATAGGGAACGCACTACGCCGAATTCTTCTCTCATCTTTGGAAGGGTATGCAATCACTTCGGTCAAGATTCATGGAGTTGATCATGAATTTGCCACAATTCCTGGAGTAATTGAAACAGTTGTAGATATAATACTGAATTTAAAGCAAATTCGTTTTAAACAAATTGTAGATGGAGAGGACTCAGAGATTGTAAATATTACAGTAAGTGGCAAAGGAAACTTTATTGCTGAAGATATTTCAAAAAAATTATCTTCTTTCAAAGTTTTGAATCCAGATTGGCATATATGTTCCATGGAACCCTCTGTTGTACTTAATATTGAGCTGAGGATAGGCAAGGGGAGAGGTTATGTCCCTGCTGAGGAAAACAAGGTTGATGATGCCCCTTTCGGGCTTATCGCGATTGATTCTATTTTCACTCCAATAAAGAATGTCAAGTATTCAGTTGATAACTGGCGTGTAGAGCAGAAAACTGACTATGAAAAGCTCAATATAGAGATTACAACAGACGGTTCAATTCATCCGAAAGAAGCTCTGAAGGAGGCTGCAAAAATCCTTATTCACCACTTCATGCTGTTTTCAGACGAAAAGATAACACTTGAAACTCCCTTAGAGGTCACAAGCAATGAGCTCGATGAAGAGTCTCTCAGAATGCGTCATCTTCTTTTGACAAAACTTGCCGACATGGAGCTTTCTGTTAGGGCTTTGAATTGCCTTAAGGCAGCCGATATTGAAACTCTTGCGGAACTGGTATCTCTTCAGAGGTCAGAACTAATGAAGTTTAGAAACTTTGGCAAGAAATCGCTTTCAGAGATAGATCAGCTTATTGAGCGCTACAGACTTAGTTTTGGCATGGATGTAACAAAGTATAATATTGAAAAGAAAGTTTTAAAACATGAGGCACAATAAGACAATTAACCATTTGGGTCGTAAGAGCGGGCACCGGAAGGCAATGCTTGCCAATATGGCATCATCTCTTATAATTCACAAGAGGATTGAAACAACATTACCCAAGGCAAAGGCACTGAGAGAGTATGTGGAGCCTTTAATAACAAAATCAAAAGATGATTCGACTCATTCTCGGCGTACAGTTTTTGCTTATTTGAAGCAAAAAGAAGCTGTAACAGAGCTTTTTCGTGTTGTTGCACCAAAAATTGCTGATCGTCCGGGTGGATACACAAGAATCCTTAAGACAGGTTTCCGTCAGGGAGACGCTGCTGACATGGCTCTTATCGAGTTAGTTGATTTCAACGAGGTAGCTGTTGCAGCTGCAAAAACTGAGACCAAGAAGGCAACTACACGTCGTAGCCGTGCAAAGAAGAGCACTGATGTTGTTGAAGCTTCTGAGCCTGCTGCAGAGAAGAAACCAAAGGCAAAAGCTGAGGCTAAGCCTGCAGCAGAAGAGAAAGCTGAGTAATTGCATAACTCAAACTCTAAAGAAGAGCGCTCGTTTAAAAATTTATTATGCAAGAGTTCGGTATTGCACCGGACTCTTTCCTTTTGCAATATGACACCATATCTAACTCCAGTGTTGTTTG
Source organism: Bacteroidales bacterium (assembly GCA_018434395.1). Classification (GTDB taxonomy): domain Bacteria; phylum Bacteroidota; class Bacteroidia; order Bacteroidales; family UBA932; genus Bact-08. Next base: position 24,321 of record JAHDPK010000040.1, on the reverse strand, counting down.
AATGATGTATTAATGGCTGTATTGGATTAGCTATTCCTTAATGTGCCTGAACATTCAGTTGTGTATTATGTGTTATAAGCAGAATGTCTGATAGTTTTAATCGTAATGCATACATGATACCTAAGAACAGTATTTTTGTTACTAAAGGTGTCGAGGACATGATTAATAAAATTATTTCTGCTTCATGTCTCTATTTTAGAGATATTTTTCCTTTGATATTTATTGTAAATAATAAGGGAAGAGGTAATATTCCATTCTCAAGGATACAAAATAGGTACTGCAGATTTTCTTTATAAATCTTTACTTGCCGAATATTCTTATATTTGCAGTCAATCAAACAAAAATCAACAACATATATGAGTATAAAATTCCGTCTTACAGTAATGAACTTTTTGCAGTTCTTCATATGGGGAACATGGCTTATCTCCTTTGGGGGATACTTGATACAAAAATTAGGTTTTACAGGGGGGACAGTAGGAGCCATTTATGCCACAATGGGAATTTCGTCGCTTTTTATGCCTGCTCTGCTTGGGATAGTAGCAGATCGCTGGATGAATGCAGAGAAACTTCTAGGAATATGTCACATTTTAGGGGCAGTATGCCTATACCTTGCTTCTTCAGTTACAGATCCGGATAAAATGTACTGGATAATGCTTTTGAACAGTTTAGTATTTATGCCGACAATAGCTCTTAATAATTCCGTGTCCTATAATGTGATGGTTAAAAGGGGCATGGATGTGGTTAAAGAGTTTCCTCCAATCAGAGTATGGGGAACTGTAGGATTTATTATTGCCATGTGGATTGTTGATCTGGGTGGTTGGACTTTAAGCCCTGTACAGTTGCACATTGGTTCAATATCATCACTAGTGCTTGGTTTGTATGCTTTTACAATACCTCCTTGCTCTCCTGTAAAGAAAGAAGGCAAGAGGTCTCTTGCTTCTGCTCTCGGGCTTGATGCACTTGTGCTTTTTAAGCAGCAAAAAACAGCAGTGTTTTTTCTATTTGCCATGTTGCTTGGAGCAGCACTTCAGATAACCAACACATTTGGATCACCATTCTTACAGGATTTTGCCAATGACCCTAAATTTGTTGATTCATTTGCAGTGAAGCATCCGGGTATTTTGATGTCAATATCTCAGATGTCTGAGACTCTTTTCATTCTTGCAATTCCGTTTTTTCTAAAACGTTTTGGTATCAAGATAGTCGTTTTAATGAGTATGTTTGCATGGGTACTGAGATTTGGTTTTTTTGGGATCGGCAATCCTTCTGAAGGTTTTGTGTTCCTCATTTTATCGATGATTGTTTATGGAATAGCATTTGACTTTTTCAATATTTCCGGTTCACTTTTCATAGAACAGGAGACTAAACCTGAAATACGCGCCAGTGCTCAAGGTCTTTTTATGGTTATGACAAATGGGATTGGAGCCACAGTTGGAGGGTTAACCTCAGGTTGGGTAGTTGACATGTTTACGTCTCCGGGTGGAATACGTGACTGGAGTACTATCTGGTTTGTATTTGCAAGTTATGCTCTTGTTATAGGCATTCTATTTGCCATTTTCTTTAAATACAAGCATAATCCCCAGCCTGTAGCAGAGTGATGAGATACGAAAGAACAGTCAGGGATACCGAAACTTCTGCATCATGTGGTTTGCTTTATACAGATCACGGCGTAATAGAGACTCCTATTTTTATGCCTGTTGGTACAGTCGGAAGTGTTAAGGCAGTTTTCCACAGAGATCTTATTGACGACATAGGTGCTCAGATAATACTTGGGAATACTTATCACTTGTATCTTCGTCCCGGTACTGATATTATCAACAGAGCCGGTGGAATTCACAAGTTTATCTCGTGGAATAAACCTGTTTTAACTGATAGTGGTGGTTATCAGGTTTTTTCTCTGGCAGAAAACAGAAAGCTAACTAATGAAGGTTGTATATTCAGGTCTCATATTGATGGATCAAAGCACTTTTTTACACCTGAGAATGTGGTTGATATTCAACGATTGATAGGGGCTGATATAATTATGGCGCTGGATGAGTGTCCTCCGGGCAGTTCAGACCATCATTATGCAAAAGAATCATTAAAACTTACTAAACAGTGGCTGGAGAGAGGGGCAGTACATTTCGATGCTACGGAACCTCTTTACAATTACAGTCAGGCTTTCTTCCCGATAATTCAAGGCTGTGTATATCCTGATCTGAGGGTTGAGGCAGCTGAGCATGCAGTATCTCTAGAAAGAGAGGGATATGCAATAGGAGGATTGTCTGTAGGTGAACCTACAGACATTATGTATCAAATTCTTGAGCTTTTGGACCCGATTTTGCCAAGGGATAAACCTAGATATCTTATGGGTGTTGGTACCCCGGTTAATATCTTGGAAGGGATTTCGAGAGGTGTTGATATGTTTGATTGCGTCATGCCTACCAGAAATGCAAGAAATGGAATGCTTTTTACATCAGAAGGAGTAATCAATATAAGAAACAGGAAATGGGCTGATGATTTTTCTCTATTAGACGAGAATGGAACGTCTTTTGTTGACAAAATGTATTCCAAGGCATATTTGAGGCATCTTTTTGTTTCTTCTGAGATTCTGGGGGCACAAATAGCAAGCGAACATAATCTTGCCTTTTATTTAAATTTGATAAATGATGCTCGTCTACATATAAAAAAGGGGGATTTTAAAATGTGGAAAGAAGTCACAATCAAGAAACTTGAGAACCGGCTCTGATGAAAACTAATTACCATATTGCCAAGCTTGACTGGTACATAATAAAAAAGTTTATCGGCACATATCTTTTTATTCTTGCTATAATCATTGCCATAATTATTATTTTTGACATTAGCGAGAAGATAGATGAGATGGTGGAAAAAGAGGCTCCTCTTAAAGAGATTGTTTTTAACTATTATGGCAATATGGTGCCTTATTACATAAATCTCTTCAGCCCTTTACTCGTCTTCATCTCTGTTATATTTTTTACCTCTAAGATGGCTGCGAACAGTGAAATTGTTGCTATTCTTGCCGGAGGAGTCAGTTTTAACAGGATGCTTTACCCATACATGATTTCGGCTTTTTTTATTGCGCTTTTAAGCCTTGTGATGAATCTCTTTATTATACCTCCTGCAAATAGGGTAAGACTTGAGTTTGAAAATAAATATATTAAGGACAAGCCATATGTCGCAGGAAATAATATTCATCTTCAGCTTTCCCCAGGTACATATGTTTACATTCGGTCATTCAATACTGCAGACAACCGAGCTTCAAATTTTACTTTGGAAACCATTGAGGGGCGTTCAATCAAGTCGAGATTAAGTGCGGAAAGTGCTCAATGGGATTCCACCAAACAATGTTGGACACTTCGTAATTATTATATTAGGACTAGTCTGGATAATAGAGATAGAATTGTTTCGGGTGATCAAATAGACACCGTAATAAGTCTCAAGGTTACAGACTTGAATCAGAGAACCAATATTGTAGAATCTTTCAATATAATTCAGCTCAACAGATATATAAAAACACAGAAGATGAGAGGAGATAAAAGAGTTGCAATTGCTCAAATTGAGAAACATACCCGATTTGCTGTGCCATTCTCGGCTTTTATCCTTACCATCATGGGCGTTTCTCTATCTTCGAAGAAAACCAGAGGAGGAATAGGTATGAATCTCGGCATTGGTATTGCACTAAGTTTTATATATATTCTTTTCTTGAGATTCAGTCAGATGTTTGTGCATTCCGGGATTATGCCGCCTTGGCTTGCCCTTTGGGTGCCTAATATTGTATTTGGAGTTGTGGCTTATTATCTTTATAAAATTGCACCAAAATAATTTTGCATCAATAATGTATGTGCAAAATTATTTTAACATGCTTGACTCAAAAAATACGAAATATATGTAGGGGATGTTTTATGATTTCTGCAATTAAGCTGTCCAGTATTATTATATTGATTGGCTGTTAAATTTATCTCTAATTGCCCTGAGCATATCAGTTACCATATTTTCCAAGTACCATTCAGGTTTCCAACCCCACTCTGCTCTTGCACAAGTGTCGTCAAGGGAATCCGGCCACGAATCTGCAATTTCAGCTTTGACAGGATCTACCTGATAGTTAAATTGAGCTTCAGGTAAATGTTTCTTTATTTCAGCAAAGAGAATTTCAGGAGAAAAACTCATGGCTGTAATGTTGAAACTGTTTCTGTGAACAAGTTTGGATGGATCAGCATCCATAAGGTCTGTGCAGGCTTTAAGTGCATCGGGCATATAGAGCATGTCCATAAAGGAATTTGCCGGAATAGGGCAAGTATAACTCTTTTTTTTAATAATTTCATAGAAGACTTCTACTGCATAGTCTGTAGTTCCCCCTCCGGGAAGGGTTCCACTTGAAATTATGCCGGGGAATCGGACACTTCTTGTATCAACTCCAAATCTTTCAAAATAATAGTCACTAAGAAGTTCGCCTGATACTTTGCATATGCCATACATTGTATTTGGTCTCATAATAGTGTCTTGTGGTGTTTTGACATGAGGAGTGGATTTACCAAAAGCTCCTATTGAACTTGGAGTAAAAAGTGCACAATTAAATTCTCTGGCAATTTCAAGTGAATTTATGAGTGCTCCCATGTTAATTCTCCATGCGAGTTGAGGATTTTTTTCTCCAGTGGCAGATAAGAGAGCAACAAGATTGTAGATTCTTTCAACTTTGTGTTGTCTTACAACTTCAGTGTAATTTGAAAGATCTGTAGCATCGAGAACTAATGCTCTTGAAGTGTTTGACAGTTTCTTAACGACATCTGTCTTAATATCTGCTGCAATTACATTGTCTTCACCATATAATTTTTGAAGGTGAGGAACCAGTTCCGTGCCTATTTGTCCGGCTGCTCCAACAACTAAGATTTTCATACCTTTGTATTCGTGTTATATTTTTTTATTTAATAAATGCTGTAAGTGAAACGCTGGCAAATGTATGAAATTTATACCAAATTTGGCTTTTTGATTACACTTTTTAACATATTAATTTAACAATCTAACTTAATGAATAGTCTAGTTAAAACATGGGCGGAGGAGCTTGGTTTTGTGGCATGTGGATTTGTCAGAGCCAGGAAGATGACGGAAACATTAGAGCCACTTAAGGAGTATATTGCCAGGGGTTATAACGCTGACATGGGCTATTTGGAAAGAAATATTGAAGCGAGAATTAATCCTTCACTTTTATTACCTGGAGTAAAAACTTTGCTGGTTTTTCTTGCTCCTTACAGGCAGAAAGAGAGTCAGCCTGAGGGATTGCCAAAAATTGCAACCTATGCTTGGGGCTTAGATTACCATATAGTTATAAGGAATAAATTATATGAGATTGTAAGGAGAATAAGAAATATAGTTCCAGAATTGAAAGCAAGAGTTTTTACAGATTCTGCGCCGATTCTTGAGCGTTTATGGGCAAAAGAGGCTGGTCTTGGTTTTATTGGCAAAAATGGCTTTCTTATAAGCAGGGAGCACGGCTTGCATAATCTAATCGGTATTATTCTTGTTGATGTTGAGATGGATTATTCTCTTTCTTTAGATATTAAGGGAGGTTGCGGTACTTGTCGTCGATGTCTGGATGCTTGTCCTTCTGGAGCAATTGTTGAACCATTTGTTGTCGATTCTAGGAAATGCATCTCATATCAGACGATTGAAAGTAAAAAAAAGTTTTGTGATGAGGAATATTGTATTGACAGAAAGGGATATATTTTTGGTTGTGACATTTGCATGGATATATGTCCATGGGTAAATAGGGCGAAATATTCAGAATGGAATGAATTTGCTCCACTTTTTTCTGAAAAAACAGGCAAAAAAATAGTTGAATTTTCAAAAGAGGAATGGATGGCTCTTTCAGAAGAATATTTTGCTGAGTTATTTATAAATTCACCGCTAAAAAGGGCTGGTTTGTCAAAAATTAAAGATAACTTAGAACCATGAATATATAATATGAAATTTTTTACAAAAGTTAATGTCGAAGATCTTAATGGCCGAATTTCATATAAAGATAAGATTATTTCATTGGGATCATGTTTTGCTAACGAAATAGGGGCAAAACTTAAGGATTCACGCTTTGATATTCTTGTTAATCCCTTTGGAGTACTTTACAATCCTGCATCAATCGCTTCGGCCTTAGAAAGGCTCTCTTCAGGGAACGTCTTTTCAGAAGAAGATATTTTTACCGATGGAGATTTGTGGAGTAGTTTTTACCATGATTCCTTGCATGCAGAATATACAAAAGAGGCACTTATCAACAAAATAAATACTTCCCTAAAAAGTGATTCGATGCACTTTATAACTTCTTCATGGATACTAGTCACTTTGGGAACAAGAAGAGTATATACTCTCAAAAAGAAAAACATTATTGTGAGTAATTGTCATAAACTTCCACAATCCGAGTTTGTAATTGGGCAACTGAAGATAGATGATATTATAAGGATTTTAGCTCCTTATATAGAGGCTAATCTCAATAAAACATGGCTTTTTACCGTAAGTCCCGTGAGATATTTAAAAGATGGTGCTCACGACAGCCAGATAAGCAAGGCAACATTGCTCCTTGCTGTTGAGGAGCTGACAAAGTTGTTTCCAAATGTCATATATTTTCCGGCTTATGAAATTTATATGGATGAGTTGAGGGATTATCGATATTATGCAGATGATTTAATTCATCCTTCTCAGAGCTCTTTAAAATATATTTGGGAAATTTTCAGAGATTCTCTTATTAACAAGGAAGATTTTTATCTGCTTGATATGGTGGAAAGGCTTAATGACATGAAAAAACATCATCCTTTTTTTTCTGAAAGTAAGGCTTTTAAGAAATTTGAAGAAGAAATGTTGCAATTAGAGGAAATTATTGACAAACAATTCAAAGAAAAAATGTAACTATCTGACAAATAATATTGTTTTTTATTAATTAAAAATTTAATTTTGCATCAATTGCAAGAGATTCAACAACCTAAAAACTTAATTATGAATAAGGCAGAATTAATTTCAGCTATCGCTAGCAAAGCCAACATTACTAAAGTTGACGCTAGAAAGGCATTGGACGCATTTGTAGAATCAGCCGGGGAGGCCATGAAAAACGGGGACAGACTGACACTTGTTGGTTTTGGTTCATTTTCAGTAGCTAAAAGAAGTGCCAGAAATGGCAGAAATCCTCGAACAGGCAAGACAATTAAGATCCCTGCTAAGAACGTTGTAAGGTTTAAAGCCGGAGCAGACCTCAACAAACTTGTCTAAGTGTTTTTGTCTCCAATGTGAGATTTTTGAAAGAGGGTGGCCAAAAAGTAATTTTTGGCCACCCTCTTTTTATTTTTCAAAGCCTCCACCTGTCGGAGTTTGTCGTAAACGGCTCATTAATAAATATTTGATTTTTTAGATTTTAAAAAGCCTAATTTTTAAAACACTAATTACAAGCCATTTACGACAAACTCCGACAGGTGGAGTGCCTATTTTAATTTTTACTTTATATTTGAGCTCCGTTATAAAGCTAAATGATCAACCATCATATATTAATAGGCGATAAAAAATATGAATTTAAAGAAATTTTTAAGGATTTCTTTCCTTCTCAAGTAATTTTTGCCTCTAAGATAGTCAAGGATGATCATTTAGCAGAAGATGTTGTGCAAGAAGTTTTTTTAAAATTGTGGAGATCAGAAGCATTTTTTCAGAATGAAATATCTTTTAAAGCTTATCTTTATTTGTCTACCAGGAATAGGTGCATTGATTTTTTAAGAACAAAAAAAATAAAAACTGGAAACATTGAACTTGGATTAAATGTAGAAGAGGAGGCTAATATTGTTCTTAAAGAAGAAGCATTCAGGCTATTAGATAAAGCTATAGCTAACCTTGCTCCACAATCTCAGAAGATTATAAAGTTGTCTATGCAAGGATTTTCAATTCAGGAAATCTCGGAAAAATTAAGCATATCTGTAAATACTGTAAAAACGCTTAAAGCCAGGGCTTATAAAACGTTGAGAAATCATTTAGGTGAAATTTTTATATTGATGCTGTCACCTTTTTTATAAAATGTCCGTTTTATATATAAGGAAATGTTTAAAGGCGTTTTCTTAATATTTAATGGAAGAAAAGTATAAAAAAGCAATCGAAGAAGCAAGTTCACTGGCAGATAAAATGTTGAGTGAACCTGCAAGATTTGCGTCAGAATTCAATATAAGAAGAAAACATTTAGCCAAAATAAATGTAGAAAAAAAATGGATTATTTTTTGGTTCACTGTCAACTATAAGAAAATCATTTCTGTATCTGCTGCTGCTGCTGCTGTGATTATATTAAGTAGCATACTTTTCAATTTAAATACAAATAGTATTGATGAGGGGAAACTTAGAAGTCAAATCAATATTATGCCTGCCACTGGTTCTGTAGTCCTAAAACTTGCATCTGGTGAATTGGTTGAATTGGATTCTGCTGTTAATGTTCAAAACAAACTTTTAGGAGTTAAAGTTGATGTAGGTAATAGTGTGATTTCTTATGCAGATGATAGTGCATCTTTAACTGCTTCTGGCATTCAAAATATCTTTAAATTAAAATATAATCAATATAATCAACTTTCAGTTCCAAAGGGACGCTCATATTCTGTAATCTTGAGTGATGGGACTAAAGTATATATTAATTCCATGAGCAAGTTGTACTATCCTGTAGAATTTAACGGTACTGAAAGAAGGGTCAAAATTGAAGGGGAGGCTTACTTCGAAGTGACTAAGAATGAAAAAAAGCCTTTTGTGGTGGAAACTAAGTCATACTCTGTCAAGGTTTTAGGTACTAAGTTTAATATAAATGCATATCCGGAAGAGAAATTAGTCACTACCACATTAATATCCGGCCTGGTAGAAATTAATGAAGGGAAAGATGTGTCTGTTAAAATTACTCCTGGAAAACAATTAAGAATGGACAAAGAAACAAAGCAAATATCAGTTGAAGAGGTGGATACGGAGTTGTATATTTCATGGATTGATAATGTTTTGAGAATACAGGACACAAGACTTGAGGATATTCTTAATATACTTAAAAGAAGATACGATGTAGATATAAAAATAGAAGATTACTCTGTTTTGAATGAAAAATTTACAGGTAAAGTTCCTTTAAATGACAACCTTTTAGTGATTTTGGAACAGCTTGAAAAGGTTTCTCAGATAAATTTTACAATTAATGAAAGAACCATTACAGTGAGGAGAAACACATAAATAACTGGTTATTTGACTAATTAATCCCAACAATAAGAAACTATGAAAAATGGAATCCGGCTATTATTGCATTTTGCAATGATTTTGTTTTTGCTAACAGTATGGACAACGGTTAGTGCACAGCAAATCAAATCATTAAAAGTGCAAAATGCTTCATTAGAAGATTGTTTGAAGCAAATTGAAAAACAGACAGGTTATGGGTATCTTTTTAAAGATGAAAATATAAAATCAATAAAAGGTATATCGTATACTGCTGAAAATGAGGACATATTAACGGTGTTGAAAGGGTTACTGGCGAATACGGGATATTCCTTTGAACTTAACAACAAAGTCATTTTGATCTTTAAAGAGGTAAAACCTGAGACAACTTTAAGGCAGGTTGCTGTTCCAAAGGAGGTGCCCGTTAAATTCAAAATTGTAGACAGTTTAACAAATGAGCCATTGATTGGTGCTACGTGTAATTTGAAAAATTACAGTATTTATGGAACTGCAGATATTGATGGTAACGTTTTTTTGAAAAATGTTCCTACTGGAGATGCTCAGATTGATATACAAATGCTTGGTTATGAACCAAAAACCATATCGATGAAAATTATTTCACCGGTAGAGATGAGAATTGCTCTTATTCCAACTTCACTTGAACTGGATGAGATTATGGTTGTAGCGAAAGCGAGTACGGCAGGAACTTCTACTAGTTCAATGATTGGCCGTCAAGCAATAGATCACTTGCAGGCAACCAGTTTGAAGGATATAATGCAACTAATTCCTGGACAACTGGTAACCGGTGTTACAGATATGACAAGTGCTTCAAAGATTACTATTAGGACTCTTAATACCTCTTCTAACAATGCATTTGGCACCTCAATAGTTGTTGATGGCATCCCAATTTCTGATAATGCAACGTTGCGAGATAAAACTGCTATAAATGCCACAGGAGCAACAGGAGTTGATCTAAGACAAATTGAGGCAGATAATATTGAATCAGTTGAAGTTATAAGGGGTATCCCTTCTGCAGAATATGGGGACTTGGCTTCAGGGGCAGTTATTGTTAATACTAAGTCTGGATATACTCCTTATGAAATAAGAGCTAAGATTAATCCAAAGAATTTTAACACTTCAGTTGGTAAAGGATGGACTCTTGGCAATAAACAGGGAGCTTTGAATGCTAGCTTGGATTATATGCAGGCCTGGGGTGACCCCCGCCAGAAAACATCTTCATTCGATAGAATATCTGCAGGTCTTTCATATAGTAGGAAAATTGGTAAAATTTGGTATACAACTACTAAACTCTCTTTTAGTAGTCTTATAGATTCAAGAGGAGATGATCCTGATGTCATTACTGAAGGCACTGAAACTACTCAAAAAAATATGAACTTTAGACTTAGTCATAATGGGAAAATTAGTGTCAATGCAAAATTAATGCGTACACTTTCGTACTATTTGGGTTATAGTGAGTCTATAACAGAGTCTAAGAATAGTATAATTGTTGCTGCAGGTGGTGGAATGCCAGTAATAACATCCTTGACTTCTGGCTATTTTGAGGTCCCTTATATTACCAATTCCTACAGGGCTTCAGGCACTACAGAGGGTCGCCCAAGGACATTCTATGCTAAAGTGTCTAATGGATTTACTGCCAATGTCGAAAAATTTCGTCAACGATTTAATATGGGAGTCGAGTATAAATGGGAAGAAAACAAGGCTAAGGGATATTACAACGACGATGATTCTAAACCATTAAGGCCAAACAGCGATGGCCGCCCTAGACCTTATTATGATATCCCGGCTTTGAATCAGATTTCTGCTTACTTCGAAGACAATATTGACTGGAAAATATCTAAAAGTCTTGCTTTTAAAGTTCAGGCAGGTTTAAGATATAATTTGATTCAACCCGGAATAGAAGAACAGGTGTCATCATTCTCTCCTAGAATCAATTCTTCTATTCATATTTCAAATTGGTTAGAGATTAGAGCAGGTTGGGGACTCAATTCAAAAACTCCTGGGTTGTCACATCTTTATCCTGAACCAAAATACACTGACAGAATAGCAGCAAGATATCTTCCTGCAGGCCAGAACGAACAACTTGTCATGTATCATACAAACGTCAATTATGTGGAAAGGAACAATGCACTTAAAAACGCGACAAATTCAAGGACAGAGTTAGGTGTTGACATCAAGCTTGTGAATGGTATGAGATTTAGCGTCGTTAGTTATAATAATTATATGGAGGATGGATTCGGAAATCTTACAGAATATAAAATATATTATTCCAGATATTATGATGCCAACAAAGGTCTTATCATTAAGCCCGAAATGAAACCTTTTGTTGACTGGAACAATCCAGCAAGAGTCGATACAGTGTTCATTACTACAGGCAGAATAGGCAACACAGAGGCTTCAATTGACAGAGGAATTGAGTTTGATTTTGACTTGGGTGAAGTTAAAGTACTTAGAACTTCATTTTACTTGAGTGGAGCTTATATACAGTCTAAGTATTGGGACAATGGAAGAAACTTTTCTAATCCTGTGGGTATTCCGGCTGGTTCTGTTTATAGCCAGGGAGGATCAAATACTCCTCCCTTTAAACTCGAATATCCTTCCGGACGATCAAAGAATATAAACGAAAGGTTTTCTACTTTAATAAGGACAGTTACTCATATTCCATATCTCAAAATGGTAGCTACACTGACAGGTCAAATAGTTTGGTATTCTTCTGCCGAAACCACAAATCAAAAACAAGATCCTATTGGTTGGATTGATACAGATTTATCGTATCATCCTATTACGCAACAGATGTTGGATGATCCTAGTTGCAAAATTAAAGGCATACTTCTTTCTGATCAAAGAAAAGATCCAAAGGATGATGGAGCAACAAGACAGCCTTTAATTTGGATTATAAATGCAAGATTATCAAAAGATGTATCAAAATCATTAGGTTTTTCATTTTTTGTAAACAATCTTTTTTACTATACACCTTATCAGTCAACTAACAAGTCAGGAACTTTGACTGAAAGGAATACGGATACTTTTTCATTTGGTATGGAACTGTTAATTAAAATATGATTATGAAAAAACACAAAATAATACAGATACTGAACTCTGTGATTCTCTCTATTATATTAATATCTTGTACAAGAGAAGAGCCTTTACCAATTCATTCAGTACATATTGCAGTTAATCTTCCTGCAAATTTTAGAGCAGATGTAAAATTTGCCAATAAAGAAGTTATTTTGACAAGTTCAAGCAATGAATATCGTTTTATAACAAATGCTCAAGGTGAGGTTATAGTCAACGATCTTATTCCAGATGTATATAATATTATTGCTCAATGGGAAATGTCAGGTGTTGAATATAAGCAGTTAATTGCCAATCCTGAGCCGGTAGAAGACAGAGCAACTGTTTTTTTAAATGTCGCTTTGAACAATTATAAAATATTTTCAGACGTTAATATAACATTGAATCTTGAAGCAGTTATCTTGAAAAGTCTTTTAATTTCGAAGATTTATTATACTGGCACAAAGGATAATGCCAATAAGAATTACTCAGCAGACAGCTACATTGAAATATTTAACAATTCGGAAGACACAGTGTTTTTAGATGGTAAATATCTAGCACTGACAGAATCTATGTCTCCTGCTGCCTACCCGGTAAAAGATAATCCCGATTTTATATATGCAAGGCAGATCTGTAAATTTCCTGGAGATGGAAATGATTATTCAGTTTTGCCAAGCACAAGTATTGTCATTGCTGCAAGAAGTGCCAGAGATCATAGATTAAGTGCCTCAACATCTGTTGATTTGTCTAATGCTGATTTTGAAGTTAAAGATGCTGATGGTTCTGGTAATCCAATTATCAAAGCTTTGCCGATAATTTCTAACTCAATCCCAGCTTTAAAGTTCCTTAACTTGCTTACTGGAGGAGGAAATGGAGTATTTATTTTTGAAACTAATGAGGATATTTCTAGCTGGCCTGAAGTTTATGCTCCTGGTAAGACTTCAGGAGAAAGATTCAGGAAAGTACCTGTAGGAGTGGTACTAGATGGAGTAGAGTGTCTAAAAAACAATGTGGGTACCGGTCCTGATATTAATTTAAAAAGATTGCCTTTTGTCATTGATGCAGGATATACTTTCGTTAATGCAACTAGCGGCTATACTCATGAATCTTTGGAACGTAAAGTAATAATCAGAAATGGCGTTTTAAAACTTGTGGATTCAAATAACAGTATAGAGGATTTTGTGATTGTTTTAGATCCTACTCCAAAAAAATATGATAAACCTGAACTGATGAATAACTAGACTATGAGGAATATATATATAATAATTGTATTGTTTTTCATGACTACAGTAAACATCGCTGTTGGTCAGGAAATAGATTCGGTTGCAATTGAGGCACCCGTGAAATTAAAAGAAAGAGAATTACAGATTTTTAACCAACAGTGGAATATTACTGAAAATGCAGCTGGATTGGGGATAAATAAAATCTCAAACAGCAGTTTGACTACTATTGGTTTAAGCAGGAGTACAGGAGATTTTCATAGGGCACAGGAAGGATCTTCTTTTAACAGGCTGGAGTTTAATACTGATAGATTTGACAAGTTTAATGATCAATTATATTTAAAAGGTGATTTTAGTTTTAATTTGGAAAAAGAGTTCAACAGGGCTTGGTCAGACGTGTTTCACACATACAATTCTTCTCCTTATATATTTGGGAGTAGTGTAGAAGGGGACTATGAAACACAAAGATTTAGAATTTCTTTTATGATATTTACTGCTCTTAATGGCAGATTTAACTACGGCATAGGAGTTGACTATAAAGTGGCAGATATGTCACGCCAAAAAGATCCTCGTTCAAGGTCATATCTTTTAGACTATAAAATTATTCCTTCAATAACATATGCTATTAACCAGAAAAATATTCTGGGCATAAATTGTTCTTACAGATTTGAGAAAGAGAAAATGCCTAATGTTACTACAGTTCAGACAGATCCAAATTTGAAATACTATGATTTTAAAGGGCTCAATTATGTTGATGGCAAAATTGGAGGCTATAAAGGGTTTCAGAGACAATTTATAAGTGATATCCCGGGAGTAGCTATCCAATACAACTTTTTGGGGGTCAGCTCAAAATTATTGAGTTCAATAGGTGTTGAATATCAAGAACAACAAATTCTTGGAAACAAAAAACAAAGTCCGGGCTCATACAACTCTTTTAATTACAGTTTAGTAGTAGACTATGTTGTAAATAGTCAAGATTATATACATAACATTAATTTAAAAGGATCTTTTAGAGATGGCGGTGCAGATGAGTTTCGTCAGGAACTGAAAAGTTCTAAAGATCCTATTACAGGAGAAACCACAGAAACTTGGGTTACAAATTACAAATATAAAAACAGGTATATGGTCAAAGTTGCCGATGTTTATTTGTCTTACAAGCTTATGAAACAAACGTCAGATAAAAAATCAATTAAATGGTTTATTCAACCTTATGCTGCGTTTAATAATTTTTCAAATACATACTATTTACCAAAATCGGAATATGTGGTCAGTAAGTTTTTTGCTGGTACGAATGCATTTTTATCAATTTATAGCAGAAATAACAACGATGTAGATTTGAACTTCAATGTTGCAGGAGGATTTCCTGTCAAAACAGACTTATCGCTAGTTACAGTTTCTGAATTGAATTCGGCCATTTATGACATTGACATTGAGTATCATAAAAAGAAGACTATAGAAACATATGGTGAGATTAGATATACATTTCCCATCAAATTAGGTAAGAATAAGATGATTGGATATTCGAGATTATATGCTGGAAACATTTTTGGTATTGGCTCTTCATCTTGGTTTTCAACAGGTTTTAGTATAGGCATAATAACATTATAAAATGATGAAAAAGAAATTATGTGGGTTATTAACTCTGATAGCAGGGTTTTTGGTTATACAATCTTGTGAAAAAATAGAAGATACCAGATCATATGCACCGGTGCTTTTTTTTGAGAAATCTACCGAGACCGTTAAAACCGATGTAGGAAGTTATGATGTAAAATTAGTGTTGTCAAAGCCGGCAGAAAAAGAAATCAAGGCTAAAATAGGATTTACCGGAACTGCCATTGAGGGAGAACACTATTCTGTTGCTTCTAATGAGATAGTATTTGCTAAGGGAGATAAAGAAGCTTTTTTGAAAATAAATATTCTCAATGAAAATATTTATGATGAGTTAATAAATATTAAGTGTTTAATTTGTCCGAGTCAGGAATATGCAGTTATTCCGGAACTGAAATCGGAGTTTATACTGAATATGACTAAGGACATAATACTCCCTACTATTAGTTTCAAATCGACTGAACAGAATCGTTTCACAAATCCTTATCTGGCAGAAACTTTAACTTATGAACTGTGTCTTACAGAAGCATTAAGAATGGACACAGAGGTAAGAATTAGCGTTGAGGGAGACCTCTCAATTGGGGCAGATTTTTTAATCAATGAAGGCAATTCAAATACTCTAATTATACCAAAATCGGTTTTATCAAAAATCTTTACTGTGACTTTTAAGAAAAAAGACATGGCTGGATATAATAGAACTCTCAAGTTAACTCTTGTGCCGGTAACTCCGAAAAGTTGTATAGTAAATGAAGAATTATCATTTACTAACATAACTGTAAAGGACCCAGTTGTGGATATGTCTTCATTTTTTAAAACTGCTGCTCTTCTGGGGGGACCTGGATATCAGATGAATCAGGCCATTAAAGCTAAAGACGGCACTTATTCTAGTAACATTGTTGTTAATGTATTAAACAATTCTTCAAAAGGGAACTATATGAAAAGCCTTAGGAACTTGTCTTTCAACAGTGCTTTTGGATGTTATGCTAACACACCCGGAGGAGATGTTTTAAGATTGGCTGATTTATTGAAATTTAATACAACAGATACTGTAATCGCAGATTATGGTGTTGGAAAAACAACGAGATTTTTTTCTCCGAGTGATTCTTTATTAAGATTTGTCGCTGAAGGAGATAATATAAGAAAAGGGAAAGTATTCGCTCCTGCACAGAAGTTTAGCGCGAAACTTGTTTTAAAACAAGATTGGGAGACAGGCACTAATGGTAATAAGCAATGGCATCTTGATTCTAAGTCAACGGGTGGAAATATTTCACTTTCATCATATCCGCTTTCTTTTGCCACAATGGAGATAGAATTGGTAAAACTAGAAGGCACATTCAATATTGATGAAGATATTCCAGTAATAATCTTTGATGCCTGGTTCAGAAGTAATTCAAAATACTTTATGCGTAATATTCCAGAAAGTTACGACATTGTTAGGGAAGGAGATTTATACCGAATTAGCTACAAGTTTACACCTAGATAATAATGAAGGCAAAGAAAATTAGATTATTATTAATGCTTTTAATTTTTCATGTTGCAATTCCTGCACAGGGACATTTTATAAAGATATGTAATACAAATGGATATAAGTTTGAAATTCCTGACTATGTTATTGGTAAAGACATTTTATTTGGTTCGAGGATAGTTGATATTAGCAAGCCTGAGGCAAAAGTTTACGCAGCAGGACAAATGCGCAAACCTCCTGTTATAATTCGTTTTACGAAGTCAGGAAATACTCTCAGAATGGATCAGATAATTAATTTTTATAAGATTGACAAGAATGATCCAATTTATGAATCTGTCGAAAAAAATCAAAGAGTATCTGCAGTTTATACTTTTGACATTGAACAAAAAGTTCGAAAGGATGGTTCTTTGGTCAATGTGATAGACGTTTCAAAATTTTTTTTGGATGAAGTTACTATTGCTTGGCCTTTACCGGACAATGTGAACAATGGAAGATTAGACTCTAAACTGACTTCTGTTTTATTCATGAAGGAGTTAGATGATCACGTGAATATAAGAGTTTATTATGGTTATACAGGCGGTAAAGAGCCTTTTAGTATTACTGTACAGTACTTTATGTTGCTATTACCAGAACTGTTAAAACCCAGATATGATGACGACAGAGTCGGTTATCAGACAATATCATTAAAGAAATATGAATCAGGAAAGGTCATTTCAAAAGAAAAAATTATCTCAAGATGGAGAATTGAACCAAAATTGAGCGATGTTGAAAAGCATAGAAAAGGCCAGCTTGTTGAACCTGAAAACCCAATAGTGATTTTTATAGATCCTGCATTTCCTTCAGATTGGATTCCATATATAAAAATGGGTATTGAGGACTGGCAAAAAGCATTTGAAAAGATAGGCTTTAAAAATGCAATTATTGCAAAGGAGTATCCAAAAAATGATACGGATTTTGATCCTTACGATATTAGGGTGAATTGTGTTAGATACATTCCTGTTGAAGAGGCAAATGCATCTGGACAAATCTGGATAGACCCTAGAAGTGGGGAAATTCTGCAGGGTGATATTTTATGGTGGAATGATGTTATCTCATTGATAAAAATGTGGCGTTTTACTCAAACAGCTGCAGTAGATCCGGAAGTTAGAAGACCTTTTTTTAGCAAGGAGATTGAGGGAGAATTGATAAGATATGCTATAGCTCATGAAACGGGTCATATGCTTGGTCTCCAACATAATATGAGAGCGTCTTATGCATATCCGGTTGATTCTCTGAGGTCACCGACTTTTACTATGAAATTTGGAACTACTGCCTCGATTATGGATTATGCAAGAAACAATTATGTTGCTCAACCAGGTGATCTTCAGCGGGGTGTTAAGATGACACCACCAGCACTTGGACCATTCGATTTTTTGTCTATTGAGTATGGATATAAGATTATTTATGGTGCTGATACAGAAAAGAAAGAAAGAGAAGAACTTGAAAAGATTTTTATTTCCAAGGGAGATGATCCAATGTACTTTTTTGGGCCTTTAACAATGTCACAGGTTTTTCCTGATCCCGCCTCACAGTCTGATGCTCTGGGTGACGATATCATAAAATCTTCTTATTATGGCATTAAAAATACAAGAATTATTTTGGAAAATCTATATAAGTGGACAATTGATACTGGAGGCGATGAATCACTTCTGGTCGAAAGATATAACGCCCTTATCAATCAGTATTATAGACTTTTATCTTTACCTCTTTCATATGTTGGAGGAAAGTACCAGTTTTATGGTAATTTATTAGCAGAAAAGCCAAAATATATTCCAGTTGAAAAACAAAAACAAATTGAAGCTGTCAATTATATCACTTTAGAATTAAAAGAAGCAGGCAAACACACACTTAGAAGAGAGTTATTACCCTTAATCGGCTCCGAATATGTGGATAAAGTATATAAGAAGGAAGCAGATTTGGTAGCATTAATGGTTAGTCCCATCATTCTTACAAGATTGGTTCAATCGTCTTTTTTCGATTATTCTTGCCTTTCTATAGAAGAATATTTGGATATGATAGATGATAACATTCTCAATCCAAGTTATGATTATAACAATCCTTTCGTAAAAAATATTCAAACCTCTTATATTCAAGCTTTGATATCTGTTTATAAACAACAAGGCGGAGAAATTATAAACGGGTCAAATGCTATTGTTTTGGAATCTATATTTGATAGAATCATTAAAACAAGAAGCAAGCTAACAAACTTAATAAATAAGCAATCAGGAAACTCTGGATATACAAAATATCTTTTAAGTCTTCTGAAAACAGATAAATAGATTTTGATGAAAAGAATATTGATTACTTTAATAACGGTTGTATTTTTTGTTCTATTTGCAATTGCTGACGAAGGTTTGTGGTTACCTTTTCTTTTGAAAGATCAGAAATTTTCACAAATGCGTAAAATGGGACTTAAATTAAGTGCAGAAGAGATATATAGTGTTAATCAAGCTTGTATTAAGGATGCTGTTATTGGGTTAATGTCGGAGGGATCTAACCTGAGAAGTTATGGGACAGCAAGTTTTATTTCTGATAAGGGACTTATTATTACCAACTATCATGTTATTTTGCCATATATCCAAAGATTTTCAACACAAGAAAATGATTTTATCAAATATGGTTTTTGGGCAAGGAATTCTTCAGAAGAAATTGTTTGCAGAGGATTGGAAATGAAACAACTGATCAGAATGGAAGATGTTACCGAGGAGATCCTGAATGGAACGAAGGGCTTACAAGGTCAAGAGAAATTAAATAAGATTAATTCGAATGGAAAGAAAATAGCTGAAGAAGTCACACGAGGTACTAAATATGAGGTTTCTATTCAATCTGTTTTTGGGAACAACCAGTATATTATGAGTCTATATATAGTTTACAAAGATATTCGAATGGTTGTAGTTCCTCCATTTGCACTTGGGAAATTTGGCGGCAATACAGATAATTATTCATGGCCGAGACATACTGCTGATTTTGCTATTTTGAGAGTGTATGCAGATCAAAATAATGAACCGAATAATTACTCAAAGACTAATGGATTTTACAAACCCAGAAAAAGTCTTGTATTGTCAACATCAGGTTTTAAAGAAGGAGATTTTGTGATGATACTTGGTTATCCTGGTAAAACAAGACAATATATTCCATCCTTCGCATTGGATGAAATTATTAATGTTGAAGGTCCTGCTAGAATGGATTTAGCCAATACTAAAATTAATATTCTTAAACAGGCAGTGGCAGAAAATCCGGAAATGAAGTATAGATATACAGCGAAATTATCATCAGAAGGTAACATCTATCTGAGAACAAAGGGACAGATGCAAGGAGTTCGTCGTACCAATCTTATTGATAGAAAGAAAGAAGAGGAGAGAAATTTTATTGAATGGGCTAACACTTCTTTAATTAAGGACATGGAAGAGCTGTATAAAGAGGTTGCGATTTATAATCTTGCTGATTTATATTTTAAAGAAGCAGGAATAAATGGAGCAGAAATTGTTCCTTTTATAGGCAAATTTGAAAAACTGGTATCAATTTATTCAAGAAAGCATTTTGATAAAATAGTGGCAGACAGGGAGTGTAAAAGATTAAAGGGTCTTACAGATCAATTTTTTGAAAGCTGGAGTTATGAAGTGGATAGGAAAATATTCAGTAATTTGATGTTAAAATATTATCAACATCTTCCCGACAAATTCCACCCTGTTTCTATGGTGAAATACATGAAATATTATCAAAGTGATGTGGAAGAGCTTTCGAAAGATGTATTTCGCAGGTCGATTTTTACAGATAAAGATAGGCTTATGGCTTTTCTTGATGATGACAGAAAAAATGTGGATAGTTTGGTAAAAGCTGATCCGTTATATCAATTGTCTATAGGATATTATATGGCTAATGTTGAGAAAATTGCAAATCAAAGGGCACAGTTGCAAGCAAAACAATTAGAGATGTTTGAAAAATACATGGAGGGTTTTATTGAAATGAACGACAACAAAATCCTTTTCCCAGATGCAAACAACTCTCAGCGGTTGTCCTACGGAAAGGTTAGAGGAAGTACAGCAGAAGATGGGCTTATTTATACATCTTATACAACCTTAGATGGGATGCATGAAAAATATTTAAATAACATTTCTGAAGAAGAATTTTATCTACCCGTTAAAATCCAGAAACTTTATAAAGAAAAAGATTTTGGAAAATACGTTGACAAAAAGGGGAACATTACAGTTAATTTTTTGACTGATTGTCATACTTCGGGAGGAAGTTCAGGATCTCCTGTATTAAACGCCAGAGGCGAAATGATAGGTCTTAACTTTGATAGAATTTGGCAAGGGCTTGTTTCTGACTATAAATTTGAACCTGAACAATCTAGATCTATTGCTGTAGATATTAGATTTATTCTCTTTATTATCGACAAATATTCACCATCTTCCTATATTTTGGAAGAGCTTAAAATAAAGTAGCAATTTCATTTCTACAAATAATCTTATGAGAAATTCTTTGGTTATAAGTGAATAACATGACTATTCAACAGCACAGACAGAATGGCAATCTATGATTGGCTTCTTTTTTTGTACCTTTGCATATCTATTATTAACATCTTATAATCATGGATTTTTCATTATCTAAGGAACAACTTCTTTTTTTGAAGATGATTAGGGAATTTGCAGAAAAAGAAGTTAAACCTCTTGCTGCAGAAATTGATGAGGAGGAACGTTTTCCGGTTGAAACAGTAGAAAAGATGGCCAAGTTGGGCATTATGGGTATTCCGTTTCCGGTTGAATATGGGGGAGCCGGGGGAGACAACATGCTTTATACCATGGCCGTAGAAGAACTTTCGAAATTTTGCGGAACTACCGGAGTTATCGTATCTGCTCACACATCTCTCTGTGCTGCACCAATTTATGAGTATGGTACAGAGGAACAAAAGAAAAAGTATCTTCCAAAATTGTGCTCTGGAGAATGGCTTGGGGCTTTTGGGCTAACTGAACCAAATGCTGGGACTGATGCTTCTGCTCAGCAGACTACGGCTACACTGGACGGGGATTATTACATCCTCAATGGCAACAAGATTTTTATTACGAATGCCGGTTATGCAAAAGTATATATAGTGATGGCTATGACAGACCGGTCACTTGGGACTCGTGGTATTTCGGCTTTTATAGTGGAGAGTGATGTTCCCGGGTTTTCGGTTGGTAAGAAGGAAAAAAAACTTGGAATAAGAGGATCCTCAACAAGTGAACTAATATTTGAAAACTGTAGAGTTCCAAAAGCAAATTTACTTGGAAAATTGGGTGGTGGTTTCGGAATTGCCATGAAGACTCTTGATGGAGGAAGAATTGGAATAGCAGCTCAAGCTCTTGGTATAGCCCAGGGAGCTATGGATGAAACTGTTAAATATGTCAAGGAGAGAAAACAATTTGGTAAACCATTAAGTCAATTTCAAAATACACAGTTTCAGTTAGCCGATTTAAATACGAAAATAGAAGCTGCGCGTTTGCTTGTAAGATGTGCAGCCTTTAAAAAGGATCAAAAACAAAATTATTCTACAGAGGCTGCTAGAGCCAAACTTTTTGCATCAGAAACGGCGATGGAGATGACCATAAAAGCAGTACAGTTTCATGGTGGCTATGGCTATACTCGAGAATACCCTGTTGAGAGAATGATGAGGGATGCCAAGATCACTGAAATTTATGAAGGCACATCCGAAGTTCAAAGGATGGTTATTGCTTCAAGTTTGTTAAAATAAATTAATTGAAATGAATATAGTCGTTTGTATAAAGCAAGTACCTAATACTACAGAGATAAAACTCAATCCTGAAACAGGAACAATGATTCGTGAAGGTGTTCCAAGTATTATGAACCCTGATGATAAAAGCGGTTTGGAGCTTGCGCTAAAACTTAAGGACAATTTTGGTGCACATGTTACTGTCATTACAATGGGGCCTGCAAGTGCTGATGATATTTTACGTGAAGCTTTTGCTATGGGGGCAGACAGAGCGATTCTCCTTACCGATAGAAAGTTTGCAGGAGCTGACACTTTAGCTACTTCAAGAGCTCTTGCAGGTGCTCTAAGAAAGATGGATCATGATTTAATTATTACAGGCCGCCAGGCAATTGACGGAGATACTGCTCAGGTTGGCCCTCAAATAGCAGAACATTTGGATATTCCTCAAGTTACCTATGTAGAGGAGTTTAACTATACTGCTCCAAATTATTTCAAAGTTAAGCGGACAATTGAAGAAGGCAGTCAGATAGTAGAGGTTGAGACGCCATGTCTTATGACAGTAGTCTCGTCAGCTGCCAACAAGCCTCGTTATATGACAGTTGGTGGCATAATCAATGCTTATAGGCGTCACGTCGACATTTGGGGCTGTGCAGATATTAACGTACCTGAAGAATTGCTCGGACTCAAAGGGTCTCCTACTAGAGTATGGAAATCATTTACTAAGGGTGCCAGAGGTGCCGGTAAGATCTATGAAGTTGAACCTGCCAAAGCTGTTGAGATTATTATTGAAAAATTGAAAGAGAAATTTATTATTTAAGAGAAAAGTCATGATAGATAAATCACAATACAAAGATATTTATGTTTTTATTGAACAGCGTGACGGCATTGTTCAAAATGTCTCTTTTGAATTACTTACAAAAGCAGCTGAACTTGCTTCTGTCTTAAAGGAGAAGGTATATGCAATGTTATTGGGACATAATATTGCAACTAAATCTCAAGATCTGATTGCTTATGGTGCAGATAATGTTTTGTGTGTAGATGCTCCTGAATTGGAAGAATATTCAACTGAGCCTTATGCTCAGGCTGTTGCCCAGATTATAAATGAAAGACACCCTTCTATTGTTCTTATTGGAGCAACCACAATTGGCCGGGATCTTGGTCCACGACTTTCAGCCAGAATTGGTACAGGACTTACAGCTGATTGTACAGGACTCGATATTTCTGAAGACGGAAATTTGCTTATGACTCGTCCTGCATTTGGCGGAAATCTTATGGCAACCATTCTTTGCAAGGATCACCGTCCTCAGATGTCTACGGTGAGGCCGGGAGTTATGTTGAAAGGTGCAAGGGATGATAATCGCAAGGGAATTGAGGAACGGATAAATATTAATTTTGACAAATCAAAATTTCGGGTAAGGATTATTGAGACGGTTAAAGAAGAGAAGAATCGGATTGATATTACCGAGGCTAAAGTTTTAGTTTCTGGAGGCAGGGGAGTTGGTGATGCTGAGGGGTTTGAGCGATTGGCCAAACTCGCAGAAGTGATTGGGGCAGAAGTTTCTTCTTCAAGGGCTATGGTTGATGCTGGCATAATTCCACATGAAAGGCAGGTAGGTCAAACCGGTAAAACTGTTCGTCCTGATCTCTATTTTGCTATTGGTATTTCAGGTGCTATTCAGCATTTGGCAGGTATGGAGGAGTCAGGCTATATTATTGCCATAAACAAGGACAAGAATGCTCCCATTTTCCAAACTGCTGATTTGGGAATTGTTGGTGATGAAAGCAAAATAATTCCTCTATTAACAGAAAAGCTCTCTAAGAAATAGATGAATATTTCCCGGATGGTATCTTAGCTTTATTTTATAAAGAATAACCGGATATTTTTCTCCAGATATTTGTTTAGAGGAGAAAAGTTATTACCTTTGCACTCCCCAAACGGGATTTTGGGCAAGTTCATTGATAAGACTGGGAGACAAGCACAATATAAATATAAGAGCGTTAATTTCTTAATAGGATAT